>CAZDDI010000007.1:0-114468 GCA_964504195.1 uncultured Anaerolineales bacterium
GTACAAGAATGCCACACTTTTCTTATCCGTCAAATCGTCTCTGTTAAACTACTAGATTTACCCAAAAGTTGCCAACTGTCCGCTAGAATGCTTATAGGACACGGATTTGCATGGATTTTACGGATAAGAATCAGAAAAAAGAAAAAATCCGTGTGATCCATAAAATCCGTGTCCTAAATCTCTGAATCAACCGCAGCAACAATTAAAATCACGTTTGTGAAAAAGTCCAAAACCTACCCGTATGTAGTATAGCAAGATAAAGCCCGAAATTTTATCCACAACGATATAACGCGCATTTACATGTAGTGTACCACAACTTGGTCCTCGTGTACATTTATAATCATGCTTTTTGCGCTCTGGCAGCTTCGGAGTATGATTATGCAAACAGCGGAAAGATGCGCTCTGTACTTGGTGAGGAATTTGTTTCGCTACTTCACAACACTAACTTGCTTTCCAGAGAGATTTATCATTAGCAGGTGATTCACCAGCGGTTGGATGAAAGTGTAACGCGAACTGTCAGCGCATAGATGCGCCGTTCGCAACCACGCGAAGCAGACGCTTCGCGCTACGTTGGTTTTGATTCGCCATTCGCCATTTTCAGAGGAGCTGCCATGCCCGAACTATTTACACTGGTGACAATTGAAACGGCACTGGAGCGCTTGCGTGATGCCGTGCCCGATGTTCCGCTGTCTACAGAGCAGCTGCTCACTCGGCAGGCGCTGGGGCGCGTGTTGGCCCAAGATATTATCGCGCCGCACGCCTTGCCGGCTTTCCCTCGCTCTACGGTTGATGGGTACGCCGTCCGCGCGGCGGATACGGTGGGCGCAAGCGAGGGCTTGCCCGCGTACTTGCATGTTGTAGGTGAATTGGCGATGGGGCGTGCTCCGGAGCTCTCGGTTGCTCCTGGTGAGGCGGTTATCATTCACACGGGTGGAACGCTGCCACCCGGTGCGGATGCGGTGGTGATGGTGGAACACACGCAAACTGCCGCTTCCGGCGAGATCGCGGTGATGAAGGCCACCGCGCCGGGGCGCTATGTGATTCCGGTGGGTGAAGATGTCCAGGCCGGCACGCAGGTGCTCGCTGCCGGGCGGCGACTGCGCGCGCCGGAAATCGGCGGACTGCTGGCGCTCGGTATTACGGAGATTGTTGTGGCGCGGCGTCCGCGCGTGGCGATTTTTTCGACTGGGGACGAGCTGGTGTCGCCGGAGCAGACGCCCGGTATCAACCAGGTGCGCGACATCAACAGTGTTGCCATCGCGGCGTTGGTGGAGACGCACGGCGGCATCCCGTTGACGTTCCCCATCGTGCCAGATGATGCGGATGCGCTTTACGGCGCGGCGGCGCAGGCGTTCGTCAGGGCCGATGCGCTCATCATCACGGCGGGGAGCTCGGTCAGCACGCGCGATATGACCGTGACGGTGATTGCGCGCTTGGGTGAGCCGGGCGTGCTGGTGCATGGTGTGGCGATGCGGCCCGGCAAGCCGACGATCCTGGCGGTGTGCGGGGGCAAACCGGTGTTTGGGCTGCCGGGAAATCCGGTTTCCGCGCTGAATGCAGCCCGGCTGTTCGTTGCGCCGACGCTGTGGCGGTTGCAAGGCGCAGCGCCCCCGCGCGTGGGGTGCGTGCGGGCGCGCTTGACGGCGAACCTGCCCGCCGGTGCCGGGCGCGAGACGTACATCAGCGTGACGCTAGAGGAGCGTGAGGATGGCCTGTGGGCGCACCCGATTTTTGGCGAATCGAACCTGATTTTCACGCTGGTGCGTGGCGAGGGGGTCGTGCGGATTCCGCTGGGCGTGACCGGACTGGCAGCGGGGAGTGTGGTGGATGTGGAGCTGCTGACGTGAGGCGTGATGTAGATTTTGTTGCTGAGGTTCTAACCTTACCCACCGGGCCGATGCGGGTGTTGCGCGCGCCAGGGGTGGCGTTGGCGGCGGAGGCGACGGAGGCGTTGCTGCGCGCCGTGGGGCAGTTTGCAGGCAGGCGGGTGTGTGTGCTAGGGCCAGGTATGACAGGGGCAGCAGTGTGGGCGGCGCAAACCGGGGCGGAGGTCGCCGCGTGGACGGAGCACTGCGCCGAGGCTGAAACGCTGCGGGCCACGTTCACGGCATTGCGGTTGCCCGCGCCCCAACTGCTGGTAGGCGCGAATTTCGCCGGGCTGGCGGCAGAGAGCTGCGATACGGTGTGCTTATATCTCCCGCGTGGGCGCGAGGTGCAGACGGAGCTGGTGGAACTGGCGGCGGCGCTGTTGCGACCAGGTGGCTGGCTGGGGTTCGTGGGGGCCAAGCGCGAGGGCGTGCGTCACGTGCTCCAGGAAGCACAGCGGGTCTTCGGACAGGCGGGTATCGTGGCGCACAAGGGCGGCTATCAGGCCGGGCTGGCGCAACGTCCGCCGGGCGACTTCCCGTTCCCGGCGCTCCCTTACACGGAGCGCGCGGTGCTGCTGGATGGCGTCGCCACGCGCCTGATCACTCGTCCGGGCGTATTTGCCTGGGCGGGGGTGGATGATGGTGCGGCGGCGTTGATTGCGGGGATGGAAATCGTGCCAGGCGAGCAGGTGCTCGATCTGGGGTGCGGCGCGGGTGTGGTGGGGTTGGCGGCGCTGCGGCGCGGCGCGCAGGTGACATGCAGCGATGTTTCGGTGTGGGCGGTGGAGGCCGCGCGGCGCACGCTGGCAGCGAACGGGTATCCGATCGCCACGGTGCGTCACGCTTGTGGTGCGGCGGGTGTCCCCGACGGCACGCTGGATGTTGTGCTGCTCAACCCCCCGTTCCACCAGGGGCAAGGCGTAGACTACGAAGCAGCGCGCTGGCTCATGGCTGAAGCGGCGCGCGGGTTGCGCTCCGGCGGCCGGCTGTATCTGGTCGCCAACACCTTTCTGAAATACGCTCCCTGGTTGGTGGAACATTTTAGGGCGGTGACGCCCGTTGGGCGCGATGCCCGCTTTACAGTGTGGTGTGGAACGCGCTAACTTGCCAGTTTCACGCTTTTAGGTATAATCAGCCATGTATTTAGCCACCCTAGCTCAATCGGCAGAGCAGACGCTTCGTAAGCGCCAGGTTCCGGGTTCAATTCCCGGGGGTGGCTCACCGACCCCGCTCCCACGGGGTCGTTTTTGTGGAAGGGGCGTGTGAATGCAAACAGTGGAACGTGTGTGGGGCTGGCTCAGCGGTAGAACGTTCCTGGCAGGTGTGGTTATCGTTCTGGCCCTTATTTCTCTCCTCACTTTATTGATCCCCCAAGCTCCGGTATTGCCCGGTGAAAGCGCTGCGTTCTATCGCTGGCTGGCGGAGGCGCGGCTGCTGCTCAACGGTTATGATGAACTCCTGTTACGCTCCGGCGCGCTGTGGCTGCGCTCCTCGTTGTGGATGCGGGTGGCTTTGGCGGCGTTGGTGTTGGCAATCGCGGCGCGCGCGGATGCGCTGCGCGCCGGTTGGGCCATGCTGCCGCCGCGTGGCCGGTGGCGCGTGTTGGTGAGCTGTGGCGGTGGGGCGTTGCTCATCGTGGGTTGGGTCATGCAAATCAGCTGGGGCTGGCAAACGGTTGAGACGCTCAGCTGGCCGGGCGAGCCGTTAGTGATTGTGGAACGCGGCTTGACGCTCCCGCTCTCCTCACGGGCGCTGACTTTGTGGACAGGTCGCTATGGCCTGTATGTGCTGCCGCACGGTGACGGACTGGGGTTGGAGATTACTGCGCGCGATAGCGATGATAATCCCTTAGAATTGCTCACGACGAGCCGGGGGGAAGGGCAACAAGTCCTCCGCTTGGCGCTCACGAATCACACCCCCGATGCGTATTACGCCCAGCCTGCGATGGGGCTGGTATTTCGCGCGGTTTTGGAACCGGCAGCCTCGCCGCCGCAAGCGCTCATGCAAATTTATCGTGTTGCCAGTGGGGAGTTGGTAGCGGAGAAGCTTGTTGAAAGCAGTAGCCTGATTCTCACCGAAGAAATGCATCTGGCTATGCACCCTTATCCATTATGGCGACCCCGTGTAGTTTACAATCCCGGCGCACCACTACAAGGGATAGGGCTAACATTGTTGTTGCTAAGTGTATGGCTGGAGTTGCGCTCCGCAGCGTGCTCACTAGATTCAGAGCTGACGCCAGCAGAGATTTCTACTGATGTGAATGGTGAGCAGTGAGCAGACTGAGAGCGAACTCAAGTTCGCAGTACACTTACCAAACAGATTTGAGATTTGAGATTTGAGATTTGTAGATTTTCAGGGGAGGTGTGAAGTTATGCGCTCTATCATTATCGGCGTCGCCGGAGGTACCGGTTCGGGCAAAACCACGGTTGCCAATCAGATTTTGGAGCGGGTGGAGGCAGATAAAATTGCCTACATTCCCCATGATGCCTATTACAAAGACTTGGGGCATCTAACGCATGAAGAACGCCAAGCTGTGAATTTTGATCATCCGAATTCATTGGATACGTCGTTGCTAATTGAGCATCTCAAGGAGCTCAAAGCCGGTCATGCGGTGGAAATCCCGGTTTACGATTTTACGCGGCACACGCGCACTAAACAGACGCAGCACGTCGAACCGGCGCCCATTATTATGGTCGAGGGGATTTTGATCTTTGCCGAGCGGGAGCTGTGCAAATTGTTGGAAGTGAAGTTGTTTGTGGATACGGATGCAGATATTCGATTGATTCGCCGGTTGCAGCGGGATGTAGAAGAGCGCGGGCGCACGGTACAATCAGTGATTGAGCAGTACTTGCGCACGGTGCGTCCGATGCACCTGGAATTTGTGGAGCCGAGCAAGCGCTACGCGGATGTCATCATCCCTGAAGGTGGTTTTAATTTGGTGGCGGTTGAGATGGTAGCCGCGAGAATACGCGGACTAATGCAAGGAGAAGCAGATGCGTGAAAACATAAGAATCCATCCCACGGCAGAGGTAGCGGAGAGCGCACAAATTGGCGCGGGCACAGCAATTTGGCATCAATGCCAGATTCGCCCGGACGCACAAATTGGACAAAACTGTATCTTCGGCAAAGGTGTGTATGTAGATTTCGAGGTAAAAATCGGCGATAATGTGAAGGTGCAAAACTACGTTTCGATCTACCATGGTGTGGAGATTGAAGACGGCGTTTTCATCGGGCCGCATGTCTGCTTTACCAACGACAATTTACCCCGTGCTATCAACACCGACGGCTCGCTCAAGGCCGCGGATGACTGGGTACTGGGACGGATTCTCATCAAGCGTGGCGCAGCTCTCGGCGCCAATAGCACCATCCTGCCCAAAGTCGTCATCGGCCAATGGGCTATGGTAGGAGCTGGTTCAGTGGTGACCAAGGATGTGCCGGATTATGGATTGGTATTAGGTAATCCGGCCCGCTTGGTGGGCTTTGTATGTCCTTGTGGCCACCGGTTGTTGCCAGGGAAAGCTGAGAACTGGATGGTGCAAGCCCATTGTTCACATTGCAAGCAAATTACAGAAATTTCACTTGATACCTGGAGGCTAGTAAAATGATTTCTATCGCAAAGCCTTTGATTGGTGAAGAAGAAAAACAGGCTGTGCTGGAAGTGTTGGACTCCGGCATGATTGCGCAAGGGCCGCGCGTCAAGGCATTTGAGGAGGGGTTCGCGGCGATGTGCGGCGTGCAGCACGCTATTGCCACCAGCAACGGCACTACCGCGTTGCATGTGGCGCTGTTGGCACACGGTATCGGCGCGGGCGATGAGGTGATTACTTCACCATTCACGTTCATCGCTTCGGCCAACAGTATTTTGTTCACCGGCGCCAAGCCGGTCTTTGTAGATATTGACCTGGCGACGTTCAATCTCGATCCGACCAACATTGAGGCTGCGATTACCCCACGCACCAAAGCCATCATGCCCATCCATCTGTTCGGGTTGGTTTGTGACATGGATGCGATTATAAAAATTGCCGCGAAGCACAACCTGGCGATCATCGAGGATGCTTGCCAGGCACACGGCGCGGAATATCGGGGGAAGCGTGCGGGTAGTTTCGGCACGGGGACGTTCTCGCTGTATCCCACCAAAAACATGACCTCCGCCGAGGGGGGGATGATTACGACCAACGATGAAACCATTGCTGAGAAATGTCGCGTCATCCGCCAACATGGGATGCGCCGTCGCTATTATCACGATGAGCTGGGCTTCAATTTCCGCATGACCGATGTTCATGCAGCCATCGGCTTGGCGCAACTGGGCAAGCTGGAGCGGTTCAACGCCGCGCGCATCGCTAACGCGCAGTACTTGAGCGCCAATCTCAAAGGCGTCATCACACCCGTTGTGCCGGAGGGCTACCGGCACGTCTTCCACCAGTACACGATCCGTGTGGAGGGTGGGCGGCGTGACGCGCTGATGCAGCACCTCACCGCCAACGGCGTGGGAAATATGATCTACTACCCGGTGCCGATTCATCAGCAAACGTTTTACGTCAACGAACTGGGCTATAATATGAGCCTTCCGGAGACCGAACGCGCGGCTGCGGAAGTGCTCTCGCTGCCCATCCATCCGGCGTTGAGTCAGGCGGATTTGGAAGCGATTGTCGCAGCGGTGAACAGCTTTACGGGAGCGTAAATCATGGCGATCTTAAAAGCAGCCGTTATCGGCGTTGGTTCGATGGGACAACATCATGCCCGCGTGTATACGGAACTCAAGCAGACCACACTCGTAGGCATAGCCGATGCGGTTTCCGAGATCGGTCAGCGCGTTGGGGGGAAGCAAGGTGTGCCAGTGTACAGCGACTACCGGGAGCTGCTGGAACGTGAACGGCCCGACATTGTTACCGTAGCCGTGCCGACGCAAGAACATCGTCTGGTGGCCGAAGCGGCGCTCGAAGCTGGTTGTCATGTGTTGGTGGAGAAGCCCATCGCGGCGACGGTAGAAGAGGGCGAAGCCATCATCGCACGCGCGGCATCCCTGAAGCGCAAGCTGATGGTCGGCCATATCGTGCGCTTTAGCCCGGCAATTCAAGCGCTCAAGCAGCATCTCGAAGCCGGGGAGCTGGGGCGGATATTCCAAATCATCTGTCGGCGAGTAGGAACTTTTCCCGTTCGTGTTCAAGACGTAGGCGTAGTGATAGACCTGGCCCCGCACGATTTGGATATCATGCGTTTCATCACCGGGGATGAAATCGTGCGCGTGTTCGCCGAGACCGAGCAACAAATCCACACCGCGCATGAGGATCTGGTGTTGGGCATGGTGCGCTTTCGTAGTGGGATTGCTGGGATGTTAGAGATCAACTGGCTGACGCCGCAGAAGGTGCGCGAGGTGGTGGTGTTGGGCGAGCGAGGGATGCTCCGTGCTGATGATTTGACACAGGATCTTTATTTCTACGAGAACGCTGATGCTGCGCGCACAGATTGGGGACACCTGAGCTTGCTCAAGGGCGTGAGCGAGGGGCGCATGGTGCGTTATCCTATCGCCCGCTACGAGCCGCTCAAGGCCGAGCTGGAAGCGTTCGCCACTGCGGTGCTTGAGGATAAGCCCTCGCCGGTCAGTGGGGAAGATGGGGTGATCGCCTTGCGCTTAGCGTTGGCGCTACGAGAAGCGGGGCAGCGGAATGAGATTGTGCAAATCCACAAGTAAGATAACTCAAGTTGCCACCGGGACTAATTGAGAGATTTAGGGCACGGATTTTACGGATCAGACGGTTTTTTTACTTCTTGTCCGTAAAATCTGTGTCCTATGAACGGTTTGGCAAACAAGTAGCGACTTAAGTTAAGATAACCAATTTTATCATTGTTTGTTTTAGAGCTAACACGTTTCGTCCTCAAATAGAGTTAAAAGCGTGTGGCGTGAGGCGGTTGGGTTGCCCAATCGCCTCACTTTTGCAGCCCGAATTTTTGTCAGATTTCCGGAACTCAGTAGACATAGAGAAATCTTATGGATTTACTTAAACGCAGCGTGGTGTCTGTTAGTTGGAACATGGGTGCTAACATCATCAGTGTGTTAGTTCTCTTTGCTCGGTCCATCATATTGGCGCGTTTATTACCGATTGCAGTCTTTGGTGTGTATTCCTTTGCCAGCTCTTGGGTCGCGCTCACCATTATTTTTGCCACCTTTGGCTTTGGGGCGGCATTTTTACACCGGTGTCGAGAAACGGAAGATGTGGAACAGGCAGCCGCAGCCCACTTTACCTTGACCCTTATCTTTGTGCTTGTATGGGCCGCACTAAATAGTATAGCTGCTGTGTTATTCACAACAGGACTAACGCGCACCGCACTGCTTTTTTTGATTGTGGTGCGTGGACTGGCTCAATTGACGGAAACGCCGCGCATGATTCTAGTGCGTCAGGTTATCCATCGCCGATTAGCCGTTATCGAGGCGGCGACGGACATTTTCTCAGCCATCACAGCTGTTTTGCTGGCGTGGCACGGCGCAGAAGTATGGGCTTTGTTGGCAACGGACGCTGTTGCGCTGTTGGTGATGGTTATAGGGTTGTATGTCTGGCGTCCGTTTTGGCGGATGCGTTTTGCCTGGTCTTCACAAATTACTCGTTATTACTTGCGCTTTGGCGCTCAAAATGTAGGCGTGGCCGCCGTAACACGGGCATTGGATCGCCTGGATGATTTATGGACCGGATTTTACTTGGGTAAGGAGGCCCTGGGGTTTTACTCGCGGGCGTATACGTTTGCCACTTATCCACGCCAGATATTGGCAACGCCTATCAACCAGGTAGTAACGGGAACCTACGCGGAATTGAAACATGATGCTCGGCGGTTATCCCAAGCTTTCTTTCGTAGCAATGCTTTATTAGTGCGCACCGGTTTTTATCTGGGCGGATTGCTTGCTTTGATTATTCCTGAGTTTATTTATCTGGTCATTGGAGTAAAATGGCTCCCAATGATGACAACTTTTCGGCTAATGCTACTTTTTACCTTGCTCGACCCTCTAAAAGCTACTATTGCTACGTTATTCACAGCCATTGGGCACCCTAACATCGTTCTACGCATTCGGCTTATCCAACTTGCTATCATGGTGCCCGCGCTGTTTGTGATGGGGTTAATCTGGGGTATTGAGGGCGTAGCCCTGGCAGTGAACCTCATGCTGCTGGTGGGGTTGGCGCTATTATTACAAGCTGCACGTCGCTATGTGCAATTTTCTGTAAAGCGGTTGTTTGCTCTGCCGACCCTGGCGCTGACAGCCGGGTTGACGCTTGCTTTAACCGGCTTGTATGGGCTGGGCTGGGCCAACAGCGAGCCGAACTTGATAACAGCCATGCTTAAGGCTACGCTCTTTTCGCTACCTTACTTGCTCATTTTGTTACTGTGGGAACGCCAGGAAATTCTAGAAATAGTTGCTTTGATACGCCGAAAGTTCATGGGTAGCAGTATGGCTTGAATGCAAAGGAAGTATAATTTGATGACCAATCCTGATAACTTACAAGAAATCCCCTGCGATTTATGCGGAAGTGCTGCGCAGCGATTATTGTTCAACCGGGGGCGTAACGACGAGGCTATCAACAATGTCATTTGCCAACAGTGTGGATTGGTTTATGTTTCGCCGCGCCCGTCACAGACTGACGTGAATGCTACCTACCTGGAGGGTAACTTTTCCCTGGCAGCGCGAGGAGGGCATACTCCAACACCTGAAAAGTTCGTTCTTTCAGAGCGCGCTGCTTTTGCCCGTTTCCAAGCCTTAACTCAGGCCATAGACCTGACACAATTTGCTTCTGACAGTGCTTGCCTGGAGATTGGTTGTGGTGTAGGTAGTTTTTTACGCTTCATGCACGGAGCAGGTTGGCGTGTCCAGGGTATTGAACCTGATCCTAACTATGCTCAGGCAGGTGAATCGGCTTATCATGTACCTATCTTATCTACTTTGTATGAAACAACACCGTTCGCACGCGAATCTTTCGCCTTGATAGCCTCTTTTCATGTTTTGGAACATGTTCCTAGCCCCAAGGCGTTTCTTAGTAAAGTTTACGAGGAATTACAGCCAAACGGATTACTGTTTCTGGAAGTCCCCTGTATTAACAGGCCCTATGGCGGTAATTTACCCCAATTCTTCTGGAGCGCGCATCTTTTTTCTTTCTCCGTCAACACATTGACCGGGTACTTGCAACAGGCTGGATTTGAGGTGGTGTGGCAAGGTTTTGCTGAGCATTTTCTGCAAATCATCGCTCGTAAAATTGTACCATCAACCGCAATGCCACCAGCTATGGTTTACCCGTTGGATGATCCCAATAGATTGTATCGGCGAACGCACCAATTATATTGGTGGTTTCAGCGGCAGCAGCGCACACCAATACGGTACATAGGTAAAGTAGTGCGCGGCATTCGGCGCTCTGTGAACACTATTCAAGAGGATCCTGCCGAATTCAAGGCTGGCGTACAGCGACTGACCCGACGTTTGCAAGTAGAAGTGCTTGGCCCTAAGTTAGCGCGCTTGCCATTGCCGACCATGAGGCCCAAATACCTCACTCATTTTGGTACGCATGTGCCAGGAAACGCTGGGGATACGCTCTTGCTGCAAGCCGTGCGCGATGTATTCGACCATGTGCAGGGACGGAATCGCTGGCGGTTGGAACCGCTATGGGATGAAGTGACACCGCAAATAGTGCAACGCTTGAATTCGCGCGCGCGCGGTATCGTTATTGGTGGCGGTGGGTTACTACTGCGTGATACCAATCCCAACCCCCAATCGGGTTGGCAGTGGCATTGCTCTACCCTTTTGATGCGGCAGATTGCTGTTCCCATTATCGTATTCGCCATTGGTTATAATCGTTTTCGCGGGCAGGAAGACTTTGCCCCGGTTTTTCGTGAAAACATAACGCAATTGGTCAGTCAGAGCGCCTTTTTTAGTTTGCGTAACTATGGTAGTATTTGTGCCTTGCATGATTATCTGCCGCCAGAACTGCACGAAAAGATTTTCTACCAACCCTGCCCCACAACAGTGTTGCGCTATTTTTACCCGGATTATGAGAGTGCTCTGTTTGCGCCAGATACGCCGCCACGTTTGGCGCTAAATGTGGCTTTTGATCGGCATCAACTCCGTTTTGCCGGGCGAGAGGATGAGATTCTCACAAGTATTGCCCGGGCTATGCGGCGGGCCGCTGATCAGGGATGGGAAATTCATCTCGTCTTGCATAGCCGCGACGGTGATCATGTAATCCCCTGGCTGCTGCGTGAAAATGTACCTTATCAAATTACCACCTTGATCGGGCGTCCGGTAAATGAGATTCTGTCTTTTTACCAGCAAATTTCGCTTGCCGTGGGGATGCGCGGTCATAGTCAGATGATTCCTTTTGGTCAGGGCGTTCCCATTATTTCTTTGATTTCGCACGACAAGCTACGCTACTTTTTGGAGGATATCGGCCACGAGGAATGGGGCGTAGATCTGCATGAGCCAGATTTGGTAGAACGGCTGACGGCTGCGATAGAGTGCGTGGCGAATGCCCCCCAGGTATTGCAGGCACAAATCTGGCAGGCGCAGCAGCAATTATGGCAGGTAACACAACACAATCTGCAACTGATTCAGGAGGCGTTGGCTGTATGAACACCATCTTAGCCATTATCCCGGCGCGGGGCGGCTCCAAAGGTGTCCCACGCAAAAATATCCGTTCGTTAGGGGGGAAGCCGCTCATCGCCTGGACTATTGAGGCGGCCCAGGCAGCGCCCCTGGTTAACCGCGTTCTGGTCTCCACCGACGATGTGGAAATCGCACGCGTCGCTCAGGATTATGGCGCAGATGTGTTGATGCGCCCTGCTGAACTTGCTACGGATACCGCCTCCTCTGAGGCGGCGCTGCTACACGCGCTGGAAACACTTGCGGCTAACGAAGATTATCATCCCGACATTCTCGCTTTTTTGCAATGCACCTCTCCGCTGATGACTGCCGCAGATATTGATGGTACAATCCGGCTGGTGCAACAACAAGAATACGACAGCGCCGTTACTATGATCCCCTACCATTACTTTCTCTGGCGCGAGATGCGGGCGGGCGTGATGTGTGGTATCAACCATGAGGCCACGCGCCGTTTACGCCGCCAGGAACGGGAGCCAGAATTTCAGGAAGTGGGCGCGGTCTATGCGATGCGCGTCGCTGGCTTTCTAGCCTCCCGCTTCCGCTTTTTCGGGCGCATCGGTAAATATGTAATTTCCCCGCTGCACGCCTTTGAGATTGATGAACCGGCAGATTGGCCGGTGGCAGAAGCCTTGTTAGCAGGTAGCGGGCGGACAACGGTAGCTACCCCGCCGCCGGACGAGCGACTGGCGGCCATTCGCGCGATAGTCACAGACTTTGATGGGGTGCTGACCGATAACAGGGTACTGGTAGATGAAAACGGGCGTGAGGCAGTGGTGTGTCACCGGGGCGACGGTTGGGGTATAGACTTGCTTAAAAAAGCCGGTTATCTCGTCGCCTGTATCAGCACAGAGATCAATCCGGTTGTGGCGGCTCGCTGCCAGAAGCTCGGTATTCCTTACTGGCAAGGACAGACCGACAAACTCTCCGCCTTGACCGATTTTCTAACAGCGCATGGTTTGTCGGCGGATGCGTGCCTGTATGTGGGCAACGATACCAACGACGCCGCCTGTCTACAGTATGCCGGCATAGCCGTTGTGCCGCAAGATGCCGCTCCAGAAGTGCAGTCTTTGGCGCATTGGGTAACGGCCAACCGGGGCGGGGAAGGCGTGTTGCGCGAAATTGCTCGTCATTTTATCACCACTTCGTAACATCGGGAACATTAAGAGGAGTGCTTGTATGACCACAATAGTTATTGGTGAACGACTTATCGGTGATGAACAACCCTGCCTCATTATTGCTGAAGCCGGCATCAATCATCAAGGTGACATTCGCATTGCCCAGCAGCTTATTGACGTGGCCGCCGAAGCGGGTGCGGATGTGGTGAAATTCCAAAAACGCACCATCTCGCGCATCTTGACCGCTGCCGGGTTAAATGCCGCTTACGATAATCGCAACAGCTTTGGCAAAACCTATGGCGAACACAAGCACGCTCTGGAACTGGACAAAGACGCTTATCACGAGCTGCAATCCTACGCTAATGCTAAGGGGTTGATTTTCATGGCCTCTGCCTGGGATGAGGAGAGCGTGGATTTTCTGGAAGAACTGAGCATACCGGCGCACAAGGTAGCCTCTGCGGACGTGACCAACTTGCCATTGCTGATCTATATGGCGCAAACTGGCAAACCTATCTTTCTCTCCACCGGCATGAGCGAGCTGGAAGAAATTGACCGTGCCGTGGAAACTTTGCGGCGCTATACTGACCAGCTGGTGTTGCTACAATGCACTTCTACCTATCCTAGCGAATTTGACCAGATCAATTTGCGCGTCATTCCCGCTTACCGCGAGCGCTACCAGACGTTGGTTGGTTATTCTGGGCATGAGAAGGGGATCGCTATTCCTATTGGCGCGGTAGCGTTGGGCGCATGTGTGGTAGAACGTCACTTTACACTGGATCGCACCATGAAAGGGGGCGATCATGCCGCGTCGTTGGAGCCGATTGGTTTGCAGAAGCTGGTGCGCGATATTCGTGCTTTGGAAGCAGCTATGGGAGATGGTGTAAAGCAAATTTATGATGCAGAATGGCCCATTCGCCACAAATTGGCGAAGAGTGTTGTTACAGCCGTTCCCATTCTCCCTGCTACCCCTATCACCCGCGCCATGCTTACCACCAAAGGGCCGGGTAATGGCATCTCTGCCGCCCGCCTGGAAAGCCTGATTGGACTGACGACCACGCGCCTTGTGCCAGCCGATACGGTGTTACAGGAGAGCGATATTGCCTGGTGAACATCCCCGGCTCAATCTGAATCGCCCTGGTAGGGAAATTGAGATAGGCAACGAATGCTTTGCGCTGCGTGAGTTTAGCAGCGTGGATTGTCTGCGCGCCCAATATCCGGCCATTATGC
This sequence comes from uncultured Anaerolineales bacterium, assembly GCA_964504195.1. Classification (GTDB taxonomy): domain Bacteria; phylum Chloroflexota; class Anaerolineae; order B4-G1; family SLSP01; genus CAZDDI01. The sequence continues at coordinate 13,845 of CAZDDI010000007.1, forward strand.
AAGAAGCGTATACGCTTTATCAATGTCTGGCGCTGAATTCACCCACCACATTTAGTTACAAAGGTATTGCGTTATTGCCGCTCATGCAAAGGCATATAACGACAGCTTTTGTGCAAGCTCTGACCCAAACTGCTTATACCCAGTCTTTTTTTCAAAAACAACGCCCCGCGCAACTCATCTCATCAAGCAAGTCTACGACGTGCGTTTTAGACCTTGCTGCACAACGCTCTGGCAGTGAAACAAAAATCATCGGCCCTGCAACCACTCTGCGTGAACAGCTGGAAATGCCACGGCACTTAATGGAAAACGTATTGCGCAGCCTCTATTATTTACCCCGGCTTGCCCCACTGCTTAACCAGCATCGGCAGATTTCACCGCCAAAATTCCACCAGAGACGTTTGCTTTTCCATCCCTACTATCGTAATCACTTACCCACTTTTTTGCCACTCATTCGCAAATTGCAAGCTTCTGGCAAATATGACCTGCTCGTTTCTGGGGCTGATACCAACACGCTCCGGCGCGGTGATGTAGATCCAACGCCTCTGCAATCACTGACGATACCTTATCTGCCATTTGAAACAGCCATTTCGCGATCGCAGCTCCTCTCCAGCATGGCGCACGCCATTTGGCTTACTGCCAAACTGGGGTGGCAATACCGCCAAATTCAAAACTGGCGATTATTGCCCATAGATGTCGCAACCCGCGATGTTGTCCAACCGCTTGTGGTTGACTTGATAGAGACACGTTTGCCTAAAATTTTACTTTATATAGATATGGCTGAGAATCTTTATCAGCAATTACAACCTGATTTGGTCATTGTCGCGGATGAAGCATTGCCACTTCTAGGTCGTATTGCTTTGCATACTGCGCAACAGCAGCGCATCCCCACGCTAACTATACAGCACGGGCTGTTGCTGAATGACCCAGCCTATTATGGCCCTACATTAGCCGACCGGTTTGCTTTATGGGGGGAAGCCGCCTACACGTTTTTGCAGGCGCATGGCGGAACCCCAGAGAAGCTGATTTGTGTTGGCGCAACCCGCTTTCAACAAACCTCTCAAGAACTGAAATCATTGGAATTAACGTACACATTAGGGTTGCCTCCACAAACAAAGATCGTACTATTTTTGAGCCAACCCGCCGGTCACGACATTTCAGCGGAAGCTAACCTGGCAACTGTGCGCTCTTTGGCGACGACCATCAGCCAACTACCCGATTATCATTTGTTGATTAAGCCTCACCCGGCGCAATCTACATCGGAAATCAATGCGTGGCGGTCCATCATAGAGCAAATGCCCGCAACCATTCAATCTGATTTGCCTTTACATGCGGCTATATTGGGCGCGGATTTATCTGTTACGGTATTTTCTACAGCCGGACTAGAGGTGCTTTGGCTAGACCGCCCCTTGCTCACCATCAACCTCACCGACCGCCCTGATCTCATTCCGTATGCGGCATCGGGCGCGGCAGTAGCTGCCTATAGCGCCGAGGAAGTATTACCCGCGTTACAGCAAGCCCTTGACCCTGCCGACCAGCAACGCCGCGCTCCTGCCCGTCGCCAGTTTGTGGAGGAGCATCTGGGGGTGCAGGATGACCGTGCTCTTGATCGCCTCGTTGCGCTTATTGAGCAGATGGTGCAAGTATGATCCCTCTTTCCATTATTATCCTCAACTGGAATACCGCGGATTTACTGCTGACCTGCTTGCACAGCATTCAGACGCATCTTACTCTCGACTACGAAATCATCGTTGTAGACAACGCTTCTGCCGATGATAGCGTAGCGCAGGTGCGCGTCCACTTTCCCCAGGTACGCCTGTTACCCCAAACCGAGAATCTCGGTTTCAGCCGTGGCAACAACATCGGGCTGGCTGCGGCGCAAGGACTATATCTGTTGCTACTCAATCCAGATACGGAAATACGCCCCGGCGCTTTAGAAGCCTTGATTGCATTTATGGAAACTCACGAGCGTGCCGGCATGGCCGGGCCAACGCTATGGAATCCTGATGGTTCTTTGCAACCCTCCACCTCGCCTTTGCCGGGCTTGTGGACCGAGTTTTTGCGCCAAACGATGCTTTTCCGCCTCTTGCCAACGTCCGCAATGCGCGCGGCTCTGGATAACAAAACTCGTCGCGTCGTCAACATCACTGGCGCGGCGTTATGTGTGCGTCGCGCGTGCCTCTCGCAAATTGGGCCACTCGATGAGCAAATTTTTATGTTTTATGAAGATACCGATTGGTGTAAGCGGGCTGGAGATGCAGGTTGGGAACTCTGGTTTGTAGCTTGTCCAGGCGTGATGCATATCAAAGCCGCTGCAAGCATTCGCTTTGCCCGCACACGCACCTTGCTAGATAGCCAGCGCAGTGCCATTTACTATTTTCGCAAACACTATGGGTATTCCGCCATCTTTTGGTTGCGCTTGATTGCCCTTTGTGGTGCAAGCGCGCGCGGATTATGGGCCTTGCTTAATTGGCTAAGAAACCAAAATCGAGCGGATCAACAAGAACGGCTCCTAGCTTATGCACGGATGCTGACTTGGGCACTTAGCGGGAAAGGACTGGATTGACCATGCCCTCTTTGTTATTCGATGCGCGGCTCATATTGTCCAAACCCACCGGTATTGGACAGTACATTGCTTCCTTGTTGCCTGAACTGTGGCAACAAGCGAGTGATTGGCGCATTCACCTGCTGCGGGGACTGCACCCCTGGCCCGGTTATGGCGTAACTGAGTGGCAAGCACCCAATTTGATACAGCATATCACTAACGAGCGGCACATGACGTTACGCCAACATTGGACAATACCCCGGTTGGCAAAACAATTGGGCGTTGATTTGGTACATTATCCGCATTTTGATGCGCCTGTATTGTACCAGCCTGTACCGGTGATCACGACGCTTTATGACGCCAAATATCTGGTACGGCCAGATTTTTTCACCAACTTGAGCCAGTTGAAACGTGTCTACATGCGCTTCTGCTTTGCTCAGACGCTGCGCCGCGCTGCTGGTGTCATTGCTATCTCCCAGGCAACAGCTCAGGATATGCGCCGTTTGTTTGGTGAACTTATGTCACCATTGCAAGTGATTTACCTGGCAGCGGACAGCCAGTTCCAGCCAGTAGCGGCAGAGGCCATGGTAGCTTTTCGGGAGCGGCATGGGTTGCAACGCCCTTTTATTCTAACTGTAGGTGAGCGTCGCTCTCACAAAAATCACTTGGGACTGCTGCAAGCCTACGCGCAAAGCCAAAGCCGCTACACCCATGATCTCGTTATCATCGGGCAACCCTACCAGGATTACACCGCACCGGAAGATTTTGTACAAGCCAATAAACTGGAAACGCAAGTACATTTTCTCAGCAACGTCGCATTTTCCGAACTTATCGCTGCATACACTGCCGCCGATTTGTTTATGTTGATTTCCTTTTATGAAGGGTTCGGCTTACCGATTTTAGAAGCCATGGCCTGCGGGACGCCCGTGATTGCCTCGAACACAACCGCAACCAGAGAAATCACTGGCGATGGCGGGTTACAAGTCAACCCTACCGATACCAACGAGATCGCCACAGCTATTGATACCCTTTTGACAAATCCTCAGCTAAGAGCCGAGCAGATAAAACGTGGTTTTGCCTGGCAAAAGCAATTTACTTGGAAGCGAACAGCAGAACACACCCTAGCCGTGTACGAAAAGGTTTTGCAAGCCTATGGTAGATCAAAATAGCACCGCACTTATCCCCATCCTCCACCCCATCACCCGCCTGATCGTCGGCGGCGCGCAGGAGAACACCATGTACACCGCCGCGCTGCTCGATCCGGCGCGCTTCCGCGTCACGGTGCTTTCCGGTCCACAGACCGGCCCTGAAGGCAGCCTCATCGAGGAAGTACGTGCGCGCGACGTACCGCTGCTGATCCTCCCCACACTGCTGCGCCAGGTCTCGCCGCTCAACGATGCGCGCGCCCTGCTCGCGCTCATCCGCCTCATGCGCCGCGAGCAGTACACGATTGTCCACACGCACAGCTCCAAAGCCGGCATCTTGGGCCGCATCGCCGCCAAACTTGCGGGCGTCCCCATCATCGTCCACACCGTCCACGGGTGGAGCTTCCACGAGCACATGTCCCCCGCCGTGCGCTGGACGTACATCTTGCTGGAACGGCTCACCGCCCGCTTCACGGATGCGCTCATCGTCGTCGCTCAGCCCGACATTGAGAAGGGCTTGCAAGCGGGCATCGGCAAAGCGGAGCAGTACCACCTCATCCGCAGCGCCATCCCACTGGATGAGTTCGACCCGGCAAGCATAGACCGCACCGCCGCACGCCACGCGCTGGGCCTGCCGCTCGACGCGCCCGTGCTCGGCAACGTCGGGCGCTTTTCCGCCCAGAAGAACCCGCTCGATTGGGTGCGGATTGCCGGGAAAGTAGCCCGCCAGTTGCCTGATTGCCACTTTCTGCTGGTGGGCGATGGCCCGCTGCGCGCCGATGTCGAAGCAGCGCTGGCAGCGGAAGGCATCGCCCACCGCGCCGTGCTCACCGGCCTGCGCCGCGATGTGCCGCGCATGATGGCGGCAATGGACGTTTTCCTGCTCACCTCGCTGTGGGAGGGGCTGCCCCGCGTCATCCCGCAGGCGCTGGCGATGCGCGTTCCCGTCATCGCCAATCGCGCCGATGGCACCGCCGAGGCTATTATTCACGGCGAAACCGGCTTCCTCTGCGAGCCAGGCAATCTCGACGAGGCCGCCGCGTATTGCGCGCAGCTGCTCACCCAACCTGATCTGCGCGCCACAATGGGCGCGCGCGGGCGCGAGTTCGCCCTCCGCGAGTTCGATGTCCGCCAGATGGTCGCCCAGATTGACCGGCTTTACCAGGAGCTCCTGGCTCGCAAACAGCCGCAGCATTGACATCACCCCTGCCTTATGTTATCATTCTTACAGAAGTGATAACACTTCGGGAGGCTAGCGATGATCCGCACACAGATTCAATTGACCCCGGAACAGGCCCGCCGCATCAAAGAAGTTGCGGAACGGGAAGAAATCTCCATGGCCGAAGCCATCCGCCGGGCGGTTGATTTTTGGCTAGAGACCAGCGGCACATTGACCAGAGAAGAACGTCGCCAACGTGCGGTGCAGGCCGTGCGTGAGATAGATGGCAAATACTATTCGGACAGTTCCGATGCCTCCGCCAATCACGATGCCTATCTGGATGAGGTTTACGGCGCATGGAAATCTTCATAGATACCGCTGCTTTTTACGCGCTGGTAGACAGCATAGATGCCAACCATCAGGCGTCCGTGGCGCTCTGGACCGATTGGGGACAGCAATATCATCGTTATATCACATCCAATTACGTTTTGCTTGAAAGCTTCTCCCTCATTCAACGCCGACACGGATTAGCGCTTGCCCGGTATTTCTATGATAAAATCGCACCGGCTTGCGATGTTGAGTGGGTTACTCCTCAAATTCACCAAACAGCCATCAATAGTTTACTCATTACCAACCGCCGCCAGCTCAGCCTGGTGGATTGTACCAGCTTCACGCTGATGCGCGCACTTGATGTGCGCCACGTTTTCACCTTCGATGTCCACTTTGCTGAGCAAGGCTTCACCTGCTACCCAGGAGCCTAGAATGCACAGAACAGCGCATCTCTCCCTATCTGACGAAGAGCTGCAAACCTACCGCGCCACCTTCCGCGCCCGACAGCAGCAGCAATACGCCGAGCGCGAAACTGCGCGTGAAGTCGCCCTGCGCGCCGCGCGGGAACGCATCCCACCCTTGCTTGTGCGCTGGCCTAGCATCCAACGCGCGTATCTTTTTGGTTCTGTACTGCGTCCGGGCGCATTTCATCAGCGCTCGGACATTGATATTGCCATCGAGGGGGTTCCCGGGGCGTGTTATTTTGAAGTCTGGCATGTGTTAGAAGCTGCATTACCCGAATGGTTCATTGATTTGCGTGACATGGAAGCGGCTCCGTTGTTAGCTGACCTGATCCAACAAACAGGAGAATTACTTTATGAACGCTCCCCTACGTCTGTTACAAGCTGAAATTCGCGCCGATTTGCAGAGCATCACACAGGCCTTTGATGCGCTCGAGAATGTTGTCGCGTTGCCCCAAGATCCGCCCCAAAGTGTTGCCGTTGGTTATTACCTACAAGTGATTTACAGTTTGTTTGAAAGTCTATTCAAGCGTATTGCCAGCACATTTGGAAACCACATTACTGATGATACGCGCTGGCATACTGAGCTGCTACAACGCATGACGCTCCAGGTAGAAGGTATCCGCCCGGCAGTGATTAGTGCAACCCTTTATCACAGTTTGAACGAACTCCGGGGGTTCCGGCATCTGTTCCGCAATGCGTATTTGCTTGATTTTGATCCGCGTCGGTTGCAATTGTTGCTGGAACATGCGCATACAGTCCAAAATGTTTATCATCAAGAACTTACCGCTTTTATGGACTTTCTCGACAAACTGGCACAATTAGATGACGCTCACCCTTGACCTCTCCGCTGCCGTCCATCGCCGGGCGGGATTGGGCCGCTACGCCGAAAGCCTCGCCCGTGCCCTTTACACCCTCATCCCGGATGAACTCGCCCTGTTCTACAACGCCGAGCGCGGCATCGCGCCGCTCGCTGGGCTGGAACACCTGCCCACGCGCACCGTCGCCCTGGGCTACAAGCCCTGGCGGATGCTGGTCTGGGCCGGGCAGCTGGCGCGCATCTCCTTCAACCACCTCATTCCTGGCGCGACACTCTTCCACGCCACCGAGCACCTGCTCCTGCCGCTGCATGGCATTCCCACCGTGCTTACCGTCCACGATCTGATCTTTCGCCATCTGCCGGAGCATCACAAGCGGCTCAACCGCTGGTATCTCAACGCGACCATGCCCCTCTATTGCCGCCGCGCCACGCACATCATCGCCGTCTCTGAGGCTACGCGGCAGGATTTGATTGCCGCTTACGCCGTGCCGCCGGAAAAAATCACGGTGGTGCTCGAAGCTGCTGATCCGCAGTTCACGCCGCAGCCGCCGGAGCGCATCATCGCCGCCCGCGAGCGCTATGGGCTACCCGAAGCCTACCTGCTCTTCGTGAGCACCATCGAACCGAGGAAGAACCTCACGCGCCTGCTGCGCGCCTGGGAACCATTGTATCTGACGGGAGAAGCCCCGCCGTTCGTCATCGTGGGGAAACGGGGCTGGCTCGCTGAGGATTTCTACGCTGCGCTGGACGCTTCGCCCGCGCGCGAGGGGATGTTGTTCACCGGCTATGTGGCGGATGGCGACCTGCCTGCGCTCTACAGCGGTGCGCTGGCGTTTGTGTTCCCCAGCCTCTATGAGGGCTTCGGGCTGCCGCCGCTGGAGGCGATGGCTTGCGGTGCGCCGGTGTTATGCGCTAACGCCTCCTCGCTACCGGAGGTAGTGGGCGATGCGGCGCTGTTGGTGGATCCGACCAGCGTGGACGCGATCCGCGAGGGCTTGCGCCGCCTGCTAAGCGATAGCGACTTACGCGCCGACCTACGCACTCGTGGAATACAACGCGCGGCGCAGTTCTCCTGGGAACGCGCTGCGCAAGAGACATTAGCTATCTATCGGCGGTTGGCAACAATGACCCCGTCTTCTGCAAAGTTTAGTCCCCAATAGCGTCCGGTTTCGCTCCGCCAACGCAAGTTGAAGCCCCAGCCATGCCAATCCCACACCGAAAGCGTGCGGTGCGCCACGTCTGGCCCATCGCCGGGCCGCGCCGATTCCAGCACAACCAGTTCTGTCACGCCGTCGCCATCCACATCCGCCAGCACCAGCTCGTGAATGCCATGCGCCACCGTTGAACCGCCCCAAATCACCTTGATCGAGCCACCGCGATGCCCGATGATGAAGGGATGGCTGGTAAGCACACCCGTATCATCGGGCTTCCAGAGCGCGACCAGAATCTCGTAGCGTCCGTCATCATTGGGGTCGCCCAGCGCCACGTCTACAATGCGCCAGTCGGGATCGCTGCGCCAGATTTCGACATCCCCTTGCAAAACGCGCAGGGTCTCGCCCTCCAGCAACACCATCTCCGGGATGCCGTCACCGGTCAGATCAATTGCGCCCGCAGTGAAGGGTGTATACGCGCTGTCATCCGGCGGCGCGACGGGCCCACAGGTCTGCCGATCGCATGCGAAGCCCACCTGCCGCATGGGACGCGACAGGTGGGCCAACAGCACCACGCTTAGCGCCGCCACGAGCAGCGCAACGGGAAACAATCGCCGCATCTGTTCACCAGGCGGGACGCGCGTTAGCAACTATGATGCGTGTGACCACCCAGTTCTCAGGGGTGCGCTCCAGGGTATAGGTCATATCCAGCGTATAAGGGCCGCGCTGCCCAATTTCTTGCATATCGCTTTCCTCGTAAGTTACCGCAGGATGCTCCGCGAGGCTGTAGGCGTAGAGCGTGTCTTCCCAGGTCTCTCGCACCGTGACCACGGCCCGGTTTGCGGATTGCAGGTCGAAGGAGCGGTAGCTGGTTCCGATCCATTGGCGTCCCTCGAAGTGTTTCTGCGCCTGCAAATCGGCTATCTCGGCAGTGATGAAATCGAGCGCCGCGCCCCGTGCAAACTGACGGGAGTCAGAAGCCACCTGGTTTGTATCCAGGTAAAAAACAGCGCGCACCCAACCCCGTTGGAAGTTGTAGAGCGCGGTTTGTAAATCATGGTATTCGCCTGCCGAGGTGTAGAAACTCTCGATCCAGGATGGCGGCGGTGGCGCAGTGCCATCTTCCAACATCCCTTGCCATTTTTCGTCGGTCAGGCGATCTTCGGCGGGCCAGGGGAATTCGTAGTATGAGAAGATACCACCCCTGGCGACCTGCAAGCGCACGCTGCCATCCTCCTCAATCAATGGGACGATAACGTGAATCTCGTTGATGCGCCCCACCCCCACTTGCAACACTATAGGCCCGGGGATGCCAGCGCTTTGGGGATCTGGGTCCGTAGCAACATCTGCGATGATGGCGGCCTGGGGATTCTCATCCATGTAGGGGATGGCATACGGTTCACCCGGCGGGGCGTCGGCGGAAGCCATCACCAGATGCTCCAGCTCGCCGCCGTAGTAGCGGATGCGGTGCTGTTCCTCCTCGGTAAGCGGAATTCCTTGCAGTTGTTTTTCCGCCATCTCTTTGAGCGCCAATGCCAAATCCTCGATGCGCGCGAGGCTATTAGCGTCCTGCTCTCCCAACAGGCTGCGTGCGGCAAGCCCTTCGCGGGTCATTGCTGCCAGCGCCGCGATGCGCGCGTAGAATTCTGGCACCGGTTCCACATAGCCGCGTGCCGGCAATGGATCGGGCGGCGTTGGGAACCAACCGGCACCCATTTCGGCATAGGTTTGCTTGGCATAGAGGATAGTATCGTGTTTTAGCTCCGCCCAACTGCCCAGGCAAGTGTGTAGTTGCTTATCGAGCCAGGCGGTGGATTGCATGAAGGCGGGATAGCCTGCGCCGGGTTCTTCCAGAAGCGGATAGAAGGTGTAGAGCCAGGTGTTGTAGACCGTTTCTGTCCAATCATCCACTGTAAGGTTGCCTGTCCAGGCATGCATTTTTTCCATTTGGAGCGTGTAGCTCAAGTAGTTGGTATGCCCCATCATGTCCAACAACTCGTAGGCGCGTTCCGACCCCATCGCCGCGAAGAGATCGAGTCCATTGGGCAATCCACGGCGGTCTGCCCGGGTGCTCACGTTGCGGTAGATGAGCTGGCGGAAGATGTACGCATCCGGCACGAAGCGTTGGCCCATAAAACGCAGGCCCTTGGTCTGTTCTGTCACGTCATCTGTATCCGAAATGACCAGCCCGAGGATGCGCGGTGCAGGGAGTGACTCTGTGGCAGCGATGAAAGTGTCTAGGTTGGCGTCATCTGCCAGTTCCGCGAGGGACGGATTTTCGCCGTAGACGGCGTCTATCACCGGGATGTAATCGAGCGTGGTGAGGTCATCGCTGCGCCCCACGAGGAAGGCTGTAGGGTCGTAAAGATCGGCCCAGACCTCCAGCGCGGGGCGCTCTGCCACCTGCGTGTGCCGCAGGGCTTGCACCAGCAGCAGCGCCGAGCGGGTCTCGGCCCGCCCCACGTTGCTATCATCTGTCATCAAGCGGAACGTCATGCGTCCGTACCACATCATACTCTTGAAGTAAGCCCGCAGGGCATCGCTGCGAGTATAGTGCCCGCGGGGGATGTACTGCGTGTAGTCCTCGCCGAACTCCAGCCCGGGGAAGAGCGGTGAGGGGATGATACCTGCGGCGTCCTCGATGTTGGCGAGCTCCGCTTCTGTTAATGGGGCGGCGTAGACGGGGATGGGGAACTCAGCCTCGGCGAGTCGTCCGCCTACAGCGATAAAGGCGACCGTGCGCAGGGCCGCATCTTCCCACGGCCCGCCACGCAACTGCTGGTACTGCGCGTCCGCCGTGTCCAGCAGCGCGCGGTTGAGGGATTGCAACAGCGGGTAGAAATACTCGCTCTCGGCGGTACGCAGCGTTTTATCGAACATCAGATGATAAACGTGCAACAGCGAGTCGCTGGTGACGAAGATGGGGACATTGGCGTAGCGGGCCTGCTCATAGAGGGTGAAGAATTCCTTTTCTTGCAAGCCGGGGCTGGCGACGAAACCATCACGGGTCAGGCGCGTGAGCTGCTCCGCTGAGAGCGGCATGGGGATATGGACGTTGCTAAGGTCTGGGGCGATGGGGGGCTGAACGAGTGTGGGGGTGACATTTACTGGCGGTGGGTTGTAGGCTGCGAAGGCCGTCCCTGCGCGCGGGGCAATTGCGGGGATGTCGTGGGGCGGCGTTGTCACCGGCAGGGCAGGTGTTGTGCGAATCATGGGCGTCTCTGGTGGAAGCGTAGATGTCCGTACCGTTGGCGTAGCCGACGGCTGGCAGCCGCCCACAATCAGAACTAGTGTTAGCACAAGCAAAGCAAAATGTACCAAACGCGTCGAATGGGTTTTCATGGGTTATCCTCCTTTTCTAACTTCAGCAAACCCTAAGATATATGAAACGCACACTGCACAGGCTGGTTTCATGCTCCATCATAGCTGTCGTATTCGGCATCAAAAGGTCACACGTTTAACGAGAGAATGATAGAACTTGTGGTGCTTTAGGAAAACTATTAACGAGGAAATGATTCACTCATCAAAAACAATTTCAAACAAAATTAGTACGTACTTGCAATAAAAAGATTTATTTCTATCCTCCTCATGCGGTATGATAGTGCCTGGATTCAAAAAGCGTTCGGTTGGCCTTTGCCCTTGTTGGAAATTTTGGACGGGAAAAATGAAAACCAGTCCGCTTGGGGATGACGGTTGTAAACACGCCCGCAGGATGTATCCAATAGCGTACCGAGGCTGTGGGGAAATACATAGCCATTAAACGCCGCTTTTGACCGCCCTATGGTAAACTCAGGGCCGGTCACAGCGGTGTTGTTGTGTAAGCGTTTTATCTACATGGTGTAGGGAGTTTTGATGGAGATCATAAGTACGAGTGTCCTGCCTTTGACCTTCATCGAATTGGGGGCATTATCTTCGGGCTATCCCTGGTAGCTCGATTAGCGAACAAACTTGGCGTATCAGCCATCCCGTTTTACTTGTTGGTCGGTCTGACAATAGGTCATAACCGTTTGATACCGCTACACTTTAGTGAGATTTTCATCCACCTGGGCGCCGAAATCGGGGTTATTTTTAAGTTCAAACATGTCTACACGTTCAGAATAGGCATTACGTTTCGTTTTTGTCCCCAGCGCGCGGATGGGCGCGCAAGTACACCTCACGGGCGCGGCGTTGGGTAACGTGCGCATAAATCTGCGTTGTCGAGAGGCTGGCGTGCCCTAGCAGTTCCTGAAGCACTCGCAAATCAGCCCCCCCATCAAGCATGTGCGTCGCAAACGTATGGCGCAACAGGTGCGGCGTGACCGTTTGTGCGATTCCCGCAGCCGCACCAGCCTCCCGCACCAGTTCACTGATCGAACGCACCGAGAGCCGTTGCCCAAAACGATTAAGAAACACCGCGTTCGAGGGACGCTTGCCGGTAAGTCCCGGTCGCCCAGCCGCCAGATAGCTCCGCAGCGCTGCAATCGCCGGGCGGCCTATTAGCGCCACCCGCTCCTTGTCCCCTTTGCCGATGACGCGCAGCTCGCCCATTTCTAGTGATAGGTCGTGCACATCCAGGCCGGCCAATTCACTCACGCGCACGCCGGAGGCGTAGAGTGTTTCCAGGATGGCGCGGTCGCGGAGACCCTGGGGCGTATCGGTTTGGGGGACGGCGAGCAGGAGTGCTACTTCTTCGTGGGTGAGATAGCGGGGTAAGCGGCGACCTATACGAGGGGCGTAGATGCGCCGGAAAAGGTTTTGCTCCCAAGCGCGCGCGCGCACCAAATGATCGCCAAAGGCGCGCAGCTCAAAGACGCGCCGGGCGATGCTGGCCCGCGCATAGCCAATGTCGGTAAGCTCATTAAGATACTCGCGCACCACGTCACGCTCTAGTGCCACTAGCGTGGTAATCTTGCGTTCGGCACAATAATCGAGAAATTGTTGTATATCAGTGCGGTAGTTCTTGATGGTATAGGGGGAAGCGTTTTCCCGTTCGAGGAAGGCCAGATATCGCGCCAGCCACGCGGAGACCTCGCTCACGCTCAGTGCCCCAGCAGCCGCACGTTCTCCGAGCGGTGATGATACAACAGGTGGTAGTGTTTGAATTGCTGCAACAGGGTGCGCGCGCGGTTGACCAAGGGGGCCAAGTGGGGTTGTTTTACCTTCCAACGTCCGGCGACCTGATTCAGCACCAGCTGGCTGTCCCCGCGCACTTCCACTATAAAACTGTTCGCGGAGAGACCGGCGTGCTCGATGCGTGCCAGCAGGTCTTGCAATCCAGCAATCAGCGCGTTGTATTCGGCCTCATTGTTGGTACCGATGCCAAAATCCACACGCTGCAATGCTTCGCGCCCATCACGGGTGCGGATGAGGTACGAGCCGTAGGCCGGGCCAGGATTGCCCTTACTGCCACCGTCGAAGATTAGCGTGTAATCAGGAGCCGGGGCATTGCTCGCGTTGGAGCTGGTCATAGATACTCAACATATTTGCCGCGTGGAGTTGGTGGCTGGCAATCCCTAATGGGACACGCTCCAAGCCACAGGCTTCCAGAGGTACATCCCAGAGCGATTTGCGGGGTTTGCCTTGCTGGAATGCTTCGTTGGCTTTGCCCGCTACGCATTCTAGATAACGGATATAGGTATTCATCACCTCTTGCACTTCGCCGCGTAGAATTACCTCGCCATGTCCCTGTACGACTGTTTCTGGTTCTAGCGACTTAATCTTGTTTAACGTAGTAATAGCCTGTTGGTAATCGCCATCTGCGATGATAGGAATAGCCATGACCGCATCGCCAGCAAACAAGATGCGTTCTTCTTCGTAAAAAGCTCCGATATTATCAGCGGTATGGCCGGGTAAGTGCATCAAGCGGAAGGTCTTGTTGCCACTAATAAGCGTCAGCTCACCTGTATCGAATGTGATTTGCGGTGAGCGTAATGTTACTTCGTTGAAGAGCGGGTCGTTGTTGCGCGCTTCGGCGAGTGAGATTTCACCCACCTCGTTGAGCTTCTGCATACATAGCGTGTGTGCAATCAAATCCACGCCCGGCGGAAAAGCAAATAGCCCGTAGGCGTGATCCATGTGGTAATGCGTAAGAATCAGCGAGCGGAAACGTCCGCCGCTCCGCCCAGCGAGGAATTGCGCGATTTGCATTGCCTCATCGGGAAAGGGTAGTGCGTCAATGACCACGGTTCCCTCAGTTGTCAGAATTGCCACCGAGTTGACCAGTGCATAGCGGTCGCTAGTAAACAGATAGATGTCTTCAGTTACACGTTCCCAAAACATATCCACTTCCTAAAAGAATTGGCGACGTGTGCCTTTTACACGGCACAAGGTTTTATGTTTAGAGCATAACATAGCCCCACGAGAAAGTCAAGGAGACTTTACATAATGAGCGTTAGGGGAACAAAAAAAAACCGCTCCCGAAGGAGCGGTTTGATGAGTCATGCCCGCCGTGCCGTGCGCCGATGGTTTTGACCCTGCTTACGCAGGTGGGAACCTGCCTGCTGTTTCCGCCTTGCTCGAAAGCTACCGCATCATCAGCAACGGACTACGGCTCCCATTTGTCAAGGTGTTGGCTCAAAACCCCGCGACGGCGTCACGTACACGGCAGGAGCAACGGTATAATAACACATTTTCGCAAGAATGCAACGATACGCCTTAAACCTTAAATGCCCAGGGCATCGCGCGCTTCTTGCTCCATCAAATCCGGCTTCCATTGCTCTTTGCCGAACACTACTTCGACGGGTTTCTCGCTAACCTCACTGGCGCGCTCGTGAACCTGCTGCATCATAAATGAGGCCATCGGGCACATCGGTGAGGTGAGAATCATGGTGATTTGCACGCCAGTCTCGGTCTCTTCGATGGCGCGGATCAGGCCTAGTGCTACCACATCTAACCCAATCTCAAAATCAATGACATCACGCAACGCGGTCTGGATTTTTTCGACATTACTCTGCATGGCACGCTCCTTATTAGAATTTGCGTAACTACACAACCATTGTCATCGTGAGCCGCATCTGCGCGGCGCAGCGCCCTTAACTGCGAACGCGATTGCTGCATCGCAGACGGCGTACAATGACAGCCCAAGTGTGACTTGAATAGGTACGACAGGCTTTTGGTGAACAAGTAACAACTTAAGCCATTATAGCACAAAATACCATGGGAGCAATAAGTTATATCGTTCTCTTCTAAAACCCGGCAGGGGTGCAAGCCCGGCTTTGCATAAAATCAAAATCATGCGAAGATAGGGAAACTTTGAAACGTGAAGCGTGATTTTCTGATCGTGTTTTACGAGATTACAATTCAGGAGCGATTATGTCCCTAAACTGGATGGATGTTACGCCGCTTTCGTTCAACACGCTGCTCTTGTTGGAGCGGGTGCAACTTAGTTGGTTTCCAATCTGGGGTTTTCCCCAAGACGATTTCGCCCTGACACTCAAAGCATACCCCACAGTGGCCTGGTTCTTACGCCATAAATGCCCCGAAATCGCGCCCTGGGTAGATGCGGTATTGTCTCATGAAACGCCGCGGGTGGATGCCGAGGCTTTACGGCGGGCGGAAATCACTATATTGCGTTCACTCGAAGACTTACTGGTGTACGCGGTAGACCCGGCTCGCTATGATGCCCAACCCTTTCTAGGCTGGGATGATCGCGAGATCACCGACCTGGTAGACTTTGCCGGCAAGACTGTGCTCGACATTGGCGCGGGAACGGGACGGCTGGCCTTTGTTGCTGCCGCCATGGGCGCGGCAACCGTGTTTGCCGTCGAACCGGTGGAGAATCTACGCCGCTACATGAAAGGCAAGGCTCACGCGCAAGGCTTCCGCAACTTTTACACGGTGGATGGTGTCATCACCGACGTTCCTTTCCCCGATGGGTTTGCGGACGTGGTATTATGTGGACACGTTTTCGGCGACGAACCGGACGCGGAGCTGCCAGAGCTGCTGCGTGTGACCCGCTCCGGTGGATCGCTCATTTTCTGCCCGGCCAGCACTCTGGCAGAGACGGAGCGCCACGCTTTTCTCACCGCACAGGGCTTCAACTGGGCTGCTTTCGAGGAGCCTGGTATGGGCCAGGTGCGCAAGTACTGGAAGACACGATGAGCCAGAACCCCAATCTTTCACCAGAAGCTGAACCCGAAGAAGTAGTCCTCGACCGCGCCTTGCGCCCGCAACGCTTGGATGATCTAATCGGTCAGGAGCGGGTGCGCGAGAATTTACGCATCCTCATCGAAGCCGCTAAGGGACGCCACGAGCCACTGGAGCACACGCTGTTCTACGGCCCGCCGGGATTGGGCAAGACCACGCTGGCGCACATCTGCGCCAATGAAATCGGCGCGCCCATCCGCATCACTGCTGGCCCGGCCATCGAACGCGCTGGTGATCTGGCCGCCATCCTCAGCAACCTCCACGAGAAAGAGGTGCTCTTCATTGATGAAATCCACCGGTTGGGAAAAGTCGTCGAAGAAATCCTGTATCCGGCGATGGAAGATTTCGCGCTCGATCTGATCATCGGGCAAGGGCCGGGCGCGCGCACCGTGCGGTTGAGCCTGCCGCGCTTTACTGTCATCGGCGCGACGACACGGTTGGCACTGCTCAGTGCGCCGCTGCGCACACGTTTCGGGGCAGTGTACCGGCTGGATTTCTACGAGCAGGCGGCGCTGGCGGAGATTGTCGAACGGGCTGCGCGCTCGCTCAAAGTGCAGATGGCCCCGGAAGGCCGCGACGAGATCGCGCGCCGGGGGCGTGGCACGCCGCGCGTAGCGTTGCGCTTGCTGCGTCGTGTGCGCGATTATGCCCAGGTACGCGGGGATGGCGTCATCACCGCGCAGACCGCGGCTGAGGCGCTCGCGCTGTTGGAGATTGATGGGCGCGGGCTGGACGACCTCGACCGGCGCGTGTTGCGCGCTATCATCGAGAAGTTCGCCGGCGGGCCGGTGGGACTGGAGACCATTGCTGCCTCCATCGGCGAGGCGCCCGATACGATTATGGATGTGGTGGAGCCGTATCTGTTGCAGCTCGGTTTCCTCGATCGGACTCCCCGTGGGCGCGCGGCTACCCGGCTGGCTTATGAGCATCTGGAGATTCCTTACGAAAGAGCAGAGCAAGCGACGCTGTTCTAACAAAGCCTGCAATGTCCCCCCGAAGGAGACACTTTACCCAACCTCGTTGTCTGAGCTTGTCGAAGGCCGCCGGGCTGAGTATATCTCGAAGAATGGCTGGCTTGCGGTTGGTTTCTGCAAGCCAGTTTTTTTATACAATCCCTGGTATTTTATCGCTTTTTTACAGGAATTTCCAAGTAGCATTGCCACACCCACGCTGACGAAAATGTGTAACTACTCAGGTGGGACGCACTTTTGCGCCTGAAATGGCGGCGGGAAGCACAAAACTCACGGTCTTGCCTGTAAAACAAGTGCGTCCCACCTCTTGGCTAAGTAGTTACGAAAATGTAACGCGCACTGTCAGTTCGCAACCCCGCGAAGCGGACGCTTCGCGCTACGCTGGTTTTGATTTGCCATTCGCCATTTCCGAAGGAGTTCCTCATTAACCGATGGTTCACCGGCGATTGGATGAAAATTCGGGGAACTGACGTTCCCCTCGGAGCCAGAGTGCTCAGAGCGGATCGTCAGATCCGCGATGGGTTAAGTTTTGAGATTCGCCATTTCCAGAGGAGGCCCATGTTGCAAACTCACGTTGTGAAGTGGCACGAGTACATCACTATCAACAGTTACTATCTGGCGCTCACGATGATCTCGCAAACTTTGGTCCCGTTGGTTTTGCCGCTCCTCGTGCAACAGTTCGTGGGTGAGACTTCCAAGGCCACGTACATCGGCACGCTACGTCTGTGGGGACTGATGGCGGCCTTATTGTCACAAGCACTGTGGGGGATGCTCTCTGACCGCGCTACGTTAGGGTGGGGACGTCGTCGCCCCTTCATCTTCGGTGGGGCGGCGGGCAGCATTGCTTTCATCCTCGCCATTGGCTTGACGGCGGGGCTATCCGGGATGTCCGGTTTCTGGGCGCTTTTCGTTGGCTATTTGCTGTTACAAGTATGTAATAACGCCGCGCACAGTGCCGTGCAAGGTTTTATCCCTGACCTTATTCCCCTAGAAAAACAAGGCCTCGCGTCCGGCATCAAGACATTACTAGAGGTGCCCATCCCGATGATTTTGGTCGCAGTTTTGATTGCTGCACCTATCGGGGATCAGCAGTTATGGATTGGGCTAGGCATCTTGAGTGTATTTGTCCTCTTGAGCCTGGGATTGGCCTTGCTCACCCGCGAAATTCCGCTCCCCAAGAAACCTGTGCCCTTCAATTGGCGGCCATTGTTGCGCTTGTTGTTGATGACAACGGCCTTCACGCTGATTATTTTGAGTATGGGGGCCGGGGTGACGCTTCTGGGCGATCTGTTGTCCGGGGTGGCAGCTGTGCGCGTTTTGATACTTGCCATGGGCAGTTTTGGTCTTTTCGCGATGGTGCTTGCTGTAGCGTTGGGCGTTTGGCTTAGCGTGCGTATCGGCATTGGCGCAGCGCAGCTGGCGCATCATCGTGCTTTTGCCTGGTGGGTGATGAACCGCCTGGCGTTTCTCGTTCCGGCTTTCAGTATTTCTGGGTTTGCACTATACTTCTTGCAAGGGCGCTTTGGTTTAGTTGACGAAGCCGCCGCTGAACCGGTGGCGCAGATGATGATGTTTGTGGGAGTGTTTGTGTTGCTGGCGGCGTTGCCAAGCGGGTGGCTTAGTGACAGGTTTGGGTGTAAGTGCATAATAGCTCTGAGTGCTGTAATTGCTGCCACGGGGGCGTTGTTGCTGTTGCTGGCCTCCAATCTTACGTTGGTTTACGCAGCGGCTTGTTTGATCGGGATAGCAATGGGGTTCTTCTATTCGGCTAACTGGGCGCTGGGCGTGGGGCTGGTGCCGCAGGCCGAGGCGGGGCGTTTTTTGGGAATTTCCAACCTGGCTGGGGCAGGCGCGGGGGCAGTGGGGGCATACATCGGCGGCCCGATAGCCGATTTTTTTACCGCTAACGTTCCAGAAACGCCGGGTTTGGGGTACGTGGTGGTCTTTACGATCTATGCGCTGCTGTTTTTACTGTCGCTTGTGCCTCTGGCGCGGATTGTGGATCAAAAGCATAGGCCGTGAAGCGTTGCGGGATGAACACCTGTGCTTCCGGCGCGAGCTGCGCCAGCTGCGCTGTGAAGTGCGCTAGCTGGATACGCTGCACAGGCGGCCAACCCCAGCGCGGTGCGGCAAACGAAGGCCGTGGCGGCGCGGTCAACGGGCGCAGGAAATCGTCCCAGTGAATGGGAACAATCCAGCGCGGGCGCACCGCCGCAAGCAGCGGTGCCAAGCGCACGGAATCGCCGTAGGGTAAGATGAACAACACATCCGCAGCGGGGGCTGGGCCGGGCAATACCCCGTTCCAGTAAAGCCAGCGCACGCCTGAGGCTTCGATCAAAAAACTGAAACTGATATCCATTTTGTAGTGCCAGGGATACCGGGGCGGGCGCACCGGTTCTTTGAGGCGACCTTGGAGCGGAATTCGCCCTAAAACGGTCATGTGTTCGGCTGGCAGCACAGTCACATGGAATGGGTCGAGCTCCAGCTGCTCACCGCCAGCGATATGGTGAATATGCTCTATGGGGACGCCCGCGGCCTGTAACAAACGGGCTGTGTTGCGCGAGCCGTAAACATCTCCGCCGGTTTGTGCACTGAGCGCGGGAACATCAAAGAGGTGATCCCAGTGCGCGTGTGTGATCAGGATAAAGTTCGCCTGGGGGATATGCTGGGCTAGCAATGCTGCATCAGACTGCTGTGGCCGCCACAGGCGGTGTAGTGGAAACCGGGAGATGAAGGGGTCAAGAAGCAACACGCGCCCGGCGTAGGTCAGTTCGATCCCGGCGACGCTCAACCAGCGGAATTGCATGGCCTCACCCGGCGGTATCAAAAGCGGTACTGCCAGGGAAGGCGGTCAGCTCTTGCCGGAAACGCTCGCGGAGTTGTGAACGTTCTGTTTCCGGGATGAAAGCGGCTTCGATGCCATTACGCAACACCGCGAAGAGTTGCTCACGCTTCAGGCCAATTTTCTCGACCGCGACGATGTATTCATCGGTCAGTGTGGTGGCGCTGATGCTGGGGTCATCGGTGTTGATGGTGACGCGCAAGCGCAGGTTGAGCAGGTCTATCAACGGATGCACGGAGACGCCCGGTACAACGCCCGTTTGCAAGTTGCTGGTGGGGCACACTTCCAGGGAAATGTTGCGGCGGTAGAGAGCATCAATGATGATGGAATCCTCCACCGCACGGATGCCATGGCCGATGCGCATGGCGTGTAAGTCGTTGATGGCGGCGTAGATACTCGTTGCTCCGGCGGCTTCACCGGCATGGACGGTAATTCCCAATCCGGCTTCATAAGCGCGGGTGAAAGGAGCCGCGAAGCGCTCGGCGGGGTAGTTGGCTTCATCGCCGGCGAGATCAATACCGCGCACTAGCGGGCCATAGTTGGCAATGGCAATATCCACGATGGCCTCGGCGATTTCAAGCGGCTCTTCGCGCCCGATTTGTAGAATCAAGCAAGTGCGAATCTCCAGTTCGGTTTGGGCTTGTGCGGTTGCTTCAATGACCCACGTAGTAACTTCATCAAGAGCGAAGTTTTGCACCCGCGAGAGTGCCACCGGGTTGAAACGCAACTCCAGGTAGCGAATGTTGTCTTGAGCTGCGTCGGCGATGGCTTCATGTACAATGCGCTGAACGGCTTGCTTGGAGGTGTAGAAGTGACGCAATAGTTTGAATTTACCAAGAAAGGTGTGGAAATCGGGGGTGTCGTTGGTCATCTGCACATAGGGGCGCAGAGTCTCCAAGTCATAGCTGGGTAACTCGATACCGTGTTCCTGGGCAATATCTCCCAATGTGCTCAAGCGTAGCGAGCCTTCAAGATGGCGATGTAGGTCAATTTTAGGAATGCGGTAGGCCCAATCATGTAATTCGCTGATAGTGTCCATAATTTACTCTATATTTTAATTCGGTTCCATAAAACCGATAACTTTATCTAAAACTATAATCCCATGTTGCCATAGCACTACACGCTATGCAATAACCAGTTCTGCGATTCGTTGAGCAAATTTTACTATTGCTGTTCGATTTTTTTATCGCACGCTATATTATACACTTGAAATGCAGTTCTGACCAGCAGAAGGTTTAATCTTCGTAAGAACCGCGAATGATGTGAAAGATCGCTTTAACGCGAAACTGGCTATCCTCGCAGCTTTGGATAAAGTGCTTCAGGCGTTGTCGCTTTTCGGAAGTGGTAGTCAGTGAGTAGACAAGCTGCTCCCCCATACGGGTTTCTTCAAGCATTCCACGCTGTGCCAGCTCAGCCAGTTCCCGTTCCAGCACAGTATCCGGGCGTCCCGTAGCTTGCGCAATGTTCTCTAACGTATCTAGTGTGTGCGGATTTGCGTAAAAAAAGCGCAGTAAATCCCACTTGGCAAAAGAATCCACATAGTTCTGTAGGAACAATAACAGGTCAGGATCCATGTCCTGCACGATGCGGGTGGTCAGATCGCGTTCCATGCACGATAACCTTACTTCCGACGTTTCTGATCCGCTCTGGAGTTAGCGGGAGTGGGGGAGACAGTGATGGTACGGATAATGCCGTTACTCCGATCCTGCTGTAAATGACAACTTTTGTACTTTTTACCGCTGCCGCAATGACAAGGATCGTTGCGCCCCAGCTCGCGCGCGCCGACTTGTACCTGGCGCGTCGGCTGTGGCGCGGCGGTTTCACCGCTGCCGCCCATAGTCCGCACGTTCCGCCGCTGCATTTGCAATACCGGTTGGCGACGCGCAGGCTTTGCCGGGGACTGGGGGACGCTGAAAATTGCGCGCACGATTTTATCTTGCACGCCATCCATCATTTCCTGGTAAGCCTCAAAGGCTTCTTTCTGATAGGCCACCAGCGGGTTTTGTTGCCCGATGGCGCGCAGGTTGATGCCCTCGCGTAATACTTCAAGGTCAGTAAGGTGGCGCACCCAGGCGTCATCCAGTGGGCGCAGCATGATTTGGCGCTCCCGATATGAGCGGTAGGCCTCCGTGACGATTTCTGTTAGCGTGACCTCAGTATCTTCAGGGAAGCGCCGCAACGGTTGATTGCGCCATTCGTCCACGAAGGCCTGTCCGAAGCGGGCCGTAACGTTTACGAGGATTTTCTGCAACAACGGATCATGGCTGTTTTGCATGGCATCGAGGGTGAGATCTTGTTGCCGCAGGCTGCGGTAGACAGCTTCCCCCAGGTCGCGGGTGAGGTTTTGATAGCCTTGTTCGCCCCAGGCCACGCACTGTTGGATGATTTGTTCCTGACTGTGCCCCTCCCAGGTCGCCGGGCTGACTTCGCGCGGCATGGGGACGAACTTGCGCAATTCCGCAATCATAATGGGTAAGGTCCAGTCCTCAGGGAAGCCCTGGGTGTGTTCAGCTATCACCCGCGTAATTTCGCTCGCTAACAAATCCATCAGGTCGGCACGTAGATTATCGCGCTCGAGGATTTTGCGCCGCTCGGCGTACACCACTTCGCGCTGTTTGCTGACTACGTTATCGTATTCCAGCACGTGCTTGCGGATGTCAAAGTTATAGCCCTCCACGCGCTCTTGCACCGAGGCGATAAGCTTGCCGATCACATTGAATTCTAGTGGCATGTCATCCATGCCGGCGCGTTCCATCCACGGTTGCAGACGCTCCCCGCCGAAGCGGCGCATCAGCTCATCTTCCAATGAGATGTAGAAGCGGCTGGAGCCGGGATCGCCCTGACGTCCCGCGCGTCCACGCAATTGGTTGTCAATGCGCCGCGCCTCGTGGCGTTCTGTGCCGATGACGTGTAGGCCGCCTTGTGTGTAGATGGCTTGTCGGTCGGCCTCACATTGCTGCACTTTGTCAAAAAGTACTGCGGCCCAGCGTTCGGCATACTGTGTGGCAGGGTCTTCGCCACGCCGGGCCATTTTCAGCGCGGTCTCCCAATCCAGAGCGCGGATTTGGGCCAGATCAATTTCCTCTTTGCGCAGTTGATCGCGCGCTAAGCCCTCGGCGTTGCCGCCGAGAAGGATGTCCACACCACGTCCGGCCATGTTGGTGGCGATGGTGACTGCGCCGGGCCGCCCGGCCTGCGCAATGATGACGCCTTCTTTCTCATGGTATTTGGCGTTGAGAATGTTGTGGGGGATTTTGCGCGCCTTGAGCAGTTTGCCAAGCCGCTCGGAGGTCTCGATGGCGGCAGTTCCTACCAGCACCGGGCGTCCTGACTGATAGGCGGCCTGAATTTCCTCGACTACAGCGTGGAACTTGGCACTCTCGGTCTGGTAGATGACATCGGACATATCGAGCCGCCGGTAATAGCGCTCGTCAGGGCCATCATACACGACGACTTTGACAGAATCGTAGCCTTCCACCACGCCCGCGAAGGCCACCTTTGTCTCAGCAACCTCGATTTGGCGTTCGGTCAGTGTTCCAAAGCGTGAACGATACTCGACGTGGGTGGGCAATACCATAACGTCCAGATCATAAATTTTGTGAAGTTCCTCTTTTTCCGTTTCCGCCGTACCGGTCATCCCGGCGAGTTTTTTGTACATGCGGAAGAAATTTTGGAACGTGATGGTCGCATAAGTGAGCGATTCGCGGCGCACTTCCACGCGCTCTTTGGCCTCAATGGCCTGATGCAAGCCTTCAGAGAAGCGCCGTCCAAACATCAGCCGCCCGGTGAATTGGTCTACAATGATGATTTCCCCATCCCGGATAACGTATTCTTTATCCAGGTGATAAAATTCTTTAGCGCGCAGGGCATTATCGAGATAAGGGACCATGTGCGCGTGGTGTTCATCATAAAGGTTTTGCTCCTCAGAAATGCCCATCATCCGCTCTATTTTTGAAGCGCCCGCTTCGGTGAGAATCACTACTTGCGAGCGAATGTCCACTTCATAGTCGGCGTTAGGATCAGCGAGCTCGGCATCGGCGTTGTCTTTGATCGGACAACCACGCAGTTGCTGCACGACGCCAGCGAACTGTTGGTAGAGTTCTGAAGATTCCTCCGCCGGGCCGGAGATGATGAGCGGTGTGCGTGCTTCATCAATGAGGATGCTGTCCACTTCATCCACAATCGCATAGTGTAGTTCGCGTTGTACGCATTGACTCAGGTCTATCACCATATTGTCGCGCAAATAATCGAACCCGAACTCGTTATTGGTGCCGTAGGTGATGTCGGCGGCATAGGCGGTTTGACGGGGAATGGCCCGCAAGTATTGGTAGCGATCATCGCCGGAGGTGAATTCTGGATCGTACATGAATGAAGCATGATCGGGGTCCGCTGCTGCGGATTGGATGATGCTCACATGCATTCCTAGGGCAGAGTAGACTGGCCCCATCCACTGGACGCCGAACTTGGCAAGGTAGTCGTTGGGGGTGATCAGGTGCGTACCTTGTCCGGCCAGTGCATTGAGGTAGAGTGGGAGTGTGGCGACGAGCGTCTTACCCTCGCCCGTGCGCATTTCAGCGACCTTGCCCTGGTGCAGAATCATGCCGCCGATGAGTTGTACATCGTAATGGCGCAGCCCGATGGTGCGGCGGCTGGCCTCGCGCACCGCAGCGAAGGCTTCCGGCAGCAAATCGTCGAGCGTCTCGCCCTGCGCCAGGCGCGCGCGGAATGCGGCGGTCTTGGCGCGCAAGGCTTCTGAGTCAAGCGCCCTGAAGTCTGCTTCCAGGGCGTTAATTTTTTCTACGATCTTTTGTAGCCGCGCAATTTCCCGCTCGTTACTATCGCCGAAAATGCGCTTGAACAATCCTTTTACCATGCTAGTTACCGCTCCTCGTGTGCTATTCCGTTCATTATACCACGAGCAAGCGGGCAAGCAAAAAATCAAGGGCCGTGAAACGTGAAGGACTTGCGCCCTTCTCGGATTTACGCCTGTTGATACGGGGTGTTGTACGCTATGCGTCCGGTACTAACTGCGGTGCTGTTGTAGTCTGGGGCTGGAGCGATTCTAGCAAGGTCAGCAGATGATCATCATACTGTTCGTTGATCAGTGCGCCGGCGGTGAAGCTGCCCAGGAAAGCGCCGAGCCAGCGCGGGCGGCTCAATAAGGCAGCGGCCAATCCCGGTAGAAAGTGTACCAGCGTCACTTGCAACCCAATGAATTCCTGCCCCGCTGCATTTGTATGGCGGATGCGGAATTCGGGTTTTGGCTCACCTTGAAGCCGGGCGCGGACATAAGTTCCGGCCCAACCACCCCCCGCTGCCGCAATCAGGGTTAAACCTACAGATAGAAAACTGCGTAGAATGCGCACAATGCACCTCCCTTTGAAAATAGCGAATAGCGAATGGCGAATCAAAACCAGCGTAGCGCGAAGCGGCTGCTCCGTGGGGTTGCGAACGGCGCATCTATGCGCGGCGCATGAATGCGCGGCGCATGAATGCGCTACATTTTCATCCAACCGCTGGTTAATCGCATTGTAGCAAAAGTGGCACGCCAAGTGAAACCAAGGTTGAATCTATCGAAACCAGCGCTAGGTCTCGGTAGGCTCGATTAAGGGCTTGTAAAAATATAACTTCCCGTTTTTTTGCTCTCAGCCCCCGTCCCGGGGGCGGTTGTAGCGGGAAACTATTCTTTTACAGACCCTAAGTGCGAAATTTTCGGCTAGACCTGGCAGGTTTCAAAAACCTACCAGGTCTCCCTTTGCCCTTGAAACGGGGGCTCACCCTTGCCGACGGCGCAATTGCCCACAGCCGGCCTGGATGTCTAGCCCGCGCCGTAGGCGAGCGGTGAAGGGGATGCGTCGGCGCTCTAGAATTTCGGTGAATGCAGTGATCCGCTCCGGGGCGGAAGGGCGTCCGGCGTAGTTGGCGGTAGGATTCAAGGGGATGAGATTCACATGCACCAGCGAACCAGTCACACGGGCGGCTAAGGCCTCGGCCTGTTCTAGTGTATCGTTGACCCCATCAATTAACACCCATTCTAGCGTCACCTGGCGATTGGTGCGCTCGATATATTGCGCTAGCGCCTTGAACAGCGCATCCAACCCGTGCTTGCGGTTGATGGGCATGAGGGTGCTGCGCAGCGGATCGGTGGCGGCGTGCAGGGAGACGGCCAGGTTCACTTGCAAGCCCTCTTCGGCCAGGCGCAGAATACCAGGCACGATGCCAACTGTGCTGACGGTGATGTGTCGCTGGCCCAGGCGGAATCCGCGCGGATGGCTGAGACAACGCACGGCGGCGAGCGTAGCATCATAGTTGAGCAAGGGTTCGCCCATACCCATCAACACGAGGTTGGAGAGCCGTTGCCCGGTGAGCTCCAGCCCGCGCGCGATATGCAACGCCTGCGCGACGATCTCGCCCGCGCTGAGGTTGCGACGGAAGCCGCTCTGCCCGGTGGCGCAAAACACGCATCCCATCGGACAACCAATCTGGGTGGAGATGCAGGCACTTTCGCGTTTGAGATAGTGCATCAGCACCACTTCTACCAGCTCCCCATCGCTCATTTCCAGCAGGTCTTTGCGCGTTTCGCCATCTTCCGATTCCTGACGGGCTTTCACCACTGGCACGACCAGGCGGGTATGTTCGGTAAGCTGTTCCCGTAGCGACTTGGGCAAGGAGCTCATCTGATCGAAATCGTTCGCCAGGCGCTTGTAGAGCCATTCCCAAATCTGCCCAGCGCGATAAGTCGGTTCGCCCCAGCCGGTGAGCAGGGCTTCGAGTGCGGGTAAATCCAAATCGTAAATGTTCAAACCGGTATCTTTTTTCATAAGCCTCCAATGCGAGAAAGCGAGTCAGCGAAAAGGCGGTGCCAGGCCTTTGGCTAAGGTTAGTTTCTGGGTGTAGCCCCGGCCACCAGGCGCGCTTTACATTGAGGACATTCTAACACAGATTGTGGTTTACTCACAGGGATCAGCGGAATCCAGAACAGATGAAAGTACGAGCGCATGGTACGCCCTCGCAAGCGCCCGTGTGTCCCGCAGCGCGGGCACGTCGCTACTTGTGAAGGCGTCTGCTCATCGTCCCGGACAACAGAACGCACGCCGAAAAATAGAATCATCTCATACCTCCATGTTGTTAAGGGTCTGTAAAAGAATAACCTCCCACGCCCCCGGGACGGGGGCTGAGAGCAAAAATGGGGAAAGTTATTCTTTTACGAACACTAAGTCTAGCCAACGCTGCCTGAGCTTGCCGAAGGCCAGGCACTCTCTTCGGCAAGCTCAGGGTGCGCCTTTTGCCAATGTGTGATTAGATCGGCCAAATCGGCAAAAATCATAGCGGGATGGATAGGCGATTGCGCCAGCAGTTCGCGGGTGGTGATGCCCGACAGCAGTAGTGCGGTTGGCATTCCCAGCCGCAAGCCGCCCAGGATGTCCGTATCGAGCCGGTCGCCGATGACCAGGGTGGTCTCTGGATCGGCCTCCATGCGGGCGAGCGCTTGCTGGTACAGATGGGGCGCGGGTTTGCCCATCACCAGAGGAGGCCTATCGCTGCCAGTTTCGAGGAATGCGAGCTGCGCGCCGTTGCCCGGAACCAGTCCGTTTTCGGTAGGGAAGGTGCGATCCGGGTTTGTGCCGATGAACGGGCAGCCTCGGCGGATGAGTTGCGCCGCCATCGCCAACCGTTCCCACGTCATCTGGCGATCCCAGCCCACCACGACGTATTCGGCGTCGTGGTCTTGCGTCACTTGCAACCCAGCGGCGAGCAAGGCGTGTGGTACGCCCGGCCCGCCGATGGCGTAGATCTTTGCACCTGGCGGGGCGTGTTCCCGCACGTAGTGCGCCGCTGCCATGGCCGAGTTGAGTACTTGTGTCTCGTTCACTGCGATGCCGAATCCGGCGAGTTTCTCTACATATTGCGCGGGGGTGCGGCTGGCATTGTTCGTTACCAGCTGGAACGGGATGTGGCGCGCGGAAAGAAACGTGAAGAAATTCGCCAATCCTGGTAGCGCCGCGTCACCGCGCCAGAGCACCCCGTCCATATCGGCGATGACGGCGCGGATGGGGCGCAACAGGATGTCCGGTTCAGCACCTTGCACCTGCGCCCGCAGCTGGGCGTAAGCCTCGGGCGTATCGAGATCGTGCAACAAAAGTGGCTCTGCTACCGGCAAGGTGACGAGTCGGTCGGCGTGGGCTGTGAAGAGCGCGCGCCCGCCCACATCGCCGCTAAGCTGGGCCAGCGCGGGGAATAACTCGCGCGCGAACAGCACTGGGCTGCCGTATTGCCCCTCCCAAGTGGGGACGACGATACCCGCGCCGGTCTCGCGCCAGCGCGTCGCGAGTGTCTGCAAGAAGCGCGGCGTGATGCCGGGTTGGTCAGCTTGCAAAAACAGCGCCGCCTCAACGTGTGCGGGCAAAGCCGCGACGCCTACAGCCAGGCTCGTGCTCACGCCGGCAGCCCAGCGGTAATTGGTGAGCACTTGTACCGGGCGACCTGCCAGGGCAAGCGCGATTTCGTCCGCGCCTGCGCCTAAAACTACAATGACCGGGGTAAACCCGGCGGCCCAGGCCGTATCGGCGATGTGGGCAATTAGCGGGCGGCCCTGCCAATCGAGCAACTGCTTGGGCTGCCCAAAACGGCTGGATTCTCCTGCTGCCAGAATGACAGCGGCAATAGTCGGTGTTTGCAATGTTGCCTCCTTGCGCGCTCATGGGCGCACGTTGACCAGAGTTCCTACTTCCGCCCAATTGAACAGCCATTCAGCCTGCGTGGTTTCCATATTGACGCAGCCGTGGCTCATTGGCGTTCCGAAGTTGGTATGCCAGTAAGTGCCGTGAATCCCGTAACCACGATAAAAATACATGACAAAAGGGACATTGCGCAGATGATAGCCCGGCCCAACCATATCATCATAGCGCAGTTTGATCCAGATGTGAAACTGTCCCACGACGGTGGGGGTAGCGGCCTTGCCGGTGGAGACTACAAAGGTGTTGACTGGCGTCGGGCCATCGTAGGCTGTGAGCATTTGCGTGCTCAGGCTGATGTCAATCCAGAGCACGCCAGCAGGCGGTGGGGCGCTCAATGGTTCGAAGCTGGGGGGCGGCAACGGGGTGGCCGTAGGTACGCGCCGCCCGCGTGGGGTGGGTGTGGGCGGCAGCTCCGGGGTAACTGTCGCTGTTGGGCTGGGGAAGGTCGTGGGCGTAGCTGTTGGAGCGGGTGTAGGCGTCCAGGTGGGTGGGAGTGTGGGCCAGGGCGTGACTGTGGATGTGGCTATGGGCGGCGCGAGTGTGGCGGCGCTGGTGGGCGCGTGAGCTACGCGCTGCGCTGTGGCATCCGGTGCATGAAGCTTCCGGGGCCGGGGCAAGATCAGCAGGCCCAGTGCAATCACCAGCGCGCATATAAAAAGAACGACACTTCCGTGTCCGTGGCTACTTTTGAACATGGCATAGATTGCTCTTGTGTGTTGTCTGACGCGGTTACCGGGGCGCGCAGATTTGATCACCAGCGGGATTTCCGGATAAATACTTAACGGTTACTGTCACATAGTATTCGCCATTGTTACTCTGCCCGGTGTTGAAGCCGTCGGGATACTAAACAACGCCTCTTAAACGGGGCTAAAAAGTCGGATTATGAATTTTCAAGGAGTGATTCTTGCAAGTAGTTTTATTTACGGTTCATTTTTTATAAGCCGCTAAAAAAGATGTGTTTTGCGTGGACGGGTACGCCCATCCACGCAAAACACTCTTAAAAACCACTTTGTTAGCTTCAAGAGCGTTTGATGGAACAAACTGCGTAACTATGTTCATTATATGAGATTCGCTGTGAGAAGGCAACCCGTGATGGTGACAGGCAGCCTTGCTTTGTCCACCTACGCTGTGATACGTTTCACCCGTAAAACGGCCCGCAGACCAGCGCCTGCTCGACGCCGGGTGTGAGCCGTCCCAGGCCCTCAATCAAACGCTCCTCGTTTAACAGCACATCCAGAATCTGCCCGCTGTACTTGATGGTCGTCTCTCGCATCAGGCCCATCATCGGCCAGCCCCACAGCGCCGAGAAGTACACATCCTGCTCTATAAAGTAGGGATCATTCATGTAAGTACACTCGATGATGTTCTCCACCGGGCTGCGGTTAGTAGGGCTACCGCCGATCAGGTCAATGATGACTGTTCCTGGTTGGATGACTGCATCCACATGCTCGCGGGTGATCAAAAAGCGCTTCCCATGTTGTTCCTGCGGAATATCTGCTCCATTGATAATGAGATCAGCCTCCGCCAGCCATGGTTCGATCTCATTCTTGCGGGTGTGCCGCTCGGTGAGAATGCGGACCGTGTGTGTGCCTTGCTGCAAACACTCGTCCATCGCACCCAAGGCCACATTGCCATAGCCCAAAACTACGACATGCGCCTCGCGCAAAGCCGCTACCTTGCGACTGACTTTGGTGAGTAAGTGTGCCCCGTAACGCGCGCCCGCCTGCCCGGTTTCGTGCAGCGCCTGAATGCGCCGTTGACCGAACGGTTTGCGGGGTATCGTGAGATTGTAATACTCGGTGGCGCGCCCCCCGTGTTGGGACTCAAAGACATGGAGATCATAGAGCAGCGCGTTGTGCTCTAGTAAGAAGGGTAAGATGTGGTGTGGATCGTCGAAATTTGCGCTATCGTAAAAATACAGCGCGCGTGGACCGAAGTTAATGAGTTCTTGCGGTGTAATATCGGCATTGAGCAGACTAAGCGCGCGTGGACGTCTGCGCCCTATATGGCGGATCGCGCCGACCATGCGCGTGCTCCAGCCGATAAAGTGGAGCTCCATGCGCCGCGCACGCAGCGGCTCCAGGCAATTATCGGCGGCCATGCGCGCAAGCACCACCTCATC
This sequence comes from uncultured Anaerolineales bacterium, assembly GCA_964504195.1. Classification (GTDB taxonomy): domain Bacteria; phylum Chloroflexota; class Anaerolineae; order B4-G1; family SLSP01; genus CAZDDI01. The sequence continues at coordinate 44,250 of CAZDDI010000007.1, forward strand.
CGGGCGTGCTTCGGGCGCTTCGCGGATTTCTTCCATAGCGATAACGTTGATGCGGTGTTGTTGTAGTGCTGCCGCGCGTTTGGGAAATGAGTGGAAATGCGCCATGCAAAACAGCGTCGCGCCAGGGCGCATGAGCGGGATGCTCTCCAGCGCCGGGCCTTTGAACTTGATAATCAGGTCTTTGTCCTGGTAGATTTCGTCACCGCTTTGCAGTAGCGCGCCGGCTGCTGTGTATGCGGCGTCAGCATAACCCACGCCGAGGCCAGCTCCGGTCTCAACGTAGACCGTAGCCCCAGCTGCAACCAGTTGCTCTACATCCGCAGGAATCAGAGCAACTCGCTTTTCTAATCCGTCTGGATTTTCGGGGGATTCGATTTCTTTGGCTAGTCCGATGGTGTGGAAGGGTTGAAAGGTGTTCATAGTAGGTTCTCCTGATAGGGTAGACCCAATGTCATTAAGTTAAGACCAGGCAGATTTCACCCCAATTGGAGGGGATAGTTTTTACCGGTGCATAAGACGTTTTGTAGACTCAAGGCCTGGAAACCTGCCAGGCCTATGTCCTAAACTTAATGAAATTGAGGGTAGATCAGGTCGCCTTGTCCCGTAAACATGGGGAAGGACAACCTGAATTACAATAACCACTTGCAATAGCAGCCGTGGTGTGTTTTACGTCTCATGCAGGCATTGATGCCAATCGCCCCGGTAAGCCAGCCGCCGGTAGCCCATGAGACGCTGATTTTTCTGATAAGCAAAGTGATGCATAACAAGCATTGGATGGGCTTCTGGCAAGCCTAGATGCACGCATTCCTCTTTAGTGGCGTATACTGCTTCGATCCAGTGTTGTTGAGAATAGTGGTGAATTGCGCAGCGCTCGACCAAGACGCGCTCTACAGACATATTGACTAAATCAAACTGGAGAATTTTAGCGCACAGGGCATAGGAGAGCTGCAGTTGGCTCAGGCCGATAATAACATCTTGCGCCAACAAGCGCTGTTCAATGTAAATGAGTTTTTCTTTTAGCAGTAGACTTGTTGTTTCACTCGGTTCGATCACGGTCAATTTGAGTAGTTGGGTGCTATCGTGGCATACGTTGTGATGGGCTGGGTCGTTGAGCAATGGGCATACCGGTGCCGGCTCGGACGTGACAGCGGACGCAACCACAATGTACCCCTTCCCCTGGCGCGCTTCCAGATAGCCTCTTTGCACCAGTTCGCGCAGGGCGTGCCTGACCGTCTGTCGAGTGATGCCGTGTTGTTGGGCAACGACGCGCTCCGAAGGGATAACATCCCCTGGCTTGTACATGCCGGTTTCGATTCTACTGCGCAACACATTGCTCAATTGCTGGTACAGGGGCAGGTCGGCGCTGGCATCCAAAACAGCAGAAGTCACCATGCTCTCACCTCACAAGGCTGGGACAACCGGTGCAGCTAGCCCGCGCGCGACGCGCTCGATCAGTGCCGGGTCGCGCCAGAGCAACGCATCCACTTGGATGGCCGCTGCACCCAGCTCCAGACACGCCAGCGCATCCTCCACAGAAGTCACACCGCCGCACGCGATGACGGGGACATCGAGCCGCCGCGCCCAGCGCGCCAGCACATTCAACAACTGTGGAAACGCCGCCGTGCTATAGAGCCGCCCGCGCATATACAGACGTGTATCGGGCGCATCGGAACTCAGACCTGCCGGTAATACTGCGCGCGGCGGCGCGGTCAGCGTGAACGCGTCCGCGCCAGCCTGCGCCAGTGGCAGGGCCAGTGTCTCTACGCGGCTGAACGGCACCCGCACAATCACGGGCAGATCGCCCTCCCGAGCCGCTTCTAGCAGCGCAACAGCTTGCCGCGCGGCGACGCCCTCCGAGAGTCCCAGTTCCACCCCACCCACACCGCGCGCCCCGGACAGCTGCTCACATAGCGCGGCAGTCTCGGCGGGCGTCGTGGCGATCAGATGCACGATGACCGGAATCGGCAGGCGCTCCCAGCTTGCGCGGTGCTCGCGCAGCACAGCGCGCAGGCCGGGGTTAGCCAGGCCGGTATGGACGATCAGATGCTCGCGGTGCGCGGCGATACGCGGCGGATGCGCGGCCCGGCGCGGGTGCAGGCTCACGGGGTTGGTAACGAGCGCGCCCAGGCAAGTGTAGTCCACCAGGTCGCGGTATTCGTCGCCATAGCCGAACACGCCCGCCGCCGGCATCACCGGCGCGGGGAGGGGCAAGCCGTATTTATGGTTGGGTGCAAGTTCTATCATGCGAATCAGCGAGAAAGCGAAAAGGCGAAAAAGCAGCAAGCCACAAGTTTCCAGCAACCAGCTTCCAGCATCAAAAATCCAAAATGTCGAAGACAGGGCCGTGCGTACAAGCGTGTTGTTCGCCACGTTGTGTTTGCACGCGGCAAATCTCACACGCGCCCACGCCGCAAGGCATGGCGACCTGCACGAGCGCCTGGGCGAAATCCGGGGCGGGGTGCAGGCGCGCGGCGCGCATTTGCGCGGCCAGGGCCGGATAGCGCGCCGATTCGCACGAGAAGCAAACGCACTCGGCCCAGGCGAGCAGCTCCGCCAGCGACGCCTGCCCCTCGTGGGTCTGTTCCAGTGTCCCCAATAGCCCCGCCGAGCCATCTTGTGTGATCAGGTGCAGTTCCACCGCTGGCGGGATGCGCTCCGGCGCGGGCAACCGCGCGCGCGTCGGAGCTTCGAGCGCGAGCGCGACGGCAGGCGCAGCCTCCAGCAATGGCAGCAGCGGCGGCAACAGGGCGGCCTCAGCCACCAACAGCAAGCGGCTGACCGCGCCCACGCGAAAGCCCCTGCCAAACGGCCCTAGCAGATCCACTTGCGCACCGGGGAGCAGGTGTGTAGCCGGGTGACGCGGCAGTAGCATGGCCGTGAAGCCCGTCGCGTTTGTCGCGGCAGGGAACAGCGCCTCGCGCAATGGCCCGCCGAAATCCGCCAGCACAAAACAGCCCGGCGCCGGCGGGTGCGGGGATTCGAAGGTCACGGCCCAGAACGGCGGTTCGGGGCACGCCTCGCGGAAAATGGCGGTGTGCTGTTTGCTCATGGGTCTAATGCGTAATTCGTACTGCGTAATGGAGAGAGAGCTTATGCAGTACGGGTTATCCGATATGTATTGCCTTACCGAACACGCCATGCGCGGCTTCCATCACGGCCTCGTTGAGCGTGGGATGCGCGTGGACGGCAGCGGCAATGGCATCGGGCGGCAGCTCGGTGGTGTGCGCCAACACGAGCTCCGGCAGCAGCTCCGTGGCCTCTGGCCCTACGATGACCGCGCCCACGATGGCGCGACTTTGCTCCTCCGCCACGATTTTGACGAAACCGGCGTTTTCGCCCAACGCCAACGCCTTACCGTTGGGCAGGAACGGGAACTGGCCGATTTTGACTGCCAGCCCTTCCGCGCGCGCTTTGGCTTCGCTCAGCCCGAACGAGGCGACCTGCGGCGAGGTGTACGTTCCGCGCGGCATGGCGTTCACATCGAAAGGCTTGACCTCATGCCCGGCGAGATGTTCCACCGCCAGCAACCCCTGCGCTGAGGCGACGTGCGCCAGCGGCAGCAGCCCGTTCAGGTCCCCAATCGCATAAATGCTGGGAACATTGGTCTGCATGAAGCCATCCACCGTGACCCAGCCGCGCTCGGTGGCGACGCCTGCCGCTTCCAGCCTCAGGTCTTCGCTGTTGGGCCGCACGCCGATAGCGACCAGCGCGACTTCGGCTTCCAGCGTGGCCCCGCCCTTCGGGCCGGTCACGCGGACGGCCACGCCGCTTTCAGTTTTCTCGATGCCCTCCACGCGGGTGGATTCGAGCGTCTTGATCTTCTGCCGCTTGAGTGCGCGGGCGAGCTCTTTGGCGGCGTCCTCGTCTTCGGCGGGCAGGATGTGGTCGAGCATCTCCACGACGGTGACTTGCGCGCCGTAAGCGGCCCAGACGGTGGCGAACTCCAGGCCAATCGGCCCGGCGCCGATGATGATGGCCGAGGCGGGCAGCGCGCGGCGCTCCAGCGCGTGCCGGGCGGTGAGAATCGTTTCGCCATCGGCCTCCACGCCGGGGATAAGCCGTGCCTGCGATCCGGTCGCCAGGATGATGTGCGGTGCCTTGAGTGTCTGTGTACCCTCCGCAGCGGCAACTTCAACGGTGGTGGGCGATGTGAGCTTGCCGCTGCCCCAGATCACGTTCACCGCATTACCCTTCAGCAGCAGCTCCACGCCCTTGACCAGACGCGCGGAGATTTTGCGGCTGCGCTCGACGGCGGCGGCGTAATCCAGCGTAACGTTTTCCGCAGTGAAGCCGAACTCCTTGCCGCCGCCCGTCACCAGCCGGGCGATTTCGGCGTTGCGGAGCAGCGCCTTCGTGGGGATGCAGCCCCAGTTGAGGCAGACGCCGCCCAGATGCTCGCGCTCCACCAGCGCGGCCTTCAGTCCCAACTGCGCGGCGCGGATCGCCGCCACATAGCCCCCCGGCCCTCCGCCGAGGATGATGAGATCATGGGTTTGGGTCATGGTGTGCTCCTTGTATAGTCTTATCGTCGTCAGTCAGATAGTCAGGAACTTTTCACGGGGCAACATGGATTAGAGTCTCAAGAATTGGCGCGCGCATACTTCCGCCCAGCGCATCGGACGTGACCAAGTCAACATTCAATTCAGCCCCGCTTGGGAAATTTTTACTCACATGTATATTCTACCTGCTCTGGCAATTCCAGGCAAATTGCTGTGGCAGGATTACGATAGGTCAGGTAAAAGCTCTGGGGGTCAATATCTGGGTCCCAACCCCGCGGATCAATGGTTCTAGCCGTCAGGTAGTCTGGGGTAGATAAAGTTAGATCCAAATTTGTCAATTCGTCTGCATTGGGGCAGATATGAACAATGTCCGCGTCGCGTTGCACAACCCCACTATAGACAGCCATGATCCCCAGGGCATCGTACACGATATACAACGAATATGTTTGTCCACAACTCGGATGATGATAGAACACTTTTACTCTGGATGGCGGCCCCCAGCGCGTGAGCATGGAAGCCAGGGTGTAGTTTTGCCAATCCTGCGTCAGATGTTGGGACTGAGACGCCCACCAGGGTACTTTTGCATGAATATGAATCTGAGAAACTGTGTCGTTCTCTGCCACCAGGTGGTGCGTAACCACATAATCTAACGTCGAGGTTGCGTGCCTTGCAAACAGGCCTATCTCGCAAACGGTGGCCGAAGCTTCCGGGCGGATTGTGATAGGTTTGTTGCCGGTGGATAAAAACATCTGCTGCGCCGCCGTTATCGAAGTGACGCCGGGTGTAATCCCCCACCAGCACGGCAGGGTGCAGCCGCCGTTGGTTCGCAACATATCCACCAATAGGGCATCTTCCGCAGCGTTCAAAAACGGGGATAGATTGGCCGGGCGGGCGATCTCATGGTGAGCATCATAAAAAACGCGCAAACAACCAGGAGATGTGGCGCGGCTGAAAGCCTCGACGAAATCTTCTAGCGACAGCCCCTCGATAGTTTCGTGCCAGAGCTGCCAGTCCCAGCCAAGGTATGCCACTCGCCGGAGCTGGATCATGCTCTCAAAGGGGCGGCGGTTATCCTGCGGATACAACCACATCTCAATTTTGGTGAGTGCCGGGGATTCCAAGCAGAAGAGATATTGCGTATCGCTCCCAATCGCAAAGCCGGAATAGCCTAATAGGATCCCCTGGTCAGCGTACTCGCTCCACAGATGATAGTAGCCGGGCGGGCCTTCTGGCCCTACGCCGCTGCCGGTCACATACACCTGGGAAGGCGTGCCGAGCGTGGAGAAGGCATGAGCCGGGCTAAACTGGGCTATATAGGAGGGCGACAGCACTTCTGGTTGAACTGGTGTATCAACCCTATACGGGCCTTCAATCCGAATGTAGTTTACCGTGCCTTGCTGATTGGCAAAAGTAACTTGCGTATCACCCGCCGATAATCTGAGCGTGGTTTCGCCTACGATAGTTTGCACGCCATGTTGATTAAAGAACGCGAGTAATTCATCCCAGGATGTCACCCCAGGCGTAATGCCCCACCAGCACGGGAACTCGCAGCCGCCATTGGTGGCGAATAAGTCATCGAAAAATTGCCTTTCTGCTTCCGCGCTAAGCATTGGCCCTGGCGTCCAGGTTGGTTCTGGCGTAGCTGTCGGTGTGGGTGTCGCGCTGGGCAGAGGCAGCGGTGTATAGGTGGCGCGCGGGGTATAAGTAGGCTGGTGCGTAGGTGGAGGTGGGGGCGCTGTTGTTTGAACAACACAGCCGGTCAGCAACAAACCTATCACAGTGATAACAACCCCTGTGCAGAGCTTCACCTTTTCCCTCCTTTCCCATGCGCTTGGGCGAATTGATTGGCATTACGGTATTTCAGGCTATTGCGATTTGCTCTCCCTCCAGCACCGCCTTCAGCGCGGCGATGGCGACCGCCAGCATTTCCGGCTCCGGCTCGCGGGTGGTGAGGCGTTGCAGCGCGAGGTTGGGCGCGATGAGGGCGCGGATGAGTGGATTGGTGGCGTGTTTGCCCGTGAACCGCAGCAGCTCGTAGGCGATGCCGGAAATGACGGGCAGCAATGCCAGCCGCGAGAGCAGCCGTACTAGCAGCGCGGGCTTGCCCAGTGGCGCAAACACGAGGATCGAGATGAACACGACCATCAGCAAGAAAGCGGTGCCGCAGCGCGGATGCGCAGTGGTGAATTCGCCCACCGCCTCGACCGTGAGCGGCGCGCCGGCCTCGTGTGCGTTGATGGTCTTGTGCTCCGCGCCGTGATACGCAAACACGCGGCGGATGTCTTCCATACGCCCTACCACCAGCAGGTAGCCAATCAGGATGGTCAAGCGGATAATGCCTTCGACGAGATTGAACAGCAGGGCTTGCTCCGCCGATACCAGCAGCCCGGCCAGCAGCGAGGGCAATACCATGAAAAGCGTCATCCCTGCCAGCAGCGAAATCGCGCCCATCGCCAGTCCGCCCGCGCCGCTCAGCGTGAACTCCGGGTCTTCGGCCTGCCCCACCACCTCGGCGGAGTAGAAGAGCGCGCGCATCCCCAGCCCCAGCGAGTCCCACAGCAGTGGAATACCTCGCAGGAACGGGATTTTGCTGATCGGGCCGCGATAGAGCGCGCTTAGCGGCTCTGTTTTCACGACGATTTCGCCATCCGCGCGGCGCACGGCGATGGCGGCGAGCTGTTTCCCGCGCATCAGCACCCCTTCCATCACGGCTTGCCCGCCATAAGACCAGCCTAGTTTACCCGAAGGTTGTTCTGCCATATTTTCCTCGATATTCACGCTTGATTGGGAAGGGTTGCGTACCCTGAGATTGTCGAAGGGAATGCGCTAACCCAAACGGGCTGCCTTCGACCGGCTCAGGCAGCGAGATTGCGTAAGTTTTGTAATTGTAACCCAGATAATCTGGACAGACAAACGCACCCTTCAATACATCGCGCTCATTAGTTCCGTAATACACTTATTGCCAAATTTTCGGAATGATCACAGATGCGTTCCAGGTTCCGTAAAATTTCGATGAAAGAGAAATCCGCCTCCGGCGCGCAGACTCCTTCCTCCATCCGGCGGAAGTGAGCGTCACGGGCGGCCATATAGATACAATCGAATTCGTCTTCCAGACGGCATGCGCGTTTTGCCAGCACATGATCGCCGGTTTCCAGTGCGCGCAACGCCGTGCCATAGGTTTCTTGCGTGTGTCGGAAAAGCTGTTCCAGCTCTTCTATGGCCTCCACGCTGAACGAAACCCGCTCATCAGCTTTGCGTTGCGCTTCTTCGACCAGATTCTCGTTCAGATCCCCCACGCGCTCGATATCCGTGAGCAGGCCTTTGATTTGTAGTGCGCGTTGTTGTTGCTGTTGACTCAGCTCGCTCCGCAACAGTTTGTTCAAGAAATCCTCCAACAGCGCACAGACTGGATCAATCAGCTCATTTTCCTGCGCCAATACTCTGGGGATGACTGTGAGATCGTTCTCTACCAACGCCTTCCGGCTTAGCTCCACCAAATCTGCTGCGATGTGGCCTAGCCGCAACAGTTCGCGCGTGGCTTCGGTCAACGCTACGGAAGGAATGCTATATTGACGCGCATCAATAAACTGCGTGAGCACTTTTCTGTCAAGGGTGGCTTTCTGCGGCACCAACCGCTCTGTCAAGCGGGCTAATGGCTTGATAAAGGGAAAGAGCGCCACACTGACCGTCACATTGAAAATTGTGTGGGCGTTGGCGATTTGCCGGGGCAGCGTATCGGCTGTGCCCATCACAAAATTAGCGAAGGGTTCGATAAAGGGCAGGAACAACAACACCCCAATAACATTGATGAGAATCTGCGCCATAGAAGCTTGTCGCGCTGTAGAGGATAGGCGGAACGAAGCAAGGTATCCGGTGACGCAAGTGCCGATATTCGCACCCAGCAATAACGCCACCGCGCCCGGCAGCGTAATCGCCTGACTGATACCCAATGCCACCACCAGCCCCGTCACTGCCGAACTGCTCTGCACCACAGCGGTAGCTACTATTCCGGCGAGAATCCCGGCGAGCTGGTGCTGCCCCATGGTCGCCAGCCACAGGCTCACCGCGGGAATGGTGGTCAGCACTTTGAGCGCACTGGACATCAGGTTCATGCCCACAAACAGGGTGCCGAACCCTAACACCACCTCGCCATAATCCTGCCAGCGCTCTTTGGGAGAAAACTCTAGCAGCGCAAAGCCAATCACGACGAAAATGAGCGCGTAGTCCCCCAGGTGAAACGCGGCGATCTGTGCTGTGAGCGTGGTGCCAATCTCTTGGCCCATCATTACGCCAATGACTTGGGGGAGCGTCATCAGGTTGGCATTGATCAGGCCGATCATCGTCACCATGAGCAAGCTACTGCTTTGGAGCAGCGCTGTGGCTACCGCGCCGAAGGTTGCCGCGCGCAATGGGCGACACGTTACCCGATCCAACCACTCCTGAATCTGATCGCCGGCCAGTTTTTCCATCCCGGCACTGAGCATCCGCACGCCGAACAGGAAAAAGGCCAATCCCCCCAATACCTGCACTGCACTAATCATAAGTTCTTCCCTCCCAATGAACGCCCTGACGGTTGGTGAAAGATAAAAGCGTTCAGTGAAAAATTAAGAGTCTCACACCCAGTTGCAAAGCCGCCAGACAATTTTGTGTGCGATTCTAAAAATCTTCGCGGCCTGGCGGCTTTGTGTGAGGTCTCTATCTTTTTTTGTCTACCGTACATTTTCCAAGCGCATTCAGTTTTAGCCACGAATTTTACGAATTTCTTATTGTTTTTGTGTTAATTCGAGTGAATTCGTGGCAAAAATCTATAAGTGTACGGTAGCAAAATCTTTTTTAGTGTTCCCAAAACTACGCCGGGCTAACTATGCCAAGTATAACCGAAGCTCGTAAATCTCAAAGCGCCCATTCTAACGGCATCCATACAAAAAGCCGTTCCCGCGAACTGGCTCGCAGGAACGGCTTTCATCTCATTTACGCATTACGCAGTACGTTCACTCTAGCGTATGATCTTCGATAGCCCGCTTCGCCATCTCGACGAACTCCGCTACCGGCAGCGCGCCCAGATTCTTGCCGCTGCGCAAGCGCACGGCCACCGCGCCCGCCTCGATCTCCTGATCGCCAATCACGAGCATATACGGCACCTTCATTAGTTGTGCGTCGCGGATTTTGGCGTTCATGCGCGAGGAGGAGTCATCCGTCTTCACGCGCAGGCCCGCCTTGCGGAGCTGCACCTCCACCTGTTTGGCGTAGTCCACATGGCGATCCGCAATCGGGATGAGCCGCGCCTGCTCCGGCGCGAGCCACACCGGGAACGCACCCGCGTAATGCTCCACCAGGATGCCGAAGAAGCGCTCCAGCGAGCCGAGCAGCGCACGATGCACCATGTAGGGCCGATGCTCCTGCCCGTCCTCGCCCACATACGTCATATCGAAGCGCTCCGGCAGGTTGAAATCGAACTGAATCGTGGTCAGCTGCCACTCCCGGCCCAGCGCATCCTTGATCTTAAGGTCAATTTTTGGCCCATAGAATGCACCGCCGCCTTCGTCCATTGCGTAGGGCAGCCCTTCGGCGTCAATGGCGCGCTTGAGCGCGGCCTGCGCCTGCTCCCAGCGCGCCGGGTCGCCCACGGCCTTTTCGGGCCGGGTGGCGAGGTAGGCCGCGAAGTCCTCGAAGCCGAAGGCGCGCAGCATCTCCAGCGAGAAGCGCAGCACACGCAACACCTCATCCTCGATTTGCTCCGGCGTGCAGATGATGTGCGCATCATCCTGCGTGAAGCCGCGCACACGCAGCAGCCCATGCAGCACACCGCTCTTCTCGAAGCGGTACACCGTGCCGAGCTCGGCCCAGCGCAGCGGCAGCTCGCGGTATGAGCGCAACTGCGTCTTGTAGATCAGAATGTGGAAGGGGCAGTTCATCGGCTTGATGAAATACTCCTGCTCGTCAATCTCCATCGGCGCGTACATGCTCTCGCGGTAGAAATCCAGGTGCCCGGAGGTCTCCCACAGCCACGCCTTGCCGATATGCGGCGTGTAGGCGAAGTCGTACTCGCCCTCGATGTGCCGGTCGCGCCAGAAATCCTCGATGGTTTTGCGGATGATGGCCCCGCGCGGGTGCCAGTAAGCCAGCCCCGGCCCGGCTTCCTCGTGGAACGAGAGCAGGTCGAGCTCCTTCACTAGCCGCCGGTGGTCGCGCTTTTTGACCTCTTCCAGCCAGGCGAGGTACTCGCGCAGCTCTTCGGGCTTCTCCCAGACCGTGCCGTAGATGCGCTGGAGCATGGGTCGGTCGGAATCGCCGCGCCAGTAGGCCCCCGCCACGTTGAGCAGCTTCACGGCCTTGGGGTGAATCTCGCGCGAGTTCGCCACATGCGGCCCTCGGCACAGATCGGTGAACGCGCCGCTCTTGTAGATGGAAAGCCGAGGCGTCTTCGTCTTCTCGCCGTACTCATCGGTGCCGCGCTCCAGAATGTCGTGGATGAGCTCCAGCTTGTACTCTTGATCGGCAAAGAGCGCCTGCCCCTCTTCCGGCGTGATCTCCTGGTACTGGAAATCGAGCCGGGCGGCAATCAGCTCCCGCATCCGCGCCTCGATCTGCTCCAGGTCTTCCTGCGTCAACGCGCGCGGCAAGCCGAAGTCGTAGTAGAAGCCGTGCTCGATGGGCGGGCCGATAGCGACCTGACCGTCCGGGAACATCTCCAGCACCGCCGCCGCCATGATGTGCGCCGCCGAGTGGCGGATGCGGTACAACGGACTAGCGTGGTATTCTTCAGGGTTCATCGTTTTCATTTCAGATTCCTCCTTATAATTGCCGCCGAGGTCGCAGAGTGCATAGAGAAAAAACTTTGCGCCTTTGCGCCTTTGCGTTGAAAAATCTCCAGACTTGGGAATACAAAAGCGTCCCGTGTCTCTTGGGACGCGGGACGCTGCGTGGTTCCACCCAAGTTCCAAATAAAACGCTGATGGCGCTTTACTGGCACTCTTATGGCTATAACGGGCCAGCCCGGAAATCTATACTTGGCAGTTGCCGTTCCAGATTTCACTCGCGGGGGGTTTTCACCGGATTCCGGTCGAAAAGGCTCTCAGTCGGTGGCCCTTTCTCCCTGTTACCTTGAGGCCGGTTATTCGTCCCGCTCAACGCTTTGAGATTTGCAAATGGTTATTTCTATTATACGCAGGCAGGCGAATTGTCAAGTTTTTGCCAAACGCTCAGTCCCGCGTAGCCGCAATGATCAGATCCACCACCTTCTCCACCGGCAGTTGATCCGTATTGATGAGCAAATCGTAGAGCGTGGGGTCTTGCCAGTCCGCGCCGTGGAAGTGCTTGAGGTAACGCTCGCGCTCTTTGTCGCTTTGATGCACCTGCCGCTCGGCTTCTTTGAAGTCCACTTGCGCGCGCGCCATCACCCGGCGCACGCGCACCGGCTCCGAGCCAACGATCTTGACCCGCAACACATGCGGCTTATCGCGCAGCACCACCTGCGCGCCGCGCCCCACGATGACCACGCCCCCACCCTCGGCGTACTCCACAATCACCTGCCGCACCAAATCAGCGTAGGCATCAGCCTTTTCGATGCGCTGATCCCTGGCGATGACCTTCTTCATGGCGTCCTCGCGGCTGAGGCCCTCCGCCTGCATCATCATGGCGGCAAGTTCATCGAAGACGTAGATTTCACGCATCGTGGCGCTCGGTTCAGCGGGTGCAGCGGCGCTGGCAGAGAGCGCGGCCAGCATTCGCCCCAGCAACCCCGGCACCACCTCTTTGCCCTCTAACTGCGCCACCATCTCCGCATCCGGGTGTCCGGCCACCTCTGCGGCGCGATGTAGAATTTCCCGGTCGAGATAGCAAAGTTCGAGCGCCTCCGCCACCGCCGTAGCGATGTAACTCCCCTGACTGCCCAACTGCCTGGAAACTGTAATCACCGTCTTCATGGCGCGCCTCCTTGCAAGTGATACTTCTATGGTAGCCCGGTGTCGTGTTATTGTCAAATTTTGGTTGCTGGTTGCTGGATGCTGGTTGCTTGGGATGGCTTGTGATTTGCGATTTGAGATTTGTGATTCGTTCCCCTTGCCCTCAACAGAGTTTGCTCTACAATAAAGGGGTGCCGCCCACGCGCTATTCGTGTATTCGTGGACGGCCCCGCCACAAGGAGCAACCATGAACGACCGCGAAGCATTGGAATTCACGCTAGAAAGACCTGTCAGGTTTCAAAAACCTGACAGGTCTGAGCAAAAGCAATTTTCCGGGCTGGTTAGGGCGAGGCAATCCCCGGCAGGCCCAACATGGGCAGACCCATTGGATATGCAAATGCCCTGGTCGAGTTTTATGCAGCAAAGATTGCCTCGCCCGAGCATTTCGAAGGAGTAACCATGGACGATCGTGAAGCATTAGAATTTACGCTAGAAAGACCTGTCAGGTTTCAAAAACCTGACAGGTCTGAGCAAAAGCAATTTTCCGGGCTGGTTAGGGCGAGGCAATCCCCGGCAGGCCCAACATGGGCAGACCCATTGGATATGCAAAGGGCCTGGTCGAGTTTTATGTAGCAAAGATTGCCTCGCCCGAGCATTTCGAAGGAGCAACCATGAACGACCGTGACAGTCTCGAACGCCGCCTGACTATGGCGAAGCAAGCCCTGGCGATTCTCGAAGAACGCGCTGCGGGGTATACTGCGCTGACTATCCCCGTTGACTTGTTCATTGACCTGAACAAGAAGCGTGAAGAAGTCGCCCAAATCGAAGCCATGCTCGCGGGCAACGGCGGCGCGCTGTTCCCCAACACCCTGCCCCGGCGCGATATGTTCTTCGGGCGCGAGAAAGAAATGGTGCGGGTGATGACAGCCCTCTCCCCTGAAGATCGCAGCTGGGGCGCGCTGATTGACGGCATCGGCGGCATCGGTAAGACCGCGCTCGCCGTTGAAATCGCCTATCGCTGCAAAGATGAGGCGATGTTCGAGGCTTTCCTCTTCGCCACTGCCAAGCAGACCCGGCTTGATCCCGGCGGGGAATGCGACTTGCGCAATGCTGCCGATCTGGATTCGCTGCTGGCAACATTGGCACGTGCGCTGGGCGAAACGGGCGTGCTGCAAGCCCCCGCCGCCGAGAAACCGCAAGCCCTGATCGAAGCACTCCGCCGATTCAGCGGCCCGCAACGCCGCGTGTTACTCGTCCTTGACAACCTGGAAACGCTACCTGTGGAGGAACAACAAGCAGCCGTGGAATTCCTGCGCCAGCTGCCGCTCCATTGCAAGGGTCTCGCCACCAGCCGCAAGCGCGCGGGTGATGGCGCGGTTTTCGTGCGCCTGGAGCAGTTGGAATGGAACGCTGCCCGCCAGATTATGGCCGAAGAAGCCCGCCGCGATGCCGGCCTGGCGCGCGCGCTGGAGCAGGCCGGAGAGTCCAACTGGCAGACGCTTCATGATGCAGCGGGCGGCTCGCCGCTGGCGTTGCGCTGGGCGCTGGGCTTGATGCGGCAGCGGCACCTCTCGCTGGAGCGCGCCGTGGACTTGCTCCGCGGGCAGCAGGCTGATGATCTCTTGCAATTCATGTACCGCGAGGCGCGCAGCGACATGGCCGAAAACGACTGGCAGGTCTTGGGCGCGCTCTCCCTCTTCGCCGCGCCCGCGAGCTTCGAGGCGTTGGCGGCGACCACCGGCCTGAGCCGTGTCGCGCTCGACGCCGCCACCGAGCGCCTGAGCGCCTACGCTCTGGTGGACGTGGGCGGCCCCGATGGCCCCTATAGCCTGCACCCCCTCACCCGACGCATGGCGGCAGATGAACTGGCGAACCAGCCGGAACGCTGCGCAAACCTGCGCCATGCCTTTGCCCGCTATTGGGTGGACTATGCCCAAAAATACGGCGGCGAGGGCAAGGATGCCTACCAGACTTTCGATAAACTCCAAGCCGAGTGGCCCAACCTCGAGGCCGCCGCCGGGGAACTGTGGACGCTCACCGGGCTGCCCGGCGCGCTCAAGGATGCCGAATCTGCCAAAATGCTCAACGACATGGCCGTTGCCCTGCGCAATTTCCTCTGGTCCCGGGGCTACTGGGACGAGCATGTGCGCCTGAGCGAGCAAGCCTACGCCGCCGCCATCGCGCGGGAGGCGCAGCAGGATGCGGGCTGGGCAGCCTACGATGTAGCCTGGATCCACTACAATCGCGCCGAGACCGACCTCGCCGCAACTTGGGCTAAGCGCTGCGCCACAGCCTGGGAGCGCGGCGGCACACGCCGCGACCGCGCCTTTGCCGCCCGGATGCGCGGGCTGATAGCCCGGCAGCGCAAGGACACCACCGAAGCCGAGCGGCTTTACACCGAGGCGCTCGCTGCGTACCGCGACCTGGGCGAGGAAGACGATCAGGCCGTCGTGCTTAACGACCTGGGGGGCGTGGCGCAGGCGCGGAAGGACTACGCCCGCGCCGAGGGCTACTACCGCGCGGCGCTGGCGATTGACGAGAAACTGGGCAAAAAAGAATATCAAGCCACACGGCTCGGCAACCTGGGCCAGCTGGCCCTGGATCGTAACCGCCCCGCCGAGGCCCGCCCGCTCTTTGAGCGCTCCCTGGCCCTGGCCCGCGAGGTGGGCCGCGAAGACTTGGTTGCCAGCGACCTCTGGGGCCTGGCCCGCGTGCTGGAGGAAGAAAGCCGCTTCGCCGAGGCGCTCCCCCTGGCGGAAGAGAGCCTGCGCATCCGCGAGAAGCTGCGGCATCGAGATGTGGAAGAGTCGCGCGCGTTGGTGGAGAGGCTGCGGAAAAAGACCGGCTAGTTGCTGGTTGCTAGTTGCTTGCGCCTTCTCGCCTTTTCGCTGACTCGCTGACTCGCCGATTCGCCGACTCGCCCGCTTGACTTCCCGCCGCGTTATGGTTTAATCACCAGTACAGGCGTTGATAGAGACGAGTAGGCGCGGGGAACCGTCACAGCGAGTCCGGGAGGGTGCGAGCCGGGCGCAGGGAGCCGCGTTGAAAATCACTCCGGAGCCGGTGTCTGAAACGAAACGTACTGCGTAATGCGACCTTCGTAATTTTTTGCGAGGGTATGTATTTACGCAATACGCAGTACGCAGTAAGACTTCCCGGATGCCCACCGTTATCAGGGCCGCCCATCGTCGTGTGGGAGTGAGGGGACTCGCAGCGCGCGGGTCAACCAGGGTGGTACCGCGAGAGCGCTTGACGCTCCCGTCCCTGTAGGGATGGGGGCGTTTTTTGTGTTCTAATGCGTACTGCGTACTGCGTAACGGAGAGCTGCTACCATTGTTCTTTACGCAGTACGCATTACGCAGTATCTACAGCAATTATTCAACGTGGAGGTTGTAACGATGACATTCAAACCCGTCTCAACACAAGTGGATTTTATCGCGCAGGAGCACGAGGTGCTGGAGTTCTGGCAGCGCGTGGATGCGTTCGGCAAGCTGCGCGCGCTGCGGGCCGACGGGCCGCGTTGGTCGTTCATTGACGGTCCGATAACGGCTAACAACCCTATGGGCGTGCATCACGCCTGGGGGCGCTCGTACAAGGACCTCTGGCAGCGCTTCTGGGCCATGCGCGGCTATCAGGAGCGCTACCAGAACGGCTTCGATTGCCAGGGCCTCTGGGTCGAGGTGGAGGTCGAAAAGGAAAAGGGCTTCAAATCCAAGCGCGATATCGAGCAGCACGGTCTCGCCAATTTCGTGCTCGACTGCAAGGCACGCGTGCTGCGCCAGGCCGCCCGCCAAACCGAGCAATCCATCCGCCTGGGCAACTGGATGGACTGGAATGATCCCGCTGTGCTACGGACGATGGCCGACAAACTCCAGGAAGATCCGCAGCAGACCTTCACCTACCACGGGCCCGACGGCCCTGTCACCGATACGGTCGAGCGCCTCGTGGGGCGGCTGGGGATGCCGGAGCTCGGCGGCTCGTATTTCACCTTCGCCACCGAGAACAACTACACCATCTGGACCTTCATCAAGAAGGTGTGGGAGAAGGGCTGGCTCTACAAGGGCCATGATGTGATGCCCTGGTGCTCGCGCTGCGCCACCGCCATCAGCCAGCACGAGATTGTGACCGATGGCTATCAGGATCTCACGCACGACGCCGTCGTGGTGCGCTTCCCGCTCCGGGGACGCGAGCAGGAAGCCCTGCTGGTATGGACGACGACGCCGTGGACGCTCACGAGCAACGTGGCGGCGGCGGTGGGGTCGGAGCTCACCTACGTCAAGGTGAAATCCGAGCGCGATGGCTGGGTCTACTACCTGGCCGAGGGCACGCTCAAGACGGTGGTGAAGGGCAAGGTTGAGGTGCTGGCGCGGCTCAAGGGCGCGGAGCTGCTAGGCTGGGAGTACGATGGCCCGTTCGATGAACTGCCTGCCGCCATCGCGGCCGGCGCCCCCGCCGCGCATCGCATCATCCCCTGGAGCGAGGTGGGCGAGGCGGAAGGCACGGGTATCGTCCACATCGCCCCCGGCTGTGGCGCGGAGGACTTCGGCCTGAGCAAGGAGTTCGACCTGCCCGCGCTCGCGCCGCTCACCGAGGAGGGCGCGTTCCTGGCGGGCTTCGGCTGGCTCACCGGGCGCGATGTGCATGAGGTGGCGCACGACATCTTCCACGACCTGGAGGAGAAGGGCCGCCTGTATCGCTTTGATCCCTACACCCACCGCTATCCGATGTGTTGGCGGTGCGCCACGCCGCTCGTTTTCCGCCTGGTGGACGAGTGGTTCATCAGCATGGGGCCGCTCTACGACAAGCCCCGCGAGGAGGTGACGCCTGAGGAGAAGGCCGCCAGTCTGCGCTACCAGATCATGGATGTGGCGGATCAGATTCAGTGGATTCCCGAATTCGGCCATGAGCGCGAGCTCGACTGGCTGCGCAACATGCACGATTGGATGATCTCGAAGAAACGCTACTGGGGTCTGGCCCTGCCGATTTGGGTGTGCGAGGCGTGCGAGCACTTCGAGGTGCTGGGCGATGAGGACGAGCTGCACGCGCGGGCCGTCGCAGGCTGGGACGAGTTCGAGGGACACACGCCCCATCGCCCATACATTGACGCGGTCAAAATCGCCTGCCCCCAGTGCGGCGGGCAGATGACGCGCACCAAGGACGTGGGCAACCCCTGGCTGGATGCGGGCAGCGTGGCCTACTCCACCGTGCGCTATCGCACCGACCGCGAGTATTGGAAGCAGTGGGTGCCCGCCGAGTGGATCAGCGAATCGTTTCCGGGGCAGTTCCGCAACTGGTTCTACAGCCTCATCACCATGAGCACCGTCTTCGAGCAAATTCCGCCCGCGAAGATCGTCCACGGTTACGCCACGCTCTGGGCCGAGGATGGCCGCCCGATGCACAAATCCTGGGGTAACGCCATCTGGTTCGATGACGCTGCCGAGCAGATGGGCGTGGACACGATGCGCTGGATGTACCTGAACCAGAAGCTCGATCAGAACATGCTCTTCGGCTACACGCGGGCCGATGAAATCCGCCGCCGCTTCATCATCCCTCTGTGGAACGTGTATGCGTTCTTCATCAACTACGCGCGGATTGATGGGTGGGAGCCAGGAGAAATGGCAAATGGCGAATGGCAAATGGACGATGGAGATTCGCAATTCGCCATTCGCAATTTGTTGGATCGGTGGATTCTGGCCCGGTTGAAGGAAACCATCGCGGCGATGACGTCCGGTTACGAGACCTATATTCCGGTGGATGTGGCCGCGCCCGCCGAGGCGTTCCTCGATGACCTGAGCAACTGGTATGTGCGCCGCAGCCGGCGGCGGTTCTGGGTCAAGCGCGGGCTGAGCGCCGAGGCCGACGCCGACAAGGATGCCGCCTATCGCACGCTCTACACCGTGCTGGTGACGTTCGCCAAACTGCTCGCGCCCTCGCTGCCGTTCATCAGCGAGGCGATGTATCAGAATCTTGTGCGCCGGGTGGATGCAACCACGCCAGACAGCATCCACCACTGCCTGTTCCCGACGGCGGAGCCGCTCACGGTGGAGGAGCGCGACCTGGTGGAGACGATGGCTGCCGTGCGGCAGGCCGCTACGCTGGGCCATTCCGTGCGGGCGACGGGCAACCTCAAGGTGCGGCAACCGCTGGCCCGCGCCCTCATCGCCGCCGATCCACGCCGCCGCGCCGCGCTCGCTCGCCTGCTCGATCTGCTGGCGGATGAACTCAACGTGAAGGCGGTGGATTTCGTCGCGGAAGAGGGCGAGCTGGTGACGTACAACCTGCTCCCCATGAACCGCGTGCTAGGGCCGAAGTTCGGGCAGCGCTTCCCGCTGGTGCGGCAGGCGCTCGCCGCGCTGGATGCGGCGCAGGCCGTGGCTCAGCTCCACGCGGGCGAAAGCCTCACGCTCACGCTGAGCGATGGCAGCGAGGCCACGCTCGCGCCCGCTGAGGTGCTGGTGGAGACGCAGCCGCGCGCGGGCTTCGGCGTGGCGGGCGAGGGCGGCATCGTGGTCGCGCTCGATACCGCGCTCACGCCGGAGCTGGAGCAGGAAGGGCTGGCGCGCGAGGTCATCCGCCGCGTGCAAGACTTGCGCAAGCAAGCGGATTACGACCTCACCGACCGGATCGCCGTGCAGTACCGCGCCGGGGGGAAGCTGGCAGAGGCCATCGCCGCGTTCCGTGCCGCCATCGCCGCCGAGGTGCTGGCGGATACAGTAGAGGCGGCAGATGCGCCCGCTGGGGATAAATCGTTGGAGGACACAGTCGAGGGCGACGCGCTGGTGGTCGCCGTGCGGCGGATGTAGCCTCCATTGTCATTGCGAGCCGTCTGCGCCGAAGCAATCTCTCTCTCCCGATGGTTGAGATTGCTTCGGCGCGCTCGCAATGACAGATGCCGGCCCGCGTTGATTTTCCAACGCGGGCCGGTTTATTTATCTACCCGTCCATTTGTAATCCCTCTCAAATGGACGTATACTTGAAGTAACGAAAACCAATGTGCTGGAGCGAGTACTTCTCAATGAATGAACCCACGCTATTCGAACGCTATGGCATCGAGCGGCTGCTCATCCACCAGCCGCCCTTTGGCATGAGCGAGAAAGGTCAGCGCACTGATTTCATCAGTGGTACTTCTATCAGAAGCACGTTGCTGTACATGCAAGAGGTGGTCGAGCGGGTCACAGCACAAGGATTGCCTCTTCATCTTAGCGCCGATGAACGCGCCGCAGAGGCCCAAGCCGCCAGCCAATGTGCGTTGGAGTCGCTACTTGAGATGCTTAATGCTTCGCTGGTAGATCCTCAACATTACATCACCGCCGAATACTTGCTCAATGCGCGTAATTACT
The DNA here is from genome assembly GCA_964504195.1 of uncultured Anaerolineales bacterium. Lineage (GTDB taxonomy): Bacteria > Chloroflexota > Anaerolineae > B4-G1 > SLSP01 > CAZDDI01. Next base: position 63,993 of record CAZDDI010000007.1, read on the forward strand.
ATTCCTACGAGTTCAGTCTGGTGCTGGGTGAGTACGCTAAAGCTATCGCCGGTGAAGAGGATTTTTACTTCAAGCGCGGGCAACGCACGATTCCAGCTTCGTTGGTGTGGGTTGTGCGCCCGTTTTCCGTAAGCCAGGTTTACGTGGCGGTTCCCCGGTTATTGAGTAACTTCGCCAGCACGCATATCACGCTTATAGATAGCAGCCCACAGCGCGCTGTCCTCCGTTGGAAGCCCACGCGCGAGCTACAGCAGCTCTCCCCGCAGTATGGCGAAGCGTATATCCGCATGGGCAGTCAGGTTTACCGTGGGATGCTATCTTCAATTCCGCAGATCATTGAGGGGTTGCCGCCTGCTACAGTTCATGAAACATGTGTAGAGTCTGATGGGCCATGTTTGGATTGGGAATTTACCTGGCAAAAATCGTCGTCACGGCGGGATTATCGTCCGCTATTGGGCGCAGCAGTTTCGGTTTTCTTAGGCTTGCTTGCCTGGCTGGGGCGACCTGATAGCACCTGGTTGTTGCTCGGTATCCCCGTTCCGGTGCTGGTAGGGTGGTACAGCAGCCAGTTACGCCGACTGCGCGCCTCCGAAGCGCGCCAGGCCCAACACTTGCACGAACAGCAATCTCTGGCCGAAAGCCAGCACATGGAATTGCTGGCGGCTTACCGCGATCTGCAAATCGCCAACATTGATCTGGAACAGCGGGTGCGCGAGCTCACCGTGCTGCACCGTATCGGCCAAACGATTGCCTCCACGCTCAACCTGGATGTGCTGTTGCGACAAACTGTTCAAATGGTCATAGAAGATTTGCCTTTCGACCGGGCCGTGATTTTGCTAGTAGATGAAAAACGGCAAGCTTTGATTCCCGGTCCTTCCAGTGGCGATACCCCGGAAATGGCCGCCCTCCTGCAACAGTTGGAGATTCCGCTGACCAAAACCGATTGGGCGCCCATTAAGGCGCTCCAGCGCGGCGAGCCAGTGCTTATCAACTCGTTGGATGAAGTACATCCTGATGCTTTCTCGTTCATCCAGACGCTCGGTAGCTCGGCTTTCCTCTCTGTGCCTTTGGAAACCAAAGGCAAGGCGGTGGGCGTGTTGGTGGTGGATAATGCGCGCACGGAGTTGCCCTTTACGCAGAAGAGCCAGGATGTGTTGATGACTCTGAGCCGCTCGATCGCTGTGGCTGTTGAAAATGTACGTCTCTATCAGGGTATTGAGGACTACAATCGCACCCTGGAGCAACGCGTGGAGGCGCGTACCCGGCAGTTGCAACAGCAGGGTGAATATCTGACCGCTCTCAATGAGACTACTGTCGCGCTAATGCGCCGCCTCAACCTCAGCGATTTGCTGGTGACGCTGGTCATGCGCGCTGGGCAGCTCATGGGAACTGCCCATGGTTTTGTAGACCTGGTGGATCGAGAGCAGGGGGTTATCGAGTGCAAAGTAGGCGTGGGTATTTTTGGTGACGCCATTGGCACGCGTTTGACCTGTGGCCAAGGGTTTTCTGGCGGCATCTGGGCCAGCGGGCAACCCTTCATGGTTAATGATTATGACCGGTGGGAATACCGTTCGCCGACGGTCAAGGCTGGCTTGATCCGGGCCGTGGCAGGCGCCCCCCTCACTTCTGGTGATGAGATCGTAGGCGTTATCGGTCTGGCGCATCCGGCCGGCGTGCAGGCTGTTTTTAGTGAAGACGAACTTGCGCAGCTTACCCGCTTTGCCGAGTTAGCCTCAATTGCGCTGGATAACGCACGTCTTTATACTGAGGCGCAGCAGCGTATCACGGAGCTCGCCATTCTCAACGAAATTGCCCAAACACTTCCCAAAGCCCTGGCGTTAGAGGAATTGTTGGAGGTGATTTATCAACAGGTAGGGCGTGTCTTTGATACTCGCAATTTCTTCGTCGCTATTCACGACAGCGCCAGCAACCGTTGGCAGATGGTTTACCAGATAGAGCGTGGGGCACGCCAGGAACCCGGTTGGCGGCATGTGAGTGAGGGCCTTACCGGTCATATTATCCGCACACAACAGTCCTTACGCTTTACGAATAAAACCGAATTGCGAGAGTTTCACATTCAACGTCAACAGGAACCGTTAGGAGACCCGGCGCTTTCCTGGATGGGTATCCCTCTCGTCGCCGCCGATGCAGTAGTGGGCGTCATGGCAATTCAGAGCTATGATCAAGAAAGTCTGTACAGCCCCGCCGATCTGGCGCTTTTCACTATCATCGGCTCGCAAGTGGCTGTTGCTATCTACAATGCACGCCTTTTTGCAGCGGCGCAAGACCGCGCGCGGTTGCTTTCCATCGCGGCTGAGATCGCGCGTGTCGCTAGCACGATGTTGCGGCGTGAAGAGCTCCTCCCCCGCGTGGTAGAACTCATTCGCGAACGTTTTAAGTTGTATTATGTGGGTCTGTTCCTAAACGATAATGCCGGCGTGTGGACGGTGTTACAGGCAGGTACGGGTGAAGCTGGTCAGGCGATGCTTTCCGCTGGGCATCGTCTGGCAATAGAGCCTTCCTCTATGACGGGGGCGTGTATTACCGAGCGGCGGGCGCAAGTCTCTTTCGATGTGGGCGAAGAAGCTGTTCACTTTGACAACCCCTGGCTGCCAGAAACGCGCTCGGAGCTGGCAATGCCGTTGATTTCACGCGGGCAGGTTATCGGGGCGATGACGATTCAATCCGTCGCGCCGACCGCCTTCAACGCTGAGGTTATTATCCTCTTCCAAACGCTAGCCGACCAGGTAGCCAATGCGATTGAAAATGCCCGGCTCTATGAACAAAGTCAGCAAGCCCGTGCTGAAGCTGAAAAGGCCAACCAGTCGAAGAGTACGTTCCTGGCAACGATGAGTCATGAAATTCGCACCCCTATGAATGCTATCATCGGTATGACCGGGTTGTTGCTCGACACCTCACTCACGCATCAACAACGCGATTTCGTCACTACGGTTCGGCATAGCGGCGATGCGCTACTCGCTATCATTAATGACATCCTCGATTTCTCCAAAATCGAGGCCGGCAAGCTGGAGCTGGAATTGCACTCGCTGGATGTGCGTGAGACGGTCGAATCAGCAGTTGAGTTGCTTGCCAACGCAGCAGCTGCTAAGGGTCTGAGTCTGGTTAGCTACATTGAGGCTCACGTGCCGGTCGCTGTTATCAGTGATGCCGCGCGTCTGCGGCAAGTGCTGGTGAACTTACTCACTAATGCGGTCAAGTTTACGCCGCGCGGTGAGGTCGTGCTCCAAGTGACCGCACGGGCATTGGAAGTCACTGCTTCTGATGTGCCTCCGGAACATGAATTGCATTTTGCGGTGCGCGATACGGGCATCGGTATCCCCCCGGAACGCATGGATCGGCTCTTTCAGCCTTTCAGTCAGGTGGACGCCTCCACCACGCGCAAATATGGTGGCACGGGGTTGGGGCTGGTCATTAGCAAACGGCTGGTGGAGATGTTGGGCGGTGCGATTTGGGTGGAGAGTGCGCCCGATCAGGGGTCTACGTTCCACTTTACGCTACGCGCACCGATTGCGGAACGCGCGCGGCCCATTTACTTGAGTGAAGAGCAACCGCATCTGGATGGTAAACGGATGTTAATTGTAGATGATACTGCTGCTAACCGGGAGATTTTACAGTTGCAAGTGGGGGCCTGGGGCGTTACGCCGACAGCGGTCACTTCGGGTGCGGAGGCGCTAGAGTTGCTTCGGCAAGGTGCGATGTTTGATCTGGCTCTGCTGGATATGCAGATGCCAGATATGGATGGTGCGCAATTGGCCGAGGCTATCCAACACTTAGTTGGCTCGGCTGCGCCCCCGCTGGTGCTACTATCTTCAATAGAACCGGTAGATCGGGTAGCGAATGCGGAGCGCTTCAAGGCACTGCTCACCAAACCGGTGCGGGTTTCGCATCTTTATAATACATTGCTGGAAGTACTTGCATTGCAAGCGCCTCCCGTGATACTCCGCAATGGCGAGGGACGTGCGGGGAGTGTGCCTTACCTGGCAGATACGTTGCCGTTACGTATTTTGCTGGCTGAGGATAACGCTGTCAACCAAAAGGTGGCTCTGTTGATTTTGGAGCGGTTAGGGTATCGCGCCGATGTAGCCGGGAATGGGCTGGAGACCCTGCAAGCTGTGCGCCGTCAACCTTACGATGTGGTACTGATGGATGTGCAAATGCCGGAGCTGGACGGTCTGGAAGCCACCCGAATCATCCGCGAGGAGCTGCCAGAGCAGGAACAGCCTTACATTATTGCTATGACTGCTAACGCCATGCAGGGCGACCGGGAACGCTGCTTGGCCGTGGGTATGGATGATTACATCAGCAAGCCAGTGCAGATTGCGCAGCTGGTGACGGCCTTGCGCCAGAGTACCGCCCCGCGCGTATTGGAGGGGCGCAAGGCAATGATTGAGAGGGCGGAAGAGCTGCGCTCTGCACCTCCTACGCTTGACATGGACACATTACAGCAGTTGCAAACTAGTCTGGGGCGGCGCGGTGCGCAAAAAGTGCAGACACTCATTGAAAGTTTTTATGAGAGCAGCGCGCGTTTGCTAGCAGAGGCGGAACAGGCGCTCGCGGCAGATGCGCGCTCGGAATTGGAACGGGCTGCACACACACTCAAATCTACCAGCGCCACGATGGGCGCGCTGGGACTGGCGACATTGGCCCGCGAACTAGAAACACGCGCACGCGAAGGGCAACTTGCCGGTGCAGCGGAGCATGTACGTAGTCTGCGCACAGCCTACCTGCAAGTCCACGCGGCGCTCGAAGCGGCGCGTGATGAACTCAAGGGCCTTGAGAAATGAGTAGCAGGTGACGGATAAGATCCCCTTACTTTCTCACCCGTTACCGACTTAGATTATTGGAGCAACAAGTGAAGTCTCAATCGTCCTATGGTCATTCAATCCCTAAAAAACTGCTCGCTATTTGCATGGGTGTGTTACTCTATGGGGGCCTCTCATGGCTCACGAATAACTTCCCGCTGGCAGACATGACCCCGGTGCTTATCGGGGATGGAGAAGTGTTACTCTCCATCCGTCCGGGTGTAGCCGTCCCCATCTTTTTTGGTTTTGCGTTTGGCCCCGTGGTTGGCCTGGTTGTGGGTATTTTCGGCAATCTGCTAGGTGATTGGTGGTCCGGTTACATTGTCTATCCACCCAGCCCCGCCTCTGGGAGCCTATTGCTCGACATAATCCGTGGGTATTTGGTCAACTGGCAGCTTGGCAACGGCTTGATGGGGCTGATTCCGGGGTTGGCGGCGTTACGTTGGCGTGATTATGTGCGCGCGCGCGACTATTTGCGCGCGCTGGTCGTGACTGCGTTGGCGATTGCGGTGGGGATGGGCGGGGCAGCTTTTAGCTATGTCTTGCTGGATGGTTTTTCCTGGCGGCAGGCTAATGATATCTTTACGACTGTCTTTGTGGGCAACCTGCTTAACGCATTGATCCTCATGCCTGTCTTGCTCTTCAATTTGCAACATCTCAAACTCGATTCTGTGCATTGGTTTACCTCTGGGCTACTACGCCGGTTGGTGTTGGCGATTTTGCTCTCAGCGGGGTTGCCGGTTGCGCTCCTGGGGCTGTTTTGGGTTCAGCAAGCCGTTGCCGTCGGCGACATCACGACTGAACTCAGGGTGAAGCTGGTCTTTACTGTGTTGGCGACCTTGCTCTTCACACTGACCAACGCTGCTTTGTTGGGGCAGAGTCTCTCACGCAAGCTGTTGCTGTTGACCGAATCCGCAGAATTGATGAAGTCCGGGCAATTGTCCCCCGAGCAAATTGCTCGTTTGGAAGTAGAAGAAGGTGCAGATGAAGTGAGCCGTTTGAGCCAAGTCTTCGGGCGGATGGCACGCGAGGTGAACGCAGCGCAAGAGCAGTTGGAGAGTCTGGTACAGGCGCGCACGGCGGCATTGGAGCTGGCTACCACTGAAGCGCAGGCCGCGCGTGCTGCCGCTGAAGCAGCGGCGCACGCTAAGAGCGAATTCCTGGCAAACATGAGCCATGAGATTCGCACCCCACTCAATGCTATTACCGGTATGACAGAGCTCTTGGCTGACACGTATCTCTCGCCAGAACAGCGCGATTTTGTCGTGACCTTGCGCAGCAGCAGTGATGCGCTGCTCACCGTCATTAATGACATCCTTGATTTTTCCAAGATTGAAGCCGGGCAGATGGAAGTTGCGCAATACGCCTTCAACCTGCGCGAGTGCGTCGAATCGGCTATAGACCTGATCGCACCCAAAGCGGTGGAAAAAGGCCTTGATTTGGGTTGCTTGATTGCGGCGGATACGCCAGCGGTGGTGCGTAGTGATGCTGCACGGGTGCGCCAGATTTTGCTGAACCTGTTGAGCAACGCTGTGAAATTTACCGAGCAAGGAGAAATTGTGGTCTCGGTGGAATCACAGCTGCTCAAAGCGGTGACTCCCTCCAATTGCACAGCTTATGAGTTGCATTTCGCCGTGCGCGATACCGGTATTGGTCTTCCCACCGACCGGATGGATCGGCTTTTCCAGTCTTTTAGTCAGTTGGACGCTTCTACCACACGTCAGTATGGCGGAACTGGTCTAGGGCTTGCTATTAGCAAGCACCTGAGCGAACTGTTAGGGGGGCGTATCTGGGCCGAAAGTACTGGTGACCAGGGAGCAACTTTTCACTTCACCATTCGCGTGCTAGTGGATGCCGGGGCCGAGATGACATGCGATGATGATGCGCGCGAGCAACTCCGCGGCAAGCGCGTGTTAATCGTGGATGATAACACGACCAATCTCGATATCATTGCGCAGCAGGCGCTCGTATGGGGGATGTTGCCGGTGACAGCAACCTCAGCCGATGAGTCATTGGCACTGGTGCAGCAGGCTGATCCATTTGATCTAGCCTTCATTGATAATCAAGTGGCCGACGTAACTGGGCTGCTGCTGGCGAAGCAGTTGCGCGCACTTCCTAAAGGCGTCGCATTGCCGCTCATTGAGGTCACCTCGTTGGGCTGGCAAACAACAGACGAGGAACGGCGGCTCTTCGCGGGGTTTACCGCCAAGCCGTTGAAAACAACCCAGCTATACCAGCTCTTACTGGAGTTGGCAGGAGTACCCCGGCGCTCGCTGCCGCACCGCTCTCCCTCTACTGGACAATCCGAGTTCGACCCGTATATGGCAGAACGGTTGCCGCTACAGATTTTGTTGGCTGAAGATAACACTGTCAACCAAAAGCTGGCGGTGTTGCTGTTGATGCGTCTGGGCTATGTGGTAGATTTAGCAGATAATGGTGAGGCTGTGTTGACAGCGGTCAAGCGTAAAAATTATGACTTGATTCTCATGGATGTGCAGATGCCGCTACTGGATGGCCTGGCGGCGACACGGCAGATTCGCGCCACATTGCCCGTGGCTCGACAGCCGCATATTATCGCCATGACCGCCAATGCTATGCAAGGTGATCGGGAAGTGTGTCTGGCGGCGGGGATGGATGATTACATCAGCAAGCCCATTCAGGTGGCGGAGCTCATTGCTGCTTTGGAACGGGCTGCTAAGGGTGAAACCGCTCCCCGGACTGTGCCCGGCACTGCTCCGAAAGTTGCGCTCCCTCCCGTTACATTGGACATGGAAACATTACACCAATTGCAGGCCAGTCTGGGACGACGCGGCGCAGAAAAAGTACAAACGCTTATCGAGGCATTTCATGAGAGTACCGCGCGGCTTATTGCCGAAGCCCGCGCGGCCTTTACAGCGCACCACGCCAGCGATATGGAACGTGCCGCGCACTCCCTTAAATCCACGGCGGCGACTGTAGGCGCGCAACAATTGGCAGCGGTGGCGCAAGAGCTCGAAGCCTGCGGACGCGCGGGGCGGCTCGATGCGGAGACCGGTGTGCTGGTGGAGCAGTTGGAAGCCGCCTACGCGGCTGTGCAAGTGGCATTGGACGCTGTGTTACGTGAAGCGTGAAGCGGGAATTTCTGATCATGCTTCACGCAACTTTGAATCATGCTCCTCATTTCTCGGAGACCCGATGTTAGGAACTTTGCGCTATCACCTGGATTTTTCGTCGCGCTACGTCATCCCGCGCAATATCACCGTTTGGTTACCGCCAGGTTACACCCGTAAGGGGCGGGAACGTTATGCGGTGCTCTACATGCATGATGGGCAAAATCTTTTCAGTCCGGAAACAGCTCACGGGGGCGTGGATTGGGGCTTAGATAGCGCTTTGCGAAGACTGATTTTTTCCGATGAAGTCCCCGCAACGATGGTTGTGGGGGTGTGGAACTCGGAACGCCGCTGGCGGGAATACTTGCCCCAGCGCCCCTTCAACTTGCCGCCAGGCCCTTATACGCAGCCCCGGCTCAGCGATGAATTTAAGCCCCAGGCGCTCTCTGATGCTTATTTGCGCTTTATCGTGGAGGAACTTAAGCCTGTTATAGATCGCACTTATCGTACCTGCCCCGATCGGGGGCACACCTTTATGATGGGATCGAGCATGGGGGGGCTGATTTCGCTCTACGCACTGTGCGAATACCCGGCAGTGTTCGGTGGCGCAGGCTGCCTCTCTACCCATTGGCCCGCCGGCGAAGGGATTATGATCGCTTATATGCGCGAGGCGCTGCCCCCGCCCGGTGTTCACCGGATTTACTTCGATTACGGCACTGAAACGCTGGATGCTCTCTATGAGCCGCATCAGATTCAGGCGGATAAGGTGATGCAGGCGGCAGGGTATCGGCGAGGTGAGGATTGGCTCACGCTGCGCTTCGAGGGTGACGACCATTCCGAGAAATCTTGGCGTAAACGGGTGGAAATCCCGTTACAGTTTCTGTTGGGAGGATTACGTTGATCGAGAACAAGCTCTTGCTACCCGTTATCGCGCAGTTGCATCAATTACAGCAGCGCCCGGCCCCCTTCACGCCGGGCGAACCGTTGTTCTGGGACGATCCACACATTTCTTCGCAGCTGCTCGCTGTGCATCTCGATCCAGAAACCGAGGCCGCCAGTCGTCACCCAGAGACCATTGCCCGTTCAGTGGATTGGCTGATTGAGGTTTTGGCGCTTCAACCCGGTGCGGCCGTGCTTGACTTGGGCTGCGGGCCGGGGCTGTATGCTGTGCAGTTGGCAAACCAGGGTATGAATGTTACTGGTGTGGATTATTCCCGACGCTCTATTGATTATGCCATCGAATCTGCTCGTACCCAGGGCCTGGCGATTACCTACCGTTATCAAGATTATCTCTCGCTAGAGGATAAAAACCAATATGCAGCGGCCTTGCTCATCTACGGGGATTTCTGCGTTTTGCCGCCCGCAGAGCGCGCCCAGTTGTTGACTAATATCCACCGTGCTCTTAAACCTGACGGGTATCTGGCGTTGGACGTTTCTACGCGGGAACATCGCAAACGTCATGGGGTGCAAAACGGCTGGTACGCAGCTGAGAGTGGCTTCTGGAAGCCAGGGCCGCATTTGGTTCTGGAACAGGGTTTTGATTATCCCGATGCTGCCATCTATCTGGATCAGTATGCAGTGCTTGTGCCGGACGGGACCTTGACGGTCTACCGTAACTGGTTTCAGGATTACACACCTGAAACTATCACCGCGGAGCTACAACAGGGTGGTTTTGATGTGACAAGCGTGTGGGGCGATCTTGCTGGCGACCATTACATGCCTACCTCCGAATGGATTGGCGTGATCGCACGTCCGCGTTAAAGTTGTTCAAATTTGCTGTTGAATGGTATAATCTGAGCATCAGCGCCCAGTATAGGCGTGTAGCGGAGGAAGTATGAAAGCTAAAGAAATTGTTCAAATCTTGAACGGTGAGCTCGTTATCGCCCCGGCGATAGATGTTGATGCATTGTGTGGTTTCGGCTCGGACTTGATGAGTGATGTGCTGGTGTTCGCCGAACCGCAGATGATGCTGATTACCGGTCTGACCAATCCCCAATCTGTGCGCACGGCGGAAATGGCGGATATTCCCCTGATTGTTTTCGTGCGGGGTAAACGTCCGGCGGCAGAGACGCTCAAACTAGCCGAAGAAATCGGCATTGGCGTGATTCTCTCGGCGTACACTATGTACGAAACCTGCGGTCTGCTTTACAACGCGGGGTTGCCCGGTCTGGGTAGAATCGAAACCAAGCAACTCGCATGAGTCAACAATTTTCGCTCTTCGCGCGGATGGGGAAGGATCTGCCTCTGAACATCCTCCAGGAGCTCACCCAGCAGCTTAAGGTAAGCCGGGTGATGCACAAGGAGGTCATCTCGTTGCCTCCGACAACCTCCATGCACGATGTCAAAGAGTTGATGCGCACTCATCGCATCTCTGGGCTGCCCATCGTTGAAAACGGGGAGTTACGGGGCATCGTTAGTATACAAGACCTCATCTACGCGCTGGAGCAAAACGCGCTTGATCAACCCGTGAGCGCGTTTATGACGATCAATCCTTACACTGCGCTAATTGCAGAACCGGTAATGGAAGCCTTGCGTCGGTTTGAGAAAACCGGCGTGGGGCGATTGCTGGTGATAGATGAAGCGGGCAATCTGGTGGGCATCCTCACTAAAGGCGATATCGTCGCCGGCCTGTTACACGCACTACACGAAATGTATGCGCAAGAAGAAAAAGCGCAGCAGAAGCGTCAACCGCGCTATTTCTTTGAGGCGCTCGACTCCGAAGATACCAGCCTCACGCTGCGTTATCAAGTGCAGTTCGGGGATTTTACGCACGGCGGGCGTGCTTCCGCACATATCAAGCAGGCGTTGTTGCAGATCGGCGCCAGCCCTCAGTTAGCCCGGCGCGTGGCGATTGCCACTTATGAGGCCGAAATCAACCTAATTATCCACACCAATGCGGGCGGCTCAATCATCGCTGAGTTACGGCCCAACCAGATTATGGTGATGGCCCACGATAGAGGGCCGGGGATTACCAATGTGGAACAAGCCCGGCAGCCTGGCTACTCCACCGCTTCCGAGATTGCCCGTGAGATGGGTTTTGGGGCCGGTATGGGCCTGGCGAATATTGATCGCTGCACCGATAACCTGAATATCTGGTCGGCGGTAGGCGTCGGCACGCGCGTTGAGATGATCTTCGAGGTGCCACCCGAAGAGACCAGTAGCTCAGCCTGAGCTGGATTTGCGCTGAGATTTTTCGCGCACTGTTTTGTACGCGCACGCCAAGCAGCTGTTTCGCGTTACGTTGAGTTTGATTTGCGATTTGCGGATTTGTAGATTTTTAGAGGAGTTTCTATGTTGGTATCCACACCAACGATAAATGAAAATCGTGGCACGTTTGCCGCTGACGGGTTTCGAGATTCGCCATTCGCAATTCGCCATTTTCGAAGGAGGCCACTGTGACCCTCAAAGACATTATTGCTAAACTTGATTTGCAAGTCCTGGCCGGCGCGGGGAACCTCGACCAAGCCGTGAGCGGTGGGTACGTTGCCGATTTGCTGAGCTGTGTGATGACCGGCGCGCAGCCGGGTCATTTGTGGTTCACCTTGCAAACGCATCTCAACATCGTGGCCGTTGCTTCGCTGTTGGGCGTGGCAGCCATCGTGGTCACCGAGAGCGCGCCGGTGCCCCCGGAAACCATCCAGAAGGCCGAACAGGAAGGTGTGGTGCTGCTCTCCTGCGCCGAACCTACCTTCGAGGCCATCGTCAAGCTGGTGCGCGCAGGCTTCTAGGCCGTGCAAGAGTATCGCGCCGATCTCCATCTCCACACCCTGCTCTCGGCCTGCGCGGAGGTTGAGATGATCCCTCCGCTAATTGTAGACATGGCGCTCTTTAAGGGGCTGCAACTGATTGCCGTTACCGATCACAACACCACCGGCAATGTGGCCGCGGTGATGCAGGCAGCGCAGGGGACAGGGCTGACGGTCTTGCCTGGCATGGAGTTGCAGACGCGCGAAGAAGTAGACCTGTTGTGTTTGTTCGATACACTGGAGCAGGCTGCTGACTGGCAGGCGCAGGTGGATCGTGCGCTCTTGCCATTAGTAAACGATTCGGAGCACTTCGGCCCGCAATTTTTGGTAGATGCCGAGGGTGAGTTCGTAGCCGAAGAGCCACGCATGTTGCAGATGGCCTCGCTATTTACGCTGGAGGAGGCTGTTGCTGCTGTTCATGCGCTGGGCGGGTTGGCGATTCCGGCGCACATTGATCGCCCCTCTAAAGGACTGCTGCGCGTGCTGGGGCTATGGCCGCCTAATTTGCAGGTCAGCGCGGCAGAAGTCTCGCCCAATCTACGCCCCTCGCAGGCGCGCCAACGGTATCCGGCCTTGCCGCCTGTACCCTTGATTACCGCCTCCGATGCCCATTGCCTCGATATGATCGGCCAGGTACTCACCGTATTTGTGCTGGCCGGGCCGCCGAGCATCGCCGAGCTGCGGTTGGCCTTGGCCGACGCAGGTGACCGGCGGGCGTATGTACCGTGAGTGGCATTTTGAAGCTTCGCAGATGAAAAACTGAACAATGTCACTTCGGTGTGTAAATTGCAACCGATATAATAAAAGGTGGCGTTTTTGCGCGCCTTGACTGCCAGTATCCCACAATTGAGGTGAAAATTAATGAACACGAACCCAAACCTAGCGGAACTTTCTCCGGAGGAGAAGAACCAGATTGATGCGGTGTTGGCCGACAACAAGCACCGCCCCGGCGCCACTATGCTGGTATTGACCCTGGTACAAGAGCGCGTCGGGTACATTTCGCCTCCCATGCAGGCTTACATTGCCAAAGAACTCCAGACGCCACTCAGTCATCTCTATGGCGTGTTGACTTTTTATTCTTCATTTCGCATGGCGCCAATTGGCCGAAATAAGCTCAGCGTATGTATGGGCACCGCCTGCTATGTGCGCGGCGGCCCGACGCTCATCGAGAAGCTGCAACAGCTGCTTGGTATTCCGCTCAACACCACTACTGAAGATAACCGCTTCACGCTGGAGATTTGCCGGTGTGTAGGGGCATGCTCACAAGCGCCGGTGCTGATGATCAATGAAGACATTGAGGGGCGGGTTAATCCTTCGGACCTCTCAAAGATACTCCGTAAGTACGCCTAACCCGCAATGACGGCTTTCCGGGAACTGGCCCAGCACATTCTCGATATTTTTGAGAATGGCGTCAAGGCCCAGGCGACGCGCATCAACCTGGATATTGAAGAAGACTTGCGTGCCGACACTCTGAGCCTCAGTATTACCGATAACGGTTGCGGTATGGATGCGGCGATGGTGCAGCATATCACTGATCCGTGGGTGACGACGCGCACGACACGTAAGGTGGGCCTAGGGATCCCCTTTCTCAAGCAAATAGCGGAGATGTGTGCCGGGGATTTCGCCATTGAATCGGAAGTGGGCCGTGGCACGGTGACACGCGCACGCTTCCGACACAGTCACATTGACCGTCCTCCGCTAGGCAATCTGGCTGACACGTTACTCTGTATCATCGTCGGTTATCCCCAGGTCAACCTGGTGTATACCCATCACGTGCAACCCTTCGAAGGCGAGCTGCGCGAGTTTGTATTGGATACCGCGGAGATCCGTGCTGTTCTGGGGGACGATTTGGAGCTTTCCGCGCCGGAAGTTATTGGCTTCCTCAAGGAAATGCTCGCTGAAGGGATGGCGCTCCTCGCTGGCACCCTCGCAGCAAGTTGAGAACACTGATTCCAGTTGCCGTCCTCGAATTAGGTCATGAATCCCGCATGCGCGGGACAAGTTGCGCGAATTCCCCTGTTTTGTAGACATTCGTGGATGGTTTGCAAGCCTTAACTTAATGGCATTAGCAAAACAATTGCTAGAGTTGCCGGTTAGCAGTGTTACGTTGACCTGTCCGGCATCCCTGGCGATCTTTTGTTGTTCGGCTAAATGTGCTGCTAGCCTTACTTAACGCTTTGGGTTGGTCGGCGTTTTTTTTGCACCGTGAGGTGTTGCCTCTGTGTTAATTTCCCCCCTTCTCCAGCCTTAGTGGTTACGCTAAAGTGGTGTTTTTAGAGGGGGATTTTTGTAGCGGGGCAATGCGCCGCCACAAAAATCCCCCTCTATCCCCGATCTTTAGGTCGTATTTCTGCAACAAGGGGTTAAATGCAATAACCCTAGCTGAAGTGAATTGACATCCGCTTCAGCCGTGCTAAACTAAGATTAGTGATAACAGTTGTTTATACAAAGCGCTGTTGCTTCTCCAAACTGGAGGGGGGTATTTGACAGTCTTTTAACCGTGAAATGGGGAGGCCTTTTTGCTAGAGAATAGTCCCCATACTTTTCAAATCGAGACCCATAAATTTTCTCCTCTCCACTTGACTTTATTTGTCTTCAGCGTATCCTTATCATTAAGAAAGTAAAATTGAATAACTTGTCCAAAAAACCTGGAGATTCGTGGGGGCCATGGACTAGTGGTATGCATTCCTGAAATAGTACAAGGTTTTCCGTATGAAGGAGGCTTTTGATGCGTGCGAATAGGACAGTGTTAATCATAGTGGCGATTTTGTTGATTGCGGTTTCTGTCTGCGGTTTTCTTTACTGGAATACTACGCGAGCGGTTCAAGATGCAATTGAGACCCTTCCCGAAATCATGCCTACCCCCGCGGAATATATCGAGATCGTGGTTTCGGCGCAGAATCCTATTCCTAAAGGTTGGCGTTTTCAACCCAATGATGGCGCGGCAACTTTGCAGGCTTGGCCGATTGAGTTGCTGCCACCTTTGGGTTACTTGACTTCATTGGATCAAATCAATAATATGTATGCCTCTAATGATATTTCCAAAGGCACTCCTATTGTTTCTACGATGCTGTCTGAAGCCCCGGTAGCACAATTCCCGCCGGGGCGCATTGCCTATACAATCCCTATGGATATTCAGGGGGGTGTTTCGTGGCGTTTGCAGCCGGGCGATCATGTAGACGTACTGGCAGCTATTCGCTTGGCATCTGTAGATACAGAATTTCAATCACAGCTGCCCAATCAGTTCCTGATGTTTGTTCGCACAGAGGAAGATGCAACTCAGTTGCTTAGTGGGACTTATGGACGTTTCGAGACGTTGCCTAATGGTGAGCCGGGGCTGGTCTTTCCGGCCGCGCCCCCCATACCTAATGTGGTGGTGCAGTTGACAGTACAGAATGCGATCGTCTGGCATGTGGGAATTTGGCAAAGTCAGGAAACCCAGTCTGTTACTGCACCCGCGTCCAGTGGCCCTACTGGCCCGGTGCTGGGCGATCCTGGTGCGGCACCTGCACCTACTGCCGCGCCAGCGCCTGCCGCTACTGGTATGCGCGGTGACGTTGAACCTGTAACTTTGCTGGTGAGTCATCAGGATGCGTTGGTTATTAAGTATCTGTTGGAAATCGGTGCGGATATTGATTTGGCGGTTCGTGCATTAGGAGATGAATCCTTGGCGTTGACTGAACCCGTTTGGCTACGCTATATCTTGGATCGCTATCAAATTCCAGCTGTCAGCTCAGATTTGCCTGTTGCCCCGTTGCAACAGCGCGTTCCGCTAATACTGACGCCTATCGCTACGCCAGCTCCAGTAGAGGAATAAATACGTAACAACCACGACTACTGCGTTCACTGAGGAGGCTTATGGCTGATAAAATTCGTGTCGTGATTGTAGATGATATCGCTGAGACTCGCGAACAATTACGTAAATTGCTCAGTTTTGATCCCAGCATTGATGTTGTGGCCCTCGCTGCTAATGGTGAAGAAGCTGTGCGTATTGCGACGGAGCAGAAGCCACATGTCATGTTAATGGATATTAACATGCCGGGCATGGATGGGATCACAGCTACCGGTAAAATTATGGAGCAGCACCCTGCTATCCAGGTTATTATGCTCTCGGTGCAGGGGGAGACGGATTATATGCGGCGGGCTATGATGGCCGGCGCGCGAGATTTTCTCACTAAACCCCCTAGCGCTGACGAATTATTAGATGCAATCCAGCGCGCCTACAAAGCCGCGCCCAAAATCGTTGCCGCGACCGCAGCCCAAACCACGACGGTCTCTGGTAAGGCTACTGGTTCAGGGTCCCGTACTGGTCGGATTATTTCAATCTTTAGTCCGAAGGGCGGTGTTGGTTGTACTAGTATTGCTGTTAATCTTGCCCTGGCTTTGCATTCGCATATCGCGCCGGATGGGAAAGTCGCGCTTATGGATGCCAATTTGCAATTTGGGGATACCGCGATTTTCTTGAAGATTCAACCGACGCGCACATTGATTGATTTAGCAACCCGTACTGAGGATCTGGACTTAGAATTGCTCAATACAATTTTAGCAGCACATCCATCGGGCTTGCGGCTGCTTTCTGCTCCAGCATCGCCCGAAGAAGCTGAGATTTTCAATGAGGGGGGGGTAGAAGAAAGCGGTGCCAATCGGCGTATTAAGCGGATTCTGGAATTTACACAACAGCAGTTTGATTACCTCATTGTAGACCTACCTCATGCCGTTGATGGTGTCACTTTGGCCGCGTTGGATGTTAGTGATTTGATGTTGGTGGTCACACGTCCGGTCATCCCGGAAATTCGTGGCGCACGGATTTTTATTGAGTTGCTACAAAAAATCAACTATGCAGTAGTAGACCGTATCGGATTGGTTATCAACGGTGTAGACAACAAACGTATGGGCATTCAACCGGAGGCGATTGAGCGCGCGATGATGCCCGCGCTGGTGCGTATTCCTCTGGATGAGCGGGTAGCACTCCGTGCTGCTAATTATGGTGTACCTTTTGTTATACAGGAGCCGCGCGCGGCTATGTCGTTAGCAATTACCAGTCTGGCGCAACAGATTCACGAACGTTATACTAAAGAACTTGTGGCGCAAGCCGAGATACTCGAAGAGCAGAAGCGTATCGGCTTAGGACGCGCTTTGTGATACCTGGATTCTCCAGGTGTATCAGTAGATAGGAGGTCTTTATGTCGCTGTTGCGTAGAATGGAAAAAAAGCCCAGCACATCTGCCACGCCTTCCTCCTCCTCCAAGCCTACTGCGCCACCACCGCCTGCTGGTGAGGGTGGCGTGCAACGTAGGGCAGCTGCGCCACCGCGTGACGTGTACATGGATCTTAAGGGGCGGGTGCAAAACCGGCTCATTGCGGAGATGGATCCTTCCATGGATGTCTCGCAGACTGATGATGTGCGTCGCACTATTCGGGATATGTACGAGGCGTTACTGGAAGAAGAGCGTGTCGTGCTGAGCCGTGCTGAACGTGAACGGCTCTTCGAGCAGATTGTTGCTGAAATTTTAGGGCTTGGGCCATTGGAAACGCTGCTCTCTGATGACACAGTTACCGAAGTTATGTGTAATGGCCCGAAAAAGATTTTTGTGGAACGTAAAGGACGTATTGAGCGTGCCAATGTTAGCTTTGAATCCAACGAGCATTTGATGCGCGTTATTGAGCGTATCGTAGCTCCGTTAGGGCGGCGTATTGACGAAAGTTCACCGCTGGTAGACGCCCGACTCAAAGATGGCTCGCGTGTAAATGCTGTTATTCCTCCCATTGCCCTGTGCGGCCCGACATTGACTATTCGTAAGTTTTTCAAGAAGCCTCTTACGATTGAGGATTTGATTCGTTACGGATCTATCACAGAGGAATCTGTGGAGTTCTTGCGTGCGTGCGTATTAGCCGCGCTTAACATTGTTATTTCAGGTGGCACAGGTACGGGGAAAACCACTTTCCTCAATGTGCTCTCCGGTTATATTCCTGATGATGAGCGCATTGTGACTATCGAGAACGCTGCCGAGTTACAGCTGCGTCAGGAACATGTCGTTACGCTGGAATCGCGCCCCTCCAATATTGAAGGCAAAGGTGAAATTACCATCCGTGATTTGGTCATCAACTCTTTGCGAATGCGCCCAGATCGTATTGTCGTGGGCGAGTGTCGTGGTGGTGAGACGCTGGACATGTTGCAAGCCATGAATACCGGTCACGAAGGCAGTATGACCACCCTTCATGCCAACAATACTCGTGATGCTCTCTCGCGTATGGAAACGATGGTCATGATGTCTGGTATGGAGTTGCCCCACCGGGCCATTCGTGAACAGGTAGCCGCCGCAATTGATATGATTGTGCAGCTCTCGCGAATGCGGGACGGTTCTCGCCGTGTGGTCTCTATTAGTGAGATACAAGGCATGGAAGGTGATGTGATTACCACTACTGACATTTTTAAGTTTGAGCAGGTGGGTTTTGAGGGCGGCAAAGTGATCGGAAAGCTTCGTCCCACGGGGATCCGTCCTAAATTCATGGAACGTATTGAGGAAGCTGGCATTCATTTGCCACCGACCGTATTCGGTATCGCTGATCGGCTCCGGGGCTATTAATAGGGTGGGTAGTCTTTCTGTAAATCCGTTCATAGGAAAGTAAGGGAAGGAAGCGTGCGATGAATCCCTTGTTGTTGATTGGCATTGGTGTGGTATTGGGGTTTATTCTGCTATTGGTTGCTTTATTGGGTGGGGGTAAGCCATCCGGTGAAGACCTCATTGAAGAGCGTACCAGCGTTAGACCTGACAAGGCCAAGAAAAAAGAAAAAGAAAAAGGCGGTCCACAGAGCTCCGCCATGGGCCGGGCAGTGGATCGCGCGGTTGCCGGGCGGGGGTTTGCGCAGAACATCGCTACTCAACTAGCGCGCGCCGACATGCAAGTCAACGTCGGGGAATTTATCTTGATGTCGGTTACATTAGGGCTAGGGTTGCCTGTGTTGTTTCTCATTTTGAAGCGTCCTGTGTTAATGCCCGTGGGGGTTTTGGTGGGACTTTTAGGGCCACGTTTGTACGTTGGGTTCAAACAGGGGCAGCGGCTCAAGACCTTTAACGCCCAAATTGGCGATGGCCTCAACCTCATTGTTAACTCGTTGCGGGCCGGGTACAGTACCATGCAGGCGATGGAGGTCATTTCCAAAGAAATGCCCCAACCCATCGCTAAAGAATTTGGCCGTGTGGTTCTGGAGTTGCAGCTGGGCCTCTCATTTGATGATGCTATGCTCAACATGTTGCGCCGGGTTCCCAGTGCCGATATGGACTTGGTAGTAACCGCTATGAATGTGCAGCGCGAAGTGGGCGGCAACCTTGCAGAGGTATTAGATTCTATCAGTTTCACTATCCGTGAGCGGGTGCGCATTAAAGGCGAAATTGGTGTGCTTACCGCGCAGGGGCGTATTACTGGCTATGTTATCACTGGAATTCCCTTTTTCTTAGGTGTATTCATTTACACGATTAATCCTGATTACATGGGTCCTATGATTGAAGAGCCTTGTGGTTGGGGAATGTTGGGTGCATCGGTGGTTTTAATCGCCTTGGGGTATTTCGTCATCAACAAAATTGTGAGCATCGAGATTTAGGAGCGCGTTATGTGGTGGCTCATCATAGGGGTTATTGTGCTACTAGTAGTGTTCTTCGTCCTGCGTAGCACGCGCTCGACAGGCACCTTGGAGGATCGTCTTAACGAGATGGCGGCCCTCGGACAACCGCTCTCGTTGGAAGACATTGAGCTCTCGCGTCCCTTTTCCGAGCGCGTCATTGTTCCTTTCATCAAGCGGATCACCGAAACAGCGCAAAAGATGACACCGCAACACGCTTTGCAAGAGGCCGAGCACCAACTCAATCTTGCCGGTATGTTACATAAGATTAAACCAGCGCAATTTTACGTGATGCGGATGGGGGGCACCATCGTGATGTTTGTGTTGCTGCTGGTTACGGTGGGGTTTAGTACTCGATTTCCCCTCATTCAACGCATAGCATTTGTTGTTGGCGGCGGGGCTTTTGGGTACTATGCTCCCGTAGGTTGGCTTAGTTCCAAAATCCGTACTCGGCAGGACAATGTACAGAAAGCTTTGCCCGATGCGCTTGACCTGTTGACTATTTGTGTGGAAGCTGGCCTGGGTTTTGACGCGGCTATGTCCAAAGTTGCTTCGAAGTGGGACAATGAACTTAGCAACGCGTTTGCGCGGACTGTGCAGGAAATGCAATTGGGTAAACTGCGGCGTGAGGCGTTGCGTAGCATGGCGGACGGTATGAATGTGCCTGACCTCACTTCCTTTGCGGCGGCGATTATTCAAGCAGATCAGCTGGGTGTGAGTATGGCAAAAGTTATGCGTATTCAATCTGAGCAGATGCGTATGAAACGTCGCCAGCGTGCAGAGGAAAAAGCCCGCCAAGCGCCGGTCAAAATTATGTTCCCGTTGGTGTTTTTCATTTTTCCGACAATTCTGATCGTATTGCTTGGGCCATCCTACTTCAAGATTCGAGATTCAGGACTGTTTTAAGAGCATTGTTTGCCGAGGGCCGGTGAATTCACTCATTCGTACCGGACGGCAGCTGTACCACAGCATTTCAGATCTGCTGTTCCCACCGAGCTGTGTACAATGCCAGCGCTTGAATGTTTGGTTATGTTTGGCATGTGCTGAAACTTGGCCGTTGTTTACCGGGCCTTTATGCGTGCGTTGTGGGCGTCCTTTACCAGTGCCAGATATATGCCCGGGTTGCCGCACCCACCCGTTACAACTTAGCACTGTTCGCTCGGCGCTGATCTTTGAGGGTGCGATACGCGATGCACTACATGCGCTCAAGTATCGTGGTGGACGCCAAACAGCAGTGCCGCTCGCGCAGGTAATGGCGCATGCGTGGGCATATCACGGGCTGACCAGCAATGTGCTGATGCCGGTGCCGCTTTTCCCTCAGCGGGAAGCCCAACGCGGCTACAATCAAGCTACTTTACTGGCCAAAGCTCTAGGGCGTATCTTGCGTCTCCCGGTTGCTTCCCAAGTATTGACACGGGTCCGTAACACACCTAGCCAAACGAAACTTGATAAGGCTGCGCGCAAACACAATGTCGCGGGAGCATTTGCATTACGCGAATCACTCGACCTGACCGGTTGGCGGGTGACATTGATTGATGATGTAGCTACGACTGGAGCAACCCTGGATGCCTGTGCCGCCGTATTGTTGGCAAGTGGGGCCACGGAGGTTCATGCGTTTACCCTGGCACGGGCGCCCTGAGTTACCATCCTAATCCATTGCACGGAGGTTCTAAGGAGTGACTATGGATGTACAAATCTATACCCGCAATTTGGAGTTGACTGAACGTTTACAGGAGTATGTGGAGCAAAAGGTAGAGAAGTTTGAGCGCTACCTTCCCAGTATAGAAGGTGTGCGGATTGATCTCTCTGCGGCTAATTCCCGTGACGCTTCACGGCGCATGGTTGCGCAGATTACGATTTATGTGCCGCGTGCCATTCTGCGTGCTGAGGAACGCTCTGGTGACATCTTCGCCGCTGTAGATGCGGTCATTGACAAGATGTATCGCCGTATCAAACGATACAAAGGGCGTCGCTTGGATCGGAAGGCAGAAGCTCTTGCTGAGTTGTTGCCGGACGACCTTGCAACGGAAGAGCCGGAGCTCGAAGTGGAACCCTACAACATTGTCCGTGTTAAGCAATTTGATGTCAGTTCTATTACGCCTGTTGAGGCGGTAGAACAAATGGAGCTGTTAGGTCACTATTTCTTTGTGTTCCTTGATGCCACTGATGGACAGTTGAGTGTGGTTTATAAACGTGAGGCCGGTGATTACGGTTTGATTAAGCCCACATATTGATACCGTTACCTCCCGGTATTCTTGGCCCTCAGTTCAACGCACAACGGCGGCGCATTTGCGCCGCCGTTGTTTATGGGCTATAAGCTGTCCGAAAATTCACGTGGGTGTTGCTTGAGCTTGCTAAAATTACCCCTTCTCAAGGCTCACCGATACCACAAGTTGCGGATAGGCAATTACCCCCGTTAAGCCAATAGCTATTCAAGGCAAAATGGGCTGGTAGTGGCGGCTTCAGCCGCTTTTTATGCCATAGGAACGTCTAAAGGCGTCACTACAAACCATAGGTAGCAACTTGATCACTATTATTCTTATGCGCTTCGTTCTCCATCTCCGCTTGTATCCGTGCTAGTTCTGTAAACACTTCCAGCGAGGCCAGTGCTTCTTCTTCTGAGAGCACGCTAATAGCGTAGCCGGTATGCACCAGAACGTAATCGCCTACTTGCGCTTCTGGTGTCATAATCAGGCCAATTTGTCGTGTTACGCCACCGAGTTCAACGATGGCATTCCCTTTGGCATCAATGGATTGGATTTGGGTCGGGATGGCTAAACACATAAAGGCTCCTATTGCGTAATGCGTCCTGCGTAACCAGAAAATATCTTTACGCAGGACGCATTACGTTTCATTTGTCGTATGTCGAGTGTAACGCCCCGCCTTCGCGCTCATTGAGGGCGGTGCGCAATTGTGGCAGCTGCGCCACATCATGGCGATACTGGAACGGCCACATACTCTTGAGATGGAAGAAAGCCACCCGGTCGCCGTCGTTTAAGGCCGCGTCCAAATCAGGTTGTATGCCAGGCATGGCGCTTAGTGAGCCGTTGATAAATGTGATGCCGCGCTCCTCAGTGGGCATACATAGCGCGGCCAACAAATCGCACATGCTAGCGGCCTCCGGCAACGGGAGCGCAACGCGGGCGAAGATGTTGTCATCGCTGCCGCCATAGCGCGCCAATGGCCCATACAGCCATACATCCACTTGCATATTCGGCATCAACCACCTCCTACTGGGGGGAAAATTCCCGTATCATCTGCGTCTTGCAGCGCATAATCCAAGGCGTGCGCGCGGCCATTAACGAACATCACTTTCGCTTCATCTTCCGGTATGCCCAACTGCGCCAGCACATCCGCCAGGGTTGCGCCTTCCGGCAGCATGAGCGTGAACGGTTCGCCGGGTGTTACGTTTGCTGGCGTGAAGCGGCGCAGCATCGCAAACAGTTTGACGATAACTTGCATTATACCCCCAACCATGAGCAGGGGACACTTGTCCCCTGCTCTGGTGTAACGGGAAGTTTACTTGGCATGAACCGCATCGAAGACGGCGTCCGGTAAATCATTGACGACGTTGTGCGGGGGGAGCGCTTCGTATTTCATAAACTCCGGCAGGCGATCATCCGCATTGGTGAAGCCGGCCGCAGCATTGAACGCGCGCTCGCGCTTGAGCAATTGCCCGCCCATCGCCACGGCTTCATCGCCGGTCATGTTCGTGCCCAACACCGCATTGATTTCGTCAATCATCCCCTGGAAACCCGTGGGAATGTCAAGGATGGCGAAGGCGATGAAGAGGCAGTGCCCGCTGGAGTCAATCAGCATGGTGGTATCCTGGAAGGCGCGGCTGAGTGCGGCCTTCCCTTCTTCGGAAGCCAATGGATTGGATGCGCCGCCTACGCTGAGAATCTCCGGCGCGATAGTGTACCCGGCGGTGTGATCCGCACCCATCGTGGTGGTGGCGTAGGTGACGCCGATACCCTTGACCGCGCGCGGCTCATAGGCGGGCATGGCCTGTCCCTTGACGGTTGGCGAGCGCGGGTTGCCGTACAGCTTGGCGACCATCGCCGCGCCGCCGCCCAGAATGCGGCCCTGCGCCGTGCCTTTGCCCATCTTGTGCAGCAGTTTGATCGCGCCTTCAAGATCCCCAAAGGGAATCACGCCCGAATCCATCGCCACGCCTACGGTTACGCCTGTCTCGATAGTGTCAAGGCCGTAAGCGTTGCACAGCTTGATCAGCTCAGCGATGCCTTCCAAATCATCAATGCCACAGTTGGCGCCGAAGGCCCAGTCGGATTCATATTCGATGCAGGAGACCAGCTCCTTGCCATCCTTATCGTAGAGCGTATTGGAGCATTGGATGATACAGCCGGGGCTACAGGCGTGATTGTAGAGTTCTTTGCCCAAGTGCTTCTTGTTCGTCTCGAAAATGGCCTCGCCGGCGATCTTGGCCGCGCCCGCGAAGCGTCCCTCACGGAAGTTGTTGGTGGGCAAGCCGCCGGCCTCGTTGAGGATGTTGATCAGGATAGCGGTGCCGTAGGTGTTCAGTCCACCCTGCGGCTTGGTGATGGCGTGCTCCATGAGCGCCTCGCGCATCTTCTTCGCGCCTTCTTTGAACAACTCGGGGTTGGCAACTTCAACGCCCGGCGCGCCAGCCGCATCCACCACGATGAACTTGAGGCCCTTGCTACCCATCACCGCGCCCAGGCCGCCGCGACCTGAATAGCGGGTGGGCTGGTTCTTCATATCATTGAACACCACGCCGGAGTTGGGGTACTTGAACTCGCCCGCTACGCCAATGCCTGCGACCTGTACCTTTGCGCCGAACTGCGCATAGACCTCTGGGAATACCTCATAGAGATCGCGGCCTACATACGCATCGGCGGGCAGGAACTCCACTTTGGGCTGGGCGCCATCCCAAGTGAGATGTACCATCCAATACTTGTCGGTCTCGGCGGGCTGACCTTCGACCACAATACCTTTGATGCCCATCTTGGCAACGGCAGGTGCCCAACCGGCCCCTGAATTGGCCTCTTTGATCCCGCCAGTGAGGGGTGACTTACCGCCTACTGAGACGCGCGCCGAGGTGGGCGCGGCGGTGCCGGTAACGATGCCGGGCGCGAAGACCAGCTTGTTGTTCGGCCCTAGCGCGTGGGCTTGCGGGTCAACCTCGTCACAGATGATGCTTGAGGTCAAGCCTCGACCACCGAGTCCCTTGTATTGCTCCGGGACTTCTTCCAGTTTATACGAACGCTCAGTCATGTTGATTCGTAACAGCCACATACACTTACCTCCTGGTGTTTGAACTCGAACACGCCAGCGATGTTCGGTGAGGATACAGGCCCCCGCAGGCTGGTCGGGCCATGAAGCTGTGACAAGAAAAAGGAGGTCAGCCGTTGATACTGTATCAACGGCTGACCTCCTTTGCAAAACGGCAGGCGTAGAAATTGCTCTCTACACCCTTTGCCCATGCCTCCCCAGGGGGGTGAACACGGGTCGGAGGTGTGCGTATCTCGCGCGCATTTCTATAATATACAACTTTGCGGGAATTGTCAAGAATCGGATGGTTTGTACTGCTACTTGCACTTTCTTACCGTTTGAGTATCATTAGGAGTAGGCGCGGTAGTTACGGTAAAAGGTTGACTATATGGGTATACGTCTTGATTGGTGGCGCTTACAAATAGGCTTCTCTCTGGAGTGGGTACAAAATCCCGCCAGTATTTTGCTGTCACTGGTCTATAGTTTTTTGTTTGTTGCGCTATTGTGGCAATATCGTGCAGAGTTCAACAAGCGTGTGAGCCTCTTCACTTTGTTAGGCCTTCTCTTAGTGTATCCACTTCAGAGTTTTGCGGTAATTTATACCCTTCCCATAAGTAGCATGCCGGGATCACCGGAGGCGATGCTTTCTTCTTCCTTTGCTATTTCCCTGGGTGTTTTACTGTTGTTGACTGTGATTGGAACTTGGCTGGGCGCAGGGCCGGGATTGTTGGTAGGTTTTGTCGCTGGCTTGTTGCGCGCCTGGTATTTCCCGATGGTTTTTAACGATGTCTTTGCGCTGGCGGTCTGGGGGGCGCTTTCCGGGATGTTGCTACGGCAATCGTACCGGGGAACATTCTTTGCCTTATTCCGTAAACCGCTGGTGGCCTTGCCGCTCGCGGCATTATTTGCCTCTTTATTGCTTAGTCTTAACCGGCTGATCAACGCTGTGCCGCTCGGTGGTTTGCTAGTGGCCGATTATGCTCTTACGCTCTTGCGTACAGAAGTACCGTTGTGGTTGTTCTGTGGAATCGGGATTGGCGCGATGCAACAGCTCTCCTTTTTGCACTCACGTCTACGCTTGTCGCACAGTCATTTGGTAACACCGGCTTACAGTCGTTCATTGCGCGCGCGTTTTACAATCATCGTTATTCCGCTAGTGCTACTGAGTATCATTCTTTCAGTCCTCGCAGTTACATCGCGCGCCATTACCCTGGCTCGTGACCAGGCCCTTGCGGAAATGAGCCGTAGCGCTGCCAATGCTGAAGATGGCATCAAATACTTTAGTTACACTGGCTTTAACCTTTTGGAGAACTTTGCCGGAGATCAAACTTTACGCTGGCCGGATTCACAACAATGGGCGTTGGAACGCAGTCGGTTAGTCGTTCCCTTCTTCCATGAGCTGTTGTTGGTTGATTCTGATGGGCGTGTAATTGCTTATGTGCCAGATTCGTTAACTGATACACAGCTCACTCCCGATGAAGCGAATTTGGTAGTCAATGCGCTTCAATTTGGGTTTTCTCAAATGTCATACCTGACTCAGATGCCTTCGGGGGAACTGCGACTGACCATGAGCCATCCGATTTTTGAAGACCCGGTAGCAGTGTCCTCCGGAGGTGAGGTTTGGGGGGTGCTACTCGGCCGGGTGCAGCTCGATGTAAATCCCAATATGAGGCGCGCATTGCAATCTTTACAAGCTACGCGCGGGGAAGGGGTTGGGTTTGTTCTCGATGCCCGGGGGATGACGGTGCTGCATACTGATCCAACACAGGTTTTGCAAATCTGGCGGCCCAACACAGAATCGCTTTCTTATCCAATCGGCGAAGGCCTGGCCTATGAGGATGTTTCACCAGAAGGTCACCGGGTTCTGACCTTTGAGCGGCCTGTGGACGGCACGCATTTCCGCGTAGTATTGCGGCTTCCTTTCTCGACCGTCTTGGAAACAGCCACTGCCATTTCCAGTCCGCTGCTGGTGGTGCAATTGGTGATGGGGATTACTTTGTTGCTGGTGATTCCCTTGCTCGCGGCCCGTATTACCCGCCCCTTGCATACCGTAGCCGATGCCGCGCATCAGATCGCGCAGGGTAACTTAGGGATACCGGTTCACATCAGTGGCGAAGACGAGGTGGCGCAGTTAGGCGGCGCTTTCGAGCAGATGCGGCTGCGTTTGCGGGATCGTCTTAATGACCTTTCGTTGCTGTTACAAGTTTCGCAAAGTGTCTCGGCAACCCTGGCTCTGGATGAGGGTGTTCCGCTGATTCTCAATGGCGCGCTGGAAGAAACCGGCGCGGCAGTCGCACGGTTCTTTCTTTTGGGTAGTGGCGATCGGCCTCAGCAATCCTTTGCTGTAGGGCGTACCGATCAAGCCTTTCCCGGTTTGGATCGGGCATTTGCAGTGGCTCTTTCCCGCCGTCGTGAACCATTGCTAAACCAAAATCTGGATGAGGGGCGTGGGGGCGGGCCTCACGCCGGGCCACTGCGTAGCGTAGCGGCCTTCCCGGTGCGCACCCAAAATCGTGTAGCCGCAATCTTGTGGGTGGGGGCCGTACAACCGGAAGCTTTTGACGAGGCAAGGGTCAACTTCCTCACTACACTTGCTAGCCAGGCCGCTGTGCTGGTGGAAAATGCCCGGCTTTTTGATGCCGCAGAGGGTGGTCGCCAACGTCTCGCAGCTATTCTCTCCAGCACGACAGATGCCATCCTGGTCACGGATCAAGAGGCACGTCTGTTGCTCTCCAATCCCGCAGCACAGGCCTTGTTACAGCTCACAGACATGGCCTATGGACGACTGCTTACGGATTTGGAACTACCAGAGGCGCTACAGGGCGCACTCAGTCGCTCTACTGAAGAGGAAACCGGCACCCCGGTCTCAGTGGAAATCCCCTTTGCGGATGGGCGCACGTTTTATGCCAGCGTTGCCCCGATTTTTATGGGACGCGATGTCATCGGGCGTGTGGCAGTCATGCGTGACATCACACACTTCAAAGAACTCGATGAGATGAAGTCAGATTTCGTTGCTACCGTGTCACATGACCTGCGCGCACCATTGACCTTCATCCGTGGGTATGCCACTATGCTGATGATGGTGGGCGAACTCAACGAGAAGCAACACGAATATCTCAATCACATCTTGCAGGGCATCGAACAGATGAGCGCGCTCATTAATGATTTGTTGAACTTGCGGCGGATCGAGGCTGGTGTAGGGATTCGCCACGAATCGTGCCATATCGGTCTGATTCTGGTGGAAGCGGTGGATTCGATGCGTGCCCGTGCCACGGCAAAGGGTATCGGCTTGCGCTTGGAGCCTTCTGAGGGCGCGCCCATGGTTATCGGTGACCGGACTTTGTTACGCCAGGCTATTGGTAATTTGGTGGATAACGCGATTAAATATACTCGGGTAGGGGGGGACGTGCGCGTAGGGCTTTCGATTAATGATGCGGAAGGGGAGACCGTGGTTGCCATTGCTGATAACGGCATTGGTATTGCAGCGGAAGACCAGGTGCGTTTATTTGAGAAGTTCTACCGCGTCAAACGCCGCGAGACGGGGGATATTTCCGGTACGGGTCTGGGGCTGGCCTTGGTGAAATCCATTGTGGAGCGTCACAACGGGCGGGTATGGGTCGAGAGTCAGCTGAACAAAGGCAGTACGTTTTTCATTGCTTTGCCCATCATCGAAGAGACTTAGCGTTACCAATGTTACGCAGGTAGACCAGGAAGCTGGGCAACAGTAACATACTCAGCAGTAAAAGCCATGGCGCTAGGGTGCGTGCTACAAGCCTCGCAATAACTCCCCACTGTTGTTGGGAATCTCCGGTGTTGCCCCCTTGTTCCAGCCAGGCCCACCAGGCCCGCTCCACGGTGGGTAAGTCCCGTCCCAGTGATTGTACTCCTTCGGCGCAGCCTTGCCCATCGCTATAGGCGGCGAGCAGCGTGCGGATCCCTGACCAGCCATAGGTTTGCCGCAAATAGGTCACGAAGCTGGCACTTTGGGCATAGGCCAGCAGTGCTGCCTCGCGCTCTGGGGGGAAGGCTCCACACAGGCTTTGTAAGGACAGCAACCGCCCTTGGGTACGGGTTTGTTCTAACGTGACTGCATACAGTGGATCGGGGCGTTGCTCGAAGTGTGAGGCGAACCCTTCCAGGAGCCAGGTGGGGAGCATGGCGTAGCCATAAGCGTCGGTATACCGGTAGAGCGTCAAATGCGCTAACTCGTGGGGAATATCACGTTGCATTTGGGAGAAGGCTGTGCTGGAAGGTGGGATTGCCAACAGCGCTACGCCCAGCTCCGGTTGTGCCTCACCGCCTACCCATTCATGTCCTCCCAGACGTAGCGCCGACTGTAAATCGGCGCTAGAGGGGTAGATATACAAATCGAACGGTTCGGAGAGCTGGATTTGGAGCGCGACGCTTAACTCATCCAGCGCTTTGCGGCTTGCATCTAACGCTGGTAGCATGAGTGCGCGTTCTCCAGCGATCCAGTGTACCGTTACTAGCCGGTCTTGGAGTGTTTGCCATTCAAACCGGTTATCTTCATAGGTGAAAGTGGTGAGCGGGGTTTGGTATGTGTTATTGGCTGTATCATGGTACTCCCACCAGTAGGTAATAGGGGCGAACGGCGGGAGCGGTGTTGCGTGTAGGTCACGCACATATTGTAAAGTGGTTGTCTCTACCGTCGTTGGGCGATAGGCCGTCGTAGTAGTCTTGCCGGCGTAGTGATAACGCAGGTAAATCTGGGCCGTTTCCGCTGCGCTGGCGTTCGGTGCGCGCCACTCGAAGGTCGCTGTTTGTCCGAAGGTGTAGTCATGTGTAGTTTCGACGCTATTTTGTGTTGTACTGGGTTGCGCCAGGCGCAGCATGACCAGTAATATCCCCGCCGTCAATAGCCCTCTATGTAGCCAGCTGCGCGTTATGCGTACCACGGATCGTCGTCCTCTTCCTCTCCGTCCTCATCTTCCGCAAGGTAATTATCTTCGATTTCGTCATCCTCAGTGAGCTCGGCATCGCTTTCATCCAGTGTTACGGCGTTTTCGGCGGCCTCCTCCCAAGTTTCATCATCTAGCGTTTCCTCGAAAGCTGCCGGCGGGCCGAAAAAGCTGCTCGTGTCGCCGTGATAAAAATCAAGCTCGTTGAGGGCGGCGTTGGCAGCCGAAAGCACCGCTTCATCATCAGATCGCGCATAACGCTCCAGTGTGCGGCGTGCCAGCGGGCCGCCGATTTGTCCTAGTGCCCACAATGCAGCCGCCTGCACCTCCGCATCCACATCCTCAACGGCTTCAATGAGCGGGCGCACAGCGTTCTTGAGCTCGAGTTCACCACAAGCGTGAGCAGCTTCGTAGCGCATGGCGGGAGTAGGGTTCTCCAATTCCCGGAGTACAATCTTGCCCCAGCGCTTATCGGCGTTGCGCCCCATAGCGAAGACTGCGCTGATGCGCATAGCCTCTTCGCGGTGGCGATAGCTTTCCTCAATCATGGTGGCGATTTCTGCCCCGCTGGTATAGGCAATGGATTCCAGCGCGCGACGGCGCACGGCGATGCTCTCCTGCGGGTTACGGTAGACCCGGTGCAGGGTGGCACACGTTTGCTCGAAGTGGTGCGGTAGCAGTTTGCCCAGCTCGCCTAATAGCACGAACCGGCCTAACGCCCGCGCTGCCGCGGCGCGCACCGTTTCAGCCTCGTCATCCACCAATAAGCGGATAAACTGCGCGATCAGCCGGGGGTCTTCGTCTTCCCAGAGGCCCTCAATGGCATGGGCGCGCACCGAGGCTTCAATATCGTGCAGTCCTAGGCGGAAGATGAAACTGAAATCCATCTCAAAATCAGCTTCGGCCAGTTCCGCCAACGCGGTGAGTAGTTTGAAGCGTTCTTGTGTCGGGACTAGAGGCCACGCGCGACGTAGGCGGACTTGGGCCTCATCTAACAGCCCAGAGAGCAACGGTAAGTCTTTGGCAATGGGACAGCGCTGGTTCTGCTCCAGGGCTTCCCAAATCTGTGTAAGATCCTTTTCTTTGGTCATAGGTATACTTCTCGTGTTACAAAATTTTTACGCCAGTGAACCCGGAGATTGTTAGAGTTGCTTTTGTGATAACTACACAGGCTCAAATTTTGTTTGTCATTGCGAGGTGCGTCTTTACGATATCCGTTCGTTTCTGAGTTTAGCAATTCAGTTTGTAGTCGAGAGTTTTATTTTGGTCGGTCTGCGATAACATCGGGCGTATAGTTCCTGGACAGTCACCAAGCCTCTATCCGAAAATTCTGCCAGGGTCGAGCCTGCCGAGACCCAGCGCTGGTTATGACAGGCCCGACCATAGCCTTTGTGAGTTTTTGGATAGCTGCTAAGTCTTAAGTATGCCATCAAAAAACCGGGAAGAAAATATCGAGCAGGGTGATGACGACAAACAATACCAACAGGCTGATAAGCGCAATCATGTGAACTTTTTCTTCCTTTTCCGGCGGGATGGGTTTCCCGCGCACCTTTTCCAAAAGGATGAAAAGGATGCGCCCGCCATCCAGAGCCGGAATCGGTAGCAGGTTGAAGATGCCCAGGCTGAGACTGATAAGAAGCACGACGTTGAGGAAGGGAAACCATTGCCCGGCAGCGAGACTCTGCTGAATGGTCTCGTAAGCAATCTGACTGATGCCTACTACGCCTACTGGACGGGCGACTTCTGCCGGGATAAGTCCCCGAATAACAGAGATGGGTAGCGTCAACGTGTTCAGGAGCAGCGTCAGCCCGTAGGAAGTGCCTTTCATAAATGCTTGAGGCAATGGATAGCGGGTGTAGTCGGTGGTCTGGTGGAGCATCTGGATGCCCAGCGCTCCCTCGCCGGCGGGCGGGTTGGCGCGGGCCAGCAGGGGAACGTCTTGCCTTTCACCGTCGCGTTCTATGGTGAGCATGATAGTCTCACCAGTGTGCTCACGGGTGTATTCAATTAACACATTTCCATTCCACAGGTGTATTCCGTCAACTGCAAGCAGCCGATCCCCCACCTGTAGCCCTGACTGTTCGGCTGGCGAGCCGGGCGCGACAGCCGCAATACTCACGGCTAGATGGAGCGATAATTGCACTCCCAACGGGCCTTCGCCCTCCGGCGGAGTCGGCTGTGGGGTCAACATGATTTGGAACGGTTGCCCGTCTCGTTCTATAGCGATTTCTATCGGTTGCTCCAGATGGGCGTTGACGTAATCGATGAACATCTCAACGCCTTCGCCTGGAAAATATGCATTCAGCGGGCGGTTGTTGACAGCCAGGATATGATCCCCTACTTGTAGTCCGCTCACCATCGCTGGACTATCAGCCGTCACGGCGACGACAGTGATGGGTGCTAGTGGGACACCGATGGCGAAGATCTGAACGGCCAGTAGCCAGGCCAGGGCTAAATTCATCAGCGGTCCGGCCACATACACCCAGAAGCGCGTGCTCAGAGATTGGGCGTAGAGGCTGCGGCGTTTACGCTCGGCTGTTTCCGCCAGCTCTTCAGGGGTCTTTTGCTCTTGTGCCTCTGCGTTCTCTTCATCGAAAAATGATTCACCTTCGAGACGCACAAAGCCCCCTAGCGGTAACCAGTTTAGCGTGAATTCGGTCTCGTTCCAGTGAAATAGGCGCATGATGCGCGGAGGAAAGCCGATGCCGAATTCCCTGGCCCACACGCCCAGTTTCTTTGCCATCAATAAGTGTCCCAGCTCATGCACAATCACGAGTGGAATCAGGGCAATCAAAAACGAAAAGAAGGTCATCACGCCTTCATTGATGCTTTGTAGTACCATGTTCATAACCGATATGTTTTCCTTCCATATTGTAGAGATGCATTCAGGTATTCTAACTACTTACTGGCATTATACTCTATCCAGAGAGCAATGTCCAGATGGGCGCGTTTGATTGTTTGATTTGGGTGTGTTTCAAATGAGTTAGTAGGCGCGCTTTCCATAGCGCGCGATTTAGAAATCGTGGCTACTTTCAACTGAAATGAAACACCCCCGTTAGATGTGACTTGTCATTCCGGGTCTCTAGGCTATACTGCGAGTGGAGGCGTATATGTGCAAACGGTTTTTGTTAAGTATGTTCCTTGCCTGCTTGTTGCTCGGCCAGCCGATGGCCGCGCCTCCTATCGCGGCGCAACAAGATCGGCTGATTTTGGCTTTTTACTACGCTTGGTTTGATTGGAACACTTGGGCGTTGAATCTGGCCGAGCAACCGGCCCAGCCCTATCTTTCAGCAGACCCGATGACCGTGCAACGCCACGTTCAAGAAGCCCGGCAGGCAGGCATTGATGCACTCATACATGCCTGGTATGGCCCAACGGTGGAGAATAATCAGACTGAGCCGAACTTCACTCTTTTGCTGAACGCGGCGCAGGAGCAAGGGTTGCATGCCGCCCTGTCGGTGGATTTGGCCCCTGATACCGCCTTTCTGCGCAATACGCAAGAAATCGTCGAGGCCTTGACTGTGATCCGTGATCGGCACGCTCAACATCCCGCTTACTTGCGAGTGGATGAGCGCCCTGTAGTTTTCTTTTGGCGGCAGGAGCAATACTCCGTTGCCGTTTGGTCAGCCCTGCGCCAGCAGGTAGACCCTAACTTCACGCAGCTATGGATTGCTGAAGGTACTCGCTCGGAGTACTTGGAAGTCTTCGATGGCCTGTACCTCTACAGCGTAGCGTGGACAGCGACTCCCGGCCCAATCATGCAGCGTTGGGGTGATGAGGTGCGCCGCTGGGAAACCCAACTCGGACAGCCACGTTACTGGGTCGCCACTACCATGCCGGGTTATAATGATCTGGTTACAGGGCGAACCGATGCTTTCGTGCGGGAGCGTGCCGATGGCGGGTATTATCGGACCACATGGGAGGCTGCGCATCAGAGTGATCCAGACTGGATTGTGATTACCAGCTTCAACGAGTGGGTAGAAGGGACACAAATCGAGCCGGCGACAGGCTATGGCCGCTCTTATCTCGATTTGACGGCGCAGCTGGCAACCATCTATCGCCGGGCGGCGGTCGAGCCTACGCCCACCCCGGAGCTGCCTACGCCTACTCCAGAGCTGTCCACGCCTACTCCGATCATTACGCCTACAGCGACGCTGTTGCCCACGCCCTCTGTGACGGTTACACCTACGGCCACGCTGCTGCCCACGGCCACGCCTTTTCGCCTGCCTACGCCCACGCCGCGCATGCCGCATCTGGATGTGTTGACGCCTATTGCACCTGGGCCAACTCCGCTAGGCGGTTATCGCACGCCAGAAGCGCCGGCGACGCCTACCCGCTTACCACGCTTGCCCGTGGAGGGCGCTTCGCCGGATAACACGCAACCGTGTTTTCCGGTTCTGGCGTTGCTGTGGTTTATCCCCGCGTTATTGCGCCGGCGTCCTGGCAGGTTTGTGTAAGCCGGCATTTGTATTACCAGTAGTTATCCGAAATTGTGCCACTGGTTGCGCTTGTCGAAACCAGTAGCCGCGTGATTTTTGGGTAGATCTCAAGTTGAATCATTTGATGGTTGGCAATCTCCGAGCTTGTCTCCCTAAGGGCTACATAGCCTATGGATGCAAGCCGCTGGGTGCGTTGGGAAACGAACGTGCCTCCCGTGTTTGGAAAGGGGATGCCGGTTGGCATGGGTATGATTGCGCCTGTGCGGCTGGATTGCAAACGGCATCCTTTAAGGGTGTCGTTTTTTTTGTTGTTATAGTATCATTTTGCTACCGTACACTTGTAGATTTTTGCCACGAATTCACTCGAATTAACACGAAAACAATAAGAAATTCGTAAAATTCATGCTAATTCGTGGCTAAAACTGAATGCGCTTGGAAAATGTACGGTAGACAAAATATCATTGAGTTTCGGACCTAGATCTGGCAAGCTTGCGCCTACAAAATGTCGTTATGCACCGGTGAAATATTGCTGCACTCAATTTTGGCGATACCTGCCAGGTCTTAAGTTAAGATTTGCAGGCCGTCCACGAACACACGTATATTCGCAAAACAAGGGGAATTCATGTAGATTGTCCTGCGTATGCGGGATTCGTGACCCAATTCGGGGACGGCAACCGGAACCAATGTTCTTAACTTAATGCCATTGATAACGTGATTAGATAGGCTGTTTTGAGAAATTTATCAGGAGGATATGTGCTATGCAAACAAACTCTCGTTGGACTGTGCGTGATCTGGTATACATCGGCTTGTTTGGTGCATTATGGGGCGCAATGGAGATGACATTGGGTGATCTCTTTCACACTCTCAAAGTCCCTTTCACTGGCACGCTGATGGCCGCATTGGGCATTGGCATCGCGCTTATCGGAAGGCGCTTTGTCCCCAAGCGCGGCAGTATTTTGATGATTGCTCTCGTGACTGGTTTATTGAAATTCCTCAGCCCCAGTGGCAGTAGCGTGTTGCGCGTGTTTATTTCCATTCTCATTGAAGGGGCCATCGCGGAAGGCGTGCTGACGTTGTTGCCGGTGGGCCTGGGTAGTTGGATGTTGGCTAATGCTCTGGCAACCTTATGGACGTTGCTGCATTCCTTCTTCATCACCGGGCTGTTATTCGGCGAGGGAGCAGTTGAAATGTTCGTGATTGTAGTGGAACGCGGAGCGAAAATCCTGGGGTTGAACCCAGAAGCTGTTGTGTTGGGAGCTATTCTGTTGGCCTTGCTCTATATGGGAATGGGTGCGGTCGCGGGGGCATTGGCGTGGAGCGTGGGCAAAATCGTCTATGAGCGTTTGCGTCCAAAAGATGTTGTGTAACTCGCGCCGTGGCCCAGGTCCGTTGGGTTATACGCTCGTCACCCTGACGTTGATGATTGGTGCGGTGCTGGCCTCTGGCTGGCGTGGTATGGGCGTCTTGATGGCGACAGTGCTCTTGATGCTTTGGCTGCGCCCAGAAGCCTTTGCAATCTTTCGTTCGTGGCGCATTTGGACGGTTGCGGCGCTTTTGTTGCTCAGTGCTGCCCTGTGGGGCGCAGCAGACACGTCCGATTTATCCCCATTGACTATAGGTATCCAGGCGCTCGTGCGCGGGTTGACCGTGCTATTGGCGCTCAATGGCTATTTGCGCGCGGTAGGTCTGGGGGATTTGGCGTTGATGTTCGAGCAGCTAGGGGTACAGGGTTTGGGTTTCGCGCTGGGGGTGGCTCTCAATATGTTGCCCTCGTTAGCGGCTTCAGCCGGGAATACATTTGCGGCGCTACGCATGCGCGGCGGCTTGCGCCGCCGTCCCTGGCATACGCTGCGCGGGCTGCTGGTGACAATTCTGGTCAATGGGTTGCGGCGTGGCGATGAGATCACCGCCGCTGCCGAGTCGCGCGGTTACAATCCGGCGCAACCCTTCCAGCGGCGGCTGCGGATGCAGCGCGCCGACTGGTACTGGGGCTTGACAACCCTGGTTACGGTTGGGCTGCTGCTGGGCTGGCCCTAGGATCTATCCTTTCAGATTGTTGTTGCCTAAGTCTGGCGCAGGTTTGCCCGGTTTAACTAGCGCTTTGTGAATTTTCGGGTATCAGCTTGCTTCAACCGGTTAGCTGCTGATATACAAACAACCGGGCGGAAAAAGGTCCGCCCGGTTGTTTGTATATCAGATTCTCAGCTGAAAATAAGGCGTTTGAGCTCGCGGATATCGTCTTGCGTAACGTCTGGGAAGCGTAAGCCACCTTTGACTCTGGCTCCGGTCTCCTGAAACTCATAGCCGCTCATGCTCAACATTACATCGCGTGAGCCAGTCGTGGCCTGGAAGAACCCCCAAAAGGGACTGTGCGACCAGTTGGTATCGAGCACCTGGATTTTGCCTTGCTTCAGGTAAATTGCATCCGCAAACCCGCGCTGATCAGGATCGGGGGTAATGAGAATGATGCGCTTGTTGGTGAGAATGAACTGCCACTGTTCATAAAGCAGTAAGGTCTGCGCCCCGTAGAAGACGGCATAGGTCAATGCAAGTGCCAGCATCCCCAAAACACCATTGAAGACTGCATCGAACCCCAGCGAGCTCGAAATCCCCAGCAAGATCAATACTACCAGCAGTAATGCCCCCCCGATACGTAACAGGTTCCAGCCTACTAGCTTGCGGTATGGGGCCATGCGAATTACCAGCTGCTCCTCTTCCCCCTCAAGGTAAAAAATTTCAGGGAGTATACTCTTGCGCAGCTGCGCATACAGGTTGTTGTACCAGAATTGTAAGCCGGTACTCTGGCCCTGTACCTGCGGGGCAGGCGGTGCGGTAGATTTTTCGTCGCTCACTTGGCTGGAATGATCAGGATTTGACCAATACGAATATCTGTGTTCGGTAAGTTGTTACGCTGTTGAATTAGCTGCCAGTTGACCCCGAACCGTTGGCTGATGCGGTAGAGTGTATCCCCAGAAGCTACGGTGTAGTAGTTCTCGCCCGGTTGTAGTTGTGCGGCGGCTTGCCCTGTGATGGTTGTCCCGCCAGTATTGGTTTCCGGCGCAACCGGACTTTGTGTAGGGGCCGGCGTTACCGGTACCGCGGTAGGCTGGGTGGGGGGCTGCGTAATGATGGTGATGGGCTGTGGTTGTGCCGTATCTCCCATAGCCTCGCGCCAGATTTCACGGCCTACAGATTCGATCACTTGTACTTCGCTGGAGGCGCGGGCATTGAGCAATCGCTGTGCTGTCCATCGCGGCAGGAAGATATCCATCAACCACCCAATGACTGCAAAGGTAATGATGACGCCGAGGAAATACGAAATCAGCTTTGTCAGGTTCTGATCCAGCATGTTGCGTTTGAAAATCAACCACAATGCCCACAAGAGTCCCAATCCTAACAAAAAAACAGGTAAAAGCGCTAGCAGATCCATCGCAACCTCCTCCTCAACCGGATTTTATTCGATCATGTGTGCCGGACATGTGTCCACAGGCAAAAAACTCAGCGGATCAACAAATACCGCCGCGATTTTATCGTAAACCACATAACGTAATGTGGGTGTCAGTCCCCCCCGTCCGCTGACTGCCCCAATAGCCGTGCCGGCCTCAACACTGCCCGGTGGGACTGCATACGAGCGTAACCCAATCAACCATACGTTCCATCCATCATTCTCAATCTGTACAGCCAGATGCCCCCGGTCATCTGTGTAGCGGGTAAGTGTTCCCGCCAGGGGTGCTAACACGACTGACGACTGCGGCGACAGCAGCTCCACGCCAGGTAATAGGCCGCATACGATTTGCCCGGTTTCCGGTGTAATCAACAGCGGGCTTAGTTGTGGCGATAGCGTTGCATCAGTCATTGGGTGTGGTAGACCAAAGCATTCATCCGCTACAGCGGTTCGGCAGCGCGCCCCGCTTGTGATCTCCGTGT
Organism: uncultured Anaerolineales bacterium; assembly: GCA_964504195.1. Taxonomy (GTDB): domain Bacteria; phylum Chloroflexota; class Anaerolineae; order B4-G1; family SLSP01; genus CAZDDI01. The sequence goes on from CAZDDI010000007.1 coordinate 101,810, forward strand.
CCGGCAGAACTGTATTTTGTAACCAGAGTTTATCCAGGCCCTCCTGAGTTAACAATAGGGGGGCTAACAAGAACGGCGGTAGGTCTACCGATTTGTGCTGTGTCAGCTGCGCCTGGATTGCCAGATGTGCCGGCCAAGCCCCCAGTATTTTCAGATCGTAGGTGCGGCCTTCAATGTCCCGATGTACCATGTTTTGGTGCATTGGACTGTAATTGTTCATCACATAAGCCGATTGGTCAGGGTTGCTACGGGCGCGTGGCCCGGCGTTGTAGTAGAGATAGCAACGTTTGAGCAGGGCCGGATCGGTTGTGTTAAAGTTAACTTCGGGGCAGTAGGTCTTGAACGTGCGTGCCCCTAGTTGCAGTTGCGTCGCTATCGACCAGGGATCAACCGGGCCAGGCGGGAAACAGGGCAGTTGCCCGGTTTTGACCGCCGTGTACAGCCCCATGAGACCCTCGCAATTGGCCGGATTTTCAGCAACCAGGCCAGATTCCTTGAACCAAAGCACTAAAGGTACCACGGGCGGCACACCTTCAATATATGCGATCGCGCTCGAAACCGCCGCCCATGCTTCGATCTGTTGCTGTTGGGCCGGCGTGAAGTTGTAACGCCCGTTCCAGACGCTCTGACTACCTAAACTAATCGCTACAGGTAGCCCGATGAAGAGTAATGTGTCCAGAACTCCGTGCAGCAGAGTCATCAGCAGTTTGCGCGCTTCTAGCTTCAGGAACGGTGCCGCGTATAGCTGAAACCATTCCTGAAACCATGCCGGTATCCATCCTAATAGCGACTGCATTCTATTTCTGATTATAACCGAATTTTACCTAGATAGCAAATTTTATGCCAGTTACGGTGGTGGACATATACGTGCTTTCACAAATTTTATTTGTAGCGATGGACTGCCATTGTGGGACAACTTAAACCGTTCCTGTGGTAAGATTTCCGCCAAACCAAATAGATTCCCCCTCTGGTTTTTTTGGGGCAGGCAGGGTGCATAGCGTGCTCGATCTGCCTGCCAAAATTCTTTTACAAAATCAGGATTGTGCGAAACTTGCAGGTCTTGACCCAATGCCATTGCTACATTGACAAATTGGCTGGGTGAAGCATACTTGATGTGGTTACAATGTTACGGATACTGCCCCAATCTCATAATTCCACGTGTACCTGTTACTTTTACCGGGGTTTGTAATTATTTGCGAGGCGGGGGAGCATTTTACCGGTGCAGAACGACGTTTTGCAGACTCAAGGTCTTGAAACCAGCCAGGTCTATGCCCTAACTTAATGACATTGATTTGTGAGGTAGATATGGTAACGCTGCATCCTGATGATATAGGCATAATCCTTAGCTATCAGTGCTCCAATGCCTGCGCGCATTGTCTGTACAACTGCGGCCCTCGCCGCCGTGAGGTAATGACACCGGCCCAGTTGTGCGCTGCGCTTGATGCGCTTTGCGTCTATCCACGCCTGCCACAAATCCACTTCACGGGTGGGGAGCCGTTTTTGCATTACGATCTGCTGCTAGAAGGGACGCGGCTGGCGGTGGAGCGTGGTATCAGGGCTTACTTGGAGACCGGTGCCGGTTGGTGTGTGGATGATGCAATTACAGTGAAGCGTTTCGCGGCTTTACACGCGGCGGGCCTACGTGCTGTGCTGATCAGCTGTTCCCCATTCCACGCCGAGCGTGTCCCTCTGGCGTACACGCTGCGCGCAATCCGCGCGGCGCAGCAGGTCTTCGGCGTGGCACAGACTATTGTCTACCAGGCCAGCTATGTGGAGCTGCTCTGGCGTATGAGCCTTGACCCGGAACAACCTGTCCCCCTAGCGCGTTACGCGGAGCTGTATGGCTCGGAAACAGCGCGCGTATTGTTGTGGGATGAATTCGGTATCATTCCCGGCGGGCGGGCCGGGTATTGTCTCGGTCATCTCACGGAGAAACGCCCGGCAGCAGCCTTTGTTGGACAAGCGTGTGCCGGGTCGTTGCTGCACGCACAGCACTCACACTTTGATCTGCACGGTAATTTCGTCCCTGGTTTCTGTGGCGGGTTGAGTGTGGGCGATTGGCGCGCGTTACCGGTGCTGCTGGCCGATTTTCAGGCAGAACGCTACCCCTTACTTATCGCGTTACTAGTAACAGCCGGGCCATATCGGTTGTACGAACTGGCGCAAGCCGAGCACGGCTATCGCCCGCTGGTTGAAGGGTATACAGGGAAATGTCATCTTTGCGTAGATGTTCGGCGGCATCTTGCCGCTCAGGGGAACTACCCGGAATTACAGCCGGGGGATTTTTATGAGAGTTTCTAGCTGTGTTGGTAACGTGCCTAGAGAAAATTTCACGTTTCACGCTTCACGCTTATCAGTGTTCCCAATCTTGCAACAAACCGGTTGAATCCAGTTACATACTCATCGAGATAGTCTTGCGCTAGCAAATCGGCCAGCGACTCTTCACCTAATGCCATGAGCCGGGGGACATGGGCGCGAAAATCCCGTAAACTTACCCGCATGCGTTCCGTATCATCCGTGAGGAAGCCCCACACCAGCTCTTTGGTCACACCATCATCTTTAGCACTCACAAAGCGTGTGAGCGTGCTGCCACAGGTTACCCGGCCTACGTTGGAGAATACCTCATTGCCCTTCACAATTTCATTGAGGACGCTGATGTGTTGGGGAATCTGGTCAAGCCAATGCTGGGTAGAGGGCGAGAGATGCGCCAGCAAGCGCAATGTGGCCGTATTGAAACTTTCACCACGCATGGTCACGGCTTTTAACGCCTCCAACAACTTACCGAAGGCGTCCAAATAGGCCAGTAATGCGCGCCGCGCTTGATCGAAGGTCTGCCAGTTCATGGGGTTGGACTGTTCTTGATAGGAGCGATAGGCTTCGTGCGTGGCATCGTACTGCGCGAGCATCTCGGTCAGTGGATTGCGAAAGGTGGTGGGGAAGAGCCGCTCTTTAGGTGAGACGTTGGAGGCATCCATCGGTATCAGCAATGCCGGGTTGTTTTCCTGCATTCTGGCCAGCGTTGCTTCTACAGTGAGCAGGGCAGCTTGCACATCAGGCTCTTTGCCACGTTGTGTGCGCAAATCGGCCAATGCTGCCTGCGCTCGGGGTGAGGGTTTGTAATATGCGGCGTGAAAGCCTCGGTACAAGAGCAATAAGTCGTTGACGGTCAGCACCGCGCCGCGTTGTGCTAACCACTTGCGTAACTGTTGCAAGGCTGCCCCATCGAGCGTGTCGGATTCGGCAGCCGCCTCACGCGGAATACGGGTCGCGGCGGGTTCCAGCTTCGCGCCGGATAAAAGCCCTAGTGGCTGCGGCGCGGTGACAGGTTGGCGTGGTGTGGCGCTACGCAGCTGCCGGTAAAGATGGCGAGCGTTGTCGGTGAGGATTTCTGAGATCGCCATACCCCATAATCCATCAAAAAAGATGTGCGATTGGTCGAATACCATGCTGTGCGGTGTACGGAACAGTGTAAGCGCGTGGTCGCCGATGCCGCGATGGTCACGGCGGAGCAGGGCAAGCGGTAAGGCCGCGTCGTGTTGATCCCAGTTGATAAGGATAGGCGCGCGCCGCAAGGTGGCGAGCTCGGACTGTGTGGCTGGAGGTAAGGCGGCGCGCAAGGAGGCCTGTTGCGCGCGCGGTGTTTCCGCGAGCAGTAAATCCAAATCCGGGGGCGGGCCGGCGACGGGGGTGTTGAAAATTGCCAGTACCCATCCTAGCACGACATCGGGAGTCGGGGGCAGCAGGCAACCGAGCGGTTGTGGAGCGTGCGGTTGCCATACTCGCCCGCTGCGATCTATCCACAAAACTTGGCCGTGCGTGTCACATAGGCCGCCTTCGGGTGCGGAAAAGAGCGGGAAGGGGGGGCGGGTTTCCGTATAGGGGAAGCATAAGGGACTCCCTTGCGCGTCGCGGCGGCAGGTGGGGAGCAAGTAGGTGCGCCCACGCCAAATAAAGCCGGTCATCACGCGCCAGGGGGCCAGCGGTTCTTTGTGTTCTTGATAGCGCTCTGGTGACAGCGTAGCCAGCAGCGTCATCTGTTCCAGGTATGCGGGGAGTTCGGCACTTTGGCGTTGCTGGAAGCGTTGGTGAATTTCCGTTTGTGTCTCCTGGGGCAAAGCCGAGAGCCGCTCATGCAGGAATTGCTGAAACATGGCTTTACGGTGGGGCAGATAGTCACCGCCCTGTGCCGGGCGGTGGTATGGGCGCAATTGATTCCAATCACGTACCACCTGCACCAGGGGAGCCAAAGGGGGTTGGGACGCGCGTGCCGCTGCACTAAGCGCATGGAGCATCACGCGCTCGCGCCAATCCACGGCTAACAATTCATCATACTCATATAGCAGTGTTTGCGCCGCACAAATCCAGGCCGCAGCTGCGGCAGCCTGATTGCCTTGCAGGTGCAAATCACGGTAAAAACCTACCGTTTCGTTGACATGGCGCGCGCTATCTTCGCGCAGACCAAACTCCAAGTAGAACTGCCAGGTGCCCTGAGGAAAGGCGCTATCGGTCTCTTTGCCCGCCAACTGCAACAGTTTTTGGTAAGCGTATAACACCGTAGCGGGAGTGGCGATGAAGATTCCATAAAGGCTACGCGAGAGCAATTCCACACCCTTGAGCAGGGCGGTGAGGTCCTGGCTAACTTGTGTGGGGGTGAGTTTGCGGCCCTTGAGTTTGAGTAGCCCGCTGAGGAGAAAAGCCGGCAGATTGCCCGCCGGTAGCACCCGCGCTACTTCCTCTTGAATTTCTTCGATTTCGGGTAACGTGAGGCGGCTGAGTTGGAGGAGCGATTGTTGATCTACTTCTGCGAAGGCATGGCGGGTAGCCTGGCGCGAGCGTTCCAGTGTACTTAACTGCTCCGGGGTTGGACGTAACAGGCTTACCATGCACGCCCCCCGCGTTACGGCAGCCGTTCACCGTTGACGACGCAACGAAAGCCCAAGTTTGGCCCTTTGGCAGCGCGGTCGTTGAGACGCCCTTCGGGAAAGCCGACTTCACGGTGGGTAGTGCGCAATTGGCGGCTGAAGTTGGCGACGGAGTCATACGCGCCGCCGCGCATCACGCGATAGCGCCCACTTGAAGGGCCAGGGGGATCGTCTTCTGGGCTACTTCCATAGTAGTTTTGATCGTACCAATCATGCACCCACTCCCAGGCATTCCCGGCCAGATCGAGGATGCCGTAGGCGCTGGCCCCGGCGGGATAGCTGCCCACTGGAGCGGTTGTTGAACCCGTCCGCGCGCGATTCGTCTCCAGTGTGTCGCCCCATGGATAACGGCGTTGCTTGCTCGCGATTGGATCCCACCCGGCGGCTTTTTCCCATTGCGCTTCGGTGGGCAATTGCGCGTCCCAGCCAGTCTCTTCTGCGATCCAGGCGCAATAGGCCACCCCTTCATCCCAGCTGATGTAGGTGATAGGATGCTGTGCGCGGCTGGGGTTATCATAAGCTGTGCGGGTGAGCGGTGCAGTACACGCACCGGCTTCCACACATTGTTTGTACATAGCTGTCGTGACTTCAGTTTCGTCCATCCAAAATGGGCCTAGATTAACTGTGTGTTGGGGGCGTTCATCACTCCCCGCATCCGAGTCCTCGTCTGTTGCCCCCATAAAAAATGTACCGGCGGGGACGAAACGCATCGTCATGCCATCCACCGTGCGGGATAGAGCTGCACCGGGGGCCAGCGTGGGAGTTGGTGTAGGTGTGGGGGTAGCTGCTGGCGTAGGTGTCGGTTGTAGCGTCAGTGTGGGCGAAACCACTGCACTCAGCGGGGTTGCAGTGGGTGTGACTGTAGGTTGGGGGGTAGCTGTAGCCGTGGAGGTAGCTGTAGGGGTAGCCGTGGGCCGGGTAGTGGCTGTAGCTGTTGGCGTGGCGGTAAGCGTAGGGGTAGCTGTAGGTGTAGCTGATACAATCCATCCGGCAAGCGGGCCGTCTGGTGTGAAGAGTGCCCAGCCTAGCGCGAGTAACACCAGCAGCGCAATCACACCGGGAAGCATTAGCCTGCGCTTATGGTGGGGTTGTTCCTGCTTTATGGAGGGCGGCGGTACAATCGGCGCCGACTTCGGCCAGCGCGACCCACGCGGCGCGACGATTTGAGTGGGTGTATCGCTGTTCATCCAAGCTGTGCGCAATGCTTCAACCATTGCGCGTGCGCTGGTATACCGTTGGGTGGGATCTTTCGCCAGAGCCTTCAAGATGACGGCTTCCACAGCCATCGGGAGATTCGGTACATACTGACGTGGTGGAGTAGGTTCTTCGCTTACATGCTTGAGTGCCAGACTCAACGGGGATTCAGCATCGAAGGGTAGGTGACCTGTTACCAGCTCATACAGCACCCCACCCAGTGAGTAGATATCGGATTGCGGAACCGCAGCGCGAGAATCCATGGCCTGCTCCGGCGCGATATACTCTGGTGTGCCAAAAGTGTTACCGGATGTCACCTGGCTAAGACGATTCCGAAGCATCGCCAGGCCAAAATCGCTAAGAATAGCATTGCCCTCACGGTTGAGCAAAATGTTGCCGGGTTTTACATCGCGGTGAATTACATTGCGCTCGTGGGCATAATCCAGTGCATCGGCCACCTGGCTCAGCAGGTGCAGGATTTCTTCAGGTGTGAAGGTCTCCCCCACAGCGTGGCGCCGATCCATCTCCACACGCAAGTCAATACCATCAATGTACTCCATCGCCAGATAATGCCCGCCCTCATACGTCCCAAAATCCAGCACATTGATAATGTTGGGATGGCGCAATTGCGCGATGGTTTGTGCTTCCCGCTGGAAACGTTGGGAGAGTTGCGAATCCGCTTGCAATCCTCGGCCTAAAATTTTGACGGCAACGTAGCGCTTGAGTGCTGGCTGAAGGCCCTTGTAGACTTCCGCCATGCCACCCTGTCCGATCTTTTCCAGGATTTCGTAAGACCCGAGGGTTTTGCCGAGTAAACTATCTGACGTCATACATTCGCCTATATAAGATTGAAAACATTTTCACATGCAGCTCAAAGAAGTATAGCCCACTTTACGGGTAAGTCAATTGAGTTATTTTGTGTTGTGCACTAAAGATGTTTGCCAGATGTGCATCTTTGGACAACAACCAGCAAAGGGCCGGGCTTGTTATCGTGTGGAAACAAGGGAACTAATCGCCAATCTGAACATTGTGCCTTTTCGGAAAAATGATCCGTATGTTCTCCGCAAGGTTGCCTATTTTCTCAAATTCCCTATAATTGAAAGTAGGAGTTGAAAATACGATGAACATTTTGCTGGATTTAGCTTCCGCTTTTGGTCTTTCTACCTCGGCAGGATTGAACGCTTACATTCCGCTACTTACGTTGGCGGTGTTGGCGCGCTTTACCTCGCTGGCTCAACTCGAAGAACCCTGGTCGGCTTTGACCAACGGATGGATTATTGGTATTATCGTTGTCCTGTTAGCTGTAGACATCCTGGCTGATAAAATCCCGGTAGTGGATTCCATCAACGATATTATCCAAACCGTGGTGCGCCCTACGGCGGGCGCGATTCTCTTTGCAGCTACCACACAATCCTCGATTCAAGTTCATCCCCTGCTGGCGATGGGCTGCGGTGTATTGCTTGCCGGTGGTGTTCATGTCGTTAAGTCTGGTGCGCGCCCCGTTCTCACTGCTACTACTGGGGGGGTGGCTAATCCTATCGTGAGTACTATTGAAGAAACGCTATCTGTCGTTACGGCATTTATTGCCATTATTTTTCCCTATCTCATTGTCATTTGGGGTGTTTTGTTAGTTGTATTGATTGCGTTGATTATCCAATATCGCCGCAACCGTAAAATGCAACATCGTGCGCGTTGAATTGCGATTTTTTTGTAACTACTGAGCCTTTGTCATTGCGAGCCGTCTGCGGCGAAGCAATCTCGTTCGTAGTTGAGATTGCTTCACCGTGGAGACGCGGTTCGCAATGACAGATAAATCTCGAGCTTGAGTAGTTACGATTTTTTAACGAAAGGAGTTTTTATCATGGGTTATGATCCCTATTACGGACAGCAGCAACCGCCGCAGCCCTACTACCCCCCACCGGCTATGCCGAATAGCACCAATGCCACCCTCAGCCTGATTGCCAGCATCTTGGGGCTGACGCTTCTGCCCACCATCGGCAGCATCCTTGGGCTGATTCTGGGCTATTCGGCCAAGAGTGAAATCAACCGCAGCATGGGCCGCATGGGTGGGAATGGTATGGCAACCTGGGGTATCATTCTGGGCTGGCTCGGTGTGGGCTTGGCAGTTACCGGTATTTGTCTAGCAGTTTTATTCTTTACTGGTGCTTTTGGTTGCGCTGCACTAGAAGCTTTCCGCTATTAATCTATCAAGCGAAGGAGAAATCACATGGAACAGCCTCAATATGACCCTCTGCCCGATCCCATTTACCCGGAGCCTTACAGCCCTGCCGCTGCCCCTGCACCTGTCCCGGTCTATGACCCGGCCACCGGTCAGCCGAAGAACAACAAGACTTTGATTATCATCATCGTAGTGGTGGCGGTGCTGTTGCTTTGCTGCTGCTGCGTTGGCGGGATAATGACGCTAGGGCCGACAATTAGTGAAATATTTGACGAAATCATGTACGAGCTAAGCCGGACATTACCACAGCTGCTGGCGGGCTAAGCGCTCATCGGATTCGTACCCGCGCCCCAGGCTTCGCCGCCTGGGGCGTTTGCTGTATAATAAGCCCATGCACGAGCTGCCTGAAGTAGTACAACAAAAACTTGCCGCCCTGCCGCGCGCTACCGGCGTGTATCTGATGCGCAACAGCAAGGGTGTGGTGATTTATGTGGGCAAGGCGGTAGATCTGACGAGCCGCGTGCGCTCCTACTTCCACGCCTCGGCGCAGGAAGACAGCAAAACCCGCCACCTCGTCGCCGAGATTGCCGACCTGGAGTGGATTCTCACCCATTCCGAGGTTGAGGCGCTGATTCTCGAAGCCAATCTCATCCAGAAGCATCGCCCGCGCTACAACATCCGTCTCAAGGACGATAAGCGTTACCCTTACCTCAAGATTACGCACGAGGATTTCCCGAAGGTGCTCATCACCCGCCGCATGGAGCGCGATGGCGGGCAATACTATGGCCCGTACACTTCCACCGGCGCGCTGCGCGAGACGCTCGATCTCTTGCGGCGGATGTTCCCCTATCGTTCCTGCGATCGGGACATCACGGGCAAGGATGCACGCGCGTGTCTGTATTACGATCTCAAACTGTGCTTAGGGCCATGTATCGGCGTGGTGGATAAAGACGGTTATCACGCGATGCTGGCGCAACTGGCCCGCTTTATGGAGGGTGAGACCGAGGGCCTGCTCGAGGAGCTCAAGCGTCAGGTGGCTGAGGCCGCTGAGGGGTTGCAATTCGAGCGGGCCGCACAGCTCCGCGACCGCTACCAGGCACTTCAGCATGTCCTCGAACGCCAGCGCATCATCACTACCGCTGCGACCAATCAGGATGTGCTGGCCCTGGCCCGCGACGACGGCAACGCTTGCGTGGAGGTATTCTTCGTGCGCAACGGCAAGCTGCTAGGTCGCGAGTATTTTGTGATGGAAGGCAGCGGTAACAGCGACGAGCAGGACATCCTCACCGCGTTCTTGCAGCAATTCTACGCCAATGCCGCCCAGATTCCGCCGGAGATTCTGTTGCCCGCCCAAATCACCGAGGCTGCTGTGTTGCAACAATGGCTCACCGCCAAGCGCGGCGACGTGGTCTACCTCAACGTGCCGCGTCAAGGGCCGGGCCGCGAGATGCTCGATTTGGCCTCCAGCAATGCTATCGAGACGCTGCGGTTGCTCAAGGCGCAGTGGGCGATGGACAAACACCGCAACGAGCAGGCATTGGCCGATATCCAGGCCGCGCTCGATCTGCCCCGCTCGCCCGTTCGCATGGAGTGCTATGACATTTCTACCACGCAGGGCGTCGAGGTGGTGGGCAGCATGGTGGTCTTCGAGCATGGCGTGCCCAAGAAGAGCGACTATCGTCGTTTTTTGATTAAGACTGTTGTCGGCCAGGACGACTTTGCCAGTATGCGCGAGGTGCTCACCCGCCGCTTCGACCGGTGGCGGCGGGTGAATGCGGGGGAGTTGATGGGCGCGCGCGGCAATCAGGGGTGGAGCAAACTACCGGATTTGCTGATTGTGGATGGCGGCAAGGGTCAGCTGAGCGTGGCTGTCGAGGTATTGCGTGCCTTTGATTTGGAGGGACAAGTACCGGTGGTGGGACTGGCGAAGCGTCACGAGGAGCTCTTCACGCCGGGACACAGCCGTTCGGTACTGCTCGATCCCGCCGCACCGGCCATTCTGTTGCTGCGCCGCATCCGCGATGAGGCGCACCGGTTCGCCATCACCTATCACCGCCAGCGTCGCGCTAAACGCGGGTTGGCCTCGCAGCTGGATGATATCCCCGGCATCGGCCCGGTCAAGCGCAAGGCGTTGCTCAAGCACTTCGAGTCACTGCACGCCATCCAATACGCTACGGAAAAAGAGCTGCATGCTGTACCGGGCATCTCCACTGCGTTGGCCGCGGAAATCCACGCGCACTTCGAGCGGCTGCGGCAAGAGGCTGCGCAAGAGAATGGGTAATGCCAGGGACTTGCTGGCTACTAATTTCGCGCTAAGCCGCTAAGAACCCAAAGAAAGCAAGAATAAAATCATGACCAAAACACAAACATTTACGCTGCTTCTGCTCATCCTGGCGATTTTAGCCGCCGGCGCACTATTGACCTATCAGCTGGTACACTCCGCGCAAGCAGTGCTAGGGCCGTACACTCCGCAGCCCGTCGCCGTGATTACGCTAACGCCGGGGCGCAATCCCACGCGCACGGTCATCCCCACCTGGACGCTGACGCCTTCGCCTTCTCCTACGTTACGTCCTCCAACTTCCACTCCAATTCCTACACGCACGCCCACGCCTACCATCACACCTACGCCGTTGCCGTCGCATCGGCCCACCGCCGTCAACTTCGCGATCACGGCGACCCCACACCCTTCCGAAACGGTCGCCTTCCCCACGGCTGTGCCGCGTTTCCATATTCCTGCTGATGCCATTACCATCGCCTTGTTGGGTAGCGACAAGCGCCCTGATTGGGGCTACTGGAACACCGACGCCATCCAATATCTGGTCATCTACCCGGACGTGCCCTCAGTGGCGCTGCTTTCTATTCCGCGTGATCTCTATGTCTACATCCCCGGCTACAAAATGGCCCGCATCAATACAGCGGATTCCTACGGCGAGATGATTGGCTTCGAGGGCGGCGGCATTGGTCTGCTCAATCAAACCTTGCTTCACAATCTGGGCATCACGGCGGATTATTATGTGAAGGTGGATTTCAACGGCTTGATTGGCCTGGTCAACCTGATGGGTGGGGTGGATGTGCCGGTCAACTGCCACCTGGAGGATTACTGGCCTTATCCTGATGAAAACGGCGAGTATCCGTGGCTGGTGCTGGAGCCGGGTGTGACGCACATGGATGGGGAACTGGCGCTGTGGTATTCGCGCTCGCGCAAGACCACCAGCGTCTTCTCACGCGAGCGCCGGCAGCAGCAGGTGCTTGAGGCAATGTGGCGGCGTGGGCGGGAGATGAATCTGATCGAGGTTGCGCCGGGGCTATTCACGGAGACCCGCGACCTCTATCAAACCGATCTCAACGTGGGGAACATCTTGCAGCTGGCGATTACGGCCATGCAGGTGAACGCGGCGGACGTATCGCGCTATAACATCGGCTACCAACAGGTCAACTCGTTTGTGACCTATCAGGGCGGCAGCGTGTTCTTGCCTGTTTGGGAGGAGATCGAGCCGGTGATTGCCGATACGATTGCGAAGCCCGCCGCCAGCCGCGCCTACCAATCGCCCGTGTATGTGGAAATTTGGAACGGCACAGGCCGCCCTGGCTGGGAGCATCTGGCGGCTGACCGAATGCTTCACTACGGCTTCATCCCGCACATCACCGGCGGCGACGGACAGATTTACGAGCGCACAACCATTGTAACGCTCAACAATACGGGCAAGGGCACCAATCTATCGCTATTGCAATGGCTCTTCAACGTCGGGGATGGCAATGTGATGGGGGCCGAAGTCCCCGGCACTTCCGTTCATTTGCGCCTCATTCTGGGGCAGAACTACGACCCGTGCAGGTAGGCGGTAGATTCTGTCTATCGCCTGCCGATCTCACAGTCCTGCACGCGGTCCGCTGGCGGATGATGTCCTCGCCCAACTCGTTCAGCGCCATGCTGCTTTCCGCGATGGCGAGCGCGCTCAAGTTCTGCATCCCCTGGAGCGCGGCATAGCCAATCAGCCCTAATGGTGCCACCGAAACCATCAGAAACGCAATCAACAAGCGCGTGGTAATTTTCATGGCATACCTCCGGCGAATCAGCGAGAAAGCAATCTGGCTGTATAATTTGTAGAATCTTTCACCCGCTATCTACCTGCTCTATCTACCTGCTACCCTATGTCATTAAGTTAAGACCTGATAGGCGTCACACGAATTGGGTTTGATGGTATTTTACCGGTGAATAATGGCAATAGCGCAAAAGTCGCCCGGTCAAAGCCGTCAATATGCGTGTTTTGAGCATACTACAGGGTTAGTTTTGCGGGACTGCCTTTGACGCGCGCAGAGGCCTTCGACAGGCTCAGGCACCGGAGAAGCCCGGTGGCTGAGCCTGC
>CAZDDI010000008.1:0-113997 GCA_964504195.1 uncultured Anaerolineales bacterium
TACAAGAATGCCACACTTTTCTTATCCGTCAAATCGTCTCTGTTAAACTACTAGGCCCTTGTTGGACATTCAGTCAAGCTATCTGGCTGGATCAAGAACGCAGGATAATATTCGGCTGTGGATACGAAGGCGCGGCAGAGATTGCCATGGCAGCTACAGATGGCCGCTGGCGCATCTCTCTCTCCACCACCGGGTTGAGCCTTTCTGGCAGAATGGCTTTGTCTGCGGACGAAGCAAAACTAGCCCTTACTGCGGAGCCTGAGTCCGTGGTGATTTTCTTTCTCGAGAGCGAAGAAACTTTCACGGTGACGGAAAGTGGCTATGTCTCTGGTTGGTCACTGGATGGTGAGCGCTTGTACTATCAGGACACCCGTGGAATCGCAAGTGGTTACGGGTTACGTGTCTACGATTTAAGCAGAGATGTGAATACCGAGGTGCTCTCCTCTTCCCTCCGCACCACCGAGGGGATGACAGTTACCCTCCCCTTGGGAATAGAAGTCTCGCCCCTGGAAAATGCCGCTGTTTTTCATAAGAATTCTGGAATATGGCTGGTCACGTGGACACCGGCCCAGGTGGCGGTATCCTCCTGTGACTAATGAACACAGTGGTCGCAATACCTTCATACGCGGAAGTATCATCCGCAGGCCTGCGCGTGCAGCAAGCCGCGAACGGGGACGTGACTCTCTCCGCTTGGAAAGAGTGCATTCTGCTTCAACCGGATTCTTGGAAAAAGATGGCGTGGTGGAAACCAAACAGGGGGATTAGAAAATGAAGTTTAAGTTTACGCGAGAGCATTCTGGATTTAGCGTGCGCAAATGGCAAAGCCTTACTTTGCTCGCTGCGCTACTGATAATTGGGCTGATAATTGGGCTTAATGCTTGTGGTTACCTTGCGCTCTTTCTGGCTGGAGGCCCACATGATCCTAGACCCTCTCCTATACCACCTACTTCAGTGCCAGAATTGATTAAGGCGCTTGAGGATCCCCGTGCTAGGCTAGGCGCTATTGGTGCCCTCGGCAGGTTAGGAGCGGAGGCCGAAGCTGCGGTGCCGGCATTAACAGAAATCCTTACTAATCCTGCCAGCACCAGTGAAATGCGTATAGGGGTCGCCTATGCGCTCAGGGACATTGGCCCGCCAGCTGCATCTGCAGCACCAGAACTGGTCAAGATGATGCAAGGGGTTGGCTACGTAGGAGGCCGTTCCGCAGCGGCAGCGGCTTTAGGGGGATTGGGAGATACCAGCGTTGTACCAGCTTTGGTTGCAGAGCTGTACAATGCGGATGTAGAGGATCGGGAACTTATGATTGACGCTGCCCGCTCGCTTGCTTATCTAACAGGAAACCCCTTCATAGATTCTGAACCTGGACGTCACGGATACCGTCTCGCGGGTGATGGAACGCCATTGATTGCTATTGAAGCTCTTAACTGGTGGGAATCTAAAGGGCAGTATCAACAATGGGCTGATATCGATCCGGAGTAGCAAAGATACTTGCTACACCGCCGCCGGCCTGCGCGTGCAACGAACCGTGAACGGGGACGTGACTCTCTTCGCTTGGTGGGCGTTAACACCCCGCTGTCCGTTAATACCAACAACGCCCCCGCTACAGCGCACTTACTCATGGCTACCCGCAACTGTCTGATAGAGATAGGCCCGCTCGCGTTTGCCCACCTGAACAATCGCGCCTGCCTCCCGCAAGCAATAAGCCATCTTCGTTGCCAGGCGACGGGGACACGCCAATGCCAGCGCCAGGTCGCCGGTGGTGAACGAGTCCGGTAAGGTCTGCGGTAACAATGTCGCCAGGTCTGCAACCGCAGCAAAGCGTTGTACTGCCAGCACGTCCAACAAGCGCCGCTCGGCAATCACCCACCCCTTCCGTCGCCAGGCCCGCTGCGGATCGTGAATCCGCACGGCCTCCTCGCGGATAAGCACCACTTCAAGCGCGCAGCCCGGTGCAGCAAGAAGTTGTGGGATACTGACCAACTCGTTAAACAGAGCCAACACACTACCCCGTTGGGGCGATTTGCGCCGCCCAAATTCACACCCCTCCGCGGTGCGCTTCACCAACCACTTTTCCTGCGCCACCGGGTAAACCAGGGTCATGGAATACTCAGGCACAAGCGCCTGTAGCTTGGCTTTAAGCGCGGCAAAACTGCCAGTTTGGATTTCGATGAGCTGTTCCCCACGCACGATGTCAATAATATAGCCGGCCACGGGAACTTCCAACCGATCTCCGGGCCGGGCATACCAGGCCTTGAGCGCAGCGTGAAGCGGGCCTTCGTTCAGCGTGCCGATGGCACGGGGCATGGAAGCTCCTCTTTTTCTAGCAGGTAGTGACTTCGAGGCACAGAGAATAAGCGTAACCTTACGACGGGTGACACAGGCATTGAGGAAATCATCAAAGTTCTACGAACGATTGACGCATAGATCGTTTAATGGAACAAACCGCGCGACTCCTGCATTCACTCTGCTACGGGTAGCACGAACCAGAAGGTACTGCCCGCGCCGACCTGACTTTCCACCCCTACCTCACCACCGAGCTTTTCGACGATGCGGCGGACGATGGACAGCCCTAACCCATACCCTTCGATGTGCAGCTCGTGCAGGCGCGTGAAGGGCGCAAAAAGTTGCGTCTGCTGTTCAGCGGTCAAGCCTTGCCCATTATCACGCACCCAAAATTTGATACCGGTTACTAGTTGCTGGTTACTGGTTGCTTGCAATAAGTTTTTGGCTTCCAGCAACCAGCTTCCAGCTTCCAGTATCGAGTATCCTAATTCTACACGGGGCGGTGCGCCACCGTACTTGAGCGCATTGCTCAGGTAGTTGACCCACACTTCTTCGATCCAGGGCGCGTAGCCCAGCGCCGCAGGCCAGACTTCGGGCGTGCGAATCTCGGCCTGTGTCTCGGCAATCTGGCTTGCCAGGCGATGCAACACCTCTGCGACCACTGCACGCATATCCAGTGGCGCGAGCGTCACCTGCTCCATCTTCCGCACCCCGGCCAGGAGCAGCAGCTCGTTGATAATGTTCGTCATCTTGTGGCCCGTCTGTGTAATCAGCGCCAGCCGCGCGCGGACTTCGTCTGGCGGCAACTGCTCGAAGCGCCGGGTCAACAGCACGCTGAAGCCGATTTGCGCCGCCAGCGGGGTCTTGAGGTCATGGGCTACTGTATGTGCGAAGGCGTCGAGTTCCGCATTGCTGGCTTCCAACTCGCGCGCATAACGCTCTAATGCCACATGCTTCTCCTGCAAATCGCGTTGAAGGGCGCGCAACGCCAGATGCGTCTCCACGCGCGCCAGCACTTCTTCTACCTGGAAGGGCTTGGTAATATAATCCACCCCACCCATCTGGAACGCTTTGACCTTGTCCACCACCTCATTCAAGGCGCTGAGGAAGATAACGGGAATATCACAAGTGACTGGCTCGGCCTTGAGCTGCGCGCAGACTGCGTACCCATCCAGATGGGGCATCATAATATCCAGCAAAATCAGGTCGGGCGGGCGCGCTTGCGCTGAGGTGAGCGCCGTCGCACCATCGAGCGCGGGGCGCACGGCGTAGCCCTGCTGGGTGAGCATTTCCACCAGGAAGCGCAAATTGGCGCGTGTATCATCCACCACGAGGATGTTGGCTTTAGGTAATTCACTCATGCTTCGCTGCCCCCTTGCCGGGCACGTTGCACGGCAGTTACAATTTTGTTGTATTCGAAATCGCTTGCCAGGCTCGCCAAGGCTTCGGCCAAAACCTGGTTATGGTCGTGAATCGCGCTAATGACGGTTTCCAGTTGCCGCATATCCGTCTCCACCGCGGCCTGTTCCAGCTGTAACAAAAGCTCTGCCGGTAACGCCACGAGCGCGGGGCTGGTCAGCCCGGCCTGGATCTCAAGCCGAGATTGCGGTGCAGCGCCCTCGACCAATTCTTCATATATATAACGCACGCCCAAGTGCTGGGCTAGTTTATCGAAAACCTCGGCGTTGCGGAAGGGCTTGCGCACGAAGTCATCACAGCCCCAATCGAGCATCTCGACGCGATCTTCCTCGAAAGCGCTGGCTGTCAACGCAATGATGATGGTCTCCTGCCCGCCGGGCGCAGCCTTGATCCGCCGTGTCGCCTCGTAGCCATCCATCACCGGCATCCGCATATCCATCCAGACGAGATGCGGACGCCAAGTCTCCCAAATCTCCACTGCTTCCACGCCGTTGACGGCTTCGCGCACGACAAATCCCTGCGGCGGCGCGCCCAGGCTGGTCAGCAACTTCACCAGCAACTGCCGGTTGGCTTCCCGATCCTCAACCACCAACAAGCGGTACGGGCCACCATCGGGCGCTTGCTGCCCCGGCTGCAAGCTAAGCACTTCGCGCGGAGCAATCTCTTCACCGGCCTCGTAAATCTCTACCAGCCCCGCCCGCACCTCGAAGGTAAAGCAGCTGCCCTCGCCGGCATGACTCTCCACGGTAATTTCCCCGCCCATCAAATGCACAAATTCACGGCTGATAGGCAACCCCAGCCCCGTACCTTCAGTAAATTCCGGGCCGCCGGGCGTCTGCACAAAGGGGTTAAAAATTTGTTGCAAGTCCTCGGCACGGATACCAGGGCCAGTATCTTCCACCTGGAAACGCAAAACCTGGGTATCATTCGCCGCCGCCACGCGCGCTACACGCAGGGCCACGCTGCCCTCTTTCGTGAACTTGACCGCATTACCCAGCAGGTTGATCAACACCTGGCGCAACTTACGCTCATCGGTGCGGATGTAACGTGGCACATCAGCGGCACACTGGAAGCGCAACGTCAGGCACTTATCGGCAGCCCGCAAACTAAACATCGTCTCCAATTCGCCTAACATCCGCTGTAAATCGAAGTTTTGCTCCACCAGCACCGTGCGTCCGGCTTCGATCTTGGACATTTCCAATACATCGTTGATAAGTGTGAGCAGGTGCATTCCGCTGCGGTTAATGATGTCCAGGTTCTCACACTGATCAGCGGTGAGATTCTGGTCGCGCGCCATGAGCTGCGTGAAACCCAGAATGGCATTCAACGGGGTGCGCAGCTCGTGGCTCATATTGGCAAGAAAAACACTTTTCGCCCGATTGATCTCTTCGGCAGCCTGTTGCGCTTGATGTGCCAGCATCTTAGCCTCAGTGGTTTCTTTGAACAGGCGTGCATTGTCCAACGCAATGGCAATCTGATCCACCATGGTCTGAAACACGGGGATGTCTTTTTCAGAAAAAGCGGCTTCTTGCGTGCTTTGGATACTGAGCACACCGATAGCCTTGCCGCGCGTGACCAAGGGCAAGACCATTTCGGAGCGGGTCTCCGGCAGCGTAAGATTATCCAGGCACACCTCTTGCTGCACCGCAGCGCCACTCACCAGCAAAGCGCGCACCTCGGCGATGCACTGGCTCACTATACACTGCGCACCCACCGAAAGGCGCTGCCCTTCCGGCAACAGCGAATCCCCAATCTTGGCACTGCCCGCACGCAAAACCGCATTCGCCCCACCCTCCTCCACCAGGAAAATGCCCACATGATGAAGGTCGAAGCCCTCACGGATAAGTTTTACGGCGTAACGCATGAGTTTTTCGGGATCGAGAAGGGTCATGGCCGATTTGGAGACCTCGGTGGCAGTGAATAGCTGCTGGCTGTGGCGCTTGATCTGCTCGAAGAGCCGCGCATTATCGAGCGCGACGGCCACCTGATCGGCCAGGGTCTGCAAAATCGCGATCTCTTCGCTGTCAAACGCATCCGGCTCAGTGGAGCGCACATTGAGCACGCCAATGACCCGATCCCGCACTTTGAGCGGCAACGCGGCCTCTGAACGCGGGATGAAAGCGTCGAGCGTTGCCGAAACATCGCCAGCCTGGCGCTCTTCCTGCCCGGAAAGCACCCGCGGCTCGCCGGTGCGCGCGACCTGGCCCACCAAACCTTGCACGCCGACAAGCAACTTGTAACCGCGTGCCAATAGCTGCTTCCCGCCTTCCCATGACGCTTCCTGCAAGACAACATATTTTCCCGTCTCATCCACCAGGAACACGCCTGCCTGACAGAGCTGAAAGCGGTCGGCGATAAGCGTGACGGTTGTCTCCAGCAATTTCCCCACGGTTAAGATACCAGCGGCCTCACGCGCGACCTGCGCCGCCGTCTCCAGCTGCGCCGTGCGCCGTTCCAGGGCGCGATTGGTAGCCTTGAGCCGCCACTTGGCCTGCTCCAACTCGACAGCGTGTTTCTCGGCCTCGGCGCGCGCCTGTTCCGCCTCGGCGCGCGCGCGTTCAGCTTCTTCCAACAAGCGCGCCTTGATGTCGGTGGCCGTCCAGCCACTCATACTCCCCAGCTGGCCCTGCTCGTGGCCCACCTGATGCCGCAGTGCATCCAACTGCGCTTCTTTGGTCACCAATTGTTGCCGCAGCGATTCTAGTTCGCGATTGGGCTGTACTTGTGTTCTAGCGTTTTTCTTCACCCATAACCTCCGACAACACATCGTTCATCCATAGCAAATTCAATGTCCTTAAGTTAAAACCTGGCAGGTTTCGCAGAGACTGTGTTTAGCAGTGTTTTACCGGTGAACAAAAGCTTGTCCTAGCGTTAAGCCTTTCAAACCTGCCAGGTTTGTAGGTCAAACTTAATGACTTTGATAGCAAGTTAAAGTATACCATTGTTTTCATACCTCGCTATAACTTGGGTAGGGTTAGCACATTTGACCAACTTGTTGCAAATGGTTATTTTTACTTGCCCGGTCTGTATGTAAAGGTATACTGCGTGGATGCTTAGCATTCGCCTAGAGGAATTGACATGGATGGAGAGGATATTAAGAATGAACAAGAAGGACACGGCAAACCGCTGAAGTATGAGGAAATTACTAGAGCGGTGCAGGGGTGTGCGTTTGAGGTGATTAAGGCTAGGTTCGCCTCCCCATCCATGTTATTATACGTAAGTCCTGTATAATATGAATATGTTTCGCAGATTCAGTCAGGGAGGCAATCAATGGACAAACTTCACTTTTTAGATGCAGTCGAAACACCCTGGGGGGAGCCGGTTGATCTGGCATGGCATGAAATTGCCCCACTCATTCTCACGTCAGGCGCGATCATTGCAGGCGATCCCTTTGACCTGCTAACCAACGACCAGCCCGCCTTCGCGCCACAAGTCGCACCGGGCCGCTATCCTGTCCGGCTAATTGTGGGCTATTTCCCCAATCCTGCCGATACAATGACTCACGCACTCGTAACAGATCTCCGCGTGACACTGGCTGTGCTCTGCCTGAACACCGACGAACCGGTACGTTGGGAAAAGGCCGCGCCGGCCTCCGTAAACAAGCTACAGGAGGATGAGATTTGGTGCTACACAACAGACTCGGGCTGTGGCGCATTTCTTGATGCGGCCACGTTACCTATGCTACAACAGCGCTATCGCCAGCAGTCCGGATTCCCGGATCTCTTGGCAGACATACTCGCTGCACATTCGCGCCCTACCTATACCTGGGCAGATATATTGCTCGAAGCCACGAGCTGTAGCAATCTCACCATCTTTTCCGCCTATGGCGGCAATGGCGAATACGGCTCCTACTGGGGCTATGACGCAAAAGATCAACCCGTTTGCCTGGTCACAGACTTTGATGTACTGGATACCGAAGCCTGGCAAAAGCTCGCAGGGCAATGGCCCACACTACTGGCAACCCACGCTATCGAAAAGTAACCATGCCCGTCTTACGCAACAGCCCGGAGAGGGTATCTCCGGGCTGTTTTTTCAATCCCAGTTCTTCAGGGCAACCCACCCTGTAAAATCGAGAAGGCCAACGCAAACACCACAATCAACGCCAATGTAACTATCAACAACCGGCGCGCGTAAATTCTCTGCATGATGCTCCTTTCGTATGGCGCTACTCACGCCATCTTATAATTCTCAGAATAGATGCGCTTGCGCGTCAGCTCAAAGGCGCGCTTACGGCTGATCTCGACCATATCCTTGCGAGAGACTGAGAGCTCTTCCAGGGAACGCTCCACCAGCTCAATCATCGGCAGCGGGCCACAGATGAAGTAGATACAGTTGCGGTAATCGCATGAAAGATGTCGCTGCAACACATCTTTGGTGATGTACCCCCTCTCCCCCTCCCAGTCTTCAGACGGGCGTTCCAAGACATGGACAACTTCCAGGTTGAGCTGTTCCTGCAACACCTCAAGCTCCTCGCGGAAAATGATGTCGTCCCAGGCCCAGCTCCCGTAGAAGAACTGCAACTGCCGCTCGTCCTTGCGGTCGGCCAGGGTGCGCAACATCCCTATAATCGGCGCGGAGCCGATACCGCCTGCGATAAAGACGTAGTTCCCCTGCGGGTGATGATCGAGATCGAACGTACCATACGGCCCATCCACATAGGCCACCGTACCGGGCACGATGTCGCCAATGGTGGAGGTGAAATCGCCCAGCTCCTTGATGGCAAAGAGCAGCCGCTCCGGGTGCGCATCGCTAGAGGCATAGGAGAAGGGGTGCTCCTCAATGCTGAAGGGCGAATGGCCCACGCTCAGCCACGCCACCTGCCCCGCGCGGAAGGGGACGCCGGAATGCCCCACCGGCTCCAGCACCAGGCTCCACGTCTGCCCACGCTCTTGGATGACCTCCACCACGCGATACGGGCGCTTGAGCAATAGCCACGGCTTGATAACGCGAATGTAGAGGATCATCGCGGCCCAAATACAACCCAGCAGAATCCACAGCCCGCGCTGGAGCGGTACGGAGGTGTAGTAGTTCACATTGAAGATGTGGTAGAGGATCAAGGCCATGATGCCGACGGAAAAACCATCGTGGAGCAACCGCCAGGTCTCGTAAGACAATCGTAGCGAAAGCCGCTTGACCGAGGTGCTAATCAACAGAATCAGCAGCACCGAGCCTACCACCGCGGCGCGCGCGCCCCACGGCGCAGTGAAGAGGTTGAGCAGCCGCAGCGTGTGGGGGTTTTGGATGAAGAGGATCACGGGATGCGCCAGCGAGAGCACGAAGGCCGCGATGGAGAGCCGGTGGTGGAAGTCGTAGAGCGTATCGAGCGGGAAAACCTCGCTCAGCAGCGGCAGGCGGGCGGTAGGGATGAACTGCAAGCCCATCAACGAAAGCCCCGCGAAGCCCAGGGCCACGGAGAGCTCACGCCAGAAAGTGCGTCCCGCCGGGCGCGGCGCAAGCAACAGGATCAACAATGGAGCGAAGATAAGGACAAAATAGACCGCGATCCATAGGCGTTGTTTGGTCTTTTGTGTTAGCATAACAAGCTCCTTTTTATCAGAGATGATGACGTGGGTAACAACCTGTCCCGCGTTTGGACTTTTCTAATGGGTAGTGTATACTGACAGGTAAATAATGCAAGTTGTAGTATCAACCGTCTAACACCTATTATGCTACCCAAGGAGGCACCCCTGATGAAATGGTCTAGCATTCTAACCCTCGGACTAGTTTTGATGGCGCTCACGGGACTGGTTATATGGGGCTATCAATTCTTCATCGCTCCAGAATCGGTCGAGAGCATCGCGGCGAAGTGGTCACAATCCGGGCACGCGGACATGGCTTCGCGCTCGTTCACCAACTGGGACGAGGCTGATCCACCGCTGGTGCCACAAAACTGCGCCAAATGCCATAGCATGTACGGCTATCTCGATTTCCTGGGCGCGGATGGGACTGCCGCCGGACAGGTGGATGGCCCTGCGCAGATTGGCTCTGTGATCTACTGCAACACCTGCCACAACATCCCAGCACATGAGCTGACCTCGGTAAAATTTCCCTCCGAGGCTGAAATAACGCAGCACTCCGGCGCGGTGAACTGTATGCAGTGCCACCAGGGGCGCACTTCGACCAACACTGTCGAGAACGCCATCGCCGGGCATGGCCTGGATACGGTGACGGAGGGGCTGGCCTTCATCAACGTCCACTACGCGGTGGCCGCGGCGACGCAACAGGGCGGTGATGCGCAGGGCGGCTACCAGTACGCCGGTAAGACCTATGTCGGACGCTACGAGCATGTGGAAGACTACCGTACCTGCATCCAGTGCCACAACCCGCACAGCACCGCGCTCAATCCCGACACCTGCAGCCCGTGCCACCTCAACGTCGTGACCTTCGCCGACCTGCGCGATATTCGGCAGAGCACGGGCGATTACGACGGCGACGGCGATACGAGCACCCCCATCGCGCACGAGATTGCTGTGCTACACAACGCACTCTATGCAGCAATTCAGGACTACGCCGCAAATGTCATCGGCACGCCCATCGTCTACGAGAAGAACACGTTCCCGTATTTCTTCGTGGACACCAACAATAACGGTACCGCCGACAGCGACGAAGCGAACTTCGGCAATCGCTACCTCACCTGGACGCCGCGCCTAGTACGCACCGTCTACAACTACAACTTCGTCAACAAAGATCGCGGCGCGTATGCTCACAACCCCCACTACGTTCTGCAATTGCTCTATGATAGCCTCGAAGACTTACAGCCGGTTGCGCCGGTGGCGGATTTCGCGCAGTTCGCGCGGCCATAATGGTTCAAAAACCGGCATAACCACGTATAGCTCATAAAGGGAACGTCGCTATGGAACAGCAAATACAACTCTCGCTGCCAACAGATTGGATAGAGTTGCTTAAGCGCACAGCAGACTCACAACACACCGATTTGATAACCGTGTTGCGGCAGGCGGTTGAACACTACTTGAAAGAGCAAGCACACCAAACGATTGAGCAGGAGCAGGTTGCTTATGTAGCGCAACATGCGGAGTTGCTGCGTCAATATGCCGGAGAGTATATTGCTATGCGGCGTGGGTACGTCATAGATCACGATAGCGACCGGGCCGCCCTGAGCCAGCGGGTGCGAGCACGTTACGGTAGCACGCCTATCCTCATTACACCTGTGTTGGCGCAACCGCATCAAACCATCACCGTGCATAGTCCACGCAGTTCACATGCCTGATGGAGTAACTAGCTTGTTCAGTACGGGTAATAAAAGATGACAATTTCTCAAGATTCTGAGATTCCTTTGCCTGATTCAGTAGGATGGCTTAACCACCTGACGGGACCTAGACAAATATGGGCAGGGAAATTTCCTGTTAAGTTTAGTGTTTTGAATGCTGCTGTAAGATGGCATTTAAGGCAATTTCAATTACAGGATCTGGAATATGAAGTTGCGGAAGAAACTAATGGATTGATACGGTACATAGTAAATTTCAGAAATGATAGATTAGGTGATATTTATCTACGTGAACTATTTGAAGAATCAAACACTGCTTTGATTATCACACCTCCAAAACCAATTTTTCAACAAGGTTGGTCGCTAGAGCAACGCGAAATGATAGCGTCTGTACCTAATCGCGAAGCAAAGCGCGAGTTAATGCATCAGTTAGCAAATGATGAAGCAGAGGCTCAACAGCAGTTCTTTAAGTGGCAAGAATTTGTATTTAACTTATTTTTGAAAGAAATATTGGGAGACTCTGAAATTGTTCAAGCTTTAAGCCAAGCCTCAAATCATCAAAGTATATCGTTTGATTTGGCGCAAATCTTCAAAGGGTATGATAAAATTGCTAGTGTGTCTGTAGGACCGGCAGAAATTGATACACTGTACAAATTCTCTGATGAAGACATCCGCCAGAAATTGACAGCAATGATACTCGGAGTGGATACTGGCGTACTGCAACGAGAAGCAAGAAAGGCACATGGGCCTTCTGAAATCAGTGATATGGATGTACCTATTAATGTACAGGGCGATAGATTCTATTTGTGTATTCCGGTTAAATCTGCCAGAGAAATCACAGGAAAGGTACCCGAGGAAAAATCCTATCAAATACTCCGTCCTTTTCTGAATTTTGACAGATGTGTTGTGGTTTTTATTACGGCAAGGAGTTGTTCGCAGAACCTAATGAATACTATTAAGCGAATGAGAGATAAATTCGGTTGGTCAATTGAAGTGATTGAAAATAAAGAACTGGCACAGCTCTTGAAGTACAATAATCTTCTTTAAGTTCAACAAGATCAATCAATACTTCTCCAACAGGAGTACGCGAATCAGCATAGGCACACCTATGAACAGGGGCCTGGAGTTTTACCTATTCGCTGACTCACTGACTCGCTGATTCGCTGACTCATCCCGTCTATGCAAAACAAAACCACCTTTATCGCCGCTGGTCTTCTGATTACCGCCGCCGTGCTGTACTTGCTCATCAGCAGCACGGGCAGCGCGGCGCACTACTACCTCACCATCGAGGAGGTGCGCGCGCTGGACGCCGCTGCACAGCAGCGCCCCGCTGCTACGCAGCGGGCCATCACCGTCTCCGGCGCGGTCTTGGGCGAGAGCATCGTCCATGACGAGCTGGGCACGCTGTTGACCTTCACCATCGTCCAGATACCGGGCGATCCCCGCGAGATAGAGCGCGCCGGCGGGCTGGAGCAAGTGCTCCACGCGGCGGTGCAGGATTCCACCGCGCCTATGCTCGAAATCGTCTACCACGGCAGCCCGCCCGACATGCTCCGCCACGAGGCGCAAGCCATCGTCCGCGGGCGGCTGGGCGAGGATGGGCGCTTCTACGCCGATGAGCTGCTGCTCAAGTGTCCTTCGCGGTATGAGGAGTGAAGAGACCAGAGAGACCTGTCAGGTTTTCTGAAACCTGACAGGTCTGAGAAGAGGATAACCATGGCTAATCCAGTACCACTACAACATGGCAAATTTTACCATGTATACAACCGAGGGATTAACGGGGAAAACATCTTTATCGAAACACGCAACTATCCATATTTCCTGCAACTTTATGCCCAACACATCCATTCGGTGATGGATACTTACGCCTATTGTCTGCTGCGCAACCATTTTCATCTGCTAATTCGGGTGAAAACCAGGCAAGAACATCCAGACCTGTCAGATTTAGCAAACCTGACAGGTCTGGATGTGGCCAAACCGCCAAGCCAATACTTCTCCAACTTCTTCAACGCCTATACCAAGTCCATCAACAAGATGTACGGGCGTACTGGCGCATTGTTCGAGCGACCTTTCCGGCGAATTGAGGTGGCCGGCAAGGCGTATTTCAAACGGTTGGTAACTTATATCCATCGCAATCCAGAACACCACCAACTTGTGAATGATTTCCGCGACTGGCCGTATTCTTCGTATGAAGCCTTACACACCTCACAGCCAACGAAGGTGCAACGGGAGCGTGTGCTGGATTGGTTCGATGGCCCAGAGATTTTTATCGTGGCGCAACAACAGGCTGTTACGTTGCCCGCACCATTGGGACTAGAAGATGAATAGACCTGTCCAGTGTCAACCAGGAGCAGACCTGACAGGTTTCAGAAAACCTGTCAGGTCTTGCCCGCACCATTGGGACTAGAAGATGAATGAACCTATCAAGTTTCAACCCAAGACGCAAACCTGTCAGGTTTTCCCGAACCTGACAGGTCTAACCATTTCCAACGCAGACCTGTCAGGTCTTGCCCGCACCATTGGGACTAGAAGATGAATGAACCTATCAAGTTTCAACCCGAGACGCAGACCTGTCAGGTTTTCCCGAACCTGACAGGTCTAGCAAGCCCATATCATTTCCAAAGACCTGTCAGGGCTTCTCTTCTGGTGACTAACCCATGCTAGGCGAAATTGGCACCTACCTCCTCACCCTCGCGCTGACGCTGGCCGCTTATGCTACCGGCGCAGCACTTTTCTCACTTCACAGACCTGACAAATTTTCTGAAACCTGTCAGGTCTGGCAGAGTGCACGGAACGCCACCTACGCGCTCGCCGGGCTGCTGGGCGGGGCGCTTGCCGTCTTGCTCGCGGGCTTCCTGAGCAACCGCTTCGAGCTGCGCTATGTGGCGCTCCACTCTGCCACCTTCATGCCCGGCTACCTCAAGATTTCCGCGCTCTGGGCCGGGCAGGAAGGCTCGCTGCTGCTCTGGGGCTGCCTTCAGGCGCTCTTCGCCGCGCTCGCGGTGCGCTATCCCGCCGAAAAAGCGCGCCCGCTCGTCCCCTGGGCCGCCGTCTTCCTCAACCTGATCACGGCTTTCTTCGTCGCCGTGATCCGCTTTCAGCTCAACCCCTTCACCCTGCTGCTCAGCGCGCCGCTGGAGGGCCAGGGCTTGAACCCGCTCCTGCGGCATCCCGGCATGATCTTCCATCCGCCCGCGCTGTATGTGGGCTTTGTGGCACTGGCAATCCCCTTCGCCTTTGGGATGGCGGCGCTGCTCACCCGCTGCGTCGCCGGGTGGACGGCGGCGCTACGCCCGTGGGTTCTGCTCGCCTGGCTGAGCCTGGGCGCGGGCCTGCTGCTGGGGATGCGCTGGGCCTACGATGTGCTCGGCTGGGGCGGCTACTGGGCCTGGGATCCGGTCGAAAACGCCGGGCTACTGCCCTGGCTCACGGCAACCGCGCTCCTCCACGCGGCGGTGATGCAGGACGAGCGCCACGGCTTCCACCTGTGGAACCTGCTGTTGGCGACGGCTTCCTTCGCGCTCACGCTCTTCGGCACGTTCGCCACCCGCAGCGGCCTCATCGAATCCGTCCACGCCTTCAGCGACTCCAACCTGGGCGGCGCATTCCTCGCAGCGATTGCCGTCACCCTGGGGGGCGCGGCGCTCCTGCTCTACGTCCGCCGTGACGCGCTCGCCAGCGGGGACTCGCCTGCCAGCCTGCTCTCGCGGCAGGGGATGTTCTTCCTCACGCTCGTGCTGCTCGTCACGCTGACCGCCTCCATCCTCATCGGCAGCGTGCTCCCCACCCTCACCGAAGTGCTGCTGGGGCAACGCTTCGCCGCCACGCCAGAATGGTTCGATGGCGTGACCGGCCCGCAGCTCGCTGCGCTGGTGCTGTTGATGGGGATATGCCCGTTGCTGGGGCAAACGGCGGCGGCGCTCCCACGCTTGCGGCGCGGAGGCTGGATTGCGCCGCTGGCCGGCGCGGGCATCGTCCCACTGATCGCCGCGCTGCTCAGCCTGCGCCAGCCCGTGTCGCTGCTCGGCTTTGCGCTGGTGGGGCTGGCGGGAGCCGCCACGCTCGCGGAGTTTATCGAAGGAGTCCGCCGCCAACGCGCCCACACGCCCGATGCGCCGCTCAACGCGCTCTGGCAGGTCTTCCGACAGCAGCGCCGGAAATACGGTGGCTATCTTGTCCACAGCGGCGTGATTCTGATGGCCGTCGGCATCATCGGCACCCGGCTGTACCCCTTCAGCCAGGATATAAGCCTCACGCAGGGGCACCCCGCGCAGGTGGGCGGCTACACGCTGGTCTACGAGGAGCTGCACCGCGAGGGGCGCGAGGATTCCATGGCGTTCCGGGCAAATATCTCCATCTATAGTGAGCAGACCTACCTGGCAACGCTACAGCCCCAACTGGATATTTACCACACCGGGCAGCGCGTCACCACGCCCGCCCTGCGCTCGGCCCTCGGCGAAGACCTCTACCTGGTGCTGGCCGGCTGGAACAGCGACGGCAGTGTGGCGACGGTCAAGGTGATGCGCAACGTCCTCATCGCCTACCTGTGGCTCGGTGGATTGGTCTTGCTGGCGGGCGGGATGCTGGCCTTCTGGCCGCGCCTGCGCCATCCCGGCTGGAACGCGGCAGCGCTGGCGGGCGGGCTGCTGCTCCTGGCAATTTCGGCCTGGGCGATGTGGGGCGCATCCCACGGCGCGGTCGTGAACGGCGCGGGGCGGCCCCTGGTTGGGCAGCCCGCCCCCGATTTCCGCCTGGCATTGCTGGATGGGGACACGCTCACGCTCCGCGACCTGCGCGGCGAGATCGTCGTGCTCAACTTTTGGGGTTCCTGGTGTCCGCCCTGCCAGGAGGAGTTGCCCGATTTGCAGCAGGTCTGGGAAGCGTATCAGGCGCAGCCGGTGCGGTTCATCGGGATTGCGTACAAGGACACGCGCGCCGGGGTCGAGCGCGCACTGGCCGAGTACGGCATCACCTACCCGGTGGGGCTGGATACCGGCGAGCGCATCGCCGGGCAGTACGACATCACCGGCGTCCCGGAGACCTACATCATCGCGGCGGATGGGACGCTCGCCTACCGGCACATCGGCCCGCTGACCGCGGAGACGCTGGCGGCGGAGTTAGATGCGTTAGCCGTCCACGAATGAGATCCGAATACACGAATAGGAGAAGAAGACCTGGCAGGTTTTTGAAACCTGCCAGGTCTTGAGAATACTATCAGAGGTTATATGATGAGTTGGGGAACATGGTTATTTGGGGCTGCTGTGAGCGTTGTCGTGATTGCCTACGTTGCGCGCCCGTTCCGGCGTGACGCACTCGATGTGCGCATCGAGGCGTGGATTGCCGCCACGCGCCGGGAGTCTGACAGATGAAACGCCTGCTCTGGCTGCTGCCGCTGCTGGGGCTGCTCTTCGCTGTCGCCGCGCTGCCTCCGAACCGCAATCTTACCGCCGAAGCCGGGCTGGGACTGATCGCCCTGGCACTGGGCTTGGGGATCGCTTACCAGGTGTGGACTGCGCCCGATGCGCCACCGGCAGCGCTGCGCCCGCAGGTGCAGGCCATCGCCGCGCTCGATGTCGAGTTCGCCGCCGGGACGCTGGAAGAAGCCGCGTATCGCCAACAACGCGCGCGGCTCAAGCAAGCGTTGTACGAATCTTTGCACACAGAAGATTTTGAGATTTGCTGATTTGCAGATTTTTAGACCATGATTGAAGTCCGCAACCTCAGCAAAACCTTCGGGCCGCACACAGCATTGACCGGCGTGAACCTATGCGTGGCGGCGGGCGAGTGGGTCACGCTCGCCGGGCCGAACGGCGCGGGCAAGACCACGCTCCTGCGCTTGCTGGCGACGCTCAGCCGCCCCACCTCCGGCGACCTGCGGCTCTGCGGCCTCGATTCGCGCACGCAGAGCAACGCCATCCGCCAGCAGCTCGGCTTCCTCTCGCACCGCACCCTGCTTTACGACGACCTCACCGCCGCGCAGAACCTCGCCTTCTACGCGCGCGCCTACGGTCAGCCCGACGGCCCGGCCCGCATCGCCGCCCTGCTCGAGCAGTTCCAACTCACAACACGACAACACGATTTGGTCGCTACCTACTCGCGGGGAATGCAACAACGGCTGGCGCTCGCGCGCGCCCTGCTCCATCGCCCGCGCTTGCTGCTGCTGGATGAACCCTACACCGGCCTCGATCCCCTCGCCTGCGACGCGCTGACGCAGCTGCTGGTCGAGCTCCACGCCGGGGGGTGTACGCTCCTACTCACCACCCACACACTGGAGAGCCACGCCCTCGGCCAGCGGGCCGTGATCCTGCGCAAGGGGCGCGTCATCCACGATGCCCCGCTCAAAGATCGCGCAGCCTTCCCCACCCTCTACCGCCAGCTGCTTGAACAGAAAAGCGTCCCTCCCGACTTACCGTTTGCGACTTGCGACTTGCCGCCTGCCGTTTGCAGCTTGCCGCCTGCCGCTTGTGGCTTGCCGCTTGCTGTCTGGGCCATCGTCGCCAAAGACCTCGCCGCCGAGTGGCACACCCGCGAGATCTTCAGCGCGATGGCCGTCTTCGCGGCGCTGACCCTGCTGATTTTTAGCTTCGCGCTCGATTTGCGCGGCGCGGTAGCGCGTGCGGCTGCACCGGGCGTGTTGTGGTGCGCCATCGCCTTCGCCGGGACGCTGGGCCTCAGCCGTTCGCTGGCCCGCGAGCAGCAGACCGGCGGCATGGAGGGACTGCTACTCGCCCCGCTCAACCGGGTCGCCCTCTACTTCGGCAAGGCGCTGGGGAACCTGCTGCTGATGCTGGCGTTACAGGCGGTGCTGCTCCCGCTGGCAACAGTGCTGTTCGACGTGCCGCTATTGCAGGGCGCACTGCTGCCGATCTTCTTCGCGGGGACGCTCGGCTATGCCGCCGTGGGGACGCTACTGGCAGCCATCGCGGTAAACACACGCGCGCGCGAAGTGCTGCTACCCATCCTGCTGCTACCGCTGGTCACGCCGCTGCTCATCGCCACGGTGCGAGCCACGGGCGGGCTACTCGATGGGCTGGCCT
The DNA here is from genome assembly GCA_964504195.1 of uncultured Anaerolineales bacterium. Classification (GTDB taxonomy): domain Bacteria; phylum Chloroflexota; class Anaerolineae; order B4-G1; family SLSP01; genus CAZDDI01. The sequence goes on from CAZDDI010000008.1 coordinate 17,965, forward strand.
GGGCCGAAATCGCCGCGTGGTGGCAGCTGTTGGTGGTCTACGATTTGGTAATGGTGGCGGTGGCGATGCTGACCTTTGGATTTGTGGTGGAGGAATAAGACGTGAAGCGTGAATGGAACACTAAAGTTGACCTGCTACTGGCAGGGTTGAGCGTTATTGTATTCCTGGGCGCGTTAGGGATGGTATTTTTCTACGCGCCGCGCGAGGCGACGCTGGGCGAGGTGCAGCGCATCTTCTACTTCCATGTGGCCTCGGCGTGGGTGGGCTTCTTCGGCTTCTTCGTCACCTTCCTGGGCGGCGCGCTCTATCTAATGCAGGGCCAACGGCGCTGGGACATTCTCGCGCTCGCCTCCGCCGAAATAGGGCTGACCTTCATCACGATGACGCTGCTCACCGGAATGCTGTGGGCCAAGCCCGCCTGGGGCGTTTACTGGACGTGGGAGCCGCGCCTCACCATCTCTGCCGTGCAATGGCTACTCTACTTGGCCTACGTCATGTTGCGCAGCTCGGTCAGCGCCGCTGGGAGCGGGCCGGAGCGCGAGGCGCGCTTTGCGGCGGTCTACGGCATTGTCGCGTTTACGACTGTGCCGCTGTCGTGGTTCGCCATCCGCTGGTGGCGCACCATTCACCCGCAAGTCTTCTCCGCCAGCGGGATGGCGATTACCCCGAAGATGCTCACCACACTGTTGATATCGCTCGCCGCGTTTACTGTGCTCTACGGGACTCTGTTGCGGGCGCGGATGCAGCTCGAGCATGAGCGCGATCACCTCGCTGCGCTGCGCTGCGAACGAGACGAGGAGGACTGACATGCCAATCTATCTACTGCTGGCTTATGCGATCTTCTGTGTCGGCCCGCTAGGGCTGGCGATTTCTATTCTGGATCGCAAGCAACGCGTGCAGCGGGAGCTGGAAGAAACTGCAAGCCGCAAGTAAACCTATCAATATCATGCGCCACGTAACAAAAACAGGTGTATACTACAGCTGCAAATTCCACACAAGGAGAAATATCATGAAGTCCTTCCGTTATAACTGCCTATGGATGTGCTTGCTGTTGTGTCTAGCGGCTTGCACTTCCACCCCCACCACTCTCCCACCAACAACAACCGAGGTCATCCCAACACCCACAGACGCACTGCCAACAGCAACTACGGAAGCACTTGCGCCAACCGCGACGCCACAACCCACTACGTCCGGGGTGACGGTCAATTTTGGCGGTATCACCTTTGTCATCCCTGAAGGACTGGCAACCGGCATAAGCGGAGAAATCGTGCCTCCGGCTGACGAACCGGAACCTCCCTACTGGGCAGTCCACCCAGCGTATACTGAAATTACCCTGACCGGCTACCAACGCGCCAGCACCTTCCATTACCCGCGCGTAGCCGTCTATCCTGTGGCTGAGTACATAGCAATTCACCCAGAGGTCGAACAAACGGTTGCTACGCTACAATCGCTGATTGCCGATCCCACACTGGATTTGCCCACGCTCCCCATGATACCCATTTGGAATGCGGCGCAGATGTTGTATGTTCAGGTAGCCCCAGTTAGTTTTGAAGGCGGGCGCGGGGTACGCTACCTCGCTCAATACGGCCAGGCAGTGCAACCGATCAACAATCAAGAGCTCTTTTACACCTTCCAAGGCTTAACTAATGACAGCGCGTATTACGTCGTCGCGGTTTTGCCCGTGTCCCATCCCTCATTGCCAGCCGATTTTCATCTCAGCCTCGCGGAGTACACAGCTTTCGAGCAACAATTCGAGCCCTATTTGCAAGACCTCACGCTCGCGCTAAATGCAGAGACGCCGGATAGTTTCAGCCCTGGTTTGCACACCCTTGATGCGCTAGTGCAAACGATAACGCTCGTAGCCCCGCTGCGGTGAACCTTCGATTTTTGTAGGTATACTGAATAGCAAAATTTTCACAACGTCACTTCAAGCCTTGAAACCTGCCAGGTCTATGCCCTAAACTAATGACATTAATGAATATCATGGAGGCATGGGACGCTTGCCCGTGACGTTTCTGTGACGGCGCTGGCCTAGAATGAACAAATCCAGTTAGTAAAAGGAGTCAATCCATGAGTTACGAGATTCTCGAAGAGACGCCCTACGAGGGCGAAATCCACATTCTGACGGAGGTCGCCGACCTGGACGCGCTGCCCATCGCCGGGCGGAAGTTGCTCACGGTCTATCAGCTGGAGCAGTTCCGTGATTTCCCCGGCGCACTGTTGGCCCTCGCGGAGACGGCGGAACCGTCCTACGTCGCCGCGTGGCTGCGGACGTTGGCGCAGGCGGAATCTTGTCACTTGGAAGTTTGCCTCACCGAATACGCTGCACCACAGGTCTTCGTGCGTTACACTGTCACCGAGAAATGGACGCCCGCATTGAGTTTCGAGGCCACGCACGATTTGCCCTATAAGACGCCTGTGCTGCTGCGCGAGGTCTACGCGCTGGTGGGCCGCATCAACTTCGATGGCTATGGCTACGCGGGAGGCCTGCTGTGTCCGCCGGACGAGTACCCGGATCTGGGCAGCTACGATGAGTGGCGCGATGAGGATATGCCGGATTACGAGGGCTTTATGGCGTTCTACGAGACCTGGACCGGCGACCTGTTGCTGGTCAATGACGAAGGGCAAGTCGGCTGGTGGGTTCACGATGATGCCGACAAATGCCGCTTGATTGGCACACTGGAAACCGTGCTGCCGGAATTGTTCGCCGCGTTGGGTGAGAATCATCCTTTCGAGCCGTAGAAGGCACACCACATGCACTCACAAACTAAAGACCTGCTCGCCATCGTTAAACGCGGGGAGGCCGAGGAGATCGAAGCGGCGCGGGATTTGGTGCGCCCGGAGCTGTTGCCGGAGTTGCTCGCGGCTTACTGGACGCTGCTCACTTGGGACGATAAAGCCGGGCTGATGCAGCTCTTCTCGGATCACTTCACCACCGGCGGCGAGCAGGTCATGCTCGATTTCCTCACCGCACCCACCACCGAGCTCAACGACGAGTACTACACCTCCGGCAAGATCGTCGCGCTGTGCCAGCTGGCAGGTACGTTCGAGATTGACGAACGCTTGTGGTACAATCGCCCGTTGTGTACGGCGGTCATCCAGCACGCGCTGGCTGGCGAGACGCCCACCCTCGCCCTGGTGAATGCGCTGGATAAGCCCCAGTCGCAAGCGCAACTCACTCCCTCTGCAAAATTACCCAAGTGGTTATGGGCCTTGTGCGGCGCGCTCGCGTTGGTATTGGCTGCATGGGGAGGATACTTGCTTCTCACCGGGGAGATTGCGGGGGGTATACAGCCGCCACAGGAGCGCGCCGACCTGGTGCTGCCACAGTGGGTTTCGATGGCGGCGCTCATCCTGTTGTTCTTGTTGCCCATCTTGTTGACCTGGGCCACCGTAGTCTGGTGGGCGCGCAGCGAGCAGGCGCGGCAACAAAAGGCGCAGCAGGAGGGTGAGGTCTTTGTGATCCAGCCCCTAAACTGCTGGGGGGTGCTCTTCAGCGCGTATGGGATGCTGGACATCGCTGTGGTGCTCTTCCTCGTGGGTCGGGTTGATGGGCGCAATCTGCTGGAGCTGCTCTTTGTGCCTGGCATCTTCGCCGCTATCGGCATTGGATTCCTCGCCTTCTTCAGACACACCACGGGCCTCGTGCTGCTGACCGCCGAGCGGGTAGCCGTGCGCCGTCTGTGGATGCGGGAGCGCGCCATGCGCTACGCCGAGATCGAAAGCATCCGCCCGATGGTCTTTGCCCTGCCGCCCGTCATGCTTTTGCGCGGAGGCGGGCGGAAGTTGCAGATCCCCCGCACGGCGCAGAACCTGCCGCGCCTGTACACCCTGCTACTAGAGCGCGCTCCGGCGCTGCGAGCTAACCTCATTACCGCGCGGCATTTCACGCTTCCCGATCACGGAAAGCTATTCAATGCACTGGATCGTTGGTTGATGTCCTCGCAAACACTGGTTGCTCTGGAACTTTCGCCGCTGGAGCTCCGTTATCAGCGCAAGGGTGAGGACTGGCGCGCGCGCTCGGTCCAGGATATCGCACGGATAGATTGGGAGACGGTGCGCACCACCAGACGCGCCGTGTCAACCACCCCACACATCAACCTGGACACGCACGACATCATCGTGACCTTCCGCGATGGCGAGCAGTTGCGCATTAGGGAACGGAACGTGGTGCAGTTTGGCACTACACCGGAGCAGTTGCGCGAGATTCTCCAGGAGTTGTATGGCAAGTAAGCCCGCGTTCCTCAAAACCTGGCTCGCGCCGCTGGTGAACCTGGAGAGCACAGGGCTGCTCTTCGCCACGTTTATCTTTCATCACCATTATTTTGGCGCGGATTTTGTGGCAGCGCCGTTTCTGGCGCTCAGTGGCGCGATCCTGTTTGCCACCACGCTGTACGGCGCAATCGCCCTGCTGGCGAACCTGCTACAGGCTCCGACCGATTGGCAGGAGTTCCGGACGTTCATGCTCTTCATCGGCAGCACATGGATTTCTGTGGTCTACATGACACCCTTCTGGATGGAGGCCACCACACCTACCTGGATGGAGCTGTTGATGCAGTGGTACTATGTGCTGCAAGCGGTACTCTCGCTAACGCTGTTGATATTACTCCTTACACAGAATCCGCAGAGCCGTTGGAGTGTGAACCCACGACTGAGCGGCACGCCCAGCGTGTGGAAGACGATGCTCATTCTCACTTACGTCGTAAGCATAACACTGTTCCTGCACCAGGCGTGGAGCATTGCACCCGCAACCATAACCGCACAGGTGAATCTCGGCGGCGTGCTGTTGCTGGAAGCCATGGCGCGCTTACGTTCACCAAGCTCGAAACCGTCGGGCTACTGATTCAAAGCAAGGCCAATATCACTGATAGTTTGTGAGTCAAAAATTAAGTACAATCAGTGATTCGGAGAGTTGTGCTTAAGTATCACGTCTTGTTTGTAAAGTCGGAATTGTTTGTCGTCGCAGATGATGTCTAACTGATTGGTAGTAACTTATGGTACAATTATTTCTTCTCACCCCGCTCTATCAAGCCCTGACGGTGAGCGCGCTCATGGGGCTGGCTTTGCTGTGGTTCAGAGTCAAGGGTGCGCCCCGCGCGGGCTGGAACGCGGCGGCCCTGCTCATCCTCCTGTTTTGCGTGTGGAACACCATCGCCGGGATTTGGGCCACTAGCATCTGGCACTACCTCGCCATATCCGCCGGGTTGTTCGTGCTGCTCTACCTTGCAACCCTGTGGCTGGCCTCGACCCTGAGCGGCATGAACCTGGACGAGTTCGGACCGGACGCGATGATATTTCTGGCACCCATCCTGTACTACCCATGCCTGCTGCTCATCATGGGAGTGATTCGGCTATTGGCCCACTAAGCACAATGACGTAAAAGCGGTATCAAGTCGCGCTGACTTGGCGCTGCTATGTGTCAACGTCGTAACAGTGCCCTTCACTACGCGAAATCGCAGCGCGCATATTAGCATATGCGCATACTTGAGATAAAAGATGAAACCTTGGCTTACTTGCGCCGGGGAGGCTAGAGCGCGTGCGCGGTGCCTATCCCACAGTAATCCTGAAATCTTGCGCCAATTGCTACGCGAGAAAGCGCATGTATTCTAAGTGCCTCTTGACATCCCTTTCCTCTCTGGTACACTTCCCGTGAAGCGTAAAACGTAAAACGTAATGCGTAATGCGTAATGCGTAAAAAGAAAAACTATTTGCTGATTTGAGATTTGCCAGAGGAGGCTTTCCGTATGACCTACCCGCGACTTGCAGTTTTATTTGCATTGTTGCTACTGTTACTCGTAAGCTGCGGCCCTAAACCCCTACTGAACGACGTTGCGATCTCCCCCACAACCATTACCCCCAATGCCGATGGTATCACCGATCTGGCGCGCATCCAATTTCACCTCAACCAAAGCGCCGATGTTGCCATCTATTTCCAAGATCAAGCCGGGCAACAGTACACCTTCCGCCCCCCCACCCCCCTCAGTCGCAGCGAGTCACTCTATACCGTGTACTTCGGCGGCGTGGTGGATGGGTTCACGCTGCCCAGCGACCCGCCCACGGATTACACCCTGCTCAAGCGCATGTTGCCCGATGGCGTCTACACCTGGGAGATTAGCGCGGACACATCCACAGAACAGCTCAGCGTCACCGGCCTAATCACCATTACGGAGGCCGATACCAGCCCGCCCGCCATCCGGGGCTTCTCGATTTTTCCACGCTCGTTCTCGCCCAATCAAGACGGCATTGATGACCGCGTGACCATCAACCTGGACTTGAAGAAGGACGTGGAAGACCTCACGGTCTACTTGCTCGGCCCGACCGGCACCCGCCACCACATCCCCCCGGCGACTGGGCGCACGCCACTGAATCAGGCCGGCTGGCATTCGTTCGATTATGACGGCGGGATTGATTCGGGCGCGGAACCGCCGCCCGATGGCGAGTATGTGGTCTACACAGAGGCGCGCGACCGGATGGGCCAGCGCGCCATCGCCACCGATACACTCACCATCTACAATGCCGGGCTGCCGCGCGCATACATCCTCAACGCTGACATCGCCATCGAGCCGACCACATTAGTGCTTTCGGATACCGTGTGCTTCACGCTCACGGTCGAAAACGACAGCAATACCTACATCCGCACGATTGGCCCCTGGCCGGGCGAGACATACCGCAGTGACCAGAACTTCAACACGTTGGGCTGGTCGGAGGAGTCCGGCGTCTACCGCGTGGGCATGGATTTCGACACCAGCCTGCGCAACTACCCGTTCCGCTGGGGCATCGGCACGCCGGGCGTGGAGCTGGTGCAGCAGGGCGAACACTGGTATCTACCGCCCTTCGCCCGCAGCGTCGTCACCGGCTGCATCCAGATTGTGGAGATTCCACCGCGCAACCCCTTCTACTACTGGGGCGGACTGATCCACGAGGATGTGGAAATCGCCGCCGTGAATAACCGGGTGGATCCGCACCAGATTACCGTGTGGGAGCCGTGACCCAACCGCATCTGGCCGTCATCATCGTCTCGTGGAACGTCCGCGCCCTGCTGGATCGCTGCCTGGCTGCGCTGCGCGCGGATTTGGAGACGTGTACCTTCTCCAGTGGCGTGTGGGTGGTGGATAATGCCTCTAACGACGGCTCCGCCGACCTGGTGCGCCAGCAGCATCCCTGGGTGGAGCTACGTGCCATGCCGGAGAATCTGGGCTTCGTGCGCGGCAACAATCTGATTCTGGAGGAGCTATTGCCCGCGCCGCCCACGCTGCTCTGGCTGCTCAACCCTGATACCGAGGTCCAGCCCGGCGCCACCGCAACGCTGGCGCGCTGCTTCGAGCAGCATCCGTGCGCTGGACTCATCGGCCCGCGCCTGCTCAACCCCGATGGCTCGCTGCAACACAGCGCGTTCCGCTTTCCGGGGCTGGTGCAGCCGTTAGCCGATCTGGGACTGCTCCCGCCGCGCTGCTACGAGACCGCGCTCAATGGCCGGTACGCGCCCGCGCTGTATGCGACCGGAAACCCGTTCCGCGTAGCGCATCCGCTGGGCGCGGCAATGATGGCACGAGGTACGGCAGTCGCGGAAATCGGCCCGCTGGACGAGGGCTTCTTCATGTACTGCGAGGAGATTGATTGGGCCTGGCGCTTCCACAAGGCCGGGTGGGAGGTGTGGCTTGAACCGGCGGCGCAGGTCGTGCATCACGGCGGGGCCAGCACCGGGCAGGCCCGCCCGCAGATGACCGCCCATCTCTGGGAGAGTCGCGCGCGCCTGTATCGCAAGCATCGCAGCCCGCTCACCCGGCGCTTGGTCGGCGCACTGGTGCGGCGGCATTTTGCACGCCAGCAAGCCGCCTCGCCGGAGTGGGCGGAAGCGCATCGGCGGATTATTGCAGCGTGGGGGACGTAATGCGTACTGCGTACTACGTAATGGCAGCCATTCTCACTTTTAACGAAGCCCAGCACATCCGCGCCTGTCTGGAGAGCGTGACCTGGGCCGATGGCGCGCTGGTGGTGGATTGCTACAGCACGGATGATACCGTCGCACTGGCCGAAGCAGCTGGCGCGCGCGTGATTCAACACGCCTGGGAGAATTACTCCGTGCAGCGCAACGTCGCTCTGGACGCGCTCCAGAAAGCCGATTGGGTCTTCTTTATTGACGCTGATGAACGCGCCACGCTGGAGCTGGCTGCCGAAATCCGCGACGTGGCCGCGCGCGCAGAGGCCGGCTGGTGGGTGCCGCGCCACAACTACATCTTCGGCCATCGGATGCGGGGCGCGGGCTGGTGGCCCGATTATCAGCTGCGATTGCTCCGCCCCGACCACGCGCGCTACGACCCGCAGCGCGCCGTGCATGAGGAAGCCATCGTCAACGGAGAGCTGGGACATCTGCAAAATCCCCTTATCCACTACAACTACACCACGCTGGCGCAGTTCCACGCCAAGCAGCGGCGCTATAGCGAGTACGACGCGGGCATCCTAGCGGGCAAAGGCGTTCGTCCGCGTTTTTATCACCCGTACACGCTGGCGGCACGGCATGTGTGGTGGCGCTTCGTGACCCTGCACGGCTGGAAGGACGGCGCACACGGGCTGTTGCTCTCCGGCCTGATGGCCTACTACGAGATGCGCAAGCAACATCTGGCGCGACAGAAGATGAAACCATGAGGAAGAAAGAGATTAAACGCAAAGACGCAAAGACGCAAAGGTTTTGTTTCCATTTTACTCATAGTAACGGCTTCAGCCGTTCAAAAACCGCTAAAGCGGTTACAAACCCAAATTCCGGGCTATCGGGGTTGTTCAGGGCAATTCTGCAGCTTGGGGTGAGCTTCTGGTTATTGCTTCCAAGCACGCTGCTCGCGGCCCCGCTACCGCAGGGCATCCCCGATACGCGCTTCGGCGTCGTCGAAGCCTACGAAGCCCCCGCGCAAGCCTCCGCGTTGGGCGCGGGCTGGACGCGCGTCACCTTCGAGTGGAACCAAATTCAGCCCACCGGTCCCCACGAGTGGATCGAGTATCCCATCAGCGATAGCCGGTTGGATGCGGAGCGCGCCGCCGGGCGTGAGGTGGTGGGGTTGCTCGTCGCCACGCCGGGCTGGGCCACGGACTGGGGGCGTGGAGCAGGCGTGCCGCACGGCCTATATCTGCCCCCCGACGATCCCAACAACACCTGGGCCGTGTTCGTGCGTACCATCGTTAGCCGGCACCAAGGGCGCATCCGCCGCTGGATTATCTGGAACGAGCCGGACATCTGGGAAAGCGGTTACCAATCGTGGGGCGGCAGCGTGGAGGATTTCGCACAGTTGTTGCGCGTGGCCTATCTGGTCGCGCACGAGATCAACCCCAATGTAGCGATCCACCTGCCCGCTGTGACGCACTGGTGGGACGTGAACTACGGGCGCGAGCTCTTCATGCGCCGCCTGCTGCAAGCCATCGTCTGGAACGACCCAAGCGCGGCGGAGCACAACCACTACTTCGATGCCTTCACACTGCACATCTACTTCAACCCCGATAGTGTCTACGATTTGAGTGTGTTCTATCACGGCCTCATGCGCGAATTCGGCCTCTCCAAACCGCTGTGGCTGGTAGAGACTAACGCCCCGCCTACGGATGATCCGGCCTGGCCCGTGCCGAATCCGCTGTTGCGCGTGACGAGCGAAGATCAGGCCGCCTTTATGGTGCAAGGTCTGGCCATGGCGCTAGCAGGCGGCGCGCAACGGGTGGCGCTTTATAAGCTGGTGGATTTGGAAAGCGACACGGTCAACCCGGAGCCGTTCGGACTGGTGCGGATGAACGGGACGCGCCGGCCCGCCTTCACGGCCTACCAGACGGCCACGCGCTATCTGGCGGGGTTCCAGCGGGCCACGCTCACCCGGCGCGATACGGCAACGGTGGTGACGGTGGAACGCAGCGAGGGCTGGACGACGGTGATCTGGGCGCGCGGCGAGGGACTGACTGTGGAAGTAGAAGCACACGCTAGTTCCGCGCGGCTGATAGATTGGCGCGGCAATGCGCGTACCATCAACGCGCGCGATGGACGCTACACGGTCACGCTGCCGGGTAGCCCTTGCACGCACCCCCAAGCGCCGTGCCTCATCGGCGGGGCGCCGTATTTGCTGGTGGAGGGCAGCGTCCCCGCCGGGCCGCCGCCCGCGCCAGTGGAGGCACTGCCCGCACCGGCAACCAGCACGCCGGCGGCAACGCCAACCGCTGGCGATGCCCCACCCACACCAGCAACAGTTGCGCCTACGCGCACCCCATCCGCTACCGCAACGCCAACGGCTACCCCCACGCGCACCCCGACGCCGCGCCCTACGCGGACACCCTCACCCACACCCACGTCGACAGCCACAGCCACGCCAACCGCCACCGCGACGGCAATTCCGGCATCCCCCGCCCCAGCACAGCCCACCGCAAGTGTACCTACATCCAAGCCGCCCACGCCACTGGACTGGGTACCCTACTTGGGTGGCGGGCTACTGCTGATAATCAGCATCATCCTGGTAAAAACCAGAAAGTGAGAGGGCGTGAACGGTAAAAGAAACCTGTGGATTGTATGTTGCACGGCGCTGCTAGGGGTATTGCTGCTGGCAACGTGCCGTTCACAGACACCTTCCGCCATCGAAGCCCCACCGACATGGGGCGCTATGCCCACCCGACGCCCCACCCCCATTCCCGATGCATCACCTGAACCAGTGATGGCCTCAGCGACGGCTATCCATCTGCACAACCTGCGCGTAGCCCTGCTTGCCGGGGACATGGACATGGCAGAACAAATGTGGGCGATGGCAGTGAAAAGCGATCCAGAAAACGGAGAAGTCCAACGCGAAGGCGCACGGCTGGCATTGGTCGCGCAGAATTTACCGAAAGCTGCCATCCACGCCTGGCTTGCCGTGAGCGCCCGCCCCTACGATCCCGAAGCCTGGATTGTGTTGGGGTTGATATTACAACGGCAAGAGCACGCCAAGGCCGCTCATCAGGCCCTGGAAATCGCGCGGACGCTCGCGCCCGGCATAACCCAGGAGATGTTCCCGCTGCGCTGGCAAACTGCGCGGCAGGCACAGGATGGCATCATGCTGCAAACGTTAGCGCAGCAGTATCTCATCGAAAATCCGGGAGATCCGCTAACAATGTACTATCGCGCTGAGGCGCTCCTGGCCTCCAATGAAATAATGACCGCCAGGGATTTTCTCTTGCTCAACATGAAGGGGGACGAACCGGCGGCGGTGTGGTACACCTTAGCCCGAACATATCTGGCGACCGGCGCGGGCACAGAGGCGACGGTCTGCTTTGAGACGGCACGCGCCCGCCGGGCAGATGGCACACTGTGGTGGGTGGCGGACAACCCAGAGCGCGCGCTAGAGATCGGATTGGCGTATGCGTACCTCCGCGCGCAACGCTGCGCAGAGGCTGAGCCACTCTTCCGCCAGCTCACCACGCCGTACCCCACATTCGCACCGCTCATCGAGGCCGCGGTTATCTGCCAGACCCCCACCCCGACGATGACACCCTGGATCATCAGCCAACAAACACCTGGCCCGTAGCACGCCACACTATCCCATGAAAAAGGCGCTGGTTTCAATAGACTCAACCAGCGCCAGACATCAACAAACACACCTATCCGGCAATTACTTAAGTTGTAACGTGAAGGTTTGCTGGAACTTTTGCACCTTCGGCGCAACCACCATCCGGCAATAGGGCTGGTTGGGGTTATTACGGAAATACTCCTGATGATAAGCCTCCGCAGGATAAAAGACCTCCAACGGGACAACTTGCGTCACAATCGGGGTGCGCCACTTACCGGAAGCATCCAGCTCTGCAATCAGCGTCGCAGCAACGGCACGCTGCTCCTCAGAATGATAAAAAATAGCCGAGCGATATTGTGTACCTACATCCGCCCCTTGCCGGTTGAGCGTAGTAGGATCGTGGATGGTGAAAAATACCTCTAACAGCTCTCGATAAGACACCCCGCTGGGATCGAACGTAATTTGTACCACTTCGGCATGGCCGGTAGTGCCAGCACAAACCTGCTCATAAGTAGGCTGGGTGACATGGCCGCCCGCATAACCAGAAACCACATCCACAACCCCTTGCAGGTTATCATAAACCGCTTCCAAACACCAAAAACAACCCCCGGCGAGCGTTGCAATTTCATTCATCACACTAGCTCCACTTTCACGCTGCCGACGCAGCGGTTCCCCCACCTTGAGTGAAGGGATTGCCAACGGGTAGCAAAAGATGGATGATGCTGCCCGGAAGATTGACCTCATCGTAACCGGGGCTTTCGGCCCAGATTTTACCGCCGTGCGCCTCGATAATCCCCTTCGAGACGGCCAAGCCCAACCCCAGCCCCCCCCCCTTGAAGGCGGTTTTGCTGGAGCGGTGCAGCGAGACATCCTCTAACACATAGAACCGTTCAAAAACGTGCGCCAATTCCTTCTTGGGAATCCCCACGCCAGTATCTTTGACCCACAGGTGAACGGCGTTTTCCAGCACTTCCGCTTCAATAGCAATAGTCCCATGATCAGGCGTGTACTTAATGGCATTGCTCACTACGTTGGAAAGTGCCTGGTGCAAACGGCGCGGATCACCCTCAATGGTGGGAATCTTGCGCAGCCCAGGGCCAATCTCAAAAATCAGCTGACGCTGCGGGCCAAAGCTACGCAAGTTGTGCAGCACAGATTGCACTACCGAGTTAAGGAAGACCGGTTCGCGCGCCAGATCAAGCCGATTGGCATCAATCAGAGAAACATTAAGGATATCTTGAATCACCTGGCTCAACCGCTCCACCGCATCAGAGACATTTTTGAGCAAGTGCCGGGGAGAACCTTCATCTTCTGGAGTACCGGGAATAGTGGGATTGACCAACAAAATTTGCAGATAGCCATAAATGACCGTAAGCGGGGTACGCAGCTCGTGTCCGGCAAGGATGACAAAATCGGATTTCATCTTCTCGACCCGTTGGAGCTCAGAGTTGGCTTCTTCGAGCTCCCGCACCTTTTCTTCAAGGCGTGAAACAAGCCGTTGGTTATATTCCAGTAGATACTCGACCCGATCCTCAGTAGAATCAATCTTCTCTTCCATACCTACCATGAAAGCGCGTACCTGATCGGGGAACTGATCTACGTCAATAGGCTTGGGAATGTAACCGTTGCAACCCGCCACCAGCGCGCGCTCGCGGTCCCCCTTGAGCGTGGCCGCCGTCACCGCGACGATTGGCACATTCTCCATGCCGGTAATCGAGCGCAAGCGTGTCGTAACCTCGTAACCATCCAGCCCACTGAAATTAATATCCATCAAAATCAAGTTCGGCTTCTCGCGCCGGGCGGTCTCGATAGCCGTCAGCCCATTATCGGCGATGGCAACCTCGAAACCTTCAGCCATCAGCAACCGCTGTACCAGGCGTTGACTGGCGGCGTCATCTTCTACGTAGAGGATCTTGGTCATGCTTCGTCTCCCTTGTCTTTTCCGAGTAAAGCGTTGATACCGTCCAATAACTCATCATCCATGAACGAGCCTTTTTGCATCAGCATTTGAATCTGACCTTGCAGTTGTAAACGCTCAGCAGGCGTCAATTCTTTAGCACTAATCACGATGACCGGAATATCTTTAAGCATCGAATCGGCTTTGAGCGCATCGAGCACCGCAAACCCGTCCATGTCAGGCATCATCATATCCAACAGAATCAAATCAGGTCGGATGCGCTGAATTAAGGTCAGTCCCTCCAGGCCAGTATGCGCCTCGGAAATTTGGAAATCCCCCCGAGTTTGGAGAATGCGCCGCAACAGCCGCGCGGCATCCGGGTTATCTTCGACAATTGCAATCCGCCGCACGCGCTCGTCGAGATTGTCGAGCGCCCCCAAAATATCCTCGGAGGCGGGCGTCTTCGCGGTTGTCGGAAGTGGTGTCTCCACAGCTGAAGCGGGCAATACCTTGAGCCAGTCCTCTTCAAGAAGGAATTTTTCCACTGGGAAAGTATGCCCGGAGCAATTAACCACAATCGTTTCGTTGCGCTGAATGATACCCTTGCCCAGCAATTTGAACAGGCCGGCGAAAGTAACAGCAGCAGCAGGTTCGATGGAAAGCCCTTCCATCTTGGCAAGTACATGGAGCGCGCGGAAAGTTTCCTCGTCGCTCACAGATTCAAAAACGCCGCCATGTTTTTTCATCACATGATACAAGTAAGTATAGGCTGGGCCAGGTGAACCGGTAGCAATAGTGATGACGCGAGTGTTAGGATTAGTGATGGGTTCCGCTTCAGCCAACCCCTTTCTAAAAGCATGTACCATTGGCGCACAGCCACTGGCCTGAATGAGAGCGAGTTTGGGCAAGCGATCCACTAACCCCATCCGGTACAGCTCTTCATAAGCTTTCCAAAATCCCACCGGCCCCATCCCGCCGCTTACCGCTTGCAGATACCAATCGGGCGCGCGCCAGGGAATACCGGGCTTGGGCGGGCCTTGCTCTTGGGCCAATTGCTCAGCCACCTCAAAGGCCAAAGTCTTCATGCTCTCGCGTGTACCAACATCCCGAATGCCGCGATCAGCCAGAATGCCTTTGTGGGTGGCATAATGCTGCGCTACTTTTTTAGTGATGTCATAATTTGCAGTCACTTTCACTACTTCACTGCCGTAAATAGCAATCTCTCGCATCTTCTCCGGTGGAACCAGACTGGGCAAGAATGTCCACAGCTTGATACCGGCATGTGCAGAATAGGCCGAGTAAGAAATTGCGACGTTACCGGTAGAAGCGACCACCAGTTCCGTAATACCCGCGCATTTCATCATCGAAATCACCAGCGAGGCCTGCCGATCCTTAAAGGAATTGGTGGGGTTTTGTCGCTCGTCCTTGATGTAGATATTGGGGGCGCCCAACATCATCCCCAGATTGTTCGCTCGCAACAGCGGCGTACCGCCTTCCCCCATCGTGATCTGGAACTCATCGTTGGCAAGAGGAAGCAGCTCACGATAACGCCAAAAAGTAAAGGGGCGTTTGGGTAAAATTTCGCGCCACAGCGCCTTGACTTCGGCGTAGGGATAGCGCACCTCCATCCAGTCGCAATTACAGCGGGGGCAGGGTGGCGTGGGCAGCCGGTAAGGTTGCAGATGTCCGCACTGCGAACATTCTAATTGAATCTCGATGGGTATGGCTGAAGGAATAGTCAACATAGGATAAGCCCCCTCACAATATTTTCATTCGATGCTTAACAGAGCAGATCAATGCCATTCAGTTAAGACCTAGCAGGTTTCGTCCAAATTGGGTGAGGTAGTATTTTACCGGTGCATAACGACGTTTTGTAGACTCAAGACCTTGAAACCTACCAAGTCTAAGCCCTAAACTTAAGGGCATTGCAGAGCAGATAGGGTTCAACGAGTCACTACCTTGCATACTTGTAGATTAGCATAACTTTGTAGAACTTCAAGTCGCGGTTCGCGGTTAAGCACAGGACAATACGGCAATTTACCCAATAGTTACGCTGGGATGTCTAACAGGGCGTTTGCCTTTTCTTTTAATTGCTCTTATAATCAATTCAACCTCTTTATTCGTCGAGGAAGGCACGATGCAAGGGCAAAAAGAAGACACAACTAATTCACAGGCAAACTCACGCGACACCAGTAAGGATACGCGCCGCATTCGCGGACTTTCCCGACGCCTACAACGCCCCCTGTCCCCAGAATCCAATCTGGATGATCCATGGGCGCCACCCTTGGAGACTCCTCCAGAAACGCCCCCAGTAGCCGCCCCAGATAATACCCTCAAGACGCATACGATTGGGGTGCAATCAATACCGGGCGACAATTTATTGGAAACCCGTCAAGTGGCCGGGCACTTGCAGCCTGCTGCATCGAGTAAGCCCGCTGCACTGCTAGGGCAAGATGGCCTGCTTCCAGAAGCGATCAATCTACAAAACCGCTATAAGATTTTGGGAGTAATTGGTGTGGGTGGCATGGGCGCAGTGTATAAGGCGCAAGATATGCGCTTTCCGAATGTAATGCGTATTTGCGCCGTCAAAGAAATGATCAACACGGCCAGTGACCCCCAAATGCGCCAGATGATTATCCGCAACTTCGAACGCGAAGCCAGTATTTTGGCGACCCTTAGCCATCCAGCTATTCCACAGGTCTATGACTATTTTACACAAGAGAGCCGCAGCTATCTGGTACTGGAATATGTCAGCGGGCAAGATTTGGAAGCCTGTCTATCTGAAACAGAAGGTTTCTTTTCCGAGGCGCAAGTCCTGAATTGGGCGGTTCAGATGTGCGATGTACTGGCTTTCCTGCACAACAATAAACCACGACCAATTGTCTTCCGCGACCTCAAACCTTCAAACATTATGCTGGACGCTCACAACCGGATCCGCCTGGTAGATTTCGGCATCGCGAAGCTCTTCCAAAGCGGCGAAAAAGGCACGATGATCGGCACCGAAGGCTACGCACCGCCGGAACAGTATCGTGGCATCGCCGAACCACGCTGCGATGTCTATGCACTCTGTGCTACGCTGCATCATCTCCTCAGCAAACAAGACCCCCGCCTGGAGCCGCCCTTCTCTTTCCACGAACGGCCGGTCTACAAGACCAACCCTACCGTTTCACGAGAGCTGGTAGAGGTGCTAGAACGCGGGTTAGAATATGACATCAATAAGCGGTGGGGCTCAGCGGAAGAGCTGAAGCGCGCCTTCCTGGCATTGTCAGCAGCACGCGGTTTGCAAGCAAGCAATAGTCAAGCCGGAGAAACGTCCGCGTTTGACACTGGCATGATCAAGCCGCAATGGCGCTTCGCCTGTGAGGACGAAATTCGCGGCTCACTCGCAATAGCAAACGAGATGGTCTATGTTCCCTCATACGACCACAACTTGTATGCCCTAGAGCAAAATTCGGGCAAGTTTGTATGGAAATACGCTGCTGAAAACGGTATTGGTGCCAGTCCACTAATAGTAGAAGGTAATGTGGTAGTATTCGGCTCCACAGATACGGTTGTATATGGCGTGGACGCGCGCACGGGCCGGCTGGCCTGGACTGTGCCCACACAGGGCAAGGTCTACAGCTCCCCCGCCAGTGAATTCGGGCATATCTTCATCGGTTCAGATGATCGCAATCTCTACGCTATCCACGCCCTGAGCGGGCGACTCTCATGGAAATTTATGGCGGATGGAGCTATCCGCGTGCGCCCGGCAATCGGCGAAAACATGATTATCTTTGCCTGCCAACAAGGCATGGTTTATGCGCTTAACCTGAACCGCGAGGTGCGGTGGCGCTTCCGCGCCCGCCGCGCCTTCCTCTCTTCGCCGGTTATCCATGACGGGCTGGTATATATCGGTTCGGTAGACTGGAATCTCTATGCGCTCGATCTGCGTTCAGGCTGGTCGGCCTGGCGTTATCGCGCGGGCGGCCCAATTATCTCCACACCCGCAGTGTGGAATAAGCAAATCTGTTTCGGATCCACTGATGGGTATTTATACGCCTTAGACCTTGACGGCGGGCGGTTGATTTGGCGCTACCAGACGGAAGATCAAATTACAGCCTCTCCCCTGTTCTATAACGAGGCTGTCTACTTCGGGGGGGTGGATGGTTATATCTATTGCCTGGATGCCCAAACCGGCACGTTGCGCTGGCGCTATCAGACCGAAGGCCCTATCACCAGCACCCCCGTCATCGAAGCCGGCATATTATACATCGGTTCTTCGGATCACTATGTCTACGCCATTCCGGTTTAATTCCACAGTGAGGGCTGTCAATTATGCCAATCAAAAACCTGTTTAATCGGCTCTTTTCTAGCGGCGAACCTGCCCCAGTGCCCCCAACCGCACCGGCTCCCCCCCCAGAGGTGCAGGTTGCGCCCCCCGCGGCACACACTACCCCAGCCACGCCGCCACAGTCAACTCCGCAAGATGCGTTGACTACTATCCCCTTACCCGTGGCTACTGCCAAACCAACCACGTCCCCGCGTTCGGCAGTCACATTCCGCGTAGGGCGAGCAACTGACGTAGGGCGTGTACGCACACATAATGAGGATGCGCTCTATGTCTTTACCGGCGAGCAAGAAGGCAGCAGTGCCGTGCCACCTTTTGGCCTGTTCGTCCTCGCTGACGGGATGGGCGGACACCAATCAGGCGAATTCGCCAGCTCATTGGCGTGTCGCGTGGTGGCTGAGCAATTGCTGGGTAAAGTCTATCTCTCCATCCTCGGCAGCTTCGACCGGGATGCAAATCAGCCCGCGCTACGCGATGTAGTTAGCGAAGCGGTCGCGGCAGCCAACATGTTCGTTTCACAGACATTGCCTGGCAGCGGTACTACGCTCACCTGTGGCATGGTGATGGGTGAACGCTTACTCATCGGACATGTTGGAGACAGTCGCGCCTATTTGCTACGCCCGGATACAGAACCGCTGTTATTGACCAATGACCACTCGTTGGTCCATCGCTTGATGGAAATGGGCCAATTGACCGCCGAAGAAGCCGCCATACACCCGCAGCGCAACGTATTATACCGCGCCGTGGGACAAGGTTCCGCGTTAGATGTGGATGTGGCCTTACACACGATGCACCAGGGGGACCGGCTTTTGTTATGTTCGGACGGTTTATGGAATATGCTCTCTGAAGCCGAAGTCTGGGCGTTGATTGACAGGGCCGCCACACCACAAGAAGCCTGTGATTGGCTCGTGGCAGCAGCAAATGAGGCCGGCGGCAATGATAACACCACGGTTATCTTAGTTGAAATTCTACGAGATTTAGCGTGACCAAACTCGATCCGCAAAAAGACTATTACGCCATCCTGGAGCTGACCCCAGAAGCTGATACCGAAACGCTAAAACGCGCCTATCGGGAGCTAGCACGGCGGCACCATCCTGACAGCGGCAGCGGGGATGTTGAGGCGTTCCGGCTGGTTCAGGAAGCGTATGATGTCTTGCGCGACACGGCGTTACGTCGTGCATACGACCGGCAACGCGGCAGACGCGGCAGGGACGCGGAAGGCCCCATCAACTGGACTATGACGCTGAGCCGGGAAACACTGCCCGCACTTGCTACGCAGCAAATGCTCTACGCGCTGGTAGAGATTGTCTCAACTGCCAAAGAAACCGCCGGGCGTCAACCCCTGAATCTGGCGCTGGTGGTAGATCGCAGCAACTCCATGCGCGGGATTCGCATGGAAAATGTTAAGCTTGCGGCGCTAGATCTGCTCGATTATCTTGAACCAGGTGATCGGCTTGCAATGATAGCCTTTAACGACCGGGCTGAAGTGCTGATTCCTTCCACGCTGGCCTCAGACAAGCGTAATTTACGTTCTCCGATTACAAGTCTAGTAGCAGGCGGCGGCACAGAGATTTACCAGGGCTTGTTAGCGGGGATAGAACAAGTGCGCCGCTTCGGAAATGCCCACAAGGTCAATCATGTGATATTGCTCACCGATGGGCGCACCTATGGCGATGAAGAACGCTCTTTACAAGAGGTGCAGCGCGCAACAACCTCGGGTATCGGTGTCTCAGCGATGGGGATTGGTGAGGATTGGAACGATTTCTTCCTGGATAACTTGGCGCAACGTGGTGGGGGGATCTCAAGCTACATTCAGAGTCCCTCACAGATTCGCCAAATGCTACGCGATCACCTGCAAGGGTTAGGCTCACTACTGGCACGCGATCTCAAGTTCGTCACCAATCTAACGGACTATGTGCAGGTACAAGCTGTACATCGCGTCTTGCCGCACATGGAACATTTGGGGACCCCGCAACACAACACAATTGCCGTGGGCCGATTGGAGGCAGATCAACCCATCGCCTTGCTGTTAGATTTGCTGGTCGAACATAACGAAGTGGGTCGCCGAAGATTAGCGCGATTTGAGTTGGAAGGGATGCTATTGAAAGGAGATAAACCCCTACGACTGCGCCATGACTTGGAAGTGACATTCGCACACAGCCCTCAGGAATCCCCCGTCCCCCCCCGCATTCTCAATCATCTCTCGCGCTTGAGCGTGTACCGCCTCCAAGAGCGTGCCTGGTTAGCGTTGGAAAGTGGCGATGCCAAACAAGCTACAAGTCTATTGAATGTAGCTGCCACGCGACTTTTCGATATGGGATACCGCGATCTTGCACAAGCCGCACTGCTCGAAGCCGGGCGGATGGCTCAAGGTGCCGCTCCCTCATCGGGTGGACGAAAGAAACTGCGATATGGAACGCGCGCGCTATCAATTCCTACACATACAGAACCCGCGCAGACAGAAGGAGTAGAGCATGACAGATAAGGGAAGCAAGGTAATTTGTCCATCTTGCGGAGCCGAGAATCTTCCCGGCACGCTGTTCTGTGTACAATGTGGCACTTATTTACCTTCGGGAGGGCCATTACGCACAGAGCCGCTCGTGGAACAGGCGGAGCGACGCAAAGAAGCTGGCGGAAAGGGTGATGGCGACACCGCCGGCAAGGCGCTCAGCATTGAAGCCGAGATTATCAATACCGGACGCAAAGTGCTGCTTTCTGCTGAGTGGGAAATTCTTGCGGGGCGACTGGATGCCGCGCACGGCATCTTCCCAGAGCTCGATATGACTGCTGATGGCGGTCTAGAACATGGGGTCTCACGTCGGCACGCCCGCATCTATACACGAGACGGCGCATGCTTCGTCGAAGACCTTGACAGTACAAACGGAACCTTTCTCAATAACGAGCGGTTAACGTCTTACCTGCCTTTCCGCTTTAGAAACGGTGACGTTTTAATGCTCGGAACATTGCAAGTTAAAATCCATATCTATACAGGTGGGAATTAGAACTTACAAGGAGTTACATTATGCCATACACGCTACTATTGCACATTTTGAACGAAGATGCGGTCATCGGTGAGGTCGAAGAACTCCCAAGTCCTACCAGTAGCTACTTGATGCTCAATAGTCCCCGGCTACGCGATGGGCGCGATGTCTCATACTTGCTACCGGAAACCAACATCGTCATTTATCCGTGGGTACGCATCCATAGCGTCGAAGTGCTTCCCACGGAAGGAGACGAGAAACTTGTCACCTTCGTCCGCGAATAAACCTGCACCGCTGGTACTAGTAGTAGATGACGAACCCCGCATTGTGCGCTTTGTGCGGGTCAATCTGGAAATGGAGAGTTTTCGGGTCATTGAAGCAGGGAATGGACTGGAAGCCTTGTCGCTAGTGCGCGAGCGACTGCCAGCACTGGTATTGCTAGATGTAATGATGCCAGAAATGGACGGCCTGGAGACACTGCGCATGATCCGCGAAACCTCTCATGTGCCGGTAATTTTGCTTACCGTACGCAACACCGAAGATGACAAAGTGCGCGGGCTAGAATTGGGGGCAGACGATTACATCACCAAACCCTTTAGTCCACGGGAGCTAGTGAGCCGCGTACGGGCTGTCTTGCGCCGGGTAACTCCATTGGGGGCTGTTGAGACGGGCTTGCTTGACATTGATGAACGGCTAAGCATAGATCTGAACACTGCCGAAGTTATTATCGCAGGAGAGCGCGTCAAGTTACGGCCTACAGAATTCCGACTCTTACGGCAATTGATTGAAAATGCCGGGGTTACGCTTGCTTACGAAGATTTATTGTCCCGCGTGTGGGGCCCTGAGTATGTGGATGCAACGCATTATTTGCGCTTGTATATAAACTATTTGCGGCAAAAAATCGAACCTATTCCTGGAGACCCCCATTACATCTTCAACGAACGGGGATGGGGGTATCGTTTTGTAAACTTCCGCAACTGACTGCGGTTGTGGTTATGCTATAAGTTAGCTTGCTTCGCCGATTTCTAGGGGGATTGCTATGAAACAATGTAAAGTGTTGATTACCGGGCCGTTCAATGCCGGAAAAACTGAGTTTGTGCGGCAGGCCAGCGATATTGAGATTGTGGACACCAATCGCCGCATTACGGATCCACAAGCACAAGCCGTCAAAGAAGAAACCACCGTGGCCATGGATTACGGACAAGTGCGCGTCGGCGGGATGCTCTTACACCTGTACGGCACGCCCGGACAAGCGCGCTTCGAGTTCATGTGGGACATTCTTTCTACTGATATGGACTTTTTTATTGTCGTCGTAGACAGCTGCGACCGCGCCAGTTTGATGGATGTTAAGCAGATTTTACGGCTCTTCCGCAAGCATAAAAAAATCCCCTACCTAATTGCAGCCAACAAACAGGACGGCACTGCCCCCATCGCGCCCGAAGAATTACGGCGCGCGCTAAGTGTAGATGAAAAAGTCCCCATAGTCCCCTGCATAGCACGGGACAAAAAAAGCGTGCACCAGGTGTTGGAACAAGTTACCCACTTGTTAGCATAGGGACGCTAAGTATGAACTTGATCCCCTCGCAAAGGTTCGCGAGGGGATTTTCTGTTCCACCCCGTGACGAAACTCCAACTTTTGAGGAAACCTGTATCTCGGTTTCTTATACTTTTGTGCTATACTTGATTGAATCACATCTTTCACACAGCTAATTTCGGCAGGCGCAAGCATCAGATTGAATAGCCTGGAGATTGCCGCCAAACCGCAAGCTTTTTCATCCTGTTGTCTTCATATTTTTAGAGAAGGGAGGTCACCCATGTTATATTGGGATCCTATGTATCTGGTATTTGCGCTCCCCGCACTGCTGCTGGCTTTCTATGCCCAAATGCGCGTACAAAGCGCCTACCGACGTTATCTGCGCGAACCCAATGCTTCCGGCATGACCGGCACACAAGTAGCCCAACAACTATTGCGCACAGCCAATTTGCGCGTCTCGCTAGAAGGTGCGCGCGGCGAATTAACCGACCACTACGATCCACGCAACAAAGTGTTACGTCTATCACAAGGGGTGGCTAATTCGGCCTCAGTTGCCTCAGTAGCCATCGTCGCACACGAAGTCGGACATGCTTTGCAAGACGCGCAAGCCTTCGCACTGTTACGCCTACGCTCAGGACTGGTGCCGGTGGTCAACTTCGCCTCATGGCTTGGGCCGATTCTTTTTCTTGTGGGGATGCTCTTCAGCTTTGAGCCATTGCAAACATTAGGCTTGCTGGCCTTCGGGACAGCGGTCGTTTTTGCGCTGGTCACTCTACCTGTGGAGCTCGATGCCAGCCGACGGGCGCTCAAGATACTGGAACAGAGCCACATTGTCACCAGTCGCACCGAAATGAAAGGCGCCAAAGCTGTCTTGAATGCAGCAGCGCTGACCTACATTGCCGCGTTGGCCCAAGCCGTTTCCATCCTGTTGTATTATCTCTCTCTATCTGGTCGCCGTCGCCGCAGATGACCCTGACGATCAGATTCTAAAGGAACTTAGCAAACATGATGCGTACCAAACTTCTGATTCCCGGCCCCGTGGATATCCCCGAAGACGTGCGCGAAGCCATGTCCATACCATCCATGCCGCACTACGGCGCGGCGTGGATGCAGCTATTCGGCCAGACACAAGCCATGGCAAAGCAGCTATTTGCCACGCAACACGATCTCTACATCATGGCTGGCCCTGGCAGTATGGCCCTTGAAGCAGCTCTGGGTAGCGCCCTCGAACCCGGCGACGCCGTGCTGGTGCCCAACAACGGCTTCTTCGCCGACCGAATCGTGGCTATGCTTGAAGGGCTGGCGCTGAAACCGCTACAAGTCCACATACCTTGGGGACAACCGCTCCGCCCAGAACATTTAACCGAGACCCTCGCTACCCATCCCGAACTCAAAGCCATGGCAGTGGTGCATCACGAAACTTCAACCGGGGTGCTGAATCCACTGGAATCATTGTGCGCGATGGCACGCGACCAGGATTTGCTAATTGTGGTGGATGCCGTCTCATCTCTAGGCGGCGTGTCGTTACCGGTGGACGCGTGGGGCATTGATTGTTGCGTTACCGTAGGCAACAAGGTGCTGGAAACCCCACCCGCACTCGCGCTGCTCTCGATCAGCCCCCGCGCCTGGGAACAGATCATGCAGCGCCAGGCACCACGGGGCTGGTATCTGGACTTGCGGATGTGGCGCTGGTACGCCGACAATTGGGGCGACTGGCATCCCACGCCCGTGACTATGCCCACCAGTAACCTCTATGCACTACACCACAGTCTAACACAATTGTTGGCTCAAGGCATTCCACAACGCTGGAAAGCCTACGCCGCTGCGATGTACGCTGTGCGGCGGGGCTTGGAAGCCGTGGGCTGCACCATGTTAGTGGAAGAGGCCTATGCTTCACCGCTGACCACGGCCTTCTATCCACCGGAGGGCATCTCCGCGCCACAGATGCAGGGCTGGCTCAACGACGAAGCAAAACTGATGATTACTGGCGGCCTGGGCGCACTAAAAGGCAAAATCCTGCGCGTGGGACACATCGGCCTGGCCCGGCAACGGGATTATGTGGAACCGTTCCTGCTGGCCGTCGAGAACTACCTGCGCTTACAGGGCTGTGAGGTTCTCCCCGGCAGCAGCCTTGTGGCGTTGGAGATGGTAACACAGTAGCCATTAAGTTAAGACCTGGCAGGTTTCGCACTAAGTGTGTTTAGGAGTATTTTACTGGTGAACAAGAGGTTGACGCAGCGTTAAAATCTTCAAACCTGCCAGGTCTATGCACTAAACTTAATGACATTGAATAAATAACCAGTGAGGAGGATTTTAATGGACATTCGAGCAGAGCGTTTGGCGCGTTTGTTGGTGGAGTATTGCGCGCATGTGCAACCGGGCGACCGCGTCGGCATCCGTTCCGAACCGGCTGCCGCAGATTTAGTGCTGAGCGTCTACGAGCGGGTGCTCGAACGCGGCGGGCATCCCGTCCTGTTGCTCTCCTTGCCAGGCCAGGAGGAAATCCGCTACCGCAAATCCAGCGATGAGCAACTGTCTTTTATCAACCCTTTCTTCAAACAGCTCATTGAGGAGTTTGAGGCATTCATCAGCATCGGAGCGGCGACCAACACCCGCGATTTGAGCGGCATTGACCCGGCGCGACAAGCGTTAGCGAGCAAAGCCGCTACGCCGGTGATGCAACGCTACATGGAACGGGGTGCTTCTGGCGCGCTCAAGTGGTGCGGCACGCTCTTCCCCACCCCCGCTTACGCGCAGGATGCCGATATGAGCCTGCGAGATTACACCGATTTCGTCTATAGCGCGTGTTATTGCGACCAGGAAGACCCCATCGCCGAGTGGCAGCGCATCCACGACGAACAAGAGCGGGTTGTCGCCTGGCTTGCCGGGCGCAAGGACGTGCGGATTACCGGTGCCAACGCCGATCTCACCCTCTCCATCGCCGGACGCACATTTATCAACTCCGACGGACACCACAATATGCCCAGCGGCGAGGTATTTACTGGCCCAGTCGAGGACAGTGTCAACGGCTGGGTGCGCTTTACCTACCCGGCTGTGACCGGCGGGCGCGAGGTGGAAGGGATCGAACTATGGTTTGAGGCGGGCAAAGTCGTCAAAGCAACGGCCAAAAAGAATGAAG
Source organism: uncultured Anaerolineales bacterium (assembly GCA_964504195.1). GTDB lineage: Bacteria > Chloroflexota > Anaerolineae > B4-G1 > SLSP01 > CAZDDI01. The sequence goes on from CAZDDI010000008.1 coordinate 43,347, forward strand.
ATTACCTGATTAAAATGCTGGATACCGATCCGGGAGCACGATATCTGGGCGAATTTGCCATCGGCACCAACTATGGGATCCAGAAATTCACCCGCAACATTCTTTTTGACGAAAAAATCGGGGGCAGTTTCCACTTAGCCGTCGGTGCAGGCTACCCGGAAACCGGCAGCCAAAACAAATCAGCAGTGCATTGGGACATGATCTGTGATATGCGTCAGGGCGGAGAAATTACAGTGGATGGGGACTTGCTGTACAAAGACGGGAATTTCGCCATCTGATGCACTTATCACCCCAGCAAGGTGCAACGCACTGACTCTCAAGGTAGTCATGGCGTTTGGAAAAGCACAAAAGTGCGTTGCACTTGTACAATTATAAATTCTAATAAAGCACGGATTTGTAACTACTCATAAGCCCCAAGGATGATATCACGGGGCCAACGTGATAACCACCAATTCCGGCGGACAGAGGAAACGCGCGCGCGGCAACAGCCACCCTTCCATCCCCAATCCACGACTGACATATAATGTCATAGCATCCACAGTGTACAAACCCTGCTCAAAACGTTTACCGTAACGCGATAAGGTCAAGATTGCGCCGTAAAACGGCAATCGTAACTGCCCTCCGTGCGTATGCCCTGCCAGGTAGAGCGAAACGGGCAATTCCGCCGCCGTGTAAGCCAAATCAGGGGTGTGATAGAGCAACACGGTGTAAGCTTCTGGGGGCACACCGCGCATCACCAACAACAGCGCCGCCGCATCGCGTTCCCAAACCAAAGTGCTTACCCCGGCTATATACAATGGCGCATCCCCCGGCAAGGCGACAGGGATCAGATCGTCATCCAATACAGTAATGGATAGCCCCGAAAATAGCTCCTGCATAATATCATGCCGATCCACATTGCCGGAAACCGCATAAACCCCGTAAGGGGCTTGTAATTGCGCCAACAGCGCGCGTGCATCCCGACGAGATTGCGGATCATCGAGGTTTGACGTGTTCAGATAGTCACCCGTCAGCACGATGATGTCCGGGGCCAGGGCCTCCAGCTCCGCCAGGACATCCCGCTCCCGCCGCGTGGTATATTCGATGTGCAAATCGCTCACCTGCACAATGCGCAAAGGCCCGGCAGCGTGCAACTGTGGCGCAGGCAAAGTCAAATGCGTCACCGTGAGCCGAAAAGGTTCAAGGTACAAGGCTTGCCACGCACAAACCGCAAGGCCCACCTGGAAACCCCAAAGTAACCCCAGCCCCATCCGCACCCCACGCCCGCCGGTCAAATGCGTCCCCATCAGCCAGAGCAAATAACCACCGAAAATCAGCCCACGCAGCACCAGCAATCCCAACCAAGAGAACCAAATCGGCCCAAAGGACAACTGCAATTGCGGTAGCGCCGCCAGCGCCAGCACATCGAGGAAGCTAAAAACCAGCCAAGCACACCCTCCCCATAACAATGAACGGCGCATAGTAGGCTTGACCGAACGCAGCGGATAAGTATCCATAGAAATCTTTTTTAATTCTCCTTTTTCTACATCGCTCACAGCCGCCATTATACCCGCCCCATCGCACATCACAAACATCCCCTCTAAAAACAATACAGTTCAGTTAAGAATATATCCGAAAACCCACAAAGGCAGTGGTTGAGCTTGTTGAAACCCCCACCAGGTCGCAGCAGCAGCGGTTTTAACCGCAAAATCCGGCCACCGGCGTTGCTTATAACACGTGTTGCCTCTAAAAACGCCTCTTTAGCGGTGCAACAGGCAGCGTGAGGGGGTAAGTTTTCTAAATGTGCTACCACGCCTGTATAGTTCCTACGATTGTGCTCTTTTTCAAATCCTGCTATACTTATTTTTAGCCACCGCGACAATCTATGCCCGCGTCGCGCAGGTTGTCTGTATGAAATTTGTCGTCAAAAGGAGCTCGCTCATGGTTGAAATTGAATCTATTGTTGAGCAAATGACCCTGGAAGAGAAGGCTACTCTGTGTACCGGAGCTACGGCCTGGACCACCACCCCGGTAGAGCGCTTGGGTGTACCGGGAATGTTTGTCGCCGATGGCCCGCACGGCGTCCGCCGGGTTGTGGATGACACATCGCTCATCCATGAGAGTCTGCCGGCCACTTGCTTTCCCACCGCATCTTGTCTGGCTTCGACCTGGGATGTAGCGTTGATCCGTCAATTGGGGGAAGCGCTGGCCGATGAGTGCATCGCGCTGCATGTGGACGTGGTGCTTGGGCCAGGCCTCAACATGAAACGGACGCCACTCTGTGGTCGCAACTTCGAGTATTTTTCCGAAGACCCCTATCTGGCCGGGGAAATGGCGGCCAGCTTCATCAATGGCGTGCAGAGCCGGGGCATAGGGACCTCGCTCAAACATTACGCGGCGAACAATCAGGAATACCAGCGCATGACCATCAATGCGCACATAGATGAGCGGGCTTTGCGCGAGATTTATCTCCCTGCTTTCGAGGCCGCCGTCAAAAAAGCCCAACCGTGGACGGTGATGTGTTCGTACAACCGCATCAACGGCGACTATGGCTCTGAGCATCACCAGTTGCTCACCGAAATCCTCAAGGATGAATGGGGTTTCGAGGGCTTTGTGGTTTCCGATTGGGGCGCTGTCCATGACCGGGTCGCCGCCTTGCAGGGCGGTCTCGATCTCGAGATGCCCGGCCCGCGCGCGCAGCGTGTGCAGGCGGTGGTGGATGCGGTACAGCGTGGGGAGCTCGATCTGGCTGTGCTCGATGAAGCGGTGCGCCGGATCCTGCGCATTGTGTTCAAAGCGGCAGAGACGCCCAAGGGAGCGGCCTTCGACGCGCCCGCGCATCATGCTCTCGCGCGCAAAATCGCCGGTGAAGGGATGGTGCTGCTCAAGAACAACGGTATCCTGCCGCTAAAAGGCGTACACCGGATCGCCGTCATCGGGCGGGCAGCGCAGGAAGCGCACTTCCAAGGGCACGGCAGTTCTCACATCAACCCTACCCAGGTGGATGAACCCCTGGCCGAGCTGCGCCGGCTGGCCGGAGGAGATGCTACCCTCACCTTCTGCGAAGGCTACCCCACCGATGATAGCCGCCAGTCCGCGTTGATCGAGGCGGCGGTGGCCGCAGCGCGCGAGGCCGATGTGGCGCTGCTCTACATCGCCCTGCCGACCTTCAAAGAGTCCGAGGGCTATGACCGGGCCGATCTCGAACTGACCGCACACCAGATTGCGCTCATTCAAGCGGTGACAGCGGTACAGCCGCAGAGTGTGGTCATTCTGAACAATGGGTCTGCCGTCACGATGGGCGCGTGGATCGAAGGGGCGGCAGCTGTACTTGAGGCCTGGATGATGGGACAGGCGGGAGGCGGCGCGATTGCAGACGTGCTCTTCGGCGTGGTCAATCCATCGGGCAAGCTGGCAGAGACATTCCCGCTCAAGTTATCCGACACGCCCGCATATATCAACTACCCTGGCGAGAACGGGCAGGTGCGTTACGGTGAAGGCCTTTTCATCGGCTATCGCTATTACGATTTCCGCGAGCAGCCGGTGCTGTTCCCCTTCGGGCACGGGCTGAGCTATACCACCTTTGCGTACAGCGCGCCGCGCGTCTCGGCCAAGACTTTCCGGGATGTGGAGGGGCTGACCGTTTCAGTGGACGTGACCAACACGGGGACGGTAGCCGGCCAGGAGATCGTGCAGGTTTACGTTCACGACCACCAGGCCCAGCTGGTGCGCCCGCTCAAGGAGCTCAAGGGCTTTGCGAAGGTTGCGCTGCAACCCGGCGAGACCCAAACCGTCACGGTGCATCTCGATTTCCGCGCCTTTGCTTACTACCATCCGGGATACGCGCAGTGGATTACAGAAGATGGCGATTTCGACATCCTTATTGGGGCGTCATCTGCCGACATCCGGGAGCAGGAGACGGTGACGCTGCAATCCACCCTGGCGCTACCCTCCATTTTGCACGCCGAATCCACCTTGCGGGAGTGGTTAGCCGATCCACGCGCCAAGCCGGTTTTAGAGGCGTTCTTCAAGCAGTTCCAGGCGCAGATACGCGAGCTCTTCGGTGCTGAAGCATCTCCAGAGGAATTCGATCCCAATGATATGCCCTTCTTGTTGGATATGGCGGTGCGCGACATTCTCGAATTCCAGGGCGCGCATCTGCCGATGCCCGCGCATACGATTGTAGAAGGGTTGTTAGCACAAGCACACGGTTGACATTGCTTTACTGAACACTTCCCACTAGCGCCGTTTGCAAGCGGTGCAGGGGCAATTGCCCCTGCACCGCTTGCCGCACATCGGGCAACGCCGCCTCATCGGGCTTATCGGAGAGTCCAAAGACCAGCGCTCCCCGCGCTTTGCAGGCTGTGGCAAATTCCCAGATCTCGTGGGTGATGACGATGTGCTGCGCCAGCAGCGTTTGCACATCAGTGGAGTCGCCCGGCATCCCGAAGCACGCCGCGGTGCAGAGGTACTCGTTACGGCGAAAGGCCTTGAAGGGCGTCGGATCGCCAGCCTGCACGCGCTCCCAGACCGCAGCGTGGATAGCGGCGAGGCCGCTTCCTGCGAGCGCAACTCGGTTTTGCGCCACTTCCGCGATGCACTCCCCCCATTGCCGTAGCGCGCCGCTGGCGATGCGCGCCAGGAGCGGATCGAGCGCATATACTCCGCCGCCAATCATCAAGCAGAGATAGGCCAGGTAATCCTGATTGTCGCCGGTGAAGGGGTGATACTGCGGTTGGTTGAGCGTCGCGTAGGCGCGGCGAAAGGCCGCCGCATCGAATCCTGTATCCCGCAGTTCCGCCACCGTGTGTTCCAGCCCTGCGATGCGCGCGGCGTCAATCGCACCATCATTGCGCCCCCGCGCACCGATGCAGGTCTTATCTATATCCAGCACCACCACCGTAGCGGCATCTACCTGGAACGCCTGCGCTTCCAGAAAAGCGGCGAAGTCGCGCAGAGCCGCCCACTTGTTCGCCAGATACAGGCGGCCCGCTATCTCGCTGTGGGCAGGCACAGCGAGCTGCTCCGCGCCGATGAAGGCCCAACCGTCCCACCCGCCAGCCGCGCAGAGGTTGCCAAACGCTGCGCCGTCGTTCATGCGCGTATCGCCGATGTAGATAAGCCGCCGTAAGGTTGAGGGACGGCCTTCCAGACAGCGCGCGCGCCGCAACAGTTCCACCACCACCCGCGCGTAAACCGGTTCGCTCTTGCGCGGCACACTCCCCGCCGGGATGCCCACCTCCGCCCGCAGTGCCTCAATACCGGGCAGACGGCGATCCACCGGCGTCAGGTTCCGATAGATCACGAAATCACCCAGCAGCTCAGCCAGACAGGCCGCCCCATAAACTTGATAACGGAGCCGGTTGTCAGTCATGGACGCACCTCCTCCAACCACCCCTGCGCCACGAGCAGTTCCGCGTTGTGGATGGCCCCACCCGCCGCGCCGCGCACGGTGTTGTGGCCCAACAGCACGAACTTCACATCGAACAGCGGGCAGGCGCGCACCCGCCCCACCCCCACCACCATCCCCGCGCCAGTCTCCCGATCCAACAGCGGTTGGGGCCGCTCCGGTGCCGTATGGACAACAATCGGCCTTGCCACTGCCGAAGGCAACTGCGCCGCAGCTGCTGACGGGCGAAACTCGCGCAACACCGCACTGACCGCTTCCGGCGAGGCCGGGCGCGCAAAAGTGACGCTAACGCATTCCGTGTGCCCCTCGCGCACAGGAACGCGGTTACACTGCGCGCTCACCGCGAAGGCCGCTTCCGCGATGCGGTCGCCTGTCAGCGTCCCCAGCAGCTTGCGCGGCTCCTGGGCCAACTTCTCCTCCTCCCCGGCGATATAGGGCACGACGTTATCCAGCAAATCCAGCGCCGGGAAGCCCGGATAGCCCGCCCCCGAAGCCGCCTGGAGTGTGACCACTGCCACGCCGCGCACGCCGAAGGCATCATCGAGCGGCTTGAGCGCCAGGGCCAGCTGGGTGGTGGAGCAGTTGGCGCTGGTGACGATATAGCCCGCGCTGCCCCAACGTCGCCGCTGCGCCGGGATGAGCGCCAGGTGCTCCGGGTTCACTTCGGGGATCAGCAGCGGTACATCCGCCGCCATGCGGTGCGCCGAGGCGTTGGAGCAGACCCCATAGCCCGCCCGCGCGAAGGCCGCCTCTGCTTCTTGCGCTGCGGACGCGGGCAGCGCGGAGAAGATCAACTGGCAATCGAGCGGCGGCGCGACGGGCTGCACCGGCAGCGCGGCGACCGCTGCGGGCATGGGCGTTGGCAGCAGCCAGTGGCAGATCTCCGCGTAGGCCCGCCCCACCGAGCGGTCAGAAGCGGCAACTGCCGTGATCTCGAACCAGGGATGCTCGGCCAGCAGTTGCACAAAGCGCTGCCCCACAATTCCGGTCGCCCCCAAAATACCCACCGGGATTTTAGCCATGGGCGGCCTCCAGTCCCAATTCCCGATGGAGGAAGCACACCGTCGTGGCGACCTGCTCCGCCGGAATGCAGCAGGAGACGCTGCGCTCGGTAGCGGCCTGCGCGATGGCGATGACGCGCGTCCCTTGCTGCCCCAGGGCGCGGAAAGTCTGCGGAAGCGGGCTTTCGCTGCCGGGCAACCCAATCACGGAGACCGTAGCCACCTGCTCTTTCACGCCCAGGTGGAAGACGCGCTCAAAGCCGTTGTTCTCGAATTCGCGCCGCAGGAGGCGAAGGCAGTGCGCTTGATCCTGTTCGCGGACCACCAGGTTGAGCCGGTGCTCGGAAAGGGATTGCGAAAGCATCCGCACCTCCAATCCCGCTTCGCTCAGGCGTTGCAGCGCGCGCGCCGCCATCGCCAACGTCCAGCTGTCGTCCTGGCTACCTACGGCGATGAGGCTGAGGCCGGTGGTGGAGATGATGGCTGGCAGCACGGCCCGCTCCGGGCGCGGCTGTTGCACGATTAGGGTACCAGGATGGGCGGGGTTGAAGCTGTTGCGGATGCGGAGGGGGATGCCGTTGGCCGTCACCGGGCGGATGGTCTTGGGATGCAACACATCCGCGCCGAAGTAGGCCAGATCGGCGGCCTCCTGGTACGAGAGCTCCGCCAGCGTTTGCGCGCCGGGCACCAGATTCGGGTCGGCGGTGAGGATGCCGTCCACATCGCTCCAAATCCACACCTCAGCGGCGTCCAGCCCCGCGCCGATGAGCGCGGCGGAGTAGTCGCTCCCGCCCCGGCCCAGCGTGGTGGTGATGCTGTTCTCGGTTGCCGCGATGTAGCCGGTGATGACGGGCAGCACGCCGCGTTCTAGCAGCGGGAGGACATGGGTTTGCAACCGCGCCCGCGTCTCCGCAAGCAGCGGTTGCGCCGCGCCAAAGGTATCATCCGTGACGATGAGCTGGGCAGCGCTGAGCGCCTGCGCGCGGACACCGCGCTCGCACAAGACAGCGGCCAGAAGGCTGGCTGAGAGCTGCTCCCCAAAAGCGGCGACGGCGTCGCGTCCGCGCGCGGTCACTTCACCCAGCACGGCGATGCTGCGGTAGAGCCGTTCCAGCTCGTGCAGGCGATCTTCAATCAGCCCGCTCACTTCCAACCGCGTGGCGCTGTGGCCCAGCAGCGCCGTCACCACGTCGAGGTGGCGGTTGAGGAGCGCGGCTTTGAGCTCCCGATAGACTGCGTCCTTGCCCTCGGCGGCGGCGCGCGCGCCTGCGATGAGCTGCGTGGTGACGCCGCTCATCGCGGAGACAACGGCGACGGTGTCTGTAGCGTTATGCGCGGCGAGAATGTCCGCCACGCCCGCGATGCGCTCCGCAGTGCCTACCGATGTGCCGCCAAATTTATGTATGATCATTGCACACCTCCCAATGCCTGTTCCAAATCCGCGATGATGTCCCCCACGTCCTCGATGCCCAGAGCGTAGCGCACCAGGTTATCGCTCAGACCTGCTTCGCGGCGTTTCTCCGGATCGCCAGAAACAAAGAGGGCCTGCTGTTGCGCGATGCTCTCCACCCCACCCAGCGTTGGCCCGATGTAGGGCAACTGCAAACGATCCATAAACGCCCCGGTCTGTTCCAAATCGCCCTGCACCTGGAAGGAGACCACCCCACCGTACCCGCACATCTGGCGCGCGGCGATGGCGTGATCCGGATGCGTGGGCAGGCCGGGGTAGAAGACGCGCTCTACCGCCGGGTGCTCCGCCAGGAAAGCGGCGACGCGCGCACCGGTCTCGTTCTGCCGCTGCACGCGCAGCGCCAGCGTCTTGAGGCCGCGCAGGAGCAGGTAGGCATCTAGCGGATTGAGGACACCACCCAGCACGGCGCGGGCGGCAGCGAGCGGCTCCAGCAGCGCGGCGCGGCCCACGACGACGCCGGCGAGCAGGTCGTTGTGACCGCCGAGGTATTTGGTGGCGCTGTGGATGACCAGATCGAGGCCGTACTCCAGCGGGCGCAAGTTGATGGGCGTGGCGAAGGTGCTGTCTATGAGCGTGAGGATGCCCCGCGAGCGGGCAATGTCGGCCAAGCGAGCCAGATCCATGACGCGCAGGTAGGGGTTGGTGGGCGTTTCGGCGAAGATGGCGCGAGTGTTGGGGCGCAGCGCGGCTTCGAGCGCGGCGAAATCGTCAATGGGCGTCCAGGAGACGGTGACACCCCAGCGGGAGAGGTAATCATCGGCGAACTCGCGCGTGCGCCGGTAGCAGCCCTCGATGAGCACGAGATGGTCGCCCGCTTTAAGGAAGGCCAGCAGGGCGGAGGTGATCGCGTTCATGCCACTGGCGAAGAGCAGGGCGCGCTGGCCGCCCTCCAGCGCGGCCAGCTTCTCCTCAACGGCTTCCTGGGTGGGGTTACCGTAGCGCCCGTACTCCTCGCGCAGTTTGGGCAGACCCGCGTCCTTGCGGGCCACAAAGTCCTGTACCTCTGCCGTATCGGCAAAAGTGTAAGTGGACGTTTGCACAATGGGGGTCGTGAGCGCCCCGTAGGGCTTTCGGCGGGCTTCGCCGGCGTGAACGGTAAGTGTGGCAAGATTCTGCTGCATCGTAACACTCCTTCTTGATTTTGAGATAGCAAACGCCAGGCCAGACTTTTCTCATCAAGAGAGAGTGGTATGAAAAAAGCCTCTTCAACGAGCGCGCGCCAGTTGAAGAGGCCCTTCCAGCATTGCAACGCTCTCATCTTCCAGACTCTTCACGAGAGTCTGCCGGAATTGGCACCGGGGTCAGAATTGCTTCTGGCCTGGTTGCCGAGGTTTCACAGGGCCGGTCCCTCCACCTCTCTTGATAAGAATCAACTTGTTATCCGGGGTGTCCCCAGATATTGGGCGGCATGATAACACACGGACGGAAAATGTCAATACCTTAACCAGGGCTATCGCATTTAGAAAGCTTATCCCATCGCTTGCGCGAGGATAGGTCCCCCAGCGGCAGCGGCCTGATTTCTCGCCCCCATTCTGAAACACTCCCTAATACTGAGCCTATTTGACAATTCGCAATTTTGAGGTTAGATTTAAGTTACTTTGTATCCAACATCGGGAATGGAGCGGTGAACCCATGAATTGTTCTACCTGTGACGGGGAAAACCCCACCAACACGCCCCGCTGCCCTCACTGCGGCATAGATTGGCCGATTGCAACACATAGCACACAGGAAAGCCTAGATCGCCTGCGCCGCTATGTACCGCACGTCGTAGCTGAGGGTATTCTACATGATCAGGAGCGACTGCGCGGCGAACGGCGCGAGGTGGCCGTACTGTTCGCAGATGCAGTAGATTTCACCCACCTTTCTGCTTCGCTTGACGCAGAATCGGTCTTCGAGATGATTAACGAGGTACTGAGCCGCCTGATGATCTGCGTTCACCGCTACGACGGCCTGGTAGACAAGTTCACCGGGGATGGGTTAATGGCGGTCTTCGGCGCGCCCATTGCCCACGAGAGCGATTCAGAACTAGCTGTGCGCGCCGCATTGGATATGCAAAAAGCTATCGCAGAGTTCACCCCTATCGCCCGGGAGCGACTGGGCGCGCCCCTCAAAATCCGCATCGGCATCCACTGTGGGCCAGCAATAGCGGGCATCCTCGGTAATGAAACACAGGCCGCATACACTGTTATCGGCGATACGGTAAACCTGGCCGCACGACTGGAATCAAAGGCACAACCAGGGCATATCCTGGTAAGTGCCCGTGTACATCAGCAAACCGCCCCGTTGTTCAATTTTCAGTCCAAAGGCAAAACCCCACTCAAGGGACTGGATAAACCGATGGAAATCTACGAGGTGCTGAGCGACCGCTCCGAGCCTCTTTCGACGCGCGGCGTGACTGGCGTCACCTCGATTCTGCTAGGGCGCAACACAGAACTGGAACAGTTGCGCGGATTACTAACAACCTTCCTGGAAGAAAACCAATACGGCAAACTTGTCATCATTCGCGGCGAGGCGGGGATTGGCAAGTCGCGATTGGTGAGCGAGTGGCTGGCCGATATACCGGATGTGCAGCCAGCAATCTGGCAAGGCCGCGGCCTACCTTACGCGCAAGGCGTGGGCTACGGCGTGTTCCGCTCCTTGCTGCAAGATGCACTCCGCAATCACCCTCCGGAACGCGCCTGGGATGCACACGTTTCACCGGCATTGCGCCCGTTCTTGCGCTTAATCCTGGAATTCACGCTCACGGCAGACGAGCAACGCAGCCTGAGCTATCTGGAACCAGAGCGCATCAACCAATTGAGCGTCCTGGCGATGCGCGAATGGCTACTGGGCGAGGCTCAGGAACGTCCCGTTATCCTCATCCTCGACGATTTCCACTGGGCCGATGCACTCTCCATACAGGCACTCGAAACGCTACACTCGCTAACAGAAATCGCACCGCTGCTCCTGTGCATCGTAACGCGCCCACAACCGCACAACTCCCCCGCCTTCCTCCCACCCGCTGACGCCCCCCCCACAGCGAACACGCGCGCCATCAACCTGCTTCCCCTCTCACCCGAACACAGTCATGCTTTGTTGGAGCACCTGGTCAACCTAGAGGGCCTCGCGACAGAAGTTGTTGAAACAATTCTCACCCGCGCCGAAGGCAACCCCTTTTACATTGAAGAATTCGTGCGCATGTTGATCGAAAAAGAAATGCTACGCTTGGAAAACCAACAATGGCATGTTATCTCGCCCGTAGCATTGCAGGCAATGGAAATTCCTACCACTTTGCGGGGACTGATGATGGCGCGTGTGGATCGCTTAGCTGAAGATCAACGCAATGTCCTCAGCTCTGCTGCCGTGATTGGGTTACAATTCAACGCACGCTTGCTGGAAGAAGTAGATCGCCGCCTACACGGCAGCAGCAATACCCGCGCCGTGCTCGAACGATTACAAGAGGTAGGGCTACTGGTAGAACGCCCGGAAGCAGGCGCGCACACCTACGCCTTCCGACACATCATTACCCAAGAGACCATCTACAACAGTATGCTACGCAGCCACCGCCCGGAACTGCATCGTACCGTCGCTGAGGCCATCGAGTATCTGCACGCGAACGATTTGCACAATCAAGCCGAGGTGCTGGCATTGCACTACGACCGGGCCTACGCACGGGACAAAGCTCTGGATTATGCTGTGTTAGCCGGTGACCGGGCGCGCACGCGTTTCGCCAACCATGAAGCTATCGAGTATTATAGCCGTGCCTTGCAGATCTCACAGCATCTCAACGAACGCCAGAGCGAACGCTGGCAATCAGCCATCGGCCTGGGCGAAGTCTATCAACATATCGGCGAGTACGAAGAAGCCTTTGCCTGTTACCAAGCGGCCCTGGAGGAATGGAAACAGGCGGTACCCGAAACACGTGCCCAGGCACTCTTACGCCTGGGGCAGGTTTCGGACAAGCGCGGCGATCTGCAAGAGGCAGAAACCTGGCTACGCCAGGGTCTTGCACTCATCACCCAGCTCAAAATGCCCCGCCCAGAATTGCGCGCTCAGTTCCTCTCGGAGCTGGGATGGATTACACTGCGCAGTGGGAAGCTGGATGCTGCCCAACAACTGCTAGATGACGGGCTGGCGCTAGTCGAAGGAAGCGAACATTACGATGTACTTGGTTCAATTCTAAACCGACTCGGCGCGATCTACTACCACCACAGCGAATGGGCGGCAGCGGCCACTTTTGTGGAACGCGCGCTGGATATTCGCACCCAATTAGGTGATATTGTAGGTATGGCGCGCTCCTACAACAATCTAGCAATTGTGAACAAGTACGCAGGCAAATGGGAACACGCACTCCTCAACTACCAACAGAGCCTCGAACTGATGCAAAAAATTGGCGAAATGGAAGGCTTAGCACTGACCTACACTAATCTGGGAGTGCTCTATACCGAGCGCGGCGCGTGGATGCAAGCGGAAGAAGCGCTCCAGCAAAGTCTGGCTATCACCCAACGCATTACCCACCCCTACGAACTGGCACAAGCGCACATGAACCTGGGGAGGCTTTATTTGCGCCAGCAACGCTGGGATGAAGCTGAGCGCCACCTTAACGCAGCGCTACCCTTGTATGAAGAAGCCGGTGCTGGCGCAAATCTGAACCTCAACGACGTGTATGAGCTGAAAGGATATCTTTATACCGAGCAAGGGGCATGGGATGCGGCCCAAACCTGGGCCGCACGCAGCGAGCGCTTGCTACGCGAAGTCACACAAACACCAGAAGAAGCTATTGAATGGGGCCGCTATCACTTACTCATGGGGCGCCTCAACCATGCACAAAAAGCACGTGAAGTTGCGCTAAAACACTACAAACGCAGCCTAAGTGTTTTCCAAGACAAGGGCATCACTATCGAGCTGGGGCGCGCAGCTTACTGGCTGGCACTACTCTACCATGAAACAGCCCAGCCCACCGTCGCGCAAGAACTACTCAACACGGCACTGGAAGTGTTCGGGAGGTTGGGAGCACGCCCGGAATACGAGCGGGCGCGGGTCTTACAAGAACAGCTGTAAGTCTAACTGTAAATCAGGAATAATCAGATATATCCTGAGCCAGATGAAAAGGGGCGGCTCCCGACTTAAATACTGTCTTTGCTACCGTACACTTGTAGATTTTTGCCACGAATTCACTCGAATTAACACGAAAACAATAAGAAATTCGTAAAATTCGTGCTAATTCGTGGCTAAAACTGAATGCGCTTGGAAAATGTACGGTAGAAAAATACTGTCTAAGCCCTGAATAACAAATCAAACGGGGGTGGGTCAAATGACCCACCCCCGTTGCAGTTGTTTAAAGGGCGTCTAATCGCCGCCGACCCAGAAGTTGTAGAAAGTATGGCCTGCCCAAGATTCAGGCCCGCCAGCCCAACTCTCCGGGCCACCCGCCCAAGATTCGGGGCCACCGGCCCAACTCTCTGGGCCGCCTGCCCAACTGCCGTACCACTCAAACCAGCTCTGGAACCAAATCCACCAGCCCGCCCAAGATTCGGGGCCACCCGCCCAGGATTCAGGGCCACCGGCCCAACTCTCCGGCCCGCCCGCCCAGGACTCGGGGCCACCCGCCCAGGATTCAGGGCCGCCGGCCCAACTCTCCGGCCCGCCCGCCCAGGACTCGGGGCCACCCGCCCACGTCATGTACCAGCCGTACCAGCTCTGGAACCAAGCGTACCAACCCGCCCAGGACTCGGGGCCACCGGCCCAACTTTCCGGGCCACCCGCCCAGGATTCAGGGCCACCCGCCCAACTCTCTGGACCGCCCGCCCACGATTCTGGGCCATTGACCCACATTACATACCAGCCCGCCCAAGATTCAGGCCCACCGGCCCACGACTCCGGGCCACCCGCCCAGGTAGCATAACCACCGGCCCATGACTCTGGCCCGCCGGCCCAACTTTCCGGGCCACCCGCCCAGGATTCAGGCCCACCCGCCCAACTCTCTGGGCCGTTCACCCAACTGTAGAAGTTACCAGCCCAGTTGCCGGCCCAACTCTCCGGGCCGCCCGCCCAACTTTCCGGCCCACCGGCCCAACTGCTGTAGCCACCCGCCCAACTCTCTGGGCCAGCATCGCGCAGCATGAATTCACCGGTCTCCGCATCATAGGTTGTCCAGCCCCAATAGTGTTGAACACCGGACATATCCAACTCAATGTCCAAGCCAAAATTCGCAGTACCGGTGATGTCAGCATAGACCGCATCCGGCGCCCACACGCGCCCCGCACCCTGCTGCCATATACTATAGGCCGCTTCGCCAGTGATTTCGTGGAACTGAGGACGCGCAGTATGCATCAGGCGATACTTGACCTCGTCAGGAGTCAAGTTCGGGTTCTCGTTAATGACCAGCGCCGCCAGACCAGAGACTACGGCAGCCGCAGAAGACGTTCCCGCCATCTTGAAATACTGGCCCGGCAAACGATAATCCGGATGTTGACGCGCCAACACCGAGTTACTGCGCATCAGTGAAATCATGTGTGCCCCTGGCGCAATCACGTCCGGCTTGACAAAAGCCTCATAGGTAGGGCCAGTAGCCGAAAAGGGGGCGAGGAAATCATCACCAAAATCATTGGGAGTGTAGTTATCGGTAAATGCCCCCACCGTGATAATGTAAGGATTGTTGCCCGGAACACCCACACTCATCGGATCTGGCCCGCCGTTTCCCGAACTGGCCACCACCACAATTCCCGAATACCAGGTTGCCATCACTGCCAGATTCAGCGGATCAGCCCAGTAAGGAGAAAAGGGCGGGGAGTAAAGGGACATATTGACGACACGGATGTTGTAAACATCCTTGTTCAACACCACCCACTCCAGGCCACGCAACACATCAGCGTACGAGCCAACACCCTGATCGCCCAACACGCGCACCGGTAGTAAATTGACGCTCGGCGCAATGCCGCGATAGTCACCGTGTGGTCGCAACTGATCACTATTGGCAATGATACCGGCAACATGTGTACCATGCCCGTTCGGATCGCGGGGCGACTGGTTGAGGCGATTGCCGGTGTAGAGACGATCATTGATAGCATCGTAGTATGCGAGGATTCGCTGCTGATGAGAAGTATCGCGCCGCAAGCCATTCATTGTAGGATCAAGCCCACTATCCAGAATTGCCACGGTCACACCAGCGCCCTGATTGCCGCTAGCCCAGACCTGCTCAGCCCCCACCACACGGACATAATCCATCTGCGGCGGTGCTGGCGGCCCACTCACCTCAACGGCATAGTCTAAAGTAACATCCAGTACACCAGACATCGCGGCCAATTCCTCTGCTGCACCCTCCGGTACCTGCGCCACCACCGCATCAATGATAGTGATTTCTGCTGTCACCACACCCTGCACAGAATGCACGGCAGTGACAGCAGATTCGGTAGTTACGCCCCGCACAATCACCTGCACTGAGGAGGCACGCACTGGAGCAACGCCAATTACAGCGCTAAACACCAAAGACAAGACCAACCAGAGTGTTAGAATTCGAGCTTTCATCATAGGCCTCACTTTTACCAGACGCTAACTTGAATTAGACAATGCAACTTTGATCGTTAGAGGGAATTTCATACCTAATTCTAACATAATATACCCTCCCTAACAATAGTACTTAAGTACTATCAAGCAACGACGAATGCAATATCACACCCGCCGCCCGCCTTTGAGCTCAGACTGGAGCACGGCCAGCATCTCCCAATCGCTACGAGCCGCCAACGCCGCCTGCTCCGGCCAGGTAGTTGGATCAGCAATACGCCGAATACCGCCTTCGGCAAGCACTTCCGTCAACCGTGCAATATCCGCAGCTGCCAATTGGGCAAATGTCGTGATACCTGCGGATTGCAAAAGCGCGGAGATTTTTGGCCCAATACCCTCAATGCGCTTCAAATCATCGGGTAGAAATGACACAGTCGGCGCAGGCGGAATAGCAGATGGGGCAGGAAGTTCCACTGAAAAGCGTTTTGGCACTGGTGCGGGCACAGAACGCGCACAACAAGGGACACCCACACGTCGGCGCCACAACCACACTACCCCAAGCAACAGCAAGGGTAGTAACCAGACCCACCACCGATCACATTCACGTTTATCGTCCATAGCCACCTCCTAATAATCAAGTATCAACAAACTTCGGTAAACTCACCACCGGATTAGCATAAACACTATACTGTCTACGCCATTTAGTTTTAAGGTCACCCCACCCCACACTGCGTAACTACACATATCATAACCCAGATTTTCACTTACGTCCAATCCACACCGGGTATAGATCAAATTATTGCGAATTT
This sequence comes from uncultured Anaerolineales bacterium, assembly GCA_964504195.1. Taxonomy (GTDB): domain Bacteria; phylum Chloroflexota; class Anaerolineae; order B4-G1; family SLSP01; genus CAZDDI01. Next base: position 59,499 of record CAZDDI010000008.1, read on the forward strand.
GCGTGACGTCATTTCCGCTTGCGCGGGAATCTAATACATTGCGTGGCTCTGGATGCCCACCTGCACGGGCAGGACACGGTAACACAGTTTTTATAAGGTATTTCTATTTTTTCCCTGAGATTTATTCCACACCCATCCGCATCGGGGGTGATTCACTTTTCCGCTTTTAAGTCTATCGCTATCAGCGTTGAGTCTCGGCAGGTTCGCTACCTTTTCATTACAGAGATGTTCTAAGTTGTGTCAACCAGTAACATAAAGGGCAATTGCTATTTCGCTTCAATGGGGTAGAATAGATGCACCAATCAAGGGAGCAGGCAGATGGAATTAAATGTCCTGAATCAACGCTATCAACTATTGGAGCAGCTCGGTGCCGGTGGCATGGCGACTGTGTACCGGGCTTACGATCAATTGCTGGATCGCCCGGTCGCAGTTAAGGTGTTGCGCCCGTTATATGCCAATGATCAAAGTTTTCGCGAGCGATTCCTCTCCGAAGCTCGCGCTGCTGCACGCCTGGATCATCCCAACATCGTCCGTATCTATGATGTGGGCGAAAGTGAAGACCAACAACCCTATATCATCATGGAGTTAGTGGAAGGGCAAGACCTCAAAACCCTCATCCAGGCACAGCGCCCTTTGCCGATGCCGCAGGCATTGAATCTGGCCCGGCAAATCTGCTCCGGTGTTGGCTATGCACATCGCACTGGCATTGTACATTGCGATTTAAAACCTGAAAACATTCTCGTGACCCCCACCGGGCAGGCGAAGGTGGCAGATTTCGGCATTGCGCGGGTGTTGCAAGATGGGCTGCGCACTACAGAAAAAGAAGTAGTAGTGTGGGGCAGCCCGCACTACCTTTCGCCGGAACAAGCCGCTGGGGAGACGCCGGTGCCTGCCTCGGATGTGTACAGTATCGGCGTGATTATGTATGAAATGCTCACCGGCGTGCCCCCCTTCCACTCGGAAGACCCAACGGAATTACTGACCAAGCATCTGCGTGAAACACCAGCCCCGCTCACCTCGCTCAACCCACGTATCCCACCGCAAATAGAGTGGATGATTCTTAAAGTGCTCGCCAAAGAGTCGGCGCATCGCTATCGTAACGCCGAACAATTTGGGCTGGCGCTGACGGCCTACGTCCAACAGGGCAGTGAGATGACCGCGCCACAAAACACGCTTACCCCACCCCCGCCGCCTCACATTGACGCGACTGTCGCCATCACGCCTCCACCTTATAGCGCGCCATCTGTTACACCCATGAAGGGTGCAGCGTTGTCGCAGGAACCAGAGAACAATAGTCCCGATTGGTTCTTAGGTGTACTCTTGGTAGTGGCTTTTGTCGCTGTGGTCGGCCTGATTCCGCTGTATATGTCTGCGTGGCGACTCTATCAGACTGCGCCGCCAATGCCCGGCCCTACGCTTGAGGTCACAGAGACGGTGCTACCCACTGAACCAGGCGCTATTGTCACCGTGCCGAGCTTGCTAGGGCTGACTGCCCCGGATGCGCAACGCCTGATTGAAGGGTTAGGGTTACGCTTGACCGTGCTGGGCGAGCAGGAATCTGCCGACGCTACACCCGGCGCTATCATCGTGCAGCAGCCCAACGCAGGAACTCGTGTATCCGATAATACCGAAGTACAAGTAGTCATTGCGGCAGGGCGTAGCTATGTATTGCCCGAGCTGATCGGTTACTCGTTAGATGGTGTGCGCACGGGATTGGAAACGGAGGGACTACTGATTGTGACAGAGGAAATCTGGAGCACTGAACCGGCAGGCCGTATTTTGGGGCAGCTCCCGCCAGCCGGTTTGGAAGTGCGCGCTGGAGCTACTGTTACCCTCACCATTAGCGGGGGAGTTGAGCAGCCATTACCGCTTCAAGTCAATCTCAACAATCAAGTCATGCTGGAAGAAGCATTCATTCAGCGTGCCTCATTCCGCGCTGGTAGTCCACTGCCCCTTACGTTGCGTTGGCGTTGTTTGCAACCCCTGGCACCATCATATAAAGTTTTTGTTCACTTGCTCAGCCTGAATGGACAACAACTAATTGCTCAGCGGGATGTTGAACCAGTGAGCGGTTTGCGGCCCACCAATACCTGGCAGCCCGGTGAGTTGATTATTGATCCGCATCAGATTACCATCCCCAACGGCACACCGGCGGGAACCTACCAACTGCGTGTAGGACTCTACATTCCTGAAGGTCGCTTGCCCGTCGTGGATTCCGGCAAGACGCAAGTGATTGAGCATAGCATTTTTATTACAAATATCGAAATAACACCATAATTCGAAAACTTCATCGGCGGTTGAGAGTGCCACAACGCGGTGCTGGTTTCGACCCGTTCAATCAACGGCTTCGAGGATTTTTCGGATGGTTCATCAAATTGTTGTTCCGCGAGAGAGGCTGGTCATGCTCAGACCACGCAGCGTATACAATTTTACTATCGTTTACCTGCTGCTCTGTTTACTATTAAACGCCTGCCGCGCCAGTTCTCCATTGCCCCTACCTCAATCGCCGCGCGCGCAAGAATTACGTACGCGCGGCAAACTCATTATCGGTACAGCGTTAACCGCCCCCTTCATCTATCACGACCCACAAACCGGCGCCTACATTGGTCACGATGTTGCCATTGCAGAAGCCATCGCTGCACATATCGGTGTTCCTATCGAATGGCGCGAAATGGCCTTCGCTGACCTGCTCCCCTCGCTTCAGGCAGGACAGATTGATCTGGTGATTGCGGCGATGTACATCACTGACGAACGCTCTGAAATTGCACTTTTCTCCGATGGTTATGTGGATACCGGACTGGCAATGGTCATCCGACAAGGCGACCCAGACATCACCGCTCCCAACGAGCTTGCCGGGCGCATCATTGGGGTTAAAGAAAGCGCCACCGGTCATCGCTTTGCTCACCGGCTGCAAAACGATGGGATTTCCCTTAGTGTTCGGGCCTATGCTAATACCCAGGACTCACTTGAAGACCTTAGCGCCGGGTATGTAGACGTTGTCTTCAATGATTATGTCAACACGTTGCTGTACATCAAAACGCATCCCGATTTGCGCGTGATTGACCTAATCCTCGAACCGGCCCAGTTGGGCATCGCTGTACAACAAGGGGATACGGGCCTGCTTGCGCTTGTCAATGAGGTACTGGCACAGCTCCGTACGACAGGAATGCTGGATACACTTTACCAGCAATGGATTGAAGCTCCATAAAACCACATGACCACACCTTCCACCTCCAGATTTCCCAAAAATCGGTTGAGCCAACGGCTGACGTTGCTATTCATACTAATTGCTACTGTGCCGCTCATTTTTGGCGGTGTATTTGCCGTGACTTTGGGAAACATCTTTGGCGAAGAAGAGGTCACGCATCGGCAAAAGATGTTCGTGACGTTAGGACAAACCCTCATCGAGCAATACCTGGACAGCATTCTGAACGACTTGCACAGCGCCGGGCTTTTGGCCTTGCATGACTCCGAACATATTGATATCACGCTCGCCGCCTTATGTGCCAAATCGCCAACGTTATACCTGGAAATCAGTGTGGCCGATACTGACGGTAATGAATTAAGCCGCCTGCACAATTGTATCGCCGTTCCGCATGCCACTTTGGAGCAGCGGACCGAGTACGAGCCGTTTTTTCGAGCCAATCGTGGGGAAATCTACATCGGGGATGTCTCATTTTTAACGAACAACGAACCGATCGTGCGCCTTTCCCGCCCGGTCAGCATTAACGAACACACAGTCATCGTGATGGCACATGTCAACTTGCAACAGCTCTGGGCGCCGCTCGACCGGCTCAGTGCTGGTGAAGGCAGCTACTTTTATCTGGTAGACCGCCGGGGCAATCTTGCCGCCTATCGCGACTTGACCCTGGTACGTGAAGGGCGAAGCCTCAACACATTCCCAACGGTATTTCATCTCATGCAAGACACAGGAAGCGTCATCACTGCACGTTATCGGGGATTACTAGGCACTGAAGTCGTTGGCAGTTCCGCCCGTATCAAGCAGACCCATTGGGGGATCGTCATTGAACAGCCTCGTGCCCAGGCTTTTGCGGTACAGCAACGCTTGGTACTAGGCTTCATTCTACTCGTTGCCGCCGCCGGAGCAATCGGAGTAGAAATCGCCCTGGCCCGTGCCCGCGATATTGTGCGTCCCATCCAACGACTCGCGCGGGGCGCAGAAGCCATCGCTCAGGGGGATTTTTCGCACACATTGCCAGTAACTTCCGATGATGAAGTCGGCGCTGTCGCAGAAGCCTTCAACGTCATGGTTGTTCGGTTACGAGAACTCATAGAAAATCTGCAAAAGCGGGTCAAGGAGCTAACTCTACTTCACGCTGTAGCGCAAGCCGGAGTAGAATCAGCTACTGTCGAAACGTTGTTGGAGCGAGTCGTCACCATTGTCGAGGGCATCTATCGCCCGGCCAAATTCGGCGCGATGCTATACGACGCTGTCGCCGACCGCTTGTACGTTCCTGTGCCGCACCTACTGCCGGAGGGACTTGCCCCACCAGTGCTGGCACCGGGAGAAGGCGTTACCGGGCAAGTCTTTCTCACCGGTCAGGCGCGCCGCATCGCTGATACGCAGCTGGAAGCCGATTACCTGCCGTTGGTGGCTACCACACGCTCCGAGCTGTGCGTGCCGCTCAAGGTGGGTACACAATGCCTGGGAGTTCTGAATGCCGAGAGCGATATTCCCAATGCCTTCAGTGAAGATGACGAACGCCTGCTAACTATCGTTGCCGGACAGGTAGCGACTGCACTCGCCCGCCTGGAAGCCACCACTGCAGAAGCGCGGCGCGTGCGGCAGCTGGCCGCACTCTATGATGTGGGTAAGCGTATCACCTCTATCCTTGATCTAGACACGCTGTTGAACGAGATCGTCCGGTTGGCCGCGCAGGCCTTACACGCTTACAATATCGAAGTTGCACTGCTAGAAGACGAGCTGTTGACTTTCCGGGCCGGGTACGGCGGGTATGTAGATACGGGCTTTTTGGCAGGTGTCACGATGTCCCTGGACACAGGACTGATGGGATATGTCGCCCGCACCGGACAAGCGCTGCTGGCCCCCGATGTTACGAAAGTGCCCGAATACATCCCTTACGCTCCCTTGCCTGATGTGTGGGCGGAGTTGGCCGTCCCCTTGCAAGTACAAGGGCAAATCATCGGCGTGTTTGACATCAAGAGCGATCAGCCTAACGGCATTGATGAAGCCGATGTTGCCATCATTGAAATCCTGGCCGACCAGGTAGCCGTCGCGATTCAAAATGCCCGCCTCTTTGCCGAGTCCCAACAACACGCGGAAGAGCTCGCAGCGGCCCTGGAACAACTCAAAGAGCTGGATAAAATGAAGAACGAGTTTATCCAGAACGTGTCACACGAACTGCGCACGCCATTGGCAATTGTGCGCGGCTATGCTGAGCTGCTGGCCGATGGACAAATCGAACCGCTACAGCCCGCGCAGCAGGATGCGATGCAGATTGTCGTGCGCCGCACGCGGATGCTCACCGAGATGGTAGAAGACATCACGCTTATTCTGGGGGCAGAGACACGCACGTTGGAGCTGCTGCCGCTCTCCGTTGCAGAAATCGCGCACGCCTCTGTCGCTGAGTTCCGCGCGACCACCGACCGGGCGGGGCTATACCTGGAATCAGACATCGCCCCCGATTTGCCACTGGTGAGAGGGGCGCACATCCACCTGCGGCGCGTACTGGATAACCTTATCGGTAATGCCATCAAGTTCACCAGTGAAGGTGGAATTATCAGCGTGCGTGTGTGGAGCGAAACGACGCAGGTCTTTATCGAGGTTTCCGACACCGGCATCGGCATCGCTCCGGAACAGCAGGAGCGCATCTTTCAACGTTTCTATCAGGTAGACGGCAGCTCGCGGCGGCGATATGGCGGCGTGGGCCTGGGGCTGGCCCTGGTTAAAGAAATCGCCGAATTACACGCCGGAAGCATCAGCGTGCGTAGTGCTCCCGGCAAAGGAAGCACTTTCATGATCACGCTGCCCGCATTTGCTGATAATACGCCGCAAACACCGGGCGTGTAATTAGCAGATTACGCGCCGCGCCAGGGCTTCTAACCCGGCAAGGTTATCTAAATCCAACCATTGAAGCATGATGCGCTGGACGCCAACCTCGGCAAAGGCAGCGAGCTGCTCCGGAAGCGCCTCCGGCGTTCCCACCAACACTCCCATTGCGCGGTAGGCTTCAGCAGTGCGTCCGCGCGCGGCAAGTTGCGCTCGCAATTCCGCAGCATCACGCCCAAAGACTAGGCCCGTCATCAAGGAACGACGCACGGCGTCGGGCGCGCGGCCTTGTTCCGCCAGCAAGTCATCCAGGCGTGCATTAAGCGCAGCGAAACGCTCTGGAGGGATATAGACCGCATTCCATTCATCAGCGTAACGCGCCACAAGCGGGAGCGTGCGTTTAGAGCCGTTACCGCCGATGCACACGGGTGGCCCACTGGGGCGCTGCGGACGGGGCAACAAGATGGCCTCGCGTAGCGTGTAGAATTCCCCAGTGAAGTCCACTGGTGCATTCCTGCGCAACAAGCGCGTAACCACTTCCAGGTACTCCTCGAAACGCTGGAAGCGTGCAGGCATCTCCAATAGGGGCAAGCCAAACATGGTGTGCTCGCGCTCCTGCCAACCTGCACCCAGGCCCAGCGTGAGCCGCCCGCCGGAGAGATCATCCACCGCAGCCGCCATCCGCGCGAGCATGGCGGGGTGCCGGAACGCCGGCGGCGAGACCAGCTGCCCAAACTCCAGGCGCGCCGTGTGCGTCGCCAGCCAGGTCAATGAGACCCAGAGCTCCAGCGAATCCAACTCCGGTGGTGTGGCATTAGTGAAGTGGTCGGAGCGGTACAGGCCCGCAAATCCCAGGTCTTCTGCTGCGCGGGCCAGTTGTTGCCAACGCGGCCAGGTCAAGCCATTTTGGCCTTCCAACATCAGAGCGATTTCAAGCATAACAATTTCCTTTTTTCGATCTGTGGTGAACGCTCACGCGGCCTGCCGGGGAGCACCTTTAGTGCGTCCCATCCAAGCGAGGCGCGTGAGTTCCCCGAAGTGTTCCCTGAAAATACGGTAGTATAAGAGCTCTTCTTTGGTGTTGAGCTCCCAGCCGTTGGTAAGTTGTCGCTCGCGCCGGAAATCTGCATCGCTGATCTGCTGTTCAGCGTGTTGTGCTAGCAAATCGTCCATCCCTGTTCCTTGCCAAAACTTGGTTTTGCGTCGCCAGAGAACCGCCTCAGGCAACACCCCCACTAATGCCTGCCGCAGGATCCACTTTTCGGTAATCGCATCATCCCGCCGCAATTTGAGATGGGGTGAAATACGCACTGCATACGCTACTACTTCTGGGTCCAAGAAGGGGACGTAGGCGACCAACCCATGGGCGGCAGCGCTACGATCCACCCGTTGTAACGCTGTATTGTGTAACCTTCCGGTAAGCTCCACCAATTCATGCCCTAGCTGCGATGGGGGTAAATCTCGCAAGTAGCTATAACCGGCGAACAGCTCATCGGCCCCTTCCCCGGAAAAAGCCGCATTGGTATAGTTGGCAGCATATTGAGCCACCAGGTAATTAGTGATAGAAGAACGTACCAGGAGCGCATCGAACGACTCCAAATGATAAATCACAGCCGGCAACACGGCCAGAATTTGCTGCAAGGTAACGACAACTGCATGATGGATAGTTTTGAAATAATCGGCAACTTCCTGAGCGTATTGCAGATCAGGCGCACCTGACAAACCAGCGGCAAATGTATGCAACGTGCGTAGATGCGGTCGTGCTAAGGCCACAATCGCACTAGAATCCAAACCGCCAGACAGCCAGGAACCCATCTCTTCATCTTTGATGTGCCGACAGACCGCGTGTTCTAGCCGCAACCGCAGGGCCGACGCAATCTTAGAAGTTTGTTCCGATAGGGTGGACGGGGTTTCTGGCGTGCTAAACGTTTGGAATCCAGAGTCTTGTGTGTACCAGGTTCCTGGTGGAAATTCGTGAATATCTTGGGTGATTTCCAACAATGCCTTGATCTCCGATGCAAAGCAAAGTTCCCCTGTTTTCATGCGTCCATAGTAGAGGGGACAAATACCCAACGGGTCACGGGCCAGCAAAAGGTTGTTAGGTGCCTGTGCCATCGCCAGCGCGAAGGGCGTAGCTTTCTGCTCCAAATACTCCGGATCGGGTAAGGGTGGCTGCGTCCCATCCCATGCAGCTTGGCGGCGTAATGTACGGGGCGTTGGCGCGATTTGCGTTTCCGGCCAGACTGCGCCTAGAGTAATCCCATCGTATTCGATAATCTTGAAACCTGCGCCACCGCGATGGGTAAGCTGCTCCAACATACGGGTGACTGTTTTCGGTTTTTTACCATCAATGCCTGCAATACCTGCCATCATACTCCTTGTGTTTGATTGTTACATCTGATTCTACTCAACAAAAAAGACCCATAGCCCCATGTAGGCCCTAACGGGTCTTTACGCTAAGCAGCGCCGTGGGCCAGATCAAACTGCCCCGTGCGTATATCCAATCTTTTGCTACCGTACACTTGTAGATTTTTTGCCACGAATTCACTCGAATTAACACGAAAACAATAAGAAATTCGTAAAATTCGTGCTAATTCGTGGCTAAAACTGAATGCGCTTGGAAAATGTACGGTAAACAATCCAATCTCAATCAAAGAGATGAGGTCAATTCACACAGCCAACCATCACAATCGGTAGAGAGCAACCAATCCTTGAGGATATCCAGATGCGCGCCACCCGCTCATTGACTCGACGCTGCCTTCTCAGGCTGATCCTATCCTACCATCTAGGGAACAGATGTCAAATCAAGCCGGATTCAAGGATTCAATAGAGGCATAGCGATGATGCAAAGTTGGCGTCTTGGATTATAATTACGATCTTCAATCGTGATGTACTGATACTCGCAACCTTGATAGAAGAATCTCCGTAATGCGTATGGCGTGTTTTCATCTACTGAGGTTCAGTTTCATACCTAACTTTTAGGGGGTCAAAATGGAACCGTGGGTGGCAATTACCTTCAAGCTCATTGTGCTATCAGGAATGTTGTTGGGCCTGATAGGGCTAATCGTACCAGTTTTCCCTGGCATCACCGTAATTTGGGTGTTGGCCCTTGTTCACGGGTTGATCTTTGGGTTCGCGCGCTTTGGAGGACTGTTGTTTGCCGTCATCACGCTGCTGGCTGTAGCAGGTTGGACAGTGGACAATGTCTTGATAACGGCCATGGCTCGTGAAGGCGGCGCGCGGTGGACTTCAATTGGTGTCGCACTGGTCGCGGGTTTTGTGGGGAGTCTTTTCCTCACGCCTATCGGCGGCATCTTTACCGCGCTTGGGGGGCTGTACCTGGCCGAATATCTGGCGCGCAAAGACAAGACCGCGGCGTGGAAAGCCACCAAAGGCATGGCTTTGGGCTGGGGCTGGTCATTCGTCGCCCGTTTCAGTATCGGCGTGGTGATGATTGGCGTGTGGGCGATATGGGCTTGGGCATAAGCTTGCGAACGGGTTGATTTTGAAGCGGGTCGTATTTAGCGGCGTGCTTGCGCCGCGTAATCCAACGCTCCTCCGGCTAATGCAGCAAAAACCCAGGCAATGTTGACATCGTCTTCGGTGAATGTTGTGCCAGAATGCTTGTTGAGCGCTTCCACAACCCCTATCGTTCGCCCCTGAACAATCATCGGGACGGCAATCAGCCGCTGGGTCTTAAAGCCGGAGTAATCATCCACAGAAAAGAGAAAGCGCAAATCGGCGTAGGCGTCATTGACAACAAGCGCGCGCGCATTGTCGGACACCCACCCGGCAATGCCGTGATGCCGATCGAAGCGGTAGCCCCGCAGCGTATCTTTAGCATCGCCGTGAACAAGCATGAAGTGTAATTCCCCAGCGGCCTCATCCACGAGTAGCATTGAGCCATCTTTGACATCCAATAAACGCAAGGTGCAGCCCAGCGCCGCATCCACCAATGCTACCATATCCCGCTCAGGGTTGAAGTGTGCGGTTGCATCGCTCAACGCCTGCAACGCATGTAGATAATCCCGCAACAATGCCGGCGAATCTATCTTATTCATAGTACCCTCCTTGCTCTTGTAGACTTAAGGCCTGGAAACCTACCAGGCCTATACCCTAAACTTAATGATATTGATCGGGTTTCAGATTGTCCACTGGCTGCATAGTCATCTGTTCTGCTGCGTAGGGCTTGAGCCAGGGTTGTAGCTGCTCCGGGGAGATTGCTGTGGGTGTAAGCCAAAGTGCGTAAGCTGCCGGTGGTAAAATCACCGGCATTCGGTTGTGGATGGGCAATACCAGCGCGTTCGGCTCAGTGGTGATGATAGTACACGATGTCACGGGTTCACCTGTCGGCAGGCGCCACACTTCCCACAACCCGGCAAACGCGAACGGCTCTTCAGAAGCCAGGGTAAAGCGATAGGGAGTTTTAGTGCGTGTACCTGACTCTGCGCGCCATTCGTAGAAACCATCCGCTAAAATCAGGCACCGCCGCTGGCGATATGCGGCGCGAAACGCGGGTTTTTCAGCCAGCGTTTCTGCGCGTGCGTTGATCATTCGGTTGCCGATGGTCAGGTCTGTAGCCCACGGGGGAACCAATCCCCAACGAAAAAACTCGACCCGCCGAGCGTCAGTGTTAGCAATCGCGGCAATTGACTGCGTAGGCGCGATGTTATAGCGAGGGCGTAGGTCAGCGGGAATCTCAAAGCCAGGGAAAGCCACTTGCAATGCTTCCGGCCCTAGTATCAGTGAAAAGCGTCCGCACATAGTCCCCCTGCGCTAAAAGACCTGCCGGGTTTTGAAAACCTGACAGGCCTTTAGGTTTTTTCGGGCAGCGGCAATGTAAAAATGAAGCGGCTGCCCTGCCCCATAGAGCTTTCGGCCCAAATATAGCCGCCGTGATGCGCAACGATTTCTTTGCATATAGACAACCCTAGTCCGGTGCCGGAACGGCGCGTACCGGAGGTGCGCTCTCCAGCCTGCCGGAAACGCTCGAAAATCATACCTAAATCGTGCTCAGAGATGCCCGTTCCGGTATCTTGCACCCAAACGATTACCAATGGATGTTCCGCAGGCAACCCTGTAGGTACAGATGAGTGGCGTGCCCCGAACGGAGGCAAGGTTTCACCTGCGATGAGCAAGCGCGCCCCTACTGTTACCTTGCCAGCGTCGGTAAACTTGAGGGCGTTGGAGAGTAAATTCGTGATGACCTGCACCAGCCGATCACGATCGCCATACAATGCTGGTAAATCTGCTGCCAAGTCCAACTGCACCGGGATGCTTTTTTCGTAAGTCAACGAGCGAATCGCGCTCACGGCGCTTTCTACAATCTCATCTAGCGTTACCCCATTCATGTCCCACTCGATACGCCCGGCTTCCATCTTAGCAATATCCAGTACGTCGTTGATGAGACGTGTGAGGCGCTCCCCCTCACTGATAATGATGTTGATATTTTCGTTGATGCGCTGCGCCGCCCGTTGACCGCGCGCGTGATCGTCAGGGATCAACGGCTGCACATTGCGCTCAAATTGTTTCTGAATCAAACGGCTAAAACCCAATACGGAAGTCATTGGTGTGCGTAGCTCGTGAGAGACCATCGAAACAAAATCGTCCTTCATGCGTGCAGCCTGCACTTCTTGGGTGATATTGCGAACCACCGTGACCGCGCCGCCGCGGCCATCGGTTCCAGTGCCCAGCGTGCAGGCTGAGGCGCGATAGACCTGCCGCCCCCAGTGACTATCCACTGAAAGGACGGTACCAGGAACTTCCAAGGTTGCGGCCACCGTTTGCGCCAGAAGCGCATCGGGCCAGACTTGTGCTAACGGCTGCCGCAACAGTGCGGACGCTGGTCGCCCTATCATCGCTGTAAACGCCGGATTAACCAAGGCGATCAAGCCTGCGGTATCTGTAACCACCAACCCATCAGCCATATTGCGGAGAATGACATCGAGCTTGATGTTCTGCTCCAACAAGCTCGCGTTCACCTGCTCCAACTGCTGTGTGCGGGCCTGCACTTGCTGCTCCAGAGTGCGGCTGTATATCTCTACTTGACGATAAAGACGGGCATTCTCCACCGACACTGCCGCCTGCTTGCCCAATCCACCGAGTAGCTCTATCTCGCGGTAGCTGAAGCCGCCGCCGGAGAGTTTCGGCCCAAGCAAATAAATGCCCACCAAACGTTTGGCCACCTGTAATGGAATGACCAGTGCGACTTCGTGAACTTTAAGATACTCAAACACAGCGATTGGCAAATCGGGAGGCGCGTATGCTGGCGTGAAAGGTTCGCGGTGAGTTTGCAAATAGTGCGCCAACGGATGTTCCAACGGCAACGAAGCCATCGCCGCGTCGGCACCCACTCCATTCAAAGCGTCACCTTCCAGGTTTAAAATAGCCAGCGTGGCCCAACTGATTTGCAACTGTTGAGGTAGTTGCTCTGTTAGCAGCGTAGCTAGTTTGCGCATAACGATGCTGGTGGCAACCTGGGCGCTCAGGGTCGGTACCGCCTCGCGATAATCAATACGCGTGCGATAGAAGGCGCGGTCAATTAAGGCCTGTGTGCGTTGACGCAAGGGATTAAATGCCAACGCAATCGCCAATGTCGCCGCGAACACTACAAAAGTCTCATTGCCCCAATTCAGGACTACTCGCACTAACAAAGTCAACAAGAAAACCAGTGCCAAGTAGAGCGCCCCTAATACGGTGGTGACCGTACCATACACCATACTGCGATTGAGAAGCAAATCCAGGTCCCACAAACGGTAACGCATGGCCGACACAGTAATTGCCAAAAGCAACAACAAGGGGGGGAAGTAATCAAAAGCTAAAGTGCCAACCAAATGAAAAACCAGGGCGGATACACCAGAAGCCGAAAACAATGTGCTCAGCAAAGTACGTCCTGCAACTCCCCCAACACCAGCCGCTATGACCGCCAATATCGAGCCGAGCACCACCCACTTGGTTTGCTGACGTTGCAAAGGCGTGGAGACAAACATATAGCGATAAACTTGTGCCACGAAACCAGGGAAATAGCCCATACCATACAAGAGTAGAACCAGAGAGGGATCAAACAAGGGCATTGACAACAGCGGCATAATGAAGGTAAAAATACCCCAGCCCAAGGCTAACCAGCGTGTCCATACTGGCACGAAGCGCCCATCAGGAAACACCAGAAAGAAAATAATGGTCAACGTTTTGCTAACTGCGTAGAGAATCTGTATCGTCCACCCGCCGGGGGTATACAACAACACTTCTAGCGTAGGAACGAAAAGCACAAACGATAGCGTGATAGTTAGGGCCATTAAGAGGGTGAGCGGATCATTGGAACGTCGGCGAAGCAAAATCAGTCCCACACCCAGAAAGGCAGTCAGCATCAGGGCTTCAGGGACCAGCGAGTAAAAGGCGAAGAACTGCGTGGAAAGCCCCAAGATTTCGAGCGCATCTATGTAAGTAATGGCAGCGCTGAGTAGCTGGTTAAAACGTAGCGGTGCGGCCTTCACAAACGTAACCAACAGGGCCAACATCAACGCGCCCACCACCAGGCGCGCGAGCACCAGACAGCGCGCCCGGCTATCACAAGACATCTGCAAATTCAGATGCACTTTAGATTCATGCCCTATATCGTTGGAAGAACGCATAATAATCGGCAAAGCACCTTCTGTTAGTTACGCAAGTCACGCAGACAAGGTTGCACTTTTCTACCCCAAGGTACAAACAGCAATCAGTCAATCCGAGAAGCACAACTATTTCTATACTCAATGTCATTAAGTTTAGGTATAGACCTGGTAAGTTTCAAGGCCTTGAGTCTACAAGAGGCTGCTATTCACTGGTAAAATACTACCAGAACCAATTTGGGAGAAACCTGCCAAGTCTTACCTTAATGCCGTTGTTTCTACACTAATCGTACCACAACCCTGTATCTGAGCAAATTACCTCTTGACAAATCTTATTTGTAATTGCGAGTCGCGCCTTTGAGGTTAAGTAATCTCCTACATGGTTGAGATTGCACCGATTGGAGATGAATGGACGCTGCATAGACGTGGTTCGCAATGGCAAATACTACAACAGATATAGACCTGGATGAGCTTTTGGGGCGTGAAATGTGATGTATGAAACGCGCATGGAACTTCTGAGCGTAACACAGCGTCTATAAACCAGGCAAGTCGCTGACTTGCTTTTTCGTCTTTTCGCTGATTCGCTATTTGATCAGGAGGAGTTCCATGAAAAAACAAGTATTTTCGATAATGTTGTTAATTGGGCTACTGGCGGCCTGCACGCCGACTGCACCGCCAACCACGTCGCCGCTCGATTCGCCCATAGCGCAATCCACCATCCCGCCAGCTGTCACCGGGGATATGGCCCGCTCGGCGCTGGCGCGCGAGACGGCGCGCACTATCCCCCAGCAGGACACCGCCGCGTTGGTTGCTGGCAATACAGCCTTTGCTGTGGATATGTATCACGCGCTGCGCGACCAACCCGGCAATCTGTTCTACTCACCGCACAGTATCTCCACTGCACTGGCAATGACCTATGCCGGCGCGCGCGGGCAAACCGCAGAAGAAATGGCGCAAACGCTCCACTTCACGCTCCCCCGCGAACGGTTTTATCCGGCCTTCAATGCGCTCGACCTGGCCCTCACCACGTCTCAACCGGCTACAGAAGATATGCAGCCCTTCACGCTGGATGTCGTGAACTCGCTGTGGGGTGAGCGCACCTACACCTTCCTGCCAGAGTACCTCGATCTGTTGGCCCTGCATTATGGCGCGGGGATGCGCCTTACCGATTACATCGGCAACCCCGAAGGTGCACGGCAGGCCATCAACGCCTGGGTAAGCGAGCAAACCCGTGAGCGGATCAAAGACCTAATCCCTGCCGGCGCGATTGATAGCGATACCCGCCTGACGTTAGTCAATGCCATCTATTTCAAGGCCGATTGGGTTTTCCAATTTGAGGAACGCTTGACGGAGGATGGTGATTTCAACCTACTGGATGGCTCGCAGGTTACAGCCGCCATGATGCACTGGGATATACCCAACTCAGTAGCCTACACCAGTGCACCGGGCTATCAGGCAGTGGAATTGCCCTATCAAGGCGGCACGGCCTCGATGGTGCTGCTAGTCCCTGACGCGGGCAAGTTTGCAGGTTTCGAATCCGAGCTAACAGCGGCACAGCTGGATGCCACCCTCAAAAACCTGGAACGCCGCAGCGTGCAACTGAGCCTGCCGCAGTTTACCTTCGAGAGCGAATTCGATCTCGTCCGCACCTTAGCCGGTTTGGGGATGCCTACAGCGATGAGCGGTGGACAGGCTGATTTCTCCGGCATGGATGGGACGCGCAACCTGTCTATCGGCGCCGTCATCCACAAAGCGTTTGTGGCTGTGGATGAGAAGGGCACAGAAGCCGCTGCTGCCACCGCCGTCACCATGCGCCTCACTTCTCTACCTATGGAAGATGTAGTGCTCACGGTGGATCGCCCCTTCCTGTTCCTCATTCGCGATACGGATACCGGCGCGATTTTGTTCATCGGGCGCGTAATGAACCCGGCGCAGTAACAACCAGTAGCGTTTGCCAACAAGCGTGAAACGCGAGCTCCGGCTCACGTTTCACGCTTTGTATTTCAGGGCACTTGCTCTCTCGCCACCTTGCGGCATAATGGGGAAAATCACAATGTCATCAAGTTAAGACCTGGCAGGTTTCGTCCCAATTGGGTATGGTAGTATTTTACCGGTGAATCAGACATTTTGTAGACTCAAGGCCTGGAAACCTGCCCGGTCTATGCCCTAAACTTAATGACATTGGAAAAAATCATAGACAAGGATCATGACAATGAGCAACGAGCACACCCATGACGTACCTTGGGAACCCGAACCGATTGCAGGGGAGCTGTTCCACCAGCCCGAAGCGTGGGCTAACATCAATGGCGCGCCTTACGACGAGACTTCCGGCGTCATCTACAAGCGCGCGGCGCATATCAAGCGCGTGCGCTACACTCCGGCTGATCCTGCGCCGGAGATGCCCCCCGCCTGGCAAGGCAAGGGGGAGGCGGTAGTACGCTGGCTCTTCAGCGAGCAGCCTGGCACGGCGGAACAGCTACTAAACGGGGCGACGCTCGAATTTTTACACGACACTACGCTTAAATCCGGCTCGGCAACCGGGATGCAGGCCCATCCAGACGTAGCCGAGATCTTCTATGTCCTCAGTGGGGATGGGGAACTGCGCCATCGCTCGGTATCGGGTAGTCCGGTCATCATCCGCGTCTTAAGGGCAGGCGATGCGGCCTTGGTTCGTGGCGGGGAATACCACAGCATTGCCAATCGCTCCGCTGAAGCAGACCTGCGGCTAATAGTCATCGGGCTTAGACTTGGTGAGTCTTAAAAATCTATGAATCAGCGTATCATCATCATTGGCGCAGGAGCGGCGGGGTTACTGGCTGCCGGGCGCGCAGCAGAGCTCGGTGCACAGGTGCTGCTTCTGGAGAAGACCGAAGAGGCAGGTAAGAAAATTCTAGTTACTGGGCAAGGCCGTTGTAATGTAACTAATACCGCGCCGCTGGAGGAATTCCTCACGGCTTTTGGACGTAACGGAGCCTTTCTACGTAACGCTTTCCACCGATTTTTCCGCGATGAGCTGCTCGCACTCCTGCGACGTTACGGGGTAGAAACCCAGAGCGAACGCGGCGGGCGCATCTTCCCTGTCTCGAACCAGGCCGTGGATGTGCGCGATGCGCTGTTGCGCTACGCCATACAGAATGGTGCGCAGGTGCGTACCCGCACGCCCGTTTTGGCACTCCTTGGGGCAGAGGGGCACATTCAGGGAGTACAGCTGAGCGGGGGCGAGGTGTTATCGGCTGCGGCGGTTATCCTTACCACTGGCGGTGCATCCTGGGCAGCGACCGGCTCAACTGGCGATGGTTATCGCATGGCGCAGGAGATCGGGCATACGCTCGTTCCCTTGCGTCCGGCGCTTGTGCCACTCACTGTCGCCGAGCGCGATCGGGCAAAACGGCTCCAGGGTGTGAGTCTGCGCAATATCCGCTGCACATTGTACCAGCAAACACCTGGCAGCAAGGAAAAGCCGTTGCCGCCGCCTTACCCTGTCCCACCGACCGGAGAACTGCTCTTTACTCATTTTGGCCTTTCCGGGCCGCTCGTGCTGAGCCTGTCGCTGGCGGTAGTGGATGCACTGCGCGCCAGTAAGACCGTTACGCTTTCGATTGACCTCAAGCCGGGAATGACCGCAGAAGATGTGCGCAATCGTTTGCAGCGAGAGTTCGAGCAAGCCCCTAAGCGTTTGCTGCCGAACCTGCTCCGGGGTTGGGCACCCGCCACATTGGCAGAAACGCTGGCAAGTGAAAGTGGGGTTGCTGCCGAACAGCCCGTTCACACCCTTCGCGCTGAAGAACGCGAGACCCTGGTCAAGCTCTTCAAGGATTTTCGCTGGCGAATTACTGGTACACTGAGACTGGAGTCTGGGATGGTAACTGCGGGGGGCGTGGTGCTGAAAGAAGTGGACCCCATCACATTTGCCTCGAAGCAGATTGCCGGGCTTTATCTGGCTGGTGAAGTGCTTGATCTGGCTGCTGATACAGGCGGCTACAACCTGCAAGCCGCGTTCACCAGCGGCTATTTGGCCGGACAGGCGGCAGCGCAAGCCATAACCGGATTGTAACCCGCGCCTGATCAACTTTCCACACAAGCTGCTTAACTAGCCATCATTTTCCGTGCTACAATAAAAGCATCACCCTACTCATGCTATTTAGCAGAAGGAGACTATTCCATGCAATGGCGATTCTTTCTCATTGTAATTACGCTGTTACTCCTGCTTGCTCTGGCCTGCGCCCCAACCTCCACTGTAGCCCCAACAACAACGCCCGCTGCCGAAGACCCCACCAATGAAGGCAACGGCGCAATTCCGATTATTAAACCGCCTACAGAAGATGTGCCGACCGGGGAAACACCCACATCGCCCCCTGTGACTGAGCCTACAGCTACACCCACCAGCGAGCCTACCTCCATCCCACCATCCCCTTCACCGACGGCACCGCCACCAGGCCCGCCGATGCTGATCTCGTTCACTGCTGATCCTATGAACATCGTTGAGAAAGATACGGTCACGTTGCGCTGGCAGGCTCAGGGAGCTACCGAGGCCAATATCTGGTGGTATGATCGCCGCGCAATCCCCGCGCCGCCCGTTACTTATACCGGGACACCCGACAACGGAACAGCGGTCATCAACCCTGACAATGGCCCGATTCACCTCACGTTGCGCAATGCCCACGGCCAAACGGAAGCGGAAATCAGTATGACTATTCGTTGCCGACATACCTGGGGGCCGGAACTGGTCGCTAATCCGCCTGGCAACTGCCCAGGTGAACTGGTTACGACTTGGGCGGCGCAACAACCTTTCGAGAACGGTTGGATGCTCTGGGTCAACCGCTCGGCGCACAATAATGAACCACTTATCTATGTCTTTTATAACAATGGGAGATGGTATAGCTATGCTGACAACTTTGCGGAGGGCGATCATGAAATCGATCCTAGCATTACGCCACCGGCAGGTCGTTATCAACCCACGCGTGGGTTCGGGTTAGTGTGGCGTACCTATCCCGAAGTGCGCAGCGGATTAGGTTGGGCGACTGCGTCTGAAAGCGGCTTCGAGACCTGGAACCAAAACTATATGGGGATTGGACTGCACAATGTCAGCACCTATCTGCGCGATATCAATCAGAGCATTTACCGTATGGAACATATGGGGAGTACTTGGCGGTTACATCCTTAATGTTGAAGCTTTGCTACGTGTTGTTATGAACGCCTTCGGCACAACCCAAAAAGAGGATGCGAAATCGCATCCTCTTTTTGGTAAATGCTACCGATAGCGCGTCAGCGCTTCAGGGAGGAGGTCAAGGGCGGCCTTTGTGCAATGACTTGACCGCGCTTTCGCGCCGCGCCATCTCCACAATTTCCTGGATCAAGACCAGCGCTCCGAAGGTAAATTTCTTGAACAGTTCAGCAAATTCTTCCGGGGTAATCGCATCTAGCATCCAGTGATAGGTCGCTACCAGGATGTCCTGTTTCTCATCTTCCGATTGCAAAGCCATAGAAAGCCCCACAACCTGCTCCGCCCGGCGTTGCCGATAGAACAGCGTTTTGTAAAACTCTGTGGAGGCTGTCTTCCCGACGACAGCCAATGGCGTCATGAGACTAAACAAATTTCCGGTCGGTGCCATCTCAACGCGCACCATTAAGCGGTTATCGGCTAATCGTACCAACGTCGGGGGCATAGGAACGGGAAGCACACAAATCCCATTTTCATCCAAGACAAAAGGTTCAGAAGCGCCTGGGGAACTGACGCGTCCCAGGCCCGTATTAAGATTATCTTTGAGCGTCATAAGCCT
This sequence comes from uncultured Anaerolineales bacterium, assembly GCA_964504195.1. Taxonomy (GTDB): domain Bacteria; phylum Chloroflexota; class Anaerolineae; order B4-G1; family SLSP01; genus CAZDDI01. The sequence goes on from CAZDDI010000008.1 coordinate 78,917, forward strand.
TCCTAGTTCTGCTGGGCAGCGTAGATATCATCTACGATTAACTTCGCTGCCGTCTTAGCATAGTTTTTATCGAAATCGTGCCCGCCGGACACTTCTGTCATCTTGGCGTTCTTACCCAGACCCAATTTGGTGTACTTACCCACTAGAATGGTGACAAAATCGCCCTTAGCGACCACCAGATCGAGCTTGGCTACCCGGGTCGGGAATTGCACCGCATTGCCGGAATAGATCAAATGGATATATTTATCCATTTCCGCAGCGGCGCGGGTATCGGCCAGCTCACGGGCCTTTAGCATACGTGCAGCTTCCGCGATGATGTCTGGACTTACAGAAGGGCCACCCCCCGTACCTATTAAAGATGCATATTTACGGGCCGTCTCTGCAGCTGCCATGGCCTCGCTGCTATTGTAAGTCTGAAGCGTGTACCTGGAGCTAATCTGCCGGTGCGCAACCCGCACAGCGTTGTCCGTCTTGATCGTCCCTCGACTATGTGCCGAGATAGTGGTGCGCTGTTGGTTATTCACAGCGTCCAACATCAGCTGGGTCTGGCTTTGGGTTGCGGCATCGTCCAGGCCGGTCTTGTCAGTCAGACATTCGACCAAATCACGCCCAAACCCACGTGTAGAACTGTAGGTGTACAAAACGTCCAGTTTTGCCAGTTCGCCCCCACCCAAGTCCACTTCCTTGTTGTTCTTGAGTTCCGCATTGATGGCCGCGTGGAGAACTTTAGCCCCTTCAATCCCTGATTCCGGCTTGACGTTCATGCCGTTAATGTGTGTTACTTTGGGTGCCCAGTTGCCCAAATCAATAGGTTTAGGGTACTCTTTAACAATGGGACGATTGTTAGTATAACCATCAACGACGCCAATAGCAATATAGCCTACGCTGCCATCGCTGCGTTCTACGCGTCGTACCAGCTCAACCTTGTCGCTCGTGATACGATACTGCGAGGTGTTCAGGTCTTTGTAAGCGCCATCATACACAAGGTCGCCAACCCACTTAGCCCCCTCAACGACTTTATTACCAGCCCATTTGGCGGCATCCCCTACAGCTTCCGCGCCTTTTACGGCTTTATCACCCAGCCATTTGGCCCCTTCAACGGTTTTGTTGCCGGCCCATTTGGCGGCGTTACCTACAGCCTGGGCGCCTTTCACGGCTTTATCGCCCACCCACTTGGCCCCTTCAACGGTCTTGTTGCCGGCCCATTTGGCCGCATCTCCTACAGCTTGCGCCCCTTCAACGGCTTTTCCGCCGGCCCATTTGGCGGCATCCCCTACAGCCTGTGCGCCTTTCACGGTCTTATCGCCAGCCCATTTGGCCCCTTCAACAGTTTTATTACCGGCCCATTTGGCGGCATCACCTACAGCTTGGGCGCCTTTTACGGCCTTATCGCCTACCCAGCTCGCCGCATTGCCGACACCGGATTTCAGCTTATCCCACCAGCTACGTTGGACAGCAACTGGCGCGCGAGCAATATCTAGTTGTGGGGACAGCATGTGCGATACGGCCTGATTGCCCATTTGTCGCTGCATACGCAATACATCTTGGGGCCGCGCTACATTGCGCATAACCTCAGGATTTTGAAAAGCAGCGATGGGTAATGCGGTTTGGGGAGCAACCGCCGGGGTAGCAGCGGAAGTCTGGTGTGTGGGGTGGGAGGTGTTTTTCTCTTTAAGTGAAGATTGATCTTTACCTGTCATATCATGTGCCCTCTTCTTTGTATAAAACGCTTAGTAATCAGGGCCTAACCGCCGAATCCCTTGTACAACACACCCAACCAACAGCGGGAAAGGCTCTGCTTGGATCCATTTTATCCAGTGAAACCTACATCTCTCAAATTGTTATCTGGGCCAATTTAGAGATTTAGGCCATTGATTTTACGGATTGGATTTTTTCCCAGCTACTATCTGTGAAATCCGTGCAAATCTAGCTTTTTAGTGGACAGCTAATAATTGAGTTTGTACCTATTATACAAGGAAATCCGTAAAAAGTACAACTCGTGTGTTCTCTTGTGTAAAATCAGTAGATGAAAAGTTTTTATAACCACCCTTATTTTTCATTTACTGAAAATCTCTGATTCTACCGGAATTTGTGGTCAGCGACGGCAACCCGACATGGGCATTGAAATTAGCAAGTTGTGCAGCCAATTTTCATGGTAGACAACCCCATTGAGTTTACGTGCTGGTAAACTACACTCCTGTATGGCTCTGGCGCGCGGACAATAGGCTATTCTCCTGGCAGCGTTATGTCTAATCGCCTTATTTCTCATAAACCACCAATTCCGGTAAAATCAGGATTTTTAATCTTCATTAGATGCCAAGTTCGCTTTGAGCCGGTGCAGCAAACGGCAACCGTGGAACTCTACTATCTTAACTTAATGCCAGTGTAGACAAGATTGCTTCGTCGCCACAAACGGCTCACAATGACAGCCAAAGAAGAACCTGCGTAATTACCAACAGACCCGGTTGCCAGAAATCTTGATCCGCCTCTCTAACAGGGGCGAACGCATGAAGCCCATTCTCTGGCGTAATATAGGGCAAAACCTCCAAATTTTGACCTGTTTTAGCGTTTTTATGCTGCAAACTTAGCCTTTTTGACTTCCAAGTGGGGCGCAAAAGGCAGGATGCGATTGCCCTGGCCTCTCTAACTAAAAATCTTGACTTTCTCAAAAGTTAGATTACAATAGTTAAAGGTGCAAAAAGTTCTATTGATAATCAACGCCTTAGCCCAACAAAGCTCCACCCCTCAAAAGGCTATAGAAACGTCCTTTCAGATCTAAGTGTAATACAAATCACCCACAATGTTCTAAATATCTACAGTGATAAAATAAGGAGCCTGTTATGAAACCCCAGAATCGTTTGTTACATCTGAGTTTACTTTTCTGTATAATATTGGGAGGAATTACTTACACTCCACTGGCTTCGCCCAGCGTGGCGCTGGCAAATACACCAATGCCACCCACGGAAGAGGTGTTTCCGTTGCTCATCCCCACATCACCACCACCAACGCCCCCTGCGGCGCAGACCGCGCTGGCAGCGGAATTGGCCGCTTGGGAACAGGCGCGGCAAAACGGCCCGGAAGCCGTCGTTGCGTTGGCGCAGACCTTGCGCGGTGCCGCGCTCGATCTGGCGATGCCCGACATCATCGCGGCGCACCGGCAGGTAATGCTGGCCGCGCCGCCGCCCCCAGCCACCGCGCCGATAAGCCTGGCGGAAGAAGAAGCCAGCCTGCAAGCGCAGGTTGCACTCGATGCTGCCCGCCGCGCCAGGACATTGGCCTTCCACGATGATCCGACGGAAAACAACGCGCCCGCTTCCCCCGCACCGCCACAGCCTGCGCCATCCTCTGCGCTGGCGGCTGATCTCACCGTAGGCGCCGACTGCACCTACGCGACGATTGGAGCGGCCATTGCCGCCGCCAATCCCGGCGACACGCTGCTCATCGAGGGCGGGGTCACGTTCAACGAGAACCTCACCCTCCCCATCAGCCTGACGCTGCAAGGCGGCTACGCCGGCTGCGCCAGCGGCTCGACCGCCCGCACGACGATTGACGGTAATGCCAGCAATTCGGTCATCATCGTTGAGCGGGCACTTGTGGTCAGTTTGCAAAACCTGAACCTCACCAACGGCAGCACCGGTTGGGAAGGCGGCGGCATTCGCTTCGCGCGAGGCGACGGAACCGGCACGCTGCACCTTAGCAACATCAACATCTATGGCAACACCGCCCTATGGGGCGGTGGCCTGTGGATCGGCGTGGATGCTGAGGTGACGGGAGACAACGTCCACATCTATGACAACACCGCGACGGCTTACGGCGGCGGCGTCCGCCTGTGGGGCGGACGCGCGACCTTTAGTGACAGCAATATCTATAGCAACGTTGCGCCCAGAGGTGCAGGCGTCTATGCAACGCGTGAGGATGGCTTTGCTCCCACGCTCAATTTGCCCTCCGCAGCCGACATCTACGATAACGATGCGCTCACCGGCGACGGCTTCGGCGGCGGGGTCTATATGCGCGAAGGGATGGTCTCGCTGGCCGCTGGCTCAGACATCTACAGCAACAACGCCATTGACGGCGGTGGCGCATACCTGATCACCAGCACCTTGACCCTTGCGGGCAACGCCTCCGAGATTATGCTCAACGCCGCCACTGGCGACGGCGGCGGCGTGTATGCTCTGGAAAGCACGCTCAATCTGGATGATAGCGCTGAGTTGTATAACAATGCTGCCGGTACAGGCGGAACGGGCAACGGCGGCGGGGCGTACCTGGACAACAGCACCCTGTGGGGCGATAAGGCGCTGATTCACTACAATACGACTAATGGTTATGGCGGCGGCGTGTATGCGACCAATGGTTCACTGTTCGATATGGATTTGGGAGGGTACACTTGTGCAGGCCCGCGCTGTAGTCAGTTGAGCTATAACACAGCAACCGCCCTTCATGGCGGCGGTGTCTATGTCGGCAACAACAGCACAGTAAATTTGCGCCAAATTTTTATCGAAGGCAACTCAGCCGCCCTTGGTGGCGGTATTTACGCCTTCCAGAGCCAGGTCATTCTCTACAATGTGTTGGTGGCTGGCAATAACGCCACCGATGGCACGGGCGATGGGCTACGCCTGTATACTGGAGCAAGCCTGACCGGCGCGCACAACACCTTTGCGCATAACGATGCTGACAGCGCAACCACAGGTCGAGCCATTGATATGTCTGGCGCAACGTTAACGTTAAGCAATTCGATTGTGTGGGGGCACGCCAGCAGCATCAACGATACCACCCAGACCGTGACCTGTTCCAACATTCAGGGCGGTTACACCGGCACGGGCAATCTGAACGTAAATCCCCTGTTCGTCGCGCCAGCCAGCGCCGACTTTCACCTGCAAGCCACCAGCCCCGTCATGGACCGCTGCGCCACGGGGCAGAGCAGCGACTTCGACAACGAACCCCGCCCGGTGGTGCGTACCAATCCGGCCACGCCTTACGATATGGGCGCGGACGAGTTCAGCGCGCCGCGCGTGGGCATCAACGGCGGCGGCTGCGCCTACGGCACGGTGAGCCAGGCCGTCGCAGCGGCGGCGAGTGGGGACACGCTCCAGGTGGCGACGGATACCTTCTTCGAGACAGTGGATATTACTGACAAAGACCTCACCATCGTCGGCAACTATGAGAGCGACTGTATCACGCCCGGAGCCGGGCCGACCATCCTGGATGCCTCATATCATTCGGGAAGCGCTGTTGACATCCGCAACAACGTGGTGACGTTGCGCAACCTGCGCATTACCGGCAGCGACGACCTCGGCGGCGGGGTGGATGCCGACGCGGGTCTCGATGATGCTAGTCAGGTCACATTGGACAACATCCACATCACCGGCAACACGGGCACGTATGGTGCCGGCTTATACGTCGGGACAAGAACCGTAGTGACCCTCACCAACGGCACGCGGATCAATCACAACGCCGCGACGGTAGCCGGCGGCGGCGCGCGGGTGTGGGGCAAGCTGGTGATGACCAGTTGGCTCGGCGGCATCACCGAGAACACCGCGCCTCACGGCGGCGGCGTCTCCGTGCCGGGCGGCAGACTGGAAATGCGCCCCGGCCACGTCGGTATCAACCAGGCCACCGCTGCGGACGGACGCGGCGGCGGCATTCACGTTCTCGATGGCGGCATGATTACCGCGACAGCTTCGTCCAACGTCTACCGCAACAGCGCCCACGATGGAGGCGGCATCTACGCCGATGACGCCCGCGTCACCCTGGGGGCCGTCATCCACAGCAACACGGCGGCCAACGATGGCGGTGGCATCTACCTGACCAACGGCAGCGCGCTGTATGCTGACAGCACGCGCCTCGGCGATACAGTGGCGGGAAGACACAATGAGGCCACTGCCGGTGCCGGCGGCGGCATCTATGCCCAAGACAGCACCATCGAATTCAATGGCCGGATCTACAACAACCGTGCGGCAACGCAGGGCGGCGGCATATTCGCCACCTCTAGCACGATTGCACTGACCGATGCCCACGTGGGCGGCACAGGCGAAAACCAGGCCAACGACATCACGGACGGCATATTCGGGGCAGGCCTCTATTTCAGCGCCACCCAGGCGCTACTCTCCAATACCGTCGTTGCCAGCAACACCTTCTCCAGCGGCGCGGGTTGGGGCGGCGGGATTGTCGCCTGGAACGGCAGTGTGGTGACGTTGACCGAAAGTAGCCGCGTTGAGCAGCATTACGCGCCCAACGTAGGCTGGTTTGGCGGGGGCGGTGCGGGGGTGCTCGTCTATGGCAGCACCGTAACGCTAAATGACAGCCAGGTACTCTCTAATACGGCTGATTATTTCGGTGGCGGCATCTACATGGTTTTGACCAGCACCCTCAATATTCTGAACGGTTCCTCTATCGCCCATAATCACGTCATCACCGGCTCAGGCGGCGGGATTGCTGCTGTGGGTATGCCGAACATCAACATTGCCAACACCACGTTAAGCAACAACAGTGCCGGGACCGACGGCGGCGCGATCCACATCACTGCGGGGACGCTGGATTTCACTGACGGTTGGAATGTGGTGCAAAACACGGCTGGCGGCAATGGCGGTGCGGTCGCCGTGCTGGGCACAGCCGAGGCGAACTTCCGCGCGGGCGGCTATAGCTTTGTGTACTTCAACCAGGCACTGAACGGGCACGGCGGAATGCTTTACCTGGGCAACAACACGACCACACAATTGCGCGCCACCGCCGGTCACGAGATGTACATCTACGGCAACCGCGCCATCGGCGGGAACGGCGGCGCGCTCTATGCGGATAACGGCGGCTACTTTGACATTTACGGCGAGGTCAACTTCGACCGCAACCGGGCCGACAATGGCGGGGCCATCTACGTGAGCAATGGTGCGCGGGTGTGGCTGGATGATTATGTCAATATCCGTCCGCAGCTCTGGGATAACTGGGCCGACAGCGGCAGCGGCGGCGCCATCTACGCGGTGGATAGTCCGCGCGTCGCGTGCGACGGCGCAACGTTCGGCCTGGGCGATGAGGGCAACCACGCATCCGTGAGCGGCGGCGCCATCTACCTGGACAACAGCGATTTCGACGCCGACAACTGCATCTTCCAATACAACGAGGCCCGGCAACATGGCGGCGCGATCGCAGCGTATAACAACGCGACGCTGAGTATCTACGCCACCTATCCCGCACCTTCGTTGATGACAGAGCGTGCTGCCGAAATACAGCCGCTCGATACAGCGACTATTCTGGCGACGACGTGTGACCCGCGCACTCAGCAGTGCAGCGGTTTCTCCGGCAATGTCGCCGATAGTGACGCGAATGATACCGGCGACGGCGGCGCACTCTACACCAGCAACAGCACCTTACGCCTCAGCCACACCTACCTGCACCGCAACAGCGCATATCGCGGCGGCGCCATCTACCAGACCGGGGCAAGCGCCGAAGCTCAGGTTGCCAACAGCCTAATCTACAGCAATACGGTAAGCTTCGCAATAGGTGCCGGCATCCGTACCGCGGGCGGGGTCTTCACCATAACACAGACGACGATTGCGAACAACCAGAACGGTGCCGGATATTCACAAATCAGCACCAGTGGCTACATCTCGAACAGTATTGCCTGGGGGAACACAGATGGTGGTTTTTGGGTTGCCAGCGGCACACTTACTGGAACCTGCAATATTGACCAGAATAACGAGATCGGCGTGAACGTAGACCCGCTGTTCGCGGCTCCTGGTGCGGGGGAGAACTATCGCCTGCGCAGCGGTTCGCCCGCCATTGACGCCTGCGCTACGGGCCTCTCGCCCGATCTGGCTAACATCGCCCGTCCCTACGGCAGTGCGTACGACATGGGCGCCTACGAGTATGCACTTGGTCTGGCTTTCACGCCCGACCGTTCAGGGAGCGGTTCCTCCCCTGGCGTAGTGGCGTATACGCATACCCTTACCAACGCTAGCGCCGCCCCCGATATCTACTCACTCGCAGCACACTCCAGCAACGGCTGGAGCGCGACTTTCGCTCCGGCTGCACAGATTGCTCTGGATGGAGGGCAGAGTACAGCCATCACCATCACTCTGAGTATTCCGGCTGGCGTAGTGAGTGGGACTGTGGACACACTCTTGGTTACTGCGACTTCTGGTGCCGACCCCAGCCTGACCGCGAGCATCACCAATACGACCACTGTCATGATCAGCGAGGAACCTGTGTACAGGCTCTATCTCCCGCTGGTGTTGCGTAACCACGCCCCCTGATTCTCACACGCTCCGGGCTTTTTCTAACAAACGACGGCCCGCCGCATTGCACGCGGCGGGCCGTTTGTCTCCCACGTATTGAGGTCTATTCGCATATCTGACTGGTGTAAAGGGCGTGATCGCGGCCTTTGCGGGCACGAACTAGCACCTTACAGTGCCGCTCGCTTACCCCCTAACGAGAAGCCTCTCCCGGCGCGAAATACAATGGGGGTGTTTCATCTGAGGTGTATTACAATGAGCGAGCGGTGGCGTTCAATAGGGAGATACGCCGCGTACAATCGGCTCTATGCTTTCCTGCCTGAGCGAACGCACGCGCCCCCAACAATCAGCCTCGATGTTCCAAACCCGCTCAACTGCCGTGGGTTTAAAGTCACCATTCCCATCGCTACGCCAGGAGACCCGCCCTTCACGCAACAAGACCTGAATCCCACCATCTTTCGCCAACCGCTCCACTTTGAGCACCTCTAGTGTGAGCGCCTGCTGCACATCAGGCGGACCTTGCCGCACTCGCAACTTCGCCCGATCCTCCAGTGTAGGGATAACGGTCCGCAACACCACATCCAACAACCGATCTGTGTGCATGTAGACGGGCAACGGAACCCGCTCGTTGAGCCGCTCCAGGTAGCTCTGAATCGCCAGCAATGTAAGTCCCGCCGTTAAGCCCCAAACAGCCAGCGCGTAGAACACAGCAAAGAACATTTTATCCAAAAAGTTAGGCGTTTCGCCACGCCACTGATACAGCACATAAGCCACCACAAAAGCCGCTAATCCGATCACGAGCACTCCTGCCACAACCGAAAGTAACGGAAAGGCTTTGACATTATAAATCTGCGAGGCCAACAAGCGTTCGCGCCAATAGAAGCGTTTAATGTAGAGAACGCGGAAAATTACAGCTGAGACGCCAATTGCGACCAGCGTCGCCAACCAGTGATGGATATCGGAACGCTGCGGCCAAACATAAAATGCCGCGAATAACACCGCCAACGAAGGCAGCAACCCTACCCAACCCTTGCGCCGTAACAAAAACTCGCGAAATGGTAAATACTCCCGCTCCCACACACTGACATCCGAAAGACACCGTGGACAAAGTCGCTTGCCTGTCAGCTCCGCCCCGCAGTGATGGCACAGATTACCACTGCGTCCTAAATTAGCCCCACACGCCGGACACACACACTCCTGATGTGAGTACTCACCCTGACAAGTCTTGCAAATCGGCATGAAACAACTTCCTTTCCCAAACTACACACTATTTTTTAGCATATAACAACATCCCTATCTTCTCATAGTGTAACAGCTATTACATAAAATACAACTTTTTGCATACCTGGTAATGTATTTCATTTTTACGCATTTTACGCCCCCACCCCGCATCCGGGTTCGGGGCTTGGCGTCAATCACCCGGTGGCAGACCAATAGAGATGAAAAAACAACCCCAAACGGCAACCGGGACACCCTATTCCAGTGTCCCGGTTGCTATTACATCCATCAATCAGTCAATATCATTAAGTTAAGGTTTGCAAGCCATCCACGAATACACGAATGTTCACAAAAAGTGTCTCAATCTTCAGGCTCTTCGCCCGGCACTTTACCTACCGGCGCAATGTAAACGACAAATTCATCTTTGCCATCCACATCGAGCAGGGCATCGGACAGCTTCTGGTCGTAAGCCGCAATCGCGCACGTTCCTGCACCGATAGCACCAGCCGCCAAGTAGAGGTTCTGGCACACATGTCCGGCATCAAGCGCCACTAGTTTGGGCGAGACCACGCTATAACGCCATTCTGTCCGGTAGGGAACCGCCGTCCAGAAGAACGTCACAGCGGCCTGCGCTACAAAATCCTGATTGAAACAGGCTTTAGCGGCTTGCTCCGGCAGGGTATCCTCGGCACGGACAAAGACCAGTGCATGTTCTAGCGACAGGTAACGATACAGCCCCGGCTCGACCCCGTTCACGCGACTGATGACTAAGTAGGTCTCAAAAGGATGCCTGGCCCCGGCAGAAGGCACTGTGCGAAATAGCGCCACGTTGTCGCGGAAGATTTTGCGCACGCCCTGGGTAGCCCACAGCAAGAAGGCCAGCTCTTCCAGTGTCAGGGCTTCTTCAGTGTACTTGCGCCGACTTTGCCGCTGGCGAATGAGCTCCAGCAACGGCGCCATGCCTAGCGTGAATGTTTCCGGAGCCGGTAACACAACGCGCGGCGCGTCTTCCGCCACCGGCTGTTCCAGCAATGGCCTGGGCAACCGCTTTTGCTGATCCGTCTGAATGTGATCGAAGAGTTCCCAGGCTTCGCCTTTCAAAAATTCCCGGTGAATGAGGGGATCATCATGGGTGGTCATAAAGGTCTCCTTTCTATAAAGAAGTGGATGGCACACATTTATACAAGCCTCTTGGTTGCTGTGATGAGGAAAAACGGCAGATGTGCAATGCTTGACCACGCACCCTGCGTAGTGTGCGCTTGAGAACGGTTACGCGCTTGCTGTAAAACATCCCGCTCGGTGGAGGTAAGGGGTAATGCTTCGAGCAGCGCGAATCGTGCTACGTCGGGAGGAAACAGTTGTTCCAACAAATCCACGCGCGTGGTAAACCCAGCGGATTCCAGCAGCGCGGGCAGCTGGCGACCTACATAGGGATTGGCACCTGCGCGCGTCAGCCCGGCTAGCCACACCTCACGGGTCGCGCTTTCCGGCGGATACTCGATCATGCCGCCGTAGTCTGGCTCTAGGGCGATGAAGACCCCGCCAGGTTGCAAGACACGCCAAACCTCACGCGTCACAGCATCCAGCGGAGTGATCCAGAGCAGCGCGAGTTGGCAAAACAACAGATCGAACGCAGCAGAAGCAAACGGCAACCGGCGCGCATCGCCGTTGACACGCTGCGCGCCGGTAAAAGGTTCGGAATCATGCAAGGCGGTGTGCAGTAGATCGAGCGCCGTTACCTGCCCGCCGCAGCGCCGCACAAGCTCTCCGATGACAGCGCCCCGGCCTGCGCCTAAGTCCAACACGCTACGCCGGTGCGCTATCGCGGCGCGGCGCAACAGTCGCGCGCGGGCCGGGGCTAACCACTTCGCCTGTTTCTCCAACAGAGCAGCGGAAGGTAAAGAGAAATCGCTCATGGGTCTACAAAGACTTCACCGCAGAGTTCACAAAGAACGTGAACATTTTTTAAGAATCTATCCGAAAACTTGTGGTGGTTTCGACAGGCTCAGCCACCAACAGGGCTGCGGCAGGCTCAGCCACCGTTTGAATCAGCGTCCGCCGCCAGCACATGCGCAGGCGCACGCACAGCCCGCACACGCGCACGAGCTGCCGCCGCCCCCGCCCCCACCGCTGCTCCCGCTCGATTCGGACATAGCCTTGAAGATGTCCCCGGTCACACGGTCTACCCCGCTAAGGTTGAGCAGTCCGCTCGGCCCGCCGCCCAGCGATTTGGGCAGAATGGCCCCCGCCAACCCACCGGCCGTTCCCTCGGCCCAGCCGGCAAAGGAGCGCGATACATCGCCGAAGCTCGTACGCCCACCAGGCGCAGCCGGCGAGGTCGGCGCGCTCCGCGCCTGTGCGCCACCACCGCCGCTAGTCTGCCGCGCCCATCGCGGCCAGTAATGATACCCGCCCATATTGAAAACAGTAGGATACGCATTGTCCATCATCACCCACGGCGAGTATTTGTCCAGGAATTCCTCGCGCTGCTCCACGATGTTGATTCCCTGCGCTTGCTGCATCGCGCGGGTAATGATTTTACGATAATAATCCTGTGTATCGGAGAGATCGAACTTTTTCATCTTGGCAACGGTCTGATCAATCAGCCCGCGCATCGCTAGCCCGAAATCCAGCTTCCCCAACGGCTTGTCCGCCCCAGCCTCGATAATATCCAGAAAGGCGTTCTCATATTTGTGGATGACGGTCCCGCGGTCTTGCGCGGCTTCCTGACGGAACTTCTGCCGCTCGCGGGGTTTGGTAAGTTTATGGTTGACAACCGCAAACGCCTCTACCACTTCCACGGTCAAAGGTTCTTCTTTAAGTTGGCGGAGCACACCTTTTTCCAGTAGCCCAAAAACCACCAGCGTCAATATCTTGTTGAGCGGCAACTCCAGCAGTACGGCTGCCTCCGGCGCGGTTAGCCCGCGCTTGATACCCCCTCCTTCCACTTGAGCGATAGGTGGCAGGTAGGTTTTACGCCGCCCGCGCAACGAGAATTCATTGAAAAGAATTAGGGCTGGCAGAATCGGGACTGCCGCCAGCAACACCCCAGCCGAAACTGAGCCTAGCCAGATCAGCCCACACGCCAGCAGCACGTACACCGTAAACCCGGTGCCGCCGGAGAAGCGGAAAAAGAGCCACGTGAACCCAATGAACAGTCCCGCCAACAATGTGAAGCGCACGGCCGGATTATCATCCACCCACTTTGCCGCCAGTTGGAAAGCGTTCATGCGAATCACATTCGTCATCCCGCGTTGGGGGAAAGATACGCCTACCCTATGTGCTTGGGTGAATTTCGCTGCCGGGAAATGCCAACCCACGGCTACGCGATCACCGTCTGCCGCGCCGTAGATAACTTTATTGTCAAAGGGGCGATCCTGATAGAGCACCTCGTCTGGTTGAATCCCTGGCAACATATAGACTACAATCCAAAGATCGGTGGTGCCTTGTACCAGGCTAGAATCGAACCAGGTAGGCGTGATCTGGAACGAGGCATTTTCCTTGTTGGTAGTATCCTGATACACCATGTCTGGCATAACACATTCGAAGTGTAGCGTGCCTTCTTGCCCGGCGCGAATACTATGCGCTCCCAACGGTATTTCCACGCCGATAGCGATCTCCTCCGAGCGCCGGATGGTGGGTAGCGCATTGCCATCAAGCGAGGCGCGCATAGTGCTGATGTTGTACCCGCGGTGCGGCAGGCCAATGTCTACAATATCAATGGCATGCGCGCCGCTGGCGTTTTGGAAGGTAATATCATAGATGATGCGGGCAGAGCCATCGCTTTGCAGGTACACTTGCATCTGCACCTCCGGCACAGAAAAACGATAGCTTTGCGCTGTGACAGGACTACTGCCAACCATCCCCAACAATAGCATGAGCGCCAATACAGCTAGCAATCCGATATAACGCGATTTTCTCATCACATACCTCCTATACTTGCGCCCAACCGGCTGGTTCACGCGGGCAGTCTGCCGCGCAGATAGTGAGGCCGGGGCAATGCTCACAATGGGTGGGGCTTTCCACCCGCTCACGGTAACGCACAAAGGCCGCATCATCCCAAATAGTAGGCCAGGAATCGGTCAGCAGATTGCCAGCAGCCCGCGCCGGGCCGCGCGGCGGCAGCACCGTCCCATCCGGCTCGATATGCACGGCCACATCGCCGGAAGTGCGCGGCCCTTCCAGAACTTGCTCGATCAGCGTACGCACTGGATCACGTTGCACGGGCGGATTCCAGAGGAAACGCAGCCCCGTCTCAGCCGCGATCTCTTCCACCTGTGTGGCGACTTGCGGCATAGCATCGGCCAGCAGCACGCCCGCTTGCGCGACCTCTGGGGCGGTGGTGACATAAGCCACAAACGCGACGCTGTCTACGCCTAGCCGGAGCATCTCCACTGCCGTTTCTTCCAGCCGGTTGGCGGTCTGCGTAAGCAGCGGCATTTCAGCTACCGCGCAGATTTCGTTTGCTTCTAGCCAATCGAAGAGCGCAATCGCTTGCGCGTGATCACCCTCCCCGCACAGCGCATCGTGGATTTCCGGATCGTCTGCCACGAAGAGCAGCCGGACGTAATCCACACCAGCTTGCACCAGAGCTGCGAGCAAGCCCTCTTGGGCGAGATCACTGGCGCGCCCGCGCACCCCGGCGATCATGCCCAGGTCTTCAGCGCGCTCGACGGCACGGATGAGGTGCTCGGCCTCCAAATCGGGCGGCGCGTACAGACAGATATGGGGAATCGCCACCTCCCACAGACGGTCAATCAAAGGCACAAGCGTGGCGGGCGAGGCCAAGCGCACATCGGCCTGCAACGGTGCAATCAGCTCCGCATTACGCGGGGAGAGTGCCGGGTCATCGAGGTTGAAAATGGGGTACAGATCGCCGCGTGTCGTAAGTGCGGCGATTAGCGCGCGCACCTGCTCCAAATCGGCCTGCATCGTCTCGGTAGCTGCACCGTGGAAGTGCGTGGTTAAATCACGCACAATCGCGGCCTCGTCTTTACCATCCAGCAAATCTTTGACAATCAGCGTACCGGTAGGAGTCAAGCGCGCCCCAGCATTAGCATTGACAATCAACATGCCAGAACCGTCACGTTCTACGCGCAAGTGAAAGCGGTTGAAGTCTCCAGCGGTCTCCTGAATAAATGCGTAGAGGCCCGGCTCTAACGGCGAAGGCGCAGTCGGGCGACGAATGATAAACATATCTCTAAGCCAATCTTGTAATGGCATGATAACCTCCTCGTATAGAAGTAGCTAACGCGAACAGCCTAGCTCCCCCGCCAAGCGGACAAATTCATTACACAGGCTGGATTGCCGCTCACCCTACAGCTGGCTCAAGCCGGCAATCCAGCATCCAGGAATTGTGCCAACACAGCGTTGACCTGCATCGGTTGCTCTACCGTACAAATATGCCCAGCCTCCGCAATGATCTCCAACTGCGCACCAGGAATACGCGCCGCCATATCCCGGGCTTCGTGTGGGGGACGCGAGCGATCATCCGCGCCCACAACAATGAGCGTAGGCGCAGTAATTTCCCCTAATCGCTCCAATACCGAGTTACGTCCGAAAATGCCCCGTCCGAGAGCTACGATGCTGGGGATGTTAACCGCAGGCGTAGCCGTAAGCCGCTGCTGAAATGCGGCAATGGGCGGAAGGGCTTTGTCCATTGAAACTTGGGCAAAAAAGAAGGGGGTGGCGGCCTGCACAATGGGCGGCGGCATGACCCCCGCCTTTTCAACCACATCCAACATCTGAAAAAAACGAGCCTGACTTGCAGGCGGTTCGGAGCCTACATGCGTATCCATCAATATGAGTGCAGCGATTGCTTCTGAATGATTCAGAGCTAAGTGTGTCCCCCACATGCCGCCAACTGAAAGCCCAACCATAGCAAAACGTTCCAAACCCAGCGCCTGTGCAAACGTCCAATAATCTTCGGCTAACATTTCGACCGTGTAAGGAATTTCCGGCAACGGCTCGGAGCGCCCATGCGCCCACAATTCGGGAACAATACACCGGTAACGGGTTGCCAATTCAGCGACTTGCGCGTCCCACATCACAGCGTCCCACAAATAGCTATGTCCAAACAATAGCGGGAAGCCAGTGCCGGACTCTGTGTAATACATACGCTTGCCTTTGATAGTTATATAAGCCATCGCATGGGTCTCCTTTACATTGATGTGATTTCTACAGAAAATTACCAACAAAACTTTGCAAGAGTCAGACAGTGTCTTCAACGGCTCCGCGCGCGCCCGCAACCGCGCTCGGCGGCGCGAACACCCTGCCGCGCTTCGCGTTCCAGGCGGCAACCGCCCGCGCAGAGGGCCAAATCAGGGCAATCCCAACACATTTCTGGTAAGCCACAGCCCACTGGGTCTTCCTCGCGATCACGAAAGCTATGGAATAGCGCGCCATCCCAGATTGCCCCCCACGGATCGTGCAGGATGTTGCCAGCGGTGACGTAATACGATTGGCACGGCAGCACATCACCGTTCGGCTCGATGCACATCGAATACTCACCCGCATTGCAGCGCTTCGGCCCTAAGCCCAACGCCACGGGTGAAAGCTGGCAATACTCCGTAGGCGTGTACCAGAGAAAGCGCATTCCCAAGTCCACCGCCCGGTCGCGCACGGCGCACAACACCGGCTCCAGTTCCGCCGTGGGGATGGCCTCCGGGTCGGCTACACCACCGCCTGCATAAATCATCCCATTCATGGCGAAAGTGCGTAACCCCAAACCATGCAAGAAATCCACCAGCGTCAATGCCTGCCCTACGGTACGACGGGTGAGCGTAGTATTGGTGATGGTATGCAGCCCAGCGGCAAGCGCATTCTCGATGCCACGCACGGTCTGGGCGAACGCCGCCGCGCCCACGACGGCATTGTGCAGTTCCGGATCATGCGCCGCCAACGTAATCTGTACATGATCGAGACCCGCCTGCGCCAGGGCTTGTGTATAAGCCAGGTCGGATAACCGTCGCCCGTTGGTGTTGATGCCGGTAATCTGTCCAGCATTCTCAGCATGGCGGATGAGCGTGAGCAAATCAGGGTACAAGGTCGGCTCACCGCCAGTGAAGATGAGATGCGGCACACCGAGTTCCGCCAGCACATCCAGCACACGCAACCACTCGACGGTGGTCAGCGAGGCCATGGTAAAGCGGCCCGGCTCGTTGTAGCAGTGCGCGCAGGCATTGTTACACTCGTAAGTGAGCGCCAGGTCTACTTTGTAAGGTGCGTTGACGGGCTTGCTGAACAAGTCCACATGCTCCAGTTCGCCCAGCGCGCACGTTGGGCAACCCGTAGGAGGCTGGCGCAATGTCTCAACGAGCGCGTACATGCGGGCGAGTTCTTGCTGGAGCTGGGTAGGCGAGACGCGCGCGTAACGGCGTGCCAGATGCACGCGCGCCGCGCCCTGCGGAACACCATCCAACGCCAGCTTAACCATCTCTGCGCCAGTGGCGTTGAGATGGATGGCCTCGGTCACATCCACGAAGAGAATACCGCTACCGTTCTGATCAATGCGCAAGTGGATGCGAGTTTGCCCGCCGGGCAGCGCTACGCGATAAGTGTGCAATCCCGGTTGCGGCGGCGGGGGTGGGTGAAAAACAGCGGTCAGCCCCGCCCACCACGCGCGGGGCGATGCTTCAGACAGAGCGGGAACTACCACTTAGGGGCCTCTTCGAGCTGATACGATGAACCACAGTAGGGACAGTTAACATAAATCGCGCCCAATTTAACTTCCAGCGTGTCCTGGCTGAGCGCGCCACCGCAACTACGGCATTTCATTTGTTCCAACGCAACATCGCCTGTGAGATCAATTTTCTGGATGATGGTGGTCTCCTGCTGCTTGGGGCGCATCTTGGTCAGGTAGATCATCACCCCGGCTGCCCCCATCAGCACCACGCCCACAATCACGCGCACAAACGAACCGGCGGAACCGACGACGAACAACAGGCCAAATAAACCCAAGACAACCGCAATTAAGTAGATAGCAAGTTCCATCCTACAAACCTCCTCTGAAAATGGCGAATAGCAAATCACAAATCAAAACTAGCGTAGCGCGAACGGCGCATCTATGCGCTGACAGTTCGCGCCATCCCAGAAATTAACATCATCCACCGCACTCAGCATGGATTGTCAAATCCACGCCTTTGGGGTCTACCAAGTGTACTGAATTTAGCAATCCAGCAGGAGCAAAAGGATTTAGAATAACCTCAGTAGATCACGGTTTGCTCGGGCTGGATCGCCAGATCCAGCCCAGAACGGGGATCTAGCGATCCCCTGCGAGCATTTTATGATCTACTGAGCCTAAGTATATGTCAGGATGGCAGAAGGACAAATCGGGTAAGGCCAACAACTGATTGCGCCTTAACCATGCCGTGCTATAATTGTAGATACTTGGTACCAGCTGCTTAAGCGGCAATATGGAATTCTCTATTATCTACACAGAAAAGGAGTTTGCAATGCGTTACGAAATTCATGGAACGGTGATGCAAAGCCTGGATATCCATCTGACCAAAGGCGAATCAATCTACACCGAAGCCGGTGGGATGGCCTGGATGAAGGGCAACATCGAAATGAAGACCAACACCAAAGGCGGGCTGTTGAAGGGGTTGGGACGCGCACTCGCGGGCGAGTCACTTTTTATGACCACCTACATCTGCCAGGACGAAGAAGGCTTAGTGGTATTCACGCCAGAGGCACCCGGAAAAGTCTTGGCCTTCGATCTGCAAGCCGGGCAAAGCCTGATCTGCCAACGGGATGCTTTTATGTGTGCAACTTCCAGCGTAAGCATGGAGATGCACTTCAACAAAAAGCTAGGGGCCGGAGTCTTCGGTGGCGAGGGGTTCATTCTACAGAAAATCACCGGGCCAGGCATTGCATTCCTCGAAATCCCCGGCGAAGTGCGCGAATACACGCTCCAGACCGGCGAGCAAATGAAGGTTGATCCGGGTCACATCGCACTGTTCGAACCGTCGGTCAAGTACGACATCTCCATGGTCAAGGGTGTGACCAACGTCCTGTTCTCCGGCGAAGGTCTATTCCTGGCAACGCTGACCGGGCCGGGCAAGATCTGGCTGGAAAGCCTCCCGCTCTCGAACCTGGCAAGCAAAATCGCCAAGTACATCCCTGTCAAACGCGGATAATCAAAAATAATCCACCCAACCTGGCAGGTTTAAGAAACCTGCCAGGTTGCCCCTATTACAAGGAACAGCTATGGACTGCAAAAAAGATGTCAATTTAGCCCACTGCACCTGCACCTACAGTCCCTGCCCGCGCAAGGGACTGTGCTGCGAGTGCATCGCCTATCACCGGCGTAACAACGAGCTGCCCGGCTGCCTCTTCCCACCGGAAGCTGAACGGACCTACGACCGTTCAATTCGCAATTTCATCGCCATCCACCAAAAACGCTGAACCCGTACCCATTCTTGTCAACGTCAGTCTCCCCGTATTCCTGGTTGCTAAGACGGCCGCCCTACTGGAACCCCGGCTCGGTATTGATTGATGTTCCATCTATCTCGCGGCTCGCGTTATACCTCGTCAGCCCGACGTTGATTTTCACCTCATTGGCGACCTCCAATGTGAGCAGTGCAGAGTTCATCCAAATCGCACTGACGCTCACATTACTCATGTAGGGCCTGGGTGAACTAGCAGCCCAGCTATTGCAACTGCGTGGCACCACGCGACGAGGCTATTATGACCCTTCTTGAAACCAAGCTCGTGGCTTCCCCCACCCCAGTTACAGATGCCCCTGGCGACCATGCGCGACGCATCGCGCCGATTGCTATCGCACACACCATCCACGATACCTACACCGGCTTTTTACCGCCCTTACTGCCAATCTTTATCGAAACGCTGGGCATCACCCGCGCGGGCGCAGGATTGCTCACCGTCTTCTTGCGTATGCCCTCGCTATTCCAGCCACTCATCGGCCACCTGGCCGAGCGTACCGGGCTGCGCTACCTGCTCATCCTGACTCCCGCTCTCACAACGATTATGATGAGCTTGCTGGGTATCGCACCAACCTATGTCGTATTGGCGCTCTTCCTGCTAGCAGCGGGAATCAGCTCAGCAGCCTTGCATACGGTTGGCCCGGTACTGGTGGGGGATCTATCGGAAAAGCGTCTGGGGCGCGGTCTGAGCTACTGGATGGTAGGCGGCGAATTGGGGCGCGTACTAGGGCCGCTGGTGATTGCAGGCAGCCTCGGCATACTGGGACTGCAAGGTATGCCCTGGCTTATGCTCGGCGGGTTGCTCACATCCGCATGGCTCTATATCCGCTTACGCCACCTCACCAACAGCACAATTAGTCGCCCGCAACCCCAACCCTGGGGGAAGGCATTGCGCCACATGGGGCCGTACATGATGCTGATGGGAGTATTCGTCATCCTGCGAGGCTTTGCTACTGAAGCGTTGGGCACCTACCTGCCACTCTTTCTCACCGAACAGGGCAGCAGTCTGT
The DNA here is from genome assembly GCA_964504195.1 of uncultured Anaerolineales bacterium. Lineage (GTDB taxonomy): Bacteria > Chloroflexota > Anaerolineae > B4-G1 > SLSP01 > CAZDDI01. Next base: position 98,810 of record CAZDDI010000008.1, read on the forward strand.
GGCTGGCGGGACTCTCGCTGGCTGTGTTCGAAGCGACTGGGATGGTAGGAACATTCTTTGGTGGCGCATTGAGCGACCGGCTAGGACGGCAAAGCATTCTCCTGTTAGGTGTAGGGAGTACCTCCGCGCTGATGTTGATCTTTCTGGCCGTGGAGGGCTGGCTACTATTCCCGCTCTTGCTCTTATTAGGATTCACGGCGCTCTCGACCACGCCGGTCCTTATGGCCCTGATACAAGAGCGGTTCCCTAATAATCGCGCGCTCGCCAACGGATTCTACATGGCATTGAGCTTCGTGTTGCGCTCGCTGGTCACGCTCCTGCTCGGCTGGATCGGCGATCAGGCGGGAATGCGCAACGCCTACCTGGTCAGCGCAGTCGTGCCGCTGCTGGGACTACCTTTGATTTTCACACTCACACGGGAAAGAACTTAATTTTTTACCTCATTAGGGCTTACGCGATCCCGCTGCCTGAGCCTGTCGAAGGCAACGAGTTGTGATTAGCGCGTACCCTGCGACAGGCTCAAGGCACGCTACTTACGTAAGCCCTGCTCATAAAACGTGAAACACGCTCTTCTCATCACGTTTTACGCTCAGCGCGTCCCATTTTGCGGATAGAAAACCATACCAATAGCATTCGGCCCACCATGTGTCCCCAGCACTGGCGTAAGGAGTCCTCTATGCACACGCCGCAAGTCCAATCGCTCGCGCAATAACTCCAAGAGATAATCCACATCCTCGTCGGCCTCAGCATGCATGAGCGCCAATTCTGCGGGTGGCCGACCAGCTAAACGCACCTCCGCCAGGTCTACCAGATTCTGAAGCGATTTGCGCCGACTGCGCTCCTTGCCTAGCGAGGCGATCTTTCCATCCTCAACTGTCAACAAGGGCTTGAAGTTGAGCATCGTACCTACCAGACGCGCAGCGCCACCAATACGTCCGCCCCGATGTAAATACTCCAATGTATCCAGAGCGATAAACACCTCCGTAGATGCACGCACACGCGCAACCTGGGATAACACTTCTGCCAAGTCAGCCCCGGATTGTGCCGCACGTGCCGCAGTCAATGCCTGAAAACCCAATCCCATCGAGACGGAGCGCGAATCTACCAACTCAATGTGCAAATCAGGTAGTTCATTGCGAGCCTGCAAGGCTGAAGACAACGTACCACTCAACGCCGCTGAGATAAATACCCCGAAAATCGTATCCGTCTGGAAACGCTCAGCCACATCTTGGAAAAAGCGAATGAAGTCTCCCACCGAAGGCTGTGAGGTCATAGGGAAATCCTTGCGAGTCTGCAACCTCTGATAAAAGCTCGGGGCATCAAGCGTGACCCCGTCCAGGAAAGTGTCCTCACCCCAATGAACATTCAAAGGAATAAGCGATATCTCCAGGTCAGCGACCAAGTCTTCCGTCAAATTCGCCGTACTATCTGTAACAACTGCAATGCGTGACATATAAAGCCTCCCTAAAAAATGGTACATCAAAAAAAATTAATGGCCTATAAACAACAAAAATCGTAACTGCCCGGGCAAAAACAGCCCAAACAATTACGAAAACAACAAATTGCGAATAATTCTATACAGGGAAAAACGCAACGCACATGAATAACTGTCGGTACTTGTAATTCGAGCGGTATATTAACACAAAAGAAGTGCGTTACCCCTACTACGACTGCCGCCGTCCAGGATGTTGCGATAGGCAAATGAGCGGGGGCTTATCAAAGTAAATCGGCAAGAAACGCTCCTGCCCATGCCAGAGTCGCACCAGATTGGGGCGTAATGCCCACAAAGTGAAGAGCATCACCGGAACGCCGAAAGCGACGGCTACCACTGGCATCCCCGCCAAAGCAAAGAGCACGGGCAGGGCTATCGCTATCAGAATTGAAGCGAGCGAAGCATGGCCCACCAACAAACTAACCAGCAGGCCTAAGCCGACCAACACCGGGAGAGCCGGCAACCACAACGTCGCCGCAGCACCCATACTAGTAACTGTTCCCGCCCCGCCGCGAAAGCGTACAAAACACGAGTAGTTGTGTCCGACCACGGTCAATGCCCCCGCCAGGGCTAACGCCCAAAGGTCGATCCCGAAAGCCCGCCCCAACCAAATCGCAACGGCACCCTTGAAGGCATCGCTCAACACAGTAAATAAAGCCGCGACGAAACCCGCCGTTCGCCAAACGTTAGTACCACCAGTACGCCCACTGCCATGCTTCCGCACATCTACGCCCTTGAGCAACCAAGCCCACAACAGTCCCGATGGTAGTGCCCCCAGCAAATAGGCACATAACCAAACAAAAACTATTTGTATCGCCATTATATCCCTCCCTGTTCCCAATTACACTCGCTACAACCCCACAATCCGGTAAAAGTTACGCCGAAGCAAGGTTCTATATAGCAAGAACCCAATAACAGTAAGTTTAGGACATAAGCCTGGCAGGTTTCAAGGCCTTGAAGTCATTATTCACCGGTAAAATCCTCTCCTGCCCAATTTGGGCAAAACCTGCCAAGTCTTACCTTAATGATATTGAGCAAGAACCAATTAACAAGCCGCCACTTATCTTACCACAGTTTCAAAAATCAAATTGTACGCACGATTTGTGTAACCTTTTACTAACTTTGGGGTTATGATACATAACAAATGCGGTATAATACTCTCAAAGGATGAAGCGATCGTCTTTTGAGGAGAAATATGGAGCGCATAGACGAAAAAGAGTTAATTGAAAAGGCAAAGCACGAACCAGAAGCCTTTGGGGACCTTTATCGCCACTATGTCGAGCGCATCTACAACTACCACTACCGACACACTAACAGCCGCGAGGAAGCAGAAGACCTTACCTCACGCACGTTCTACCGCGCGCTACGCAACCTGCACGCCTATCAAGATCGCGGGGCGACGTTTCAAGCCTGGCTATTCCGTATCGCCCATAATCTGCTGGTCAACCATTACCGTGATAGCGGGCGACGGCCTAGTATCGCCCTTGAAGATGCGCCACCGCTCAGCGCCGAATACGGTAATCCAGAGCGCGAGCTGGAGTCAGAAGAAACGCAAAGCCAGCTGCTGGATTTGATCGCCACCTTACCGGAGGAACGCAAAACATTGGTCATACTCAAATTTGTGGAGCAAATGTCCAATACCGAGATTGGTATAGTATTGGGCAAGAGCGAAGGAGCCGTGAAGGCTCTGTATCATCGCACGCTAACGTCTTTGCGTGCTATATTATTGATGGAGCAAAGCAATCATGATTTTCAAAACCCGTAAAGCCCGCTATATCACGCTGGGAAACACCTTGCAAGACGGCCACGAAGCCATGCTCGCACGAACCCTCCTAGCAGTCTTGCCACCGGTAAAACCACAAACCGCCTTCGTCACCCTATTGGAACAAGAACTACGACAAGCAGCGCAACAGCAAGCGAACGCGACCCGCTCGCTAAATACGCTCGCCAACGCGATGGGGATTGTGGGCGGCGGCGCACTCTCCATTGTTGGTGGGGTATTGCTCTGGCGACATTGGCAACACCAACGTGACCGCAAAGCCCCTCCCAAACCTGTGTTAGCCTGATCCCACGCGAAAATTTCGCCGGTGGGCAAACCGAACGAGTTCCAGTACTGGTTTCGACAGGCTCAACCACCGCCTTGTGTGTCCCACCTTTTCGACTGAGAAAAGTAGTGACTCCCTGGTTCCCTGCAGGGCACGACGCTAACGTGCCCCTCTGCGCATAGTCAACCTGGAAAAATCTCTACCGCATTGAGGAGGTAACATGCTCTTTGAACGGATCGAATCTCCCGGCCTGGCCCAATACTCGTACCTGCTAGGCGAAGGCACTCAGGCCATCGTAATTGATCCCCGGCGTGATTGCAACATCTACCTCGACCTGGCCCAACGCGCCGGAATGGACATTATCGCAATTCTCGAAACCCATCGCCACGAAGATTTCGTCAGCGGTTCGGTAGAACTTGCGGCGCGGAGTGGCGCGCCCGTATGGCACGCCGATGCGCAATTGCCCTACCGTTACGGACAACCCGGCCACGACGGGCAAACCTGGCAGCTTGGCACGTTTACGCTCCAAGCATTGCTTACACCCGGTCATACCGAAGGCAGCCTGAGCTATGTGCTTCACGAGGCCGATGGCAAACCCTGGATGGTTTTTACCGGCGATGTGCTCTTCGCGGGCGAAGTGGGCCGCGTGGATTTCCTCGGCATGGAGCGCGCTCCGGAAATGGCCGGGCTGCTCTACGATTCTATCTTCGGCAAGCTGTTGCCTCTGGGAGATGGGGTACTGGTCTGGCCGGGGCACGGCTACGGCTCGGCCTGCGGCAGTTCCATCGCTGCCCGCACATGGACCACACTCGGCCTGGAGCGCACCCGCAACCCCCGTTTACAACACACAGCACGGACGGACTTTGTCGCGGCTGTCACGCGCCAACTGCCCAAGCCCGCCTACTTTACCCGCATGGAAGCATGGAATCTGCACGGAGCACCCCTACTCGCCAGCCTCCCCCACCCCCGCGCGCTCGCCCCCACCGATTTCGCCGCGCAGCTCTCCGCTGCACAGGTCGTAGATACACGCTCCGGCTTTACCTTTGCGGCCAGTCATGTCCCCGGCGCACTGGCAATGGAACTAAGCCGCCTGCCACAAATGGCCGGTTGGTTCCTCACCTACGATATGCCCCTGTTGCTGATTGTGGAAGACGATCCGCGCCCCGCCCTAGCCACGCTGCGCCGCCAGGGATTCGACGCCATCCAGGGCTACCTGGGCGGCGGGATGAGCGCCTGGATCAACAGCGGACTAGACATGCAGAGCGTAGGCGTAGTCTCACCCCACGCCCTGGCCCAGACCACCCCACGCCCGTGGCTGCTCGATGTGCGCGCGCCAGACGAATATGCCAGCGGCGCACTACCAGACGCACACAATATCCCCCTCGGCTTGCTCCCCAACCGCCTGGGAGACATCCCCGCTGACGGCCCGCTGATACTCTATTGTGGCAGCGGCCCGCGTTCTCTGTTAGGGGCCAGCCTGCTCCAACGCGCCGGACGGCACAATATCCACATTCTTGCGGGAGGTGTCACCGCTTGGCAAACCGCCGGATTTGCCTTACAATAGAGTCAGTAGCTAGAATCCGTTTGTAGAAGCGCACTGACGCACACATAAGGAGACGCTCATGCAAGCCGTTACGACCGCTGCCCGCCAAGCCCTGGAACACGCCTACGCTCTGGAAGAACAAAACGCCATAGCAGCCGCGCTCACCGCCTGCAACAAAGCCTTGATGTTAGCCCCAGAATGGGCCGAAGCCTACAATTTTCAGGGGATGTTGCTAGATGCGTTGGAACGTCCCCGCGAAGCCATCTCCGCCTACCAACAGGCCACCTATCTCGACCCCGACTTTGCCGATGCCCACCAAAATCTCGTAGAAGCCCTTGCCGAGCAGAATCTCTACTTTGACGAAGAAGAAAAAGCCTGGGGGTATCTGGAGTTGGCCTACGCCTATGATGGTGAAAACGATCCCGGCGCAGCCCTGGCTGCCTGCGATGCCGCGTTGGCAATGGAGCCAGAATGGGCCGAAGCACACAACTTGCGTGGGATTCAACTTGATGCGCTGGGACGCACGGCTGAGGCCCGCGCCGCCTACCAGACTGCTTTGCAGCTCGATCCAGAGCTTGCGGGGGTCGAAGAAAACCTGGAAGCGGTCGAACGCGACCTGGCGGCGCAGGAAGCCCTCACGCAAGCCGAGAATTACCTGCGTGCCAATGCACTGGAGGCGGCGCTGGAAACCTGCCGCATCGCACTGGAAAACGCCCCTGACCTCCCCGAAGCCCACCTGCTGCATGGGCAAATCCTCGAGAGCCAACAACAACCCACAGCTGCACTCGAAGCTTACCGCGAGGCGCGCACCCGCGACGCAACCCTAGAGAAGGCCGTCACCGCCGTACTCCGCTTGGAACTGGCCGAGAATGAGCGCAATGCCAGCCCTTCGCCCCAAGCCTGGCAACAGCTAGAGCGCGCCTACCGCTACGACGCCGCCGGAAACACGCTACAAGCACTGACCGCGTGCGACGAAGTGTTAGCGCAGTGTCCCCAGTGGGCTGAAGCTCACAATCTGCGCGGCCTACTACTAGAGATACTGGAACTTCCCGAAGATGCACTGGAAGCTTATGACCGGGCGTTGCAACTGGCCCCGGACTTCAGCGATGCGCGCGACAACCGCCAGGAGCTGCGTGAGACATTGCAAGCCCGCCCCCATCTAGCACAGGCGCAAACGTACCTGGAAGCTGGGGACCACTACGAAGCGGTTCTGGCGTGCAATCAGGCCCTCACCCTAGCTCCCCAACTAGCGGCGGGCTTCCGGTTGCGCGGCGCTATCCTCGAAGCAATGGGCAAGGAACGGGAGGCGCTCGAAGCCTACCGGCGCGGCGTGGCGGTGGAGCCGGATGCAGACAGCATGGAGCGGATTGCCCAACTCGCGGCGCAGCTCTACGGCGATCCGGTGATCGTGGCGACGACCAGTAATTTCGTCAAAGCCCAGATTATCAAGGGGCGGCTAGAAGTAGAAGGCATCGCGGCACAGGTGGAACATCCCAACGCAGCGTCAGTCTTCCCCAACACCTTTAGCCCCTATCACATCCTTGTTCCGGCGGAGGATGCCGTACGCGCGCAAGACCTGTTGCGCGCTGAACCAGTATAGAATTTACGGGGCAACGCACTTTGCTTATTAGTGCGTTGCCCCCGGTTACTCACTCTGCCACAATCGCCACGTGCAAGGCCGTATCGCCTGTCTCCACCACCACCGATTTGGCACGGGTGATGCTGCGCACATCCTCTGCTGCTGCTTGAAGTTGCTCCGCAAGGGCTGCGTCACTTGTAGCAAGCCGGAGCTCCGCCAACTCTGCGCTCAACGATAGCCCCTGCTCGCTCTTATACCGCCGCGCGGTTGAAGCGATCTCAATAAGCCGCTCGCCCAACGCTTCCGCTGTCGCATCCTCAAAGCGCGCATCGGGCTGGGGCCACGCCGCCCGGTGGATGGAATCCTCCGCCCCAGTCACAAACAAGCCCTGGTAGAGTTCCTCGGTGATGTGCGGAAAGAACGGCGCAAAGAGCTTGAGCAGCGCCAAGAGCACGGTATACAGCACAAACTGCGCCCCTGGGTCGCCCGCATAGAGCCGTAACTTTGCCATCTCCAGGTAGTTGTCGGCCAAATCGCGCCAGAAGAAAGCATCGGTCTCGTGCTTGGCGGTAGCATAATCATAAGCCTGGAATGCTTCTGTGGCCCGGTGGACAAGCTGCTGCACGCCCGCCAAAATCCAGCGATCAGCGGGAGAGAGCGTGGGCGGTTCTGGTGGCAGCGTATATCCTTCCAGGAAGCGCTCACTAAAACGGGCCACATTCCAGATCTTCGTGACCAGCTTTGCCCCCATCTCGATCTTCTGCACGTCAATCACCGAATCCCGCCCGAAGCCCGCGCTAGAAGTCCAATAGCGCACTGCATCCGCGCCGAATTCCTCCAGCATCTCCTGCGGCGACATGGGTCCACCACCACGGCTCTTGCTGATCTTGCCCGCGCCCTCTGGAGCCAGACCCCAGCCGGAAATGGCCGCGTCCTGCCACGGCACGGCCTCGAAGTGATGCCAGGCTTTGGCAATGGTGTAGAACGCCCAGGTGCGGATAATTTCGTGGGCCTGCGGGCGCAGCGAGAAGGGAAAGACTTTGGCATAAAGCGCGGGATCGTCGTGCTGCTGCCCTACAATCTGTGGGGTGAGCGAGGAGGTAGCCCAGGTATCCAGCACGTCCGTTTCTGGCGTGAATGAGGTGCTACCACATTCGCAGGCGCGCGCCGGCGGGCGCGTGGTGGGATCCACGGGCAGCTCGTCCGGTTCGGCTACCAGCACCGCGCCACAGGCATCGCAGTACCACACCGGGAACGTCACGCCGAAGTACCGTTGCCGGCTGAGACACCAGTCCCAGGCCAACCCTTCCACCCACTCACGGAAGCGCGCTTCCATGTGCGGGGGATGCCACTTGACCTGTGCGCCAGCCGCCAGCAGCTCGGCCTTGTAATCGAGCACGCGCGCGAACCACTGCCCCGCCACAACATATTCCACCGGCGTATCACACCGCTCGTGGACACGCACGTTCTGCGCGATGGCGCGCTCACCACGATGCAAGCCCGCCACCTTCAGCGCATCCACGATGCGCGCGCGGGCCTCGGCTACTGGCGCTCCAGCAAACTCCCACGCCAGATCGGTCAGCCGCCCAGCGCGATCTATGGCGATGCGCAACGGCAGGCGATGGGTGCGCCACCACGCTACATCCGCTGTATCGCCGAACGTGCAACACATTACCGCGCCAGTGCCCTTTTCCGGGTCCGCGCCAGGATCGGTCAGGATGGGCACCCACTGGCCGAACAACGGAACGCGCACTTTCGACCCCACCCAGGCCGCGAAACGCGCGTCCTCTGGGTGAACAAAAACTGCCACACACGCGGGCAACAGTTCAGGGCGCGTAGTGGCAATCTCCAACACGTCGCCATTTTCCAACGTGAAGGCCAACGTGTGGAACACACTCTCACGCTCCAGATCATTGAGCTCGGCCTGTGCGATGGAAGTCTGGCACTCCGGGCACCAGATAGCGGGCGCTTCCTGCCGGTAGGCCAGCCCCTTGCGGCAAAGATCAAGGAACGAGAGCTGTGAGGTGCGGCGCGAACGCTCATCAATGGTGCGGTACGAGTAGCGCCAGTCAATGGAGAGTCCCAGGCGCGTCCACAGAGCGCGGTAATCGGCCTCAGCCCGCTCGCTCACCGCCAGACACCGGGCGATGAAAGCCTCACGCCCTACATCGGCGGCGCGAACACCTTCCCACTTCTCCACCAGGCGCTCAGTGGGCAAACCGTTGTCATCAAAGCCCATCGGATAGAAGACGTTGTAGCCGTTCATGCGGAAGAAGCGCGCCATAAAGTCGGTATGACTATAAGAGTAGACATGCCCCAGGTGCAGATGACCTGAAACCGTCGGCGGGGGCGTATCAATGCTGTACACCGGCGCGTCGGAGCCGGGATCAAAGTGAAAAATACCGCGTTCTTGCCAGAACGCTTCCCACTTGGGTTCAGCCGTTTGCGGATTGTAATGTTTGGGTAGTGCCATGGTTCACCTCCAGTGATAATTCATAATGCATACTGCGTAAAAATTTCTCATGCGCAGGACTCTGCCTTACGCAGTAAGCATTACACAGTAGAAACAATACGCCCCCTCCGTCTCAGGGACGGAAGGGGCGTTCCGTGGTACCACCCTGCTTCGCCGGCATGACACCGACGCGCTTAGTCGCCCTCCTACAAGGGCGTTCGCGATAACGGGCGAACCCGTAATGGCTTACTTGGCTATGAGCTTTCAGCCATTCAACTCCGGGGCGACTTCAGTGCCGGGTTCCGTAGCAGGCTCGCAGCCAATGACCTGCCTCTCTGGAACGGGGCCACATGCACCTACTCCTCCCGTTCATTGTCTTTGGTAAATTCGACTAAGCTTATTATAAGCCGGTCAGGACTTTTGTCAAACAAAGCCGCGTTGCATTTTTCTGAAAACGTGCTAAAGTATGCACATCTTTGCACAAGGAGGCGCACAGGATGAATAACATGAACAAGCTCGCTGTTGCTGTATCGCATGATCTGAACGTGCGCCTGTGCCTGGCCTGCGAAGCGTAACACCGCTTCACAGTTGATTCCTCGCCACGGGCTAACGTAGTCCGTGGCTTTTTTGCACCCCAAAACCGACGCCGAGCCACGGAGCTGCTATGCTGCCGTGGCATTTTCTTTTCCCACACACGGGAGGTGTGCTATGAACCAAACCCAAAAAGGCAATTATGCTTGTATCACTTTCTGCGCGCCTACGCTGTCGCGCCTACGCGCCTTTGCGTGAGATTGTATTCACAGGGAGGATTCTAAAGATGCTGTCTGAAATATCACAAACTCCAGCCCAACTTATGGGCGTGGTAACGTGTAAATATCGTGGTCAATATCTGGTGCAGGAAAACGGACGCAGTGTCCCCTGCTCCATCTCCAATATGCTGCGCAAGCAGCTCGTTTATCCTATCGCTGATCCCAACTCGCTGCGGCAGCGGGTGGTGGATGTGCAGGACATCAATGTCGTGGATCCGGTGGCAGTGGGTGATCAGGTCGCCTTTACCGAAGCGAGCGATGGCAGCGGGCACATTATCGAGGTGTTGCCGCGCCGCAACCAGCTGACCCGGCTCGCAGCTGGCTCAGCCATCCGTAAGGATGATGCCGCGTTGCGAATGCGGCAAGTCTTAGTCGCCAACGTGGATCAGGTCGTGCCGATGCTCGCCGCTGCGCCCGCCGCGCCGAACTGGAATCTGCTGGATCGCTATCTGACGACCGCCGAAGCCGCCGGTATCCCGGCACTCGTCTGCATCACCAAAGTAGATTTGCTACGTGACCAACAACGTGAAGCGTTGGAAACGCAGCTCGCGCTCTACCGCGCGTTGGGATATACGGTGCTCGTAACCAGCGCCACCGACGGGACAGGCCTCGACACACTGCGCGCCGCCCTGCAAGACCGACTCTCGGTCTTCATGGGCAAGTCGGGCGTGGGTAAGACAAGCCTGCTCAACGCCATCGAGCCAGGGCTGGGGCTGCGCGTCAACACCGTGCGTGAGAAGGACGGGCGCGGGCGGCACACCACCACCCACCTGGAAGCTTTCACGCTCCAGCAGGGCGGGCAAGTGGTAGATACGCCCGGCATGCGCGAGTTCGGTCTATGGGGGATGGATGCGCACAATCTGGCGGCGTGCTTCCCGGAGATGCGCCCGTTGCTGGGGACATGTCGCTTCGGGGCGAGCTGCGCGCACAAGGCGGAACCTGGCTGCGCCATCAAAGCTGCTGTGGAGCGCGGCACGCTGGATGCGCAACGCTACGAAAACTATCTGAAAATCGCCCGCGAGTTACGCTAGACACACAGCCAGCGCAGAAGCATTGCAAGCCTTCTGCGCTGGCTATGGTAAAATAATCCTACCACTCCTGATTTACCTTTCTCAAGACTGGCATATACTGAAGCTGACAACGACTCAAGGAGGCCGCAATGGATTACAAATTCTTGGGAAGAACCGGCGTGCAAGTCTCGCCGTTGTGTTTTGGGACAATGTCATTTGGCGGTGACGCGGATGAAGAAACCTCCGCCGCCATGTTCCACCGTTGCCGCGAGGCGGGCATCAACTTCTTCGACTGCGCCAACGTTTACCAGCGCGGGCGCGCGGAGGAGATTTTGGGACGCTTGATGGCACCGTGCCGCGACGAGGTCGTTATCACCAGCAAAGTCTACTTCCCGATGGGGAGCGACATCAACGCGCGTGGCGCGACCCGTTACCACATCCTGCGTGCCGTCGAGGAGAGCCTCAAACGCCTGAACACCGACCGCATTGACGTGTACTTCATCCACCGCTTCGACGAGTTCACGCCGCTAGAGGAGACGCTGCGGGCGCTGGATGATCTGGTCACGCAGGGCAAAATCCTCTACCCGGCGGCGAGTAATTTCGCCGCGTGGCAGGTCGCCAAGGCCCTGGGAATCTCCGTCAAAGAGGGCTGGGCGCCGTTTGCTGTACTCCAGCCCATGTACAATCTGGTCAAGCGCCAGGCGGAAGTGGAAATTTTACCGATGGCGCAATCCGAAGGACTGGGCGTGATTCCCTACAGCCCGCTCGGTGGCGGGCTGCTCACGGGCAAGTATGGTGTGGAGCGCCGCCCGGAGCAAGGACGCCTGCTCAGCAACACGATGTACCAAACGCGCTATCAGGACACCTGGATGATGCAGGTGGCAGAGGACTTTACAGCGTTTGCACAGGCGCGTAACTATCATCCGGTGAGCCTGGCCGTGGCCTGGGTAGGCAGCCACTCCGCCGTGACCGCGCCCATCATCGGAGCACGGAATCTGGCGCAGTTGGAAGATTCGCTCGGCGCGCTAGATATCGCCTTGACGCCGGAACTGCGCGCAGAACTCAGTGCGCTTTCGCCGGAGCCACCACCTGCCACTGACCGTAACGAGGAGCGCACCGAACACAACTACGGCAGCCGCAAATAGCACAAAAGCCCCCGGCAGTGCAGATATCTGTGCTGCCGGGGGCTTACGTTTCCCTAGTTTCAATCCTGCAAGCCTGCGTCCAACAAAATAATCCAACCATCCTGGAGGCGCACTTTGCACTCATGGCGCAGCCGGTTAAGGGCGCGGTTGACGCTCTCGCGGGTAGCACCAGTGAGCGCCGCCAACTCTTGCTGGGTCATTGGTGGCACGATGCGAATCCCCCCCGGTACAGGCTGCCCCGACCAGACCGCCAAGCGCCGCAGTTGCCGCAACAGCCGCTCCGGCACTGGCAGAGAAACCAAGCCCTCCGCGTCTTCGGTAGTAGAGCGCAAGCGCGAGCTGAGCGCGCGTAGCAACCCCATCGCCAACCCCGGCGAGCGATGCAGACAACGATTTAGCGTGGCTTCGTCCAACTCCACCGTCTGGGTCGGCTCCAGCGCTTCAACGTTGGCCGAGCGCGGCAAATCCTCAAAGAGCGCCATCTCCCCGACAATCTCGCCCGGCCCTAGAATACGCACGGCCAGCTCGCGCCCGTCTTCTGCAACAACGAAAATCCGCACCCGCCCCTGCAAGACGATGTGACAGGTGGCCCCCGATTCGCCCTGATAGTAGAGGATTTCGCCCGCCGCAAAGGAGCGTTGGCATGACTCAGCCAGCAACACGCGCAGGTCATCATCTGACAAGCCTCGAAAGAGCGGCAACGTGCGCAAAATAGCGGGCTGCATGGTATCTTTATAACTCCTATAAGCAAGGGTAATAGCGCGTTCTCGACATTCCCATTGTAATGTAGACCCGTTCATTGTGCAACCCCCTCAATCAATCAAGAAAAGTGTCAACTAAAAAACACTTATCACACGTAGAATCACTCCCACCAGCGTTGCAAGCGTCACGCTCAGCAAGGTCTCGCCCCAATGCGCGGTCAAGTGCAGCATAACCAACATCCCATTAGATTGTACGCGCACCGGCAGTAAACGACGCGGTAAAAGCGTCAAGGGAATCAGATAAAACAACCCCAACACAGCCAACGTAGCCATGAGCACACGCTCCACCATGGGCGCATACTTCTCGCCCTGTCCTAGCGGCGGAACGCTCTCGCCCCACAACCCGCGCGCGGTGAAGCGCAGCAACACCCAGGCTGGGTGTAAGAGAATCAGATACCCGATCATAAAGGGGAGCAAGCGTGAGTCGGAAAGCAAGCTGAAGAGGGGGCTGAAATCAGGCTGATGCGGGGCCGCAGTCCACAAAACCAGGCCCACAATGATTCCCAAATGCAGCGCCTGATCCAACAACAACAGCAGCCAGGCTGAGGTGGGTGATTGCGGGTGGAGAATAATAGCCCGCACCACATCAATCACGGTATGCAACACACCGATAAGCAGCGCGTAGGGCCACCAGGCAGGATCAACCAATGCGGCACAGATCAACGTGGTCACAGTGACGATACCCCCATGGGCCACCACTCCCCACACCGAGCGGTACTTCCAACGGGCCAACGCATCCCATTGAAAAAGATAATCCCCCAACAAATGTGCGACGAGTAACAAGTAAAGCATCGTACCACCTCCTGCCAGATAGTCTCCAAAGCGCCGGGCGCTTTTCTATCTTTATCATAACCGAAGCGGCAGTGAGGGACAATGACGTGCGTCACACCCCTAATCACACATTGCGTTGCGCAGCGATCCGTCCCAAGCTCCACCAGGCCAGCAAGTTGATAGCAACCGCCGCGCCGAAGAAGGGAAACAACCCGAACACATCCACCAGCCCACCGGCCAGCCCTCCCAACAAAGAAACCACCCCCAAGAGTGTATTGGCATAACCCAGAAACAGCGGGCGCTCCGCCGCCGGGGCCAGATCGAGCAACATATTCTGCCCCGCCACCCAATCAGCAGGAGAGAAAAGCGCCGCACCGATGAAGAGCGGATAAGCCAACCAGTAAGCAGGAACCCCTAAACCGCTAAGAGCACCCGATTGAAAGGCCAACTGCAAACCCAACGCCAGCAGCGCCGTCAGCGCCCAGCCGAGCGCGGCAGCCCGCAGCACCCACCGTCGGCCTTTAGCATCGGCCAACCATCCTATGGGGTAGTTAATCAACAGTTTGACCAGAGTGGAGACCGCCAGATAATCACCCACCGCTGTCTCAGGCGCGCCCAGTGTGCGCCGGGCCAGGACGGTGTAGAAGGGAATCGCGCCCAGCCCCAGGAACATGAGCGCGCGCCCTAGCAGCAGGTAACGATAATCGGGATGTGTGTGTAAGGCTTGCCACCCACGCCCCATCTGGACGCTGAGCCGCGCGCCAGTGCGTGGCTCAGCCGGGGGTTCTGCAATCAGACAAAAGACAAACATGCCTACCCCAGCTGCCAGCGCCGCAACAAAAATCAAGAGGGCGTAATCACGCGGATAGGGCAGCAGTACGCCGCCCAGCACCGCAGCGACCAGCCGACTACCGGCCAACGCGCACAGCCCGCCCAGCAGCAGGCGAAGACCGAAGAGTCGCCCACGCCAACGTACCGGCACGGTTTTAGCAGTGATTTCCAGGAACGGAATACCGGCGATGCCCGCTGTAACCCGGATAAGTGCGAACAATACAAAGAACAACAGCAACAACAGCCCCGGAGATTGCACCCACCACAGCAGCGCTGCCAACATCAACCAGATCACAAGACGCAAAAGTGAGGTACCGCGATAGATAACCATCTGCCGCGACTGCTGCTGCGCCCAGCTCGATACGAAGAGCTGCGGCAAGAACCAACCGGCCCCGCCTAGCACCCCAATCACCCCCAATAACACATTCGAAGAGGTCAGGCGACTAACAAACCAGACCAGTACCAGATTGGGATCAGTCAGTGTTTCGGCAAAAGTAAAGAACATGCCATTGAGCGCATTGAGCCAAAAGGCCCAGCGCGCAGTACGTTGGGTAAGATGGGTATCATTGGAGGTCCGGGTTGATGTCACAACAAATCTCCTCAACACACGTAACGAGTGATCAATGGCAGTACCGCAAAACTAACCCTGTAGTATGCTCAAAACACGCCTATTGACGGCTGTGACAGGGCGACTTTTGCGCGATTGCCGTCGAAGGCAATGCCGTAGGGCAACCGGGAGAGGCTTCGACA
>CAZDDI010000009.1:0-106392 GCA_964504195.1 uncultured Anaerolineales bacterium
CGCATTAAATTGCACAAGCTCTATCCGACAATTGATGTTTGCTGAACTACTAGATAATTGCGGCGGCTAAATCCCACGCGGCCTTCTACGCCGCCCTTTTCATGGCCGGCCCCGGGCGTACAAAAGCGGCTAGCGAACAGGTAATGGCTCCGCAATTGGACAAAGCGGGCCTGTTCCTGGCGTTGCCGCCCCTGCAGGATCCGATACACGGCGGCTTTGAGATTATCGTAGATCAGGGTGTGCGGCACCCCCGCAAAAAAGTGGAACGCCTGCACATGACCCCAGAAGAAGGCTTCCTGCCGTTGGGTGGGAAACGCCATCACAAAGGTCCGCCGGGAGTAGCACAGTTCCATGACGAATAACTGCACGACTTGGCGGGTGCCCGCGAGGAGCACGGTCGCTTCCCCCCAATCGACTTGGGCCGCTGCACCGGGGGCAAAGGCCAGGGGGACATATACGGTGCGTTTCGCGTGCTCCGCCCGCCGCAACTGCCCAATATAGCCCCGGATCGTGGAGGCGGCCCCCTGATAGCCCTCCTCATCGCGCAGGAGTTGATAGATCCGCTGGCTCGTGTACTGTTGCTTGCGCGGCAGTGCTGCATTCTGCGCCAGCAACTCCTGAATGCGGGTTTTGTACGGCCCGAGCCTGGGGGCCGCCCGCGGTTGTTGCAAGGTATACGTCTGCGGCGCTGCATCGTCCACGGCTTGTTGCACCGTTTCCCGGGAGTGTTGGAACTCCCGCGCAATCGCCCGGATACTCTTATGCTCCACGTAATAGGCTCGTCGGATGGCTTCGCGTTCTTCCACCTTTAACATCTCCTTCCTCCGCTATCTGGGATGGGTAACTCCCTTAAGGATAGCAGATTTATGGTTATAAGTGGCCCTGTTTTCGAGTATCAAAATCGCTGGCACTGGCCCTCTTTTAGAATATCAAAAACACGTTACACTGCTCTAATCCCAAACACCGATTTTTGTACAAGGTATCAATATGTTTCCCCTTCCTACAAATCGTGCAAACATGATGGTCGTCACTTGTATCAACTACACAAAAAATCCCCCTTTTCTCTTGTTCCAGGAGAAAAGGGGGATGATGAGAAGCGGTATTAGATTCCCGCGGTCAGCATGGGTCGGAACTTATAGCCATAGCTAATCGTTCCCTCATCGCCCTGGGTGCGCAGCTTGCGCGTGACCATCTCCACCGGCATCCCGATTTGCACCTGCTCCGGGCGCACATCGGTCAGCTGCGCCGTAATCATCGGGCCTTCTTCCAGCTGCACCAGCGCCACCGTGTAGGGCGCGTAATCCTCGAAACCCTGCGGCACGTGATACACCGTGCTGAACGTATAGACTTCCCCGCGCCCGCTAAACGTGTACGGTTCCTTCGCGGGCTGGTGACATTCCGGGCAGACATCGCGCGGCGGGAAAATTTTCGCGCTGCAATGCGGGCACTCCTCGCCCTCCAACCGATACCGCTGCCCCTTCAACCGCCAGTCGTGAGCTACTTTGCTTTCCATGATTCCTCCTTAAGGTTATCTCAATCGCGTTGCGTGAATTACAAGTTGTTGAATCTATACTCTTGGCAATCTGTAATGCGTGCTGCGTAAAAAATCCCCTTACGCAGCACGCATTACGAAATCCGTTCCAAAATATGCGTAATAATCGTCGCGCCGCTGCCGCCGATGTTCTGGGTCATGCCGAGCCGGGCGTTGGGAATCTGGTTCTTGCCCGCCAGTCCGCGCAGCTGCAAGGCTGCTTCTACGATCTGATACATCCCCGTCGCGCCGACAGGATGCCCGCGTGCCTTCAGCCCGCCCATCGTGGCGATGGGGACGCGGCCCTGCAACGTCACTTCACCCTCCAGCGCCAGGCGGACGCCCTGCCCGCGCTCCGCGAAGCCCGCCGCTTCCAGACTCAAGGCTGACATAATCGTGAAAGCGTCGTGCAGCTCGAAGAAATCCAGGTCTTGCGGCTTCACTTTGGCTTGCGCGTAGGCGCGCGCCGCCGAGATCCGCGTCGCTTCCAGCGCCAATGGATCCTTGCGATCATGCACAGCGAGAGCATCCGTCGCCACTGCCGAGGCGCGAATCCGCAGCGGGGCCGGGCTGAGCGTGCGCGCATACTCCAGCGGGGCCAGCACCACTGCCGCCGCGCCGTCACACACGGGCGGCGAATCCAACAGCCCCACCGGCGTTGCAATCATCGCGGCTTTGGCGTAGGATTCCGGCGTGACTTTGGTGTGGAACATCGCGTTGGGATTGTGGAGCGCGTTCTGATGCGCTGTCACCACGAAGTTGGCGAAATCCTGCCGCTGCCAGCCGTACTCGTACATATAGCGCTGCATCAGCAGCCCGTTGAGCGCCACGAACGACACGCCCTGGCTCACCTCATACTCCGCGTCTGCGGCCATCGCCAGCGCCGCCGTCGTTTCGCGGCCCAGCGTGTCCGTCATCTTCTCCACACCCTCCACCAGCACCAGATCGTGCAGGCCGCTGGCGACCGCCATGTAGCCCACACGCAGCGCCGCCGCGCCTGAGGCGCACGCCGCCTCGACTTTCAGCGCCTCGATGCCGGCCATGCCGAGAAAATCGGCCACCAGCGCGCCCAGATGCTCCTGCCCGGCAATCTCGCCGGAGAGCATATTGCCCACATAGAGCGCATCCACGCGCCCCACGTTGGCATCCTGTAACGCCGCCTGCGCCGCGCCAAACGCCAGATGGCGCAGGCCCGTACCCCAGTGCTCGTTTACTGGAATTTGTCCCAGTCCAATGATGGCTACGTCTCGCATCCTGCCCTCCTACTACACCAACAGCTTGCGGCGATAGCGCGCGTACAGGCCGTAATCAATCTCCTGCCGCCGCTGGATGTATGCCTGCACCTGCGGCGCGCGGTCGCGTCGCGCCGGCAGCGCCTCCGTGAGCTCCCAGATGAACGCATCCGATCCCGCGCCCGACCCGAAGCTCACCAGCAGCACGCGCTGGCCCGGTTCGGCAATATCCAGCACTGCCGAGAAGCCCGCGATGGCCGCGCCCGCGTAACTGTTGCCCACCACGCCGCTCAGCAGACCCGGCTTGATTTGCTCCGGCGTGAAGCCCAAGCGCTTGCCTACTTCTTGGGGATACTTCGTGTTCGGCTGATGGAAAACGGCGTAGGCGAAATCCGCCGGTTGCAGGCCCATCTCGTCCATAATCGCCCGCGCTGCCGATTCGATGTGCTGAAAGTAGGCCGGTTCGCCGGTGAACCGCCCGCCGTGACTGGGGTAGTGTTGGTACGCCCGCCGCCAGAAGTCCGGCGTATCGGTCACATACGAGAGCGAGCCTTTACAGACCGCCAGTGCCTCTTCCGCTGGCCCCACGACGAACGCAGTGCCGCCGCTGGCTGCCGTGAACTCTAGCGCGTCGCCCGGGCGACCCTGGGCCGTATCCGCGCCAATCGCCAGCGCGTACTCCGCCATCCCCGATCCCACAAAGCCCAGCGCCATCTGGAGCGCCTCTGTGCCGGCCTTGCACGCGAACTGCGTATCGGCGGCGCTGATGTAGGGTGATGCGCCCACTGCCTCCGCCACAATCGTCGAAGAGGGCTTGACCGCGTAGGGGTGCGATTCACTGCCCACCCACACCGCGCGCAACTGTTGCGGGTCAATGCCCGCGCGAGCCAGCGCATTCCGCGCCGCCTCGATGGAAATCGTTACCGTATCCTCATCCGGCCCGGCCACCGCTTTTTCTTTGATAGGGCCACTCGCGCCGCCATCGCTCCACACCCGCGCGATTTCGGCGTTGGGCAAGCGGTACATGGGGATATACGAACCGTATCCGATAATGCCCACCGGACGAGCCGTCTGCATAGTCCAACGTGGTTCCATGAAAAAGTCCTCCTGAGACAAATCAGCAAATCAGCAAATCTCAAATGGCGAATGGCAAAGCAAGATTTACGCAGCACGCATTACGAAGCACGCAGCAGCTCCTCCGCCCGATCCAGCCGCACGACGCCCTCTGCCACCAGCATTTGCGCGATGCGCTCGATGTTTGCGCCTTGCGCCCCGGCGGCGATGGCGACTTGCCGGGCGTGCAGGGCCATGTGGCCCGTCTGGATGCCCTCGGTTGCCAGCGCGCGGATGGCGGCCAGGTTTTGCGCCAGCCCCACGCTCGCCACGATTTCCGCGAGTTCCTGCGCCGTCTGGATGCCCAACAGCTTCAGCGCGGCTTGCGCCGCGGGGTGTACGCGCGTCGCGCCACCCACGATGCCCAGCGCGAGGGGTAATTCCAGTGTGCCGACCAGATTGCCGTCGCCGTCGCGCCGCCAGGTGGAGAGGCTCGTGTAGCGTCCGTCGCGGGCGGCGTAAGCGTGTGCGCCCGCTTCGATAGCGCGCCAATCGTTGCCGGTTGCTAGCACCACCGCGTCAATGCCGTTCATAATGCCCTTGTTGTGCGTCGCCGCCCGGTACGGATCGGCGGCAGCGAACGCCCACGCCTCTTTGATACCGCGCGCCACGTCCGCGCCGCTGAAATCGCCAAAGGCCAGCGCGCTTTCCGGGATGCACACCCGTGCCCGCGCCAGCCGCCGGTCGGCCAGATTGCTGAGGATGCGCAACAACACGCGCCCCCCGGTCAGCGCGGCGATGCGCGGCGCGAGCCGTTCGCAGGCCGTGTTGACCGCGTTCGCGCCCATCGCGTCGCGCACATCATAGAGCAGGTGGATCACGAGCATCGGGCCGGTGGGGGTGTCTTCCAGCGTGCGGATTTCCAGATCGCGCGCGCCGCCGCCCAGCCGGGCCAGCACGGGGTCAACGTTCGCCGCCAGCGCGAGCAGCTCCGCGCGGTGCGCGGCGAGCGTCGCCTGCGCTGCGGCCAGATCCGGCACGTCTAGCAGCTGCAGCTGCCCGATCATCACGGGCGCATCCGTCTCCGCTGTGAAGCCGCCGCCTGCACGGGCCAGCTTCGCCGCCAACGATGCGCCCGCGACCACCGATGGCTCTTCGATCACCATCGGCACGAGCATCTCGCGCCCATTGACGATGAAATTCGTTGCGATACCGATGGGCAGCGCATACAGCCCCACCACGTTCTCGATCATGGCATTGGCGCGAGACAGCTCCAACCCCGGCGTCCCCGCCAGTGCTTCCAGATCCGTCTCATTCAGCCCGGCGACCTCCGCTAGCCGCGCCCGGCGCACTTCCGGTGCCAGGTTATAAAATTCACTTAATCTTGATGAAGGTTTGTTCATGTTGCCTTTTCTTCAGAGTTTGCATAGTTTCTACCAGTAGTGACGCCTTCAGGCGTTTCTCAGCTTCAAAAAGCGGCTGAAGCCGCCAGTACATACCGTGCAACACGCGCTATGATAGGATTATTGCAGGTTATCATAGCATGTTACGCCTCTCAAAAGCTCTCAGATAAATTTCACTTGCTTTCTTTACAAATCGAGTATACTCTTGATAGATATATTGGCGCGTACAAGGTGACGCTTTGCTCAAAGAATTACACATTCAAGATTTTGCGATTATTGATGATGTGAACCTCACCCTAGAATCGGGGTTCAATGTATTGACCGGCGAAACCGGCGCTGGGAAATCCATCCTCATTGATGCTGTCCTCTTACTGCTCGGCGGGCGAGCGGATACGACCGCTGTACGCACTGGTGCATCGCGTGCCCTCATTGAAGGGCTATTTCTGTTGGATTCGGCAGAGCGGGGTGCGCTCATATCTCTGTTGGAGCAGGAAGGGTTAGAAAGTGATAACCCTGATGAGCTCTGGTTGAGCCGTGAGCTGCGCGAGAATGGCCGCTCGGTGGCGCGAGTCAATGGGGCAATGGTGGCGGTGAGCGTGCTGCGCGAGATTTCTGAGCGCCTGGTGGATCTCCACGGGCAGAGCGAGCATCTTAGTTTGTTGCGGGTTAATGAACATCTTAATTTGCTCGATCGGTTTGCCGGGCTGGAAGCTCCGCGCGCTGCCCTCGCTGATGTGGTACGTCAGTTGCACGGTGTGCGCCGTGAGTTGACTGCGCTCCGGCAGGGTGAACAGCAGCGGATGCAACGGCTTGACCTGTTGCGTTTCCAAGTACAAGAAATCGTGGATGCCGCGCCTAAGTCTGGTGAAATTGTCGAACTTGAAGACGAATTGACCCGGTTGGCAAATGCGGAACAACTCCATGCACTGGCGACGCAGTTGTTGATTCTCTTGCAAGAGGGGGCTGAGGACACTCCCGCGATCCTTGATTTGCTAGGACAGGCGCAACGTGATATGCGTGGGTTAGTGCATCTTGATGCTACGCTCCAGCCACAGGCGCAAGCTCTCGGTGATGTGAGCTACCAGGTGGAAGATGTGGCCCAGGTGGTACGGAGCTATCTCACGAGTATCGAGTTCAGCCCCAAGCGACTCGCGCAAGTAGAGCAGCGCCTCAGTCTGTTGCGTCATCTGGAGCGCAAATATGGCGGTGCGTTAGAACAGGTACTGGAACATGCGCAGCAGGCGGCGGCGGAGCTGCAGACGTTGGAGCACAGCGATGAGCGCCTTGTTGAGTTGGAATCTGCGGAAGCGCGTTACCTTATGGAAGCCAGCATGCTCGCCGAGCAGCTCTCGCAGCAGCGCCGTAATGCGGCCCGCCAGTTGGCGGCCGGCATTGAGGCGGAGCTGGCTGATTTGCACATGACCGGTGCGCATTTCGGCGTCGCATTCCGCTGCGCGGCCCACTCACAGGGTGCGCCATTAAGTGTACCTCTTCCAGCAGACGTGTGGGTGCTGAGCGAAAGCGAATCCCCGCAGGATAGTACCTCGGTACAGACGGCTGCCCTTGATGCTACTGGTGTGGAGCGGGTGGAATTTTTGATCGCGCCGAATGTAGGTGAGGGTCTCAAGCCCATGATGCGTATTGCGTCTGGCGGGGAGACGGCACGGTTGATGCTGGCGCTCAAGACAGTGCTCTCTCGCGTTGATCGCACGCCTACGCTGATCTTTGACGAGATTGATCAGGGCATTGGCGGGCGGGTGGGGGCCGTGGTAGGCGCGAAGCTGTGGCAACTTACCGTGAGCGCGGGTGCGGGCGACCCACATCACCAGGTTTTGTGTATCACGCACTTGCCGCAGCTGGCAAGCTTTGGTGATGCGCACTACCAGGTGCAAAAGCAAGTGGTGGCTGGGCGTACACTTACCCGCGTCACGCGGCTGGAAGGAGATGCGCGTGTAGCGGAGCTGGCGCAGATGCTCGGCACTCAAGGTGAGGCCGCGCGCCAGGGAGCACAAGAACTGCTGGCCCAGGCTGTGCAGTTGAAACAGTAGACCTGGCAGGTCTGTTGGATTTGCTCTATCATAGAAGCCGGTTATAATTGTTAAAAGGAATTGAACCATAATATCGCATGACCCTAAGATGAAATTGGCTAACTGATTTGTTCGTGCGCTAAGGCCAGCGATAGACCAGGGTTGCTTAATAAGTGATCCGGTTGTAGCTGTTAGAACGCACCAGTCAAGACTGATCAGTTGGAGATGTGCAGTTAGATTCTGCTGCCCACGCTCTGTCAGGTATTCACTCTAAGGATGGTTGGAAAATGGCGCTGAAAGGCAATCTAGAAGATTTTGGTATTACCCAATTGCTCAACTTGATTAACTTGGCGCGCAAAACAGGAACCCTGCACTTAGAAGGAGGCTCCCAAGGTAAGGCCTATCTGTGCTTCCGTGAAGGGAAACTGATTTACGCGGGTTTGGATGGCGAGGAGGATACGCTCCCCTTACTGCTCCAGCGGGCTGGCAAGCTCAACGCTGACCAGGTGCGGGCCATCATGGCTCACACGAGTGGGAAGCCGGATCGCGATATCGCTATGATGCTCATGCAGGCAGGACACATCCAACAGCAGGACATCACCCGCAGCGTGAACCAACACTTGCTTAACCTAGTTTATCGGATCTTTTCCTGGAATGATGGTACTTTTCGTTTTGAACCGGCGGAAATGCCTGTACAGGGAAAGATTACTACCACTATCGCGTTGGAAAACGTCATCATGGAGGGGAGTCGGCGGCTCAAGGAGTGGGAACGCCTTCAGGATGAACTGCCCGATTTGGATATTGCGCTCAAATTTGCAGAGCGGCCCACCACCCCATTGCGCGACATCAATCTGAGCGTGGAGGAGTGGCGCGTTATCTCCTTCATCAACCCGCGCAACACTATTCGGCAGCTGGCGCAATCCAACAACATGAGTGAATTCCAAATCCGTAAAATTGTCTACAGCCTGTTGCAAGCGGGGCTGGTAGAGATTGTGCGCACCCCGCGTTCTGCTCCTGTAGTGCCGACGGCGGGGACCGCCACCGGCCGTACACAAGGGAGCACCGCTGGGATGGAAATGCGCCGCCCGGCAGTCAAGCGCGGCCTGGTACAGAAGTTGATCACCAAAATTCGGGAGTTATAGGCAATGCAGACGCTCAAAATCGTCATCACAGGCCCTTTTTCATCCGGTAAGACTGAATTTATCCAATCGGTCAGCGAAATTGATGTAGTTTCCACTGAGCGCAAGATTTCCAGGGAAGCGGAACGTATTAAAACGCAGACTACCGTTGCCATGGATTTTGGGCGCATCACGATTGATGATGAGCTCATTTTATATCTCTTTGGCACACCGGGACAGCGGCGTTTCGATTTCATGTGGGAGATCCTCTCCGAAGGTATGCTGGGATTTATTGTGCTGGTAGATAGCAATCGGCCAGAGACGTTCCGTGAGGCCCGGCGCATTTTAGACACCTTTAGCAGCTACTCCCCAGTGCCGTACATCGTGGCGGCGAATAAGCAAGACCTGGATGATGCCTGGCCGCCGGAAGATTTGCGTATTGTGTTGCGCGTAGACCCAGAAATCAAAGTGGTGCCATGTATTGCTACCCAGAAAGACAGCGTAAAAGAGGTGTTGCTGGAACTCTTGTATTCTATTCTGGAAATTATGGATCAGTCTGAAGAAGCGTAACCGGTTTTTAACCGAACTGCAACGGCCCATTAGCAAGTGTGAGTGCGTCCTATGGTATTATTGAATCAACCGGGCTGAGGCGGCAAAAAAATGAGCTCCATAGTCACCGATCAGGGCATAGTCCATTACGAAACTTACGGGCGTGGTAAGCCGGTGATTCTGTTGCATTGCTGGTTAGGTTCGTGGAGCTATTGGCTTTCAACGATGGAAGCCTTGGGAGACAAGTATAAAGCGTATGCATTGGATTTCTGGGGCTTTGGTGACTCAGCTAAATTAGGTTCGTTTACAGTTAAAGACTACGTCAAAATGGTGGATCAGTTCATGGAGCGCATGGGACTGGAGCGCGCGCCCGTGATGGGCCATTCGATGGGGGGCACAGTTTCTCTGAGCCTGGCCCTGGATCATCCTAATCGCGTGTCCAAGGTAGCGGTTGTTGGTTCTCCGGTGGCTGGTTACGGGTTGGCTGTTTTGCTCAAACTGGCCGGGAACCGACATATCGCACGTTTGTTATATGCTTTTCCCGGCATGTTCTACACGGGCGTCAAGGTCCTTTCGCGCTTCTACGCGAAGGATTGGCGTACCTGGTATCAAATGTTCGAGAAAGATATTTCGCGCACCACCATGGAATCCTTCTCTACCAGCATTCGGGATTTACGGTTCACCGACTTGCGCCCGCAGCTGCACGAATTGCGTATTCCGGCGATGGGTATTTACGGTGTCAAAGACAACATTGTAGACCCAAAGCAAGGACAATTGTTGCGGCAGGGCGCACGTGATAGTACACTGCATTATTTTGAGAATTCGGCGCATTTCCCGATGCTCGATGAAACTGACCGGTTCCACGGTGCGGTGCGGGAATTTTTGGAGCGCCGTTGACGTAATGTGACGCTATCAATGGAGGCGCACGCGCCCGAACTTTATTATTTCCCTAATAAGATGGGGCTGGTGGTACTTTTAGCCCTGGAAGAGGTGATGGGGCGTAACGCACTCCATACCGTGCTCCAGCTGGCGCGCTTACCGCACCTGCGCGAACATTATCCGCCCAATGATTTTGCACTGGCTTTTCCGTTTACTGACTTGAGCCGATTGTTGGTGGCATTGGAAGAACTTTACGGGCCACGTGGTGGACGTGGGTTGGCGTTGCGTGCCGGGCGGGTATGTTTCAAATATGGCGTACAAGATTTTGGTGGCGTATTAGGTTTCACCGATGTTGCCTTTCGGTTATTGCCGTTATCGCTGAAAGTGCGGCTGGCCCTAGAAGTGTTGGCCCAAATTTGCAATCGCTACTCGGATCAGCGCGTGCTTCTAGGAGAGAATGACACAGCCTATCTGTGCATCATTGAGCGTTGTGGGTTGTGCTGGGAGCGGCAAACTACGCAACCGGTCTGCACTTTAGCAATCGGGTTGTTGGAGGAGTCGCTCTATTGGGTTAGCGGTGGTAAGCGATTTGATATCGAAGAACTAACGTGTATGGCGACTGGAGCGCCCAATTGCACGTTTCAGATTCACAAACGGCCTTTGGATTTTGATATGAACGACACCGGTACGAGGAGCAGCGGGCGTGCGTAAAATCATTCTGCGGGATAAGCGCAAAATTCCGCCTTTCAACGAGCCAGCGCGCGAATTGAGCGTGTTGGCTAAGCCTTTATGGTTGCACCAACGCGATATGCTGGCAACATACACCACGGAAGAGCGTGAGGTGGATTCTTTCAACGAGATTTCTCACGAGCGGGTTGAAACCCTGGTTTATCGTGATAATCTGTATTTCGACAAACCTTTTATTGATGAGTTCATTCAACGCGCGCGCGAATCAGGTAAAGCCTGCCAGGCAGCCTTTGAGTTGGACGATCCCTCATTGGTGGCTCATGCGCTTTATTTGCAACGTGGTATTCGGCGCCAGGGAAATCACTACGTTGCCGATCTTTGGTATTATCCTTACGGCATTGACCCGGTTGTGCGCCCGTTGGTGATCCGCACAGACCCTCGCGAAGTTGGCTATTATCATGTTCCTACCCACATGTCCAATGCTTATGGGGATTTAGTCTATCAGTTGCCTACCAAAGCCTTTCTTTCTATCGAGCATTGGGTGCATATCCTTCATGCTAATGTTGCCTTCGGTATTTTCTCTATCGGTGCGCGTTTTGAACAAGCCGCTGAACAACAAATCAAGATCAATCTAGAATTGTTGTGGCGGGGTATGATGGAGCGCAAGCAGGTGCTTACCAGTTCGCGACTGGTGCAAATCGGCAAAAATTGTAGTATTGACCCCAGTGCTGTGATTCAAGGGCCTTCAATTATTGGTGATAACGTCACGATTGGGCCGGGTGCTGTCGTGGCAAATTGTATCCTTGGCAACAATGTCAATATCCAGCAGGGTTGCCAGCTCTTTCTGAGCGTTATCGGCGATCGTACCTTCTTACCATTTCGGGCAGCTATCTTTATGTCGGTACTGATGGAAGATTGTTTGATTGCGCAGAATACTTGTATTCAGATGTGCGTCGTTGGGCGTGGCTCATTTATCGGCGCGGGTAACACCTTCACCGATTTTAACCTTGTCCCCCGCACCTTGCGCACACACTTTGGCGGTCGCTTAGAAGATACGGGGATGCCGGCCCTGGGAGGGGCGGTGGGTCATAATGTACGTATCGGTTCGGGGATGATAGTTTTTCCGGCGCGCATGATTGAATCGGATGTGGTGCTATTTGCCACTCCGGAACGCCGAGTTATCTCCAAAAATATAGCTTATGAAGAAAGTGATCATTTAGCCTTGAAAGATGGCGCTAGTTTGCATCCGCGACTTTATCGCCCGGAAGAGTAAACCAATACAATGGGTGCCTTTGCATTTATTATTCATCCAATTGATCCTAAACGAGATGTCAGTCGAAAATACCCGTTCTTAGGCAAAGTTTTACCAGAAGAGGCGATTCATTTTCTTTCGCGCTTTTGGCCGCCGGTCTATCTCTCGCACATTACGGGTGCGCGTTCAGAGGCGACGGGAAAGGAAATTGAAGGCTGGTTGATTGCAGTTCCTTATACGGCGCAGCGGATGTTGCAGTTGCCGCCTCAAGAGGTGTATCGTAAAATCATCGCAGCCGGTCATCTGGCGCAGAAGCTCGGCGCGAACATTCTTGGTTTAGGTGCATATACGTCGGTTGTAGGTGATGGCGGGGCGACGATTGCACGTGCGCTGGATATTCCTGTTACTACTGGTGACAGTTATACAGCAGCGACAGCCGCACAAGCAACTCGCGAGGCAGCACAGCGGATGAATCTGGACTTATCACAGTCCACGGTGGCAGTGGTCGGCGCGTCCGGTGCGATCGGTGGGGCGGTCGCTGAATTGCTGGCACCCCAGGCAGGACAAATGTTATTGATTGGGCGCAACCAGGGACGTCTTGTAGAGATGCGTGAGCGCGTCGTTCAGCGGGGGTGTTCCACTGTAACATTGTCGGATGACGTCCTGGCGATTCGTAATGCCGAAGTCATCATCACCGTGACCAGTGCGGGGGGCAATTTGGTGCGTCCGGAGATGCTGCGCAGTGGGGCAGTGGTGTGTGATGTATCCCGTCCACGCGATGTGTCATTGCAAGTGACGCAGGCACGGCGGGATGTATTGGTGATTGATGGGGGGTTGGTCAAAGTACCCGGTGCAGTAGATTTCGGGTTTAACTATGGTTTGCCGCCGGATATGACGTTTGGGTGCATTGCAGAAACGATGACCTTATGCTTTGAGGGCTGGCAGGAGGATTATACTATCGGGAAAGACTTACAGGCGGAGCAAGTCACCATGATTGACGCATTGGCGACCCGGCACGGGTTCCGGCTGGGCGCGTTGCGAAGTTTCGAGAAACAGTTAGACGAGGCAATCATTCAGGACATCAAAATGAGAGCCCACACAGGAGGTAGGGAATGAGCGAAGGCCGCATCCTGGTGGTAGAGGACGATTTCGACATCTCCAATATGCTGCAGCTGTACTTCAAGTCGCTAGGCTACGAAGTGCATGTGGCGCCGCGCGGCGGGGTGGCGCTCGACATGACCCGGCAGACAATGCCCAACGTGATTGTGTTGGACATTATGTTACCCGATCTTGACGGGTACGAAATCTGTCGGCAATTGCGCACCAACCTGCGCACCAGCCACATCCCCATTATCTTTCTTACACAGAAAGATGAGCGTAGCGACAAGATTCACGGGTTGGAACTGGGTGCCGATGATTACATCACCAAGCCCTTTGATGTGGAAGAACTGCGCCTACGGGTGCGCAATACCATCAAGCGGGCTGAAATCGAGGCACTCACCAGTCCCAGCACGGGTCTGCCTAGCGGGCGGCTGATTGAACAGCAGCTCCGGCAGCTGATGCGTAGTGAAGATTGGGGAATCCTCTACATTGGTATGGATGGATTGGAAGCATTCAATGAGGTGTATGGTTTTGTAGCCGGAGAGGAAGTGCTCCGCTTCACGGGTATGTTGCTTAATGAGGTTGTTGAAGAGCTGGGCACAGTAGACGACTTTATTGGGCACATTGGCGGTGACGACTTCCTTATCATCACACGCAAAGACCTCGCGCCGCCCTTACGGGCCGAGCTGAAGAAGCGATTTGATGACAATGTAGGCACGCACTATGACTTTATCTCTCGACAGCGTGGTTACTTGGTCATTACGGATGATGATGGCGACGAGCAGCAAGCCCCGTTGATGACGCTCCAGATCGGTGTGCTGACCATTGACGATGGGCCGTTCACCGACATCCGCGAGATCACCGAAGCAGCTGCTGAAGCGCGGCGCCGGTCCCGCAAGTAAGCGTTGTACGCTTAGCGGCGACCTTTCCGTACAACCGTTACGGCTGTTTCGGCTATGCAAAAGCAGCATGCTCGCGCACACTGGGGAATCCTGGGGATTCTTAGCGGAGTAGTCGCAGTTTTCCTGCTCTACTTTGGCTTAAAGTTGCCTCTGGGACTCTACGTGCTTGCCTGGCCTACCTTTCTGGCCGCTCGCTGTTGGGGGCGGCGTGGGGGTGGGCTGGCTGCGTTATTGCTGTTATGCGCTGCGCTCCCTGCGAGTTTGCTCCAACCTGATTACTGGTTACATTTATTTCTTATGGGGGCCGTGTTACTCGGTGGTGGACTGTGGATGGGGGCATTGACTGAGGCATTGCATGCTCAACCGCAAACGCCTCCGGTGGATACGCTGACCTCGCGGCGACTACAAGAACTGGAAACGCTCCAACAGCTCACTGGTTTGGTAGGTGAGAGTCTTGATCTAGGTGAAACTCTACATGCTGTCCTCGGCGCATTGCGGCAACTCATCCCCTATGATAATGGTGAAATCACGCTCTGGGACCCGGAGACCCATGTGATGCACCGTGGGGCTTTGTTGGCTCGCGCGGAATCGCGCGCTTATCTGGAGCGAGCCGGGCACAGTTATCAGTTAGACGAGGGTTTGACCGGACATCTGGCGCGACAGCGGCGCCCGTTGCTCATTACTGAGATGCGTGAGTCTGATATCCGTCCCAAGCTCGATTACCCCGATCAACCCATCCGTGCTTATCTGGGTATTCCCCTGATTACCCGTGGCGAGCTGGTGGGGACACTAGAGATGGATGCCATGCAGCCGGAGCGCTTTTCCGAACATGATCTGGAACTAGTGCAAGCTTTCGGCATTCACGCAGCAATTGCTATTGAAAAGGCGCGGCTTTACCAGGATGTACAGGCACGCGTGCAGTTGCTGGAGCAAGTGCGCGATGTAACCAATGCTGCCGGCCGCGCGCGTGATTTACCTTCGCTCCTTGAAATCATCGTCGAGCGCGTAGCCGCATTACTGGAAGTGGCGGTGGTAGGTGTACTGACTTACGAACCAGCGCAACAAGCCTTGGTAGCTCGCGCGCCGTTTTATGGATTACCTGTTGACTGGCTTGCCAGTTATACTGTGCTCATCCCGCCGGGGAGTCATCGTGAGCGCCAGTGGTTGGATGTCCCCTATTGGAAGGTCGTTGATGCGCAAAGCGATCCCCATTTGGAGGCCTGGGGCCTGCAAACCCTGGTGGTAGCAGCCGAGTGGCAGCAGCTGCTCTTTGTACCGCTCGAAGCTGGCGGTGAACGTATTGGCTTTATCCAAATCGCTAATCCCACAGATGCGCGTCAGTTTACTGAAACAGATGTGCAGCTGCTGGAAATGCTTTCGGCTCAAGTCTCTGGTATGATCTATGTTTCGCAACTGTTGGAACGCGTGGAACAGCGTACTCACCTATTGGAATCGCTTGCGCATGTTGCGGCGACCATCGGCGGCTCGCTGGATCTGAATGCCGTATTGGAGGCTATTGTGGGGGCTGTATCTGGCGTTCTTGCCTGCCAGCGCACGGCCATTTTTGTTCTCGATCCGGCGACCAATTTGCTCAATCTGGTCGCTGCAGAAGGGGTCTCGCCTCAGTATCGTCAGCTTTCTCAGGGTATTCCCATCACTGAAGGTGGGCGCGCGCACGCTATAGCCGTCAATCAAATTGTCATTTCTGAAGATATACAACAACATCCCGAACTCGCGGAGGTTGCGCCTTTATCGGAAGCAGAAGGTTTTCGTGCTTATGCCGATGTCCCATTGCATCGTGGCGAAACGCCGGTGGGGTTGCTCTCCGCCCAGTTCATGGAGCCGCACACCTTCACTCCCGACGAGATTGGCTTCTTAAAAATCTTAGCTGAACAGGCCGCTGTTGCTATTGAGAACGCGCGACTCTATGCTCAGACCGACGCCGAGCTTCAGAGTCGGGTGCATTCGTTAGAAGTCTTACAACGAGTAACTCAGGAAAGCACAGCTACGTTTGACCTCGACCATATCTTGCGTTTGGTACTTGACGAGGCGGCACGTTTCGCTGAGGCCGAGGGCGGCTTTGTGGCGTTGTGGACACCGAATGCAACCGCTGAACTGCGCGCTACTTATGGCTATACTGAAACACAACGGGTCGCGCTTGTACAGCTGCTACAGACACCAGACACATTCCCGCCTTTACAGGCATTCCTGGCACAACATACTTTGCGCTATGAGCCATGCCTTGATTCGCTCCTCGAAGCGTGGCCCGAGCTGCCGATGCAATCGTTACTGCTGGCCCCGGTGTTCTACGAGGAGCGGTTGGCCGCCCTCATTGCCATTCATAGCCCTCGCCCAGAGGCGTTTTCGCCGATTGTATTGGATTTTCTTGATGGGCTTTCGATCCAAACCGCTATCGCGGTAGGTAATTTCCAGCGGTATCACGAGCAGTTGGCGCGCGGCGAGCTGATGCGCCAACGTGCTGAGCAGATGGCTTTGCTGCTTGAAGTTACGCGTACTATGCGCTCCGACCAGCCGCTTGAAGAGGTATTGCTGGATGTGGCCTATGCCATCCAGGAGGGCAGTGGCTACGAGATTGTGCTGATTAGCGTGTTGGATTCTGGCTATCAACGGCGCGTTGCCGGGGCGGGATTGCCTCTGGCCGATTTGGAGCGGATGAAACAGGTACGCCAGCCCTGGGCGCGTCTTGAGCGCCTTTTCCAGGAACGCTTTGCTGTGAGCCGCTGTTATTACATCCCAGCAGAGTATCATCATATTGTCAGTGATTTGGACCTGTTCGAGGACGAAGAAGACCGCCAGGATGTGGGGCGCACACCCGGCATGTGGCACGGGCAAGACATGTTGCTTGTGCCGCTCATCGGCACGCAGGGTGAGTATTTGGGCATGATGTCGGTAGATAATCCGCGCGATGGGCGCGTGCCCACCCGTACTTCGGTCGAAGTGTTGGAGCTCTTTGCGGCGCAGGTGGCGTTGGCTATCGAGAACAATCAACTGGTGCAAAATCTTCAATTACAATTGAATACGCTACAGTTATTCAATGCGCTGAGTCGCTCTATCACTACCAAGCTCGACTTGCCGCTGGTGTTGAACACAGTAGCCCAGTCTGTTACCAATCTACTTAATTATGATTATGCTACTATCTTTTTGCGGGATCCGGTTAGCGGGCGTTTTATTCCCCGCGCTTCGTCCGGGTATGGGCTGGAGCTGTTGGGTGATCAGACCTTTGGCGAGGGCGAAGGGT
The DNA here is from genome assembly GCA_964504195.1 of uncultured Anaerolineales bacterium. Taxonomy (GTDB): domain Bacteria; phylum Chloroflexota; class Anaerolineae; order B4-G1; family SLSP01; genus CAZDDI01. The sequence goes on from CAZDDI010000009.1 coordinate 16,994, forward strand.
TGGTGGGAGTGGTCGCCCAGACCGGAATGCCGCTAGTGTTGGAGGATACTGCCACCGACTCGCGCTTTAGCAGCGGGCCTTTGACTATTGGTGCCAGCATCATGGTGCCGTTGACTGTTGAAGGACGCCCGGTGGGGGTGCTCACCGCTGATCGTAAGAAACCCGGCGATTTTGCACCCAAAGATGTCGCTACCTTTAGTGCGTTGGCCGATCAAGTCTCTGTAGCTGTGGAAAACGCCCGTCTCTTTGAGGAAGTCACGCGTTTCTCACAAGAGTTGGAACAGCGTGTCGAGGAACGTACCCATGCACTTGCTGAGGCGTTGGGTAATTTGGAGGCGGAGCGTGATCGTACTGCGGTGTTGTATCGCATCGCCTCGGAACTGGTCGCCAGCCTGGATATTGATCGCGTGCTAGACAAGGCCTTGGGCATGTTACGCGATGCTGTACGTGCTGACCGTGGCTCTATTTTGTTGTTGGATATTAACAATGGGCAGCTCATGTACCGCGCGGCTATCGGCAAAGAGAAAACTATCCCCCCGGGTGGTGGTTTGGCGCGCTTTGACCGTAACAGCGGCTTGGTTGGCTGGATCCTCAAACATCGTGAGCCGGTTATCTTATCTGATGTAGAGACAGACGCGCGCTGGGTTCCTTGTGAAACGCCTGGGTTGACCCGCTCGGTGCTGGCCGTACCGATTTTGGGCAGCGGCGGTGAGGCACAAGGCGCGATCTTTTTACAATCTTCGACGCTTGACTTCTTCGATGAGCAGGCCTTGCGGCTGGTGGAGGCGGCGGGTGTGCAACTGGGCAATGCGCTTAACAACGCTGAACTCTACCGCCTTATCCGTGAGCAGGCTGAGCGCATGGGCGCGATGCTGCGTACCCAGCAGATTGAGGCGGTCAAGAACCAGGCCATTCTTGAAGGTATCGCTGATGGGGTTATGGTGGCGGATGCCAATGGGCGGATCATTCTCTTTAACGCTGCCGCCGAGCGTATCTTTGGATTACGCCGCACGCAGGCATTGGGCCAGTTCTTGGATGAGATGTTAGGATTGTACGGTACGCAGGCTCGCACGTGGATGGAGCAGGTGCAAACCTGGCGCGATGACCCGGCGACCTACGAGACTGGCAGCTTCATGGTGGAGCGCTTGGAGATGAATGCGCGGGTGGTGAGCATCCACATCTCGCCCGTAATCTCTCAAAGCAAGGAGTTTTTGGGGGTGGTTTCCGTCTTCCGTGATATCACCGTTGAGGTGGAAGCTGAACGTGCCAAGAACGAATTTGTCTCTACCGTTTCGCACGAGCTGCGTACCCCGATGACCGCCGTCAAGGGCTACGCGGATCTGTTACTTATGGGCGCTGCGGGTGAGCTTCTCGAGCTTCAGCGTAATTTCTTGACCATCATCAAATCTAATGCTGACCGGCTGAGCAATCTGGTCAACGATCTGCTCGACCTCTCGCGCATCGAAACGGGGCGCGTGCAGTTACAGCTCAAGCCTGTTGCCATCGAGACGCTCATCGAACAAGTAGTGATGACTCTGTTGCCAAAAGTTGACGAGAAGGCCATCACTCTGCGTGCGCAGCTGCCGCCGGCGTTACCGCAAGTTTACGGTGATCCTGATCGCCTGACGCAAATTCTTACCAATTTGGTGGCAAATGCGTACAAGTACACCCCTAACAATGGCGCGATTGACGTGTATGCTTACGTGCGCGAGGGTATGATGCATGTGGCTGTAGCCGATACAGGCATTGGTATTTCCAAAGCGGATCAGGATAATATCTTCGAACGATTTTTCCGTGTGGATGATCCTAATGTGTATGAAGTAGTAGGCACCGGACTGGGGCTTTCGATCACTGTTTCGCTGGTACGGTTGCACGGTGGCGACATCATGGTGGAGAGCGAGTTGGGCGAGGGCAGTGTGTTCACCATCACCTTACCGTTGCTTGAAGGGGAATCAACCGCCGATCTCGGCACCCCGCCGGTGGGTTTTGCCCCCACCTACTTTACCATCCTGGTCGTTGAAGATGATGTGGCCGTGGCCCAACTGTTGCGCACCACGCTGGAAACAACAGGCCGCCAAGTGCTGGTGGCACATACTGGTGAGGAAGCCCTGCGAGTAGCCCGCGAGCGCCACCCCGATCTGATCTCGCTAGACATCAAATTGCCCGATTTGGATGGATTCGAGGTTTTACAGCTGCTCAAGCGTGCGCCGGAGACCGCCAGCATCCCTGTGGTCATCGTTTCGGTGGTGCCGGACCCGGAACGTGGGTTACGTCTGGGAGCAGCAGATTATCTCACCAAGCCGGTGGATACTGAGCGTATCTTACAGGTAGTGGATAAAGTGCTGGCGCAGCAAGGGTTGGTGCTGGTCGTAGCTGATGACCGCGACACGCGGGTAATGGTGCGGGAGTCCCTGCGTGCGCGGGGGTTGGTAGTGCGTACAACGGGGCAGGGCGAGCGGGCCTTACGCCTGGCTCGCGAACTGCATCCGGCCCTCATTGTGTTGGATTTGAAACTGCCAGCCCTGGATGGATACCAGGTATTGGAAAAACTCAAGCAAGACTCGCGCACCGCCGATATTCCGGTCATCGTGATGACCGGTTCTGTCACTGATGCGAACGGTAAGGAGCAAGAGCTCCGCGCTTTGGGGGCGTTGCGGTTTTTGACCAAGCCCTTCTCTATTGAAGAACTGGCTGAAGAGATTACGCAGCTGGTTGAAGGGCAAGTCCCACTTAAGGAGTAGAAGATGGTAAAAATACTGGTTGCGGAAGATGAACGAGATATCCGCGAATTGATAGCCTTTACTTTGCGGTTCTCCGGCTACGAGGTCGAGCTGGCGGCCAATGGTGCGGAGGCGGTGGAGAAAGCCCCCGGCCTACAGCCAGATTTGATCTTGATGGATGTACGGATGCCCCGCATGACTGGCTATGAGGCCTGCCGTAATCTCAAGGAAAATCCGCAAACACAGGCGATCCCGGTAGTGTTCTTATCGGCCAAGGGCCAGGATACGGAAATCCAAGAAGGGTTGGAAGTAGGCGCAATGCAGTATATTCTCAAGCCATTTGCGCCCGATGAACTGTTGCAACAAGTTGCACAGGTTCTCAAGCAATTCGGCAAAGCCTGAACCACTGAGAGGGATAGTTTATGAGCGCCATTATACTAGAAAGCAGTTTGGTTCATTACGAGGCTCTGGGACGCGGCAAGCCCCTCCTGTTTCTTCACGGGTGGTTAGGCTCATGGCGGTATTGGGTACCTACAATGGTAGATATGTCGTCTTCCTACCGCGCTTATGCCCTGGATTTTTGGGGCTTTGGCGATTCCGATAAGGTGCAGACACGCTACACCGTTGAGGGGTACGTTGCGCAGATTGCCCAATTCATGGATCAGATGGCAATCGGGCGTGTGCCGCTTATTGGGCACGGGTTGGGGGGCGTCGTTGCCATGTTGTTCACGACGCAATTCCCAGACCGGGTGGAACAACTCACTCTGATTAGCACGCCGTTGGAGAACTCGCAGGTGGGCCGCGCGTTGAGTTCCTACACGGGGGGGGACAACCCCGCTGCGCGCATCCTGGGACGCCGCCTCAACACCTATCAGGAAGTAGCTCTGGAAGCTCCGAAGACTGATGGGGAAGCCGTCATCCATAGTGTGCGCTCGGCGCTGAGCCAGGATATGTTGGGCCAGCTCGAGGCGACCGATTTACCTGTAATCCTCGTTTATGGACAGGATGACCCCATCGTAACACCGCCAGATGAAGATGTGATCGAAGACCTCGATTATAACGTCAATGCCTTCATCTTGCAGGAAGTACAGCATTATCCGATGCTCGAACAAACCAATAAATTCAATCGGCTGTTGCGTGACTTTCTCATGCACAAGGATAACTGGGATGAGATTCAGTTGAAGGACGAGTGGCGTCGGCGGATGCGTTAAGCGCGTATGTTTACTCGGAGTACCTAGTTTATGAAACGCGGTAAAGCAGACGCAGTAGATCGCTGGGCGGTAGGGTGGGTCGCCCGTGTCTTGGTGCTGTTGAGCCTCTTGATGATGTTCACGGTTCCCACCGGCCTATTTCCTATCATTTCAATGGCTTCTGAAGACGGAGCGCCGATTGTCCTCCACCCTGGCGCTGCCATTATTCCACTCAGTGGGCCAAGCCCCACTCCCACCGTGGCGCCGGTGGTAGTGATTCCGCACACACCCCATATAGGTATCGTTGCTGGCCACTGGGGGCACGATTCTGGCGCTATTTGCCCTGATGGCCTGCAAGAAGTTACCATTAACTTGGACATTGCCCGTCGCCTGGAGGCCTTGTTGGCCCAACGCGGTTGGACGATAGACTTGTTACAAGAGTTCGACCCACGCCTGATCGGGTATCAGGCCGATGCGCTTCTCTCGATTCATGCGGATTCCTGCACCGTTCCAGGAAAAACTGGCTTTAAGGCCGTGCGGGCGGCAGCCAGTTATATCCCCTCCACCGAAGATCGCTTTTTAGATTGTGTTGTGCGTGAATATGCGCTCGGCACAGACTTGAGCTTTGATTCAAACACCATCACGTTCGATATGACGCATTATCATGCTTTCTATGAAATCAATCGCATGACCCCCGCCCTAATTATTGAAATCGGGTTCATGTTGGATGATCGGGACTTATTGACTAACCGCGCGGATATTGTTGCACGCAGTTTGTTTAATGGGCTGGTGTGTTTTGTTGAGGGGGAATAATGTTTGCACCGCACATCACTGCACTTTTAAAAACTTTATAGAACAGTAGTTACGTGGGCGGTATAATTGGAGTGTGCTTCAATACCATTAAGCTAAGACCTGGCAGGTTTCGTCCCAATTGGATTGGGTAGTATTTTACCGGTGAATAACGACGTTTTGCAGACTCAAGGCCTTGCACTTGCCAAGTTCATGCCCTAAACCCAATGACTTGGGGCGTACTTTGGGTGTTAAAATGTGCTGGCTTACATGCCGTTGGTTGGGATTGGCTTCACATGTGCCTCATTTGTAATGATGTATTCGCTTGCGCACGGGCCTATTTGCAGTACACTGAGAACCTATCCGAGATTCACGCTGTCGTTGGTTGCGTTTGTCGAAGTTAGTGCTGGTTCTTGGGCGGTTTGATGGGCGGCGGAATGTTTGGATAGGCTTGTGGTTTGTTTGTTGTGCATATTATTTACTTAACTAGAAAGGAGCAACGCTATGTACCATAAGATTATCATTGTCGGCAATCTGGGTCGAGACCCTGAAATGCGATACACGCCGGATGGCACGCCTGTTACGACTTTGTCTGTCGCTACCAATCGCAAGTGGACGAATGCCGATGGGTCTTCTGGCGAAGAGACGGTGTGGTTTAAGGTAACAGCCTGGCGCCGCCAGGCTGAAATTGCCGCGCAGTACCTTCAAAAAGGCCGCCCGGTGTTGATTGAAGGCCGTTTGCAGCCGGACAAGGCTACTGGTGGCCCGAAAATCTGGACGCGACAAGATGGCTCTTCCGGCGCGTCCTATGAAATCACCGCTGAGACTATTCGTTTCATTGGCGGGCGTAGTGAGGGTGGGGTACCCAGTGCAGAAGATTCTGGGGAGCCGATTCCTGATTATGGCGACGAACAAATTCCCTTCTAAAGGTTTGTAGGGATTAAATTAACACAGAGGGGGCTTTGTCCCCTCTGTACTTTTGAAAGGACTTGGTGATGAACAAACCGACACCTCAAAAATTGAATATCGAATTACCCAACAATTTGGAACCGATCTACGCCAACTTTGCTTTGATTGCGCATACGCCCTCTGAGATCATTTTTGATTTGGCACAGGCGATGCCTAACCAGCCCCAAATACGGGTCAAGGCTCGCATTGCCATGACGCCGTTCAATGCCAAGCTCCTGTTGCGTGCCTTGCAGGAGAATTTGGTAAAATATGAGACTACGTTCGGCGAGATCGTTATTCCGGGTGAGATGGACGACTTGGCGCGGGCCTTTTTTGGCGGTGGGGCTAAGCCCCCGCAGGCAGAGTGAGCCATGACGCATATCTTGCACCGGTGGTTGGATACGTTGGCCGAGCAAGCGCGGTGCGATCTTGAAGAGCGTAATGTTGCCCGCGACGCGGCATTGCTTCAGAGCCGCGAGCTGATTCGGCTCTGTGCGGCGGCTATTCGCGCCGGGCACCGTGATGAGTGGGCTGCTGCGCACGCGCTGCTTGATGAGGCCGACTGTGTGGCGACAGCTATGCAAACAGCACTCGCGCCGTTCCCTGATCTTTTCTATGCGGGTTATACCCAGGATGCGCTTAAGGAACTTGTCGAGGCACAGCTTACGCTGGCTCTGATCGCTAATAGCGAGTTGCCTGCGCTGACCCAACTCGATGTGCCTTACAACACCTATCTCAATGGCCTGTGCGAGGCCGCCAGTGAGCTGCGCCGCCGTTGTCTGGATGCGATGCGCCAGGGAGCAATGGCGGAGGCGGAGCGGCTATTGGAGGCGATGGATGCTGTCTATGATATTCTGATGGCCTTCAGCTATCCCGACGCTATTACCGGCGGGTTGCGTCGCCGTGTAGATCAGTTGCGGGGTGTGTTAGAGCGCACGCGTGGCGATGTCACCAACAGTTTGCAGGTGCAACGGCTGCTATCCGCGCTGGAGATCAACTATGATAGTGCTTTTACGGATGAGGAAAGTGAAACGTAAAATATGAAACGTGAGCAGGGAATCACATTTCATGTATTTTTTCGGTAATGCGTTCTATGCAAACTTTGGTACTCACACTCAATCCGAATATACCCGCACCGCATGCTATCGCGCAGGCGGCAGAGGTCATCCGGCGCGGCGGGCTGGTCGCGTTTCCCACCGAGACCGTGTATGGGCTAGGTGCGGACGCTCTCTCCGCACGCGCAGTGCAAGGCATCTTTGCGGCCAAAGAGCGCCCCGCCTATGATCCACTCATCGTACATCTTGCTACTGCTGAAGATGTGATGCTGGTAGCTGCTGAGATTCCTTCTGTTATGGGCGCGCTCGCAGCGTTTTGGCCAGGGCCGCTTACGCTTGTGTTGCCGCGCGGGCCCCGCGTGCCGCTGGAAGTGACGGGTGGCGGTGAAACGGTCGCTGTCCGTGTGCCGGCGCATCCGGTCGCTTTGGCGCTTATCCGTGCGGCGGGTGGCCCTATCGCGGCCCCCAGTGCTAATCGTTTCGGGCGATTGAGTCCCACCTGCGCTGCAGATGTTCTCAGTGACCTGGATGGGCGGATTGATATGCTGCTGGATGGTGGGCCGACGTCAGTAGGTCTGGAATCCACGGTCCTGTCATTGGCTGGCGATGTCCCTATGATTCTGCGACCTGGTGGCGTGAGCCGCGAGGCTTTGGAAGCTGTCCTTGGCCCTGTGGATGTGTGCGGGCGCGTTGCTGTGCCCGGTGAGATTTCGTCCACGCCCGGTGCGCTGAGCCAACACTATGCCCCGCGTGCGCGCATGGTGCTCTATCGCGGTCCTATGCCGGCATTGCTCGCGGAATTGCGCCATGAGGCTCTGCGCTTGCACGCTGCTGGCGAGCGGGTCGGTATACTCTTGTCCGAAGAAGCTTGGGCAGATTTTGCTGATTTGCCGGTGCTAACCCGTTCGCCTGGCCCATTGCACAATCTGGAAGTAGTAGCACGCGCGCTCTTTAGTACGCTTCGCGCATTTGATGTGGCAGGCGTAGATGTAATTTTAGCGCAGGACTTTGGCCCGCAGGGATTAGGGTTGGCAATTCGCGATCGGCTTACCCGCGCCGCCGGTGGTGCAGTCGTCATGGTTGGTAAAGAATCTGGCGCGGATAACGCTCGGTTTGTGTAAGCAGACAAGTCGCAGGGCCAGGCAACGCAAAAGGGCGCGCTATCAAGCGCGTCCTTTTGTGATTCCTCAAGAATTCCTGTCAGGCTCGTAGATAGTCGCGTAAGCGGCGGGCGTGGGCCGGGTGGCGCAAGCGGCTCAACGCCTGGGCTTCAATTTGACGCACGCGTTCGCGGGTTACACCCAACTTTTTCCCCACTTCTTCTAGCGTATAGGTTTGCCCATCCAGCAGCCCGTAGCGCATTTGCAGGATTTTTACCTCGCGCGGCGGTAACTCTGTAAGAATCTCCATCAGCACTTCCCGCAACATACCCGCGCTAACCTCATCTGGTGGGGCAGGGCTGTCCATATCTTCGACGAAATCCCCCAGAGTGCTTTCTTCGTCGTCATCGGTAGGCATTTCTAGCGAGAGAGGCCGGCGGGCCACATCCAGCATTTGCTCCACTTTGCGCAGGGGAATATCCAGCTCTGTTGCCATCTCTTCCGGGGTGGGTTCGCGGCCCAGCCGTTGCGTGAGCTGATGCGAGATGCGCAGCAGTTTGTTGATTTGATCACCCATGTGAACCGGTACGCGGATGGTACGGCTCTGATCTGCGATTGCGCGCGTGACCGCCTGGCGAATCCACCAGGTGGCGTATGTGGAGAACTTATGGCCACGTTTATAATCGAACTTGTTGGCAGCGCGAATCAGGCCGATGTTGCCTTCTTGGATCAGATCGAGGAAGGGCACGCCACGTCCGATGTATTTTTTAGCGACACTGATAACTAACCGGGAATTAGCGCGGATCAGGTGCTCGCGTGCGGAAAATCCATCATCAACGATGTACCGCAACTCATCCACTTTGTTCAGTGAGAGCTGCGAGGCGGTTTCAATACGCTTTTGCGCTTTTTTGCCCTGTTCCATGCGCTTTGCCAGTGAGACTTCTTCTTCCGCAGTGAGCAGCGAAACTTTTCCGATTTCCTTGAGATACAGACCAATCGTGTCATCTACTTCGATGGCGCGATAGATGTCCTCTTCGGTATCCTCGTCAAGTTCCATCTCGATGTCGTCATGTACGCGTAGCCCTTCCGGGCGTTTCTCGCCAGGACCGCCAACACTGATGCCGGCCTCCAGTAGCGACGCGATAACTTCATCGAGGCGCTCTAAATCCTCCTCAGCTTCAGGGAATGCACTGAGGATTTCTTCATAAGTGACATGCCCGCGCTCATAGCCTAGCGCCATCAAGATTTCTTCACCTGATTCTTCGGGCACCAGCGGCGTGAGACCGATGACGGTTTCGTCTTCAGTGATGTCTTCTTCGCCAGGTTCTAGGTCGAGCTCGTCGTCCAATACAGTAGCCTTTTTACGCGCCAAACTTCACCCTCGTTGTGTAGGGGCCAAGCCATAGGCGCTTGTTCCCCTGGATGTATCGCTCGCTGATGCTATGCACCCTACCATATATAGGGTGGGTAATTGATAAATTACCCATATAGCAACTAGCAATTCAACTCTTTAGAATATTCGATTCTGTAAATATGTCAACTGTGCTTTGATGGGAAGGCAGTCAAAAAAAAGCACGGACGGCAAGGCCGACCAGTGCTTGCACTTCTCAAACAGCATGTATACTATAGCATGAAAAGAACGAATTTGTCAAGCAGCAAAACAAAGTTGCCTTTTTACAATCCGGCTTTATACTGAAGGGGTAATAAGAAATCAGGAGAGGCAGTATGCGCTTATCTCGTACCCAGTTCATTGTGCTATTCTTGGCAACTGTAGTTACGTGTGTAGTTTCCGTAGGGATCGGTATTATGGTGCTGCGCACATTGCCTGTCTCGGTCACACCTGTCGCGCAGCTGACATGGCCCATTGAGGAGTCGTCAGGGGAGCTGGGGCCTACACCGACAGAGCTAGTTCCGCCGACTCGCACACCTACTCTCACTCCCTCGCCGTTCCTTGTGGCTACTCGTTACGATCTTCAGGTGTTGCGCGAGCCGGATAATGCAGTACTGCGCATCGAACGGGGCAATGAGTATCTGCGTCTCCAGGCTTATTCAGCCGCTCTGGATGATTTTGGCCTGGCACAGGAGCTCAGCCCGGGCATTCCTGAACCATTGGTGGGCCAAGGGCGCGCGCTTTTCTATATGCGGCGCTGGGCTGAGGCCGAAATGGCGTTTCAGGCTGCCCTGAGTCTCGATAGGAATTTTGCGCCGGCGCATTTCTGGTTGGGGCACATATATTACTATCAGGGTTTTTATGACAGGGCTATGCAATCATTTGACATGGCCGCTGAGTATGCGTCAGGTGATTACCTTGCAGAGGCTTGGTTGGCATTGGCCGCTCTGCAAAAAGGTGATACTCAAGAGGCTCAGGCTGCGGTGATGCGCGCGACGGTGTTGCAGAACAGAGATCCGCTGGTGCTGATTGCTCGTGCGCGCGTGAGCGCCGCCGCTGGTGATTTTGAAGCTGCCCATGGGACGCTGATTTATGCGCAGGATATCGAGCCTCACAATTTTGAGATCCTTCATGCACTGGCTCTATTTTATCTGGAGTATCAACCTGCCCGTATTTTTGAGGCAGAACAGTTGGTAACCCAAGCCCTCCGCTGGGCCGCGTGGGATTTGGAGCGTGCGCAGGCATTGCATACCCAAAGCCGCATCTACCTGAGACAAGAGCGTCATGAAGCTGCTGTTGAAGCGCTGACTCAGGCTGCGGAATATGCTCGGGTAGAGGGTACACCGGCGCTCCCTGCCCTGTGGGCTGACTTGGAGCGCACTGCACCGTGACGCTGGGTATTATGCTAAAGTTAGTGTATGATTAAAATATCCATAAGGGGTCACTTTTTTAGAGTAATTTTACCAAGAGACTCTTGCTTTCCCCTCCCCAACATTTGTGTAGGGGAGGGGAATCGGTAAATTAGACTGATGGTAGCATTTTGGACAAGTATTCAGGTAATATCCAGTTGGTGATTTTTCTGAAGGCGCGTGGCAAACGCAGTATAAAGTAAGGGGCGTTTAGTGTGAGTGAGCTGTTAGGGGCGCAAGAACTGGCGCGAGAGTATGTAGATGTTGATTTGGTACCACGTATGCGCCGTGAGCATTTGCACTCGATGTTGCTTACCACGACCTGGACGTTGCCGCTCTTGGGTTTTGTCGCACTGGCCTTGACCTCCAATGGGCAGTTCAACACGATTGAACTGTGGATGATGATTCCCCTTGTTGCCATTAGCTTGGCGAGCGCTCTGGGCTTGTATTTGTTAAACAACTATCAGCGGTTAAATTGGAGCGTCTATGTCTATGTCGGCGGTTTTTTGGTGGGAATTGCCTTCCTTATGTTGTATGGTGCAGAGCGTAACCTGGTCTATCGGCACATTGCCCCGTTCCTACTGACATTAATTGTTTCTACAGCCGGGTTGTTTCTCACCCCTACACCGGCATTAATTGTTACTGGTGTTAGTTTTATTTGGACGATACTCTTCGTGTTCTTCTCTGGAACGACCAGCTACGATCCAATGGCTTTCTTAATTGCTCTGGCCGTGACCGGCGTTGCTAACATGACCGCTGGCAGTCTTTACACCACCACCGAATATTCAGTCCACAGCTACCTCAAGGCGACCGAGCGTGCCGATGAATTTTGGCGCAATAAAGAAGAACTCCGTATCGCACTGGCGACGCAGGATTGGCTGAATCAACAGCTCAAGGAGAGCAATCGGGTGCTGGAAAAGCGCGCTCTGCAATTGCAGACCAGCAGTCAGGTGAGCGGACAGGCAGCTTCGATTTTGGAGCTCAAGACACTGCTCTCCAAAGTGGTTAAATTGATTCAGGTGCGCTTTGGCTATTACTTTGTAGGCATCTGGCTGCCGGACGAACGTGGCGAAGCTATATTGTTGCGGGCCGGGGCTTGTCAGTCCGGCGATGACCTGGCGACGCACCAGTTGAGCATTCCGCTGGAAACCCCTAGCATTGTGGTGAGTGTCTTCCGCAGTGGCGAACATCGCTTGGTCAACCAGGTACAGCAAACGCTGGATTATTTTCCCCTGGCAGAGCTGCCAGATACCCAGGCTGTGTTAGCATTGCCGTTGCACATTGGCGAGCGCACAATGGGCGTTCTTAACATTGAGAGTCACCAGATCAATGCTTTTGTCGAAGATGATCGGATGGTGTTGCAAACTCTGGCTGATCAGCTCGCTATCGCCATTCGCAATGCTGAATTGTATGCCTCGGAGCAATATCGTCGTCAGATTGCCGAATCCATGGAGCAGACTGGGCGAGTGCTTTCCAGCAGTCTTGATTTACATGAGGTGCCGGGACGCATTCTGGATCAGTTGGCGGTCCTGGTCCCTTATGTGCGGGGACTATTTATGGTCGAGCAAGAAGGTCAACTTTACAGTGTCGCCCAACGTGGATTTTCAGAACAAGATCGCGCCATTGGGTTGGTCATGCCGATTCGTCAGGGGGATGTATTCCAAAAATTGATGAGTGCGCGCGCCCCCGTGATTATCCCTGATGTGACCCAGGATGCGCGCTTCCAACAGGTGGCGTGGCTACCCCTGAACTACTCGTGGATGGGCGTGCCATTAATCACTAAAGATCGTGTGATCGGTATGATCTCGCTCACGCGCGAGGCGGTAGATGCTTTTGGCCCGGACGACTCGCAGATTGTGCAGACGTTTGCAGGTCAAGCTGCTATTGCACTAGACAACGCGCGGCTCTATGATGAAATCACACGCTTCAATGAGCAATTGGAACAGATGGTGGCCGAGCGCACCGAGGAACTCAATAAAGCGTACCAGACATTGGAGAAGTTAGACAGAAACAAGTCTGACTTTATTAACGTTACGGCGCATGAGCTGCGCACACCGTTGACGGTTATTAGAGGTTATACACAGGTGTTACAATCCAGCCCGGTGCTAGTAAAGAATTTGGAACTGAAACCGTTGCTGGATGGGATTCTTTCTGGGACACAACGGTTGCATGGTATCGTCAACAGTATGTTGGATATTGCCAAGATTGACAGTGCTACCTTGAGCGCGACCAAACACTCGCTGGATATCGGTGGATTACTGGAGCATTTAGTGTTGGAATTCGAACCGGCGTTGTTAGAGCGACGACTGACTGTAATATTGGAAGGGATGGCAACTTTGCCGTTAGTGCAGGCCGATACTGATCTGTTGCATAAGGTCTTTGATAACCTGTTGAGCAACGCTATCAAGTATACACCGGATGGGGGTAGCATCACCATCACCGGGCAGAGTTTACCGGATAATCTTGCCCCTGAAGCAGTGGAAATTAGCGTGCGCGATACTGGCATCGGGATTGTACCAGAGCATCTGGAATTAATCTTTGAAAAATTCTACCAAATGGGTGAGGTGGCTGTCCACTCATCCGGACGTACTAAGTTCAAAGGTGGCGGTCCGGGTTTAGGATTAGCAATTGCGCGAGGCATCGTGGAAGCCCATGGCGGGCGTCTCTGGGCGGAGAGCTCCGGCTGTGATGAGGCCGTATGCCCTGGCAGTACTTTCCATGTGTTGTTACCGGTTAAGTAATGTTTAGTCGGATGGCATTTGGTAAATCCTGTCAATTCTGTCTAAAACCGAGGTGGATTGAGCCTGAAGGATGAAGTTATGAGGAGCTGGTTAACCGCTATCCCAATGCCGTATCGGTGGAAACGCACACTTTTGGTCGTTGTTAGTCTGCTGTTAGGAGTGGTGGCGTGTCCATTTGGGCTAGGACTGTGCTGTAACTTGCAGTATCTCTTTATGTTTGACCGTTATGGAACGACCGCACTGTTGCTTAACCTGGTGCTGTTAGTTTTGTTGCTAGCTGGCGGCGGCACGCTACTCTGGCATATCCGGCAATCTTTGGGCGGGCGGGCCTCTCGCCCAGTACGCCTTCCGCCGATGTGGCTGCTCGTAGGGATTTTTGCTTTGTTGGTATTGATAAGTGTGCGACTCTCCAGTTCGTTCCTCTTTGCCTTTTTCTTGCCTGTCATGGCGACGTTACCGCCTTTGTGGGCGCTCTCATGGTTCATGCGCGGACAGCCGGGTGGCTTTACCTGGCGGCGCGGCGTGCCTGCATTCGTCGGCGGCGCGACTTTGGGCGTGTTTATCGCGCTCATCTTGAATATGCTGCTCCCATTGTTCTTCATCGTCCTAATTCGTAATTTGGCCGAGCCGCTGTTCACCAATCTGGGCGACCTATTGACGCACCTGGCAAATCAACAGATTGCCGATGCGCTTACCAATCCGGGCCTTGTATTTCTGTTGATCCAAGTGGCAGTTGTTGCGCCCTTGGTTGAAGAAGTGGCAAAGCCGTTGGCAACGTTGCCGCTGGTGGGGCGCTTGCCCCGCCGGGAGGCTTTCCTGGTCGGTGCGGCAGCGGGTGTGGGATTTGCAGCCGTTGAAAACATCCTCTATGCCGCTTCAGGCTATGGCTTTTGGCGCAACTTCTGGGTAGGGGTGCTGCTATTGCGTTCCATTGGCGCGGTGCATCCACTCGGTTCTGGGTTGATGGCGCTGGCCTGGCGCGACCTCTTCAACGGCGAACCGGGCGCGCGCCGCGCCTGGTTGCGACGATTCGCCGTGGCTGCGGGGATGCACGCCCTATGGAATGGCGGGTTAACAGTAGTTACCGTGCTGGCCGGCGCGGAATTCTTCGGGCAACTGCCCCCGGAACTGGATTTGCTAGGAGTTTCGATGGGCGGCGTTACCCTGGCGCTCATCATCGTATTAGGCCTGACGAGCTTGTGGTTGGGCCGCTCCATTGCACAGCAGGCACAACAGCCTGAGCTGCGCCTGGAAGCTGCCCCTGACGCGCGGTTGATTCTTTCCGACCGGGCATTGGTCGTGTGGGCATTGCTCTGCCTGGTGGCGTTAGTGCCACTAGGCATCACGACATTGCAACTGGTGTTGCGATAAAGGCGGCGATAGATGCGGGTTTTCAGACGACTACCTAGAGTTTCGGTCAATGCAGCCGTAGCTACGGCACTGATCCTGGCCAACTTCTTCACCTGGGGGCAGTTGCTCTCTGCCGCCGCCGCACCATACCAGGTGGCCCCCATCCGTGCCCCACAGATCGAATCTTTGCTGGCATACATTCGCTCCGGCGAACACAGCGGCGAGGCGTGGGAAATCACGCTCACAGAATTGGAGGCGGAACAGACCATCGCCTGGTATCTGGCAGCCTATCCGCAAATTCCTTTTGAGCATCCACAGGTGGAAATCACCCCCGACTATGTGAGCGGTGAGGGCGATGTGACCTTGCTGGGGTTGCGCGTTCATGTGAGCGGCAAGGCGCGCATCACGTTGGATGAAGGGTTGCCAGTTGTAGAAATCCTCGCGCTGAGCCTGCCCCTGCCCGGCTCTCTGCGGCAAGCTGTCGAGAGCGAAATCCAACGGCAACTGCGCCGCGCCGACCTGCTGCCTGTGCGTTTTACCTCGGCGGAATGGCGTGACGGCGAAGTGACTGTGATGGGGTATGTTCGGTAGTCTTAGTAGATCACGAATCTGCTCGTAGCGCATGATTTATCGTGCTTCTGATAGCTCAAAAACCACCCTAGAGAGCGTAAAGTTCGCAGAGATGTTCTTGGTGGCCTCGGTGGTTAAAGAATTCTTCGCAAGCTTTGTTCCATCCGTGCTGAATAAGGAGTTGCTATGTCAGAGGAAGTGAAATTGGAGGATGAGGTAAAGGAAAAATCCGCCCAAGAAGAAACCAAAGAGCTGCAAGAGCAGCTTTCGGAGACGCAGCACACGGTCGTCATTGGCGGGGAAGAAATCGCTTACAAGGCGACAACCGGCACGCTGGTCTTGCGCGAGGAGAACGGCAAGGCGCGGGCCTCGATTTTCTTCACCGCCTACACCCGCGAGGGTATCGAGGATATGAGCCGCCGTCCCATCACGTTCGCCTTCAACGGCGGGCCGGGGTCCTCTTCCGTGTGGCTGCACCTGGGCGTGCTTGGCCCGCGCCGGGTGCTGTTGGAGCAGGACGGCCAGCCGGTGCCGCCGCCCTATCGTCTGGTGGATAACGCGCACGCGCTGCTCGATGTGAGCGATCTTGTGTTCATTGACCCGGTCAGCACCGGCTATAGCCGCGCCGCCAAAGAGGACGAGGCCAAAGAGTTTCACGGTATCGAGAAGGACATCGAATCGGTGGGGGAGTTCATCCGCCTCTACACCACGCGCTACCAGCGGTGGGCTTCGCCCAAGTTTCTTGCCGGGGAGAGCTACGGCACCACCCGCGCCGCCGGGCTATCCGGCCATCTGATGCAACGCTACGGCCTGTTCCTTAATGGCATCTTGCTAATTTCCTCCGTGCTCGATTTTCAGACGCTCCAATTCCTGCCGGGCAACGACCTGCCCTACATCCTGTTCCTGCCCACCTACACGGCGACGGCCTGGCATCATCAGTGTTTGGCGCCAGAGTTGCAGGCCGATTTGCGCCGCACGCTGGATGAAGTGGAAGCGTTTGCCCTGGGCGCATACGCCACCGCGTTGCTCAAGGGGAGCGCGCTCCCCGCTGCCGAGCGGCAGGCCATCGCCGCGCAGCTGGCCCGCTACACGGGCCTATCGGTGGAGTACATCGAGCGGGCCAACCTGCGCATCGAGATCTTCCGCTTCACCAAAGAACTGCTCCGCGCGCAGTGGCGCACGGTAGGGCGGCTCGATAGCCGCTTCTTGGGGCTGGATCGGGATGCGGCGGGTGAAAACTTCGAGTATGACCCCAGCTACGCCCTCATCCACGGGCCGTACACAGCCATGCTCAACGCATACCTGCGCGGTGAGTTAGCCTTCGAGAGTGACTTGCCCTACGAGATTCTCACCGAGCGGGTGCGTCCCTGGGATTACAGCAAATACCAGAACCAGTACGTCAACGTCGCCGAGACGCTGCGCGGCGCGATGCACCAAAATCCGTTTCTCAAGGTCTTTGTCGCCAACGGTTATTTCGATCTCGCAACGCCCTACTGCGCCACCGAATATACCTTCAACCACATCCAACTCGACGCGAGATTGCAGGGCAACGTGGTGATGCGCTACTACCCGGCAGGACACATGATGTACATTCACGAGCCATCGCTGGCGCAACTCAAGGCGGATATGGCGGAGTTCATCACTAGCGCGTTGCCGGCATAGCCGCCTAATTCGTGGATGGTGCTACAATGCGAACCATGATCGGGCGCAAATTCTGGTGGGGCGTGGCGAGCGTAGTAACCCTCTGGTTGCTGTGGATGACATTGCGTCCCAATCCTGAAGTTGCCGCGAGTTTGCAAGTGCTGACCACACCCGCCGCGCGTCATGGCATCCCCTATTTCTGGCTCATTGACATCGCCGGGAACATCATTGTCTTCGCGCCGCTAGGGGCAGCCGTGGCGCTGTCCGTGTGTACTCCGCGCCCCGTTGATGTTCGCATCCTGTATGGCACCCTGGCCGGGCTGCTGCTCAGCTGCACCATCGAGCTGCTGCAAGGGCTAACCGCCACCCGCCACGCCTCGCTGGGGGATGTTGCGCTCAATACAGTGGGAGCAGCGTTGGGAGCGGGAGTGGCAATTGCGATGATTCAGTTAATAAACCATCAACCTGGCGAAGATTCGTGCCATACGAACTAATGTTCACCGCGGTTGGATGAAAATGTAGCGTCCAGCACAAGCCAGAAGCTTGTGGTACAGCTATTTTTAGAAAAGTTATTTCATGTCTTCAAAAAAAGTGAGGGTCAAACTGGATCGTTTATGAGCAAGCGCAAATTAAAGCGACAGTTGAATTTAGCGCAAGTGGTGATGTTAGGGACCGCCGGCACGATTGCGGCGGAGATTTTCGTTTTGACTGGGCACGCTGCGGGGATGGCCGGGCCGGCGGCTGTCTTAGCTCTGCTTATCGGTGGCCTGCTGAGCTACGCGGTGGCACTCAATTATTGTGAGCTGGCGACCGCCTATCCCGTAGCCGGTGGGGCGATGAGCTATGTCCGTGAAGCCTACGGCAGCGGGCTGCTTTCATATCTGGTCGGCTCGATGGACTGCCTGTCTAGTACGTTCTATGCAGCCCTCTCAGCCGTAGGGTTTGCCTATTCACTGCAACTATTCATCCCTGCCCTACCCATCGTGCCGGCAGCGGTAGCAGTCGTGCTAGTCTTCATCGCGCTCAACATCTTCGGCGTGACCAAAGTAGGCAATGCGCAGGTGGTCTTGGGGGGCATCTTGCTGAGCGTGTTCGTCATCTACATCATCGCCGGTTTCACGCGCCCTGGCGGTTTCACCTGGCAAACCTTCATGGCTGGGGAAAGCATCTTCGTTCACCATAGCGTCTGGGCTAACTTTTCTCGTATCCTGGCAACGATTGCCCTGGTTTACAATGCCTATGTGGGCTTTGAAGTCATCGCCGATGATGCAGAAGAAGTTAGCAACCCTAATCGCAACATCCCGCTGGGCATCCTCATCAGCCTGACCGTGACCACTGTGATTTATGTAACGGTGAGTCTGGTAACGTTAGGAACAGTTCCCTGGAACGAGCTGGCCGGTTCGGAAACGGCGTTGACTGATGCCGTGCAGCATTTCATTCCCGGTTGGGGTGTGCCGATGATGGCTGTGACGGGAATGATCGCCACGCTCACTTCTATCAACTCGGCGATGCTCAGTGCCACCCGCGAAGCTTTCACGCTGGGGCGCGATGGCGTATGGCCGCCCTTTTTCTCCAAACTGAGTCGTTTCCGCACCCCCTGGGTGGCTATCATCATCATCGGCGGTATCAGCGCTTTGATCGCGGTGATCGGTGTGGTGGATTTTCTGAGCTACATCTCCAGCAGCGGTTATCTTTTCGTGCTGTTTTGGGGCAGCTTCTCGATGATTCGCTTGCGCAAGCGCTATCCCGATCTGGAGCGGCCTTTCAAAGTCCCGTTCTTCCCCTTGACGGCGTATATTGCAGGTGCGGCGTGTTTGCTCATCGTGGCGTTTGCCGATCCCCGTGCGTTGCTTTTTGGGGCCGGCGTGTTGGGAGTGTTTACTTTGTTGCGCTATAGCGCCCCCATTGTCACGCGCTGGCTGCCAGAACGTCCCCGGCATGGCAACTCAGAGCCGGGCAAAGAGCGCATCGTCGTCTCCGTCGCCAATCCACAGACGGCCAAGAGTCTCATCCATATCGCAGGTATCTTGGCCGCAGCTACAGAGGACCCCTACATCTGTGTATTGACGGTCAATGCAACCTCGAAACAGCTCTCGCCGCGGGCCGCCCAGAGAGTGGCTCGCAACCTCAGCCCAGAGCAGCAAGCGCTGTTGCAGCGCGTCATCGCCGAGGTGCAACACCGTAATATCGCGGTCTACACCAAGACACGCACAGCGTCCAATATCACAGAAGGCATCCTGGCAGAAGTGGAGCAGCGGCACAATGTCAATTTGCTTCTGGCGGGCTGGCCTGGGCCATTAAGCCCGGCGCGCCTGGTCGAGAATCCAATCAATCTGGTATTGCAGAAAGTGCATACCAATGTGGCGGTGTTGCTCAATCGCGGACTCTTGACACAACGGCTACGGTGGATTTTGGTTCCGGTAGGGGGTGGCCCGCACTCCCGCATGGCGCTGCGGTTGGCTTATGAAATCGCTGAGGCAGAAGGCGCGCAAGTCACGGCGCTGCGGGTGCTCAAAGGCGTGGTGGATGATGAAGCGGAAGAGCTCGAAGATCAGACACTCTGGCTGGCCGAGATTATCGAGGAGGTGTTAGGGGCGGTGCCGGAGAATTTTACCTTGCAAGCACGCTGCGCCAAGACGATTCAGACGGGGGTGTTGCGGGAAACCGAACGCCATCCTTACCAGTTGATTGTGCTGGGGGCCTCAGAAGAATGGGCTTCCCGCACGCGCCTCTTTGGTTCGGTAGATGACTGGGTGGCCGATCAAGCGCCTTGCTCAGTATTGTTGTGCCGGCGTTATGAGCCGGTCGCCGTTTCCTGGCTTCGACGGCAGGTGAAAAGCATCGAGCGAGAATATGAGCGTAACACTCCGCCGCCTGTGTCACGCAAAAACGGGAAGGCGTGAGGCTTTCACAGCTCACATCTACCGCATCACATTTACTTATCTCAGCAAATCTTATACAGTAAAGGAGCACTATGATTGACCTGACTATTGTTCGAGAAGGCATGGAAAATGCCGTGCAGCGCGCCCGCGAGCGCAACATCATCATCCCCACATTCGCACAGCAGAAAAACCCGGCGCTGATTCCCGACAGCATCAAGGCCGAGCTCGCCAGTATCGGCCTATGGGACATCACGCCGCGCAACCTGTTCCGCATCACCTGGAAGAATGCGCCTACGGCGCACGGCGGTGGATTTGGGGGCGCGAACTATATCGAGCTGCCTCCCGAGCTCACCGGCGTGGATGCCCGCATCATCGCGCTGGTGGGCAAGTGGTTCCCCACCGGCGCGCACAAGGTCGGCGCAGCGTTTGGCTGCCTCGTCCCGCGCCTGGTCACGGGTCAGTTCGATCCCACCAAGCAGAAAGCCGTCTGGCCCTCCACCGGCAACTATTGCCGGGGCGGCGCTTACGACTCGGCCCTGCTGGCCTGCGACTCCATCGCCATCCTGCCGGAAGAGATGAGCCAGGAGCGCTTCGAGTGGCTCAAGCAGGTCGCTGGTGAGGTCATCGCCACGCCTGGTTGCGAATCCAACGTGAAGGAAATTTTCGACAAGTGCCACGAGCTCACCCGCGAGCGTGGTGATGACATCTTCATCTTCAACCAGTTCGAGGAGTTCGGCAACTATCTGTGGCACTACGAGATCACCGGCCACGCGATGGAAGAGGTACTTGATCTCGAAATGCGCCCCGGCAACCGGTTCGCGGGCATCGTCTCCAACACCGGCTCCGGCGGCACCATCGCCTGCGGTGACTATCTCAAGCAGCTGTATCCGGGCAGCAAAATTGTCGCCAGCGAGGCGCTGCAATGCCCCACCCTGCTCAACAACGGCTTTGGCGGGCACCGCATCGAAGGCATCGGCGACAAACACGTTCCCTGGGTTCACAATGTCAAGAATACCGATATGGTTACGGCCATTGACGATCAGGCCAGCATTGATCTGATGCGGCTGTTCAACGAGCCAGCCGGGCATAGCTATCTCCAGAAGCGCGGCGTTGATCCCGCCATTGTAGAGCAGCTAGACCTGATGGGCATCTCCAGCATCGCCAACGTGCTCGGCGCGATCAAGATGGCGAAGTGGTACGAGCTCACTGGCGACGATGTCATCTTCACGATCTGGACCGACTCGATGGAGCTGTACCAGAGCCGGGTGCGGGAGGAGCGCGCGGCGCATGGTGAGTACACGGAGCTCGATGCCGCCGCCGACTTTGAACGCTACTTGCTGGGCGAGGGTACGGACAACATGGCGGAGCTCACCTATCCCGACCGCAAGCGCGTGCATAACCTCAAATACTACACCTGGGTCGAGCAGCAGGGCAAGACCTACGAGGAAATCCAGCAGCAGTGGTATCAAGAGGATTACTGGACGAGCTTCCAGGGCCAGGCCGATGAGATTGATGCGCTCATCGAGGAGTTCAATGACCGCGTGGGGTTGTTGAAGTAAGTTCCTGTTTGTAATGCAATGTCATTAAGTTAAGACCTGGCAGGTTTCGCACAAATCGGGTGGGGCAGTATTTTACCGGTGCATAACGACTTCTGGTAGACTTAAGCTTGGAAACCTGCCAGGTCTATGCCCTAAACTTAATGACATTGGTTTGTAACTGTATTCACTTTTCCGCCCGCGAGCAACCCTCGCGGGCGGATTTTTGCTTTAACGCCCATTCTGTGCTATGCTTGCAATGAGACGATTTCCTCTGGAAGGCTCTCTTAACCGAATCTTAATCTTGATTTGGCATAATGGTAGGCAAGTAGACGGTAGACGGGGGCTGAAAAGACGAGAGAGTGAGAGGGGGAGCATTCCCATCACCCATCACTCGTTACCCATTACCCATTGAGATTTGAGATTCGCCATTCGCAATTCGCCATTTACACCCATGAGCAAAACCATTCTCGTTGTAGATGACAAAATCAGCCTGCGCCGCCTGGTAAAGGATTACCTCACGGAGCAGGGTTTTCGCGTGTTGACCGCCGGGGATGGGCAAGAGGCGCTCTTCATCGCGCGTGAGGAACGCCCCGACCTGATCCTGCTTGACATTATGATGCCTAAACTCGATGGCTACGAGTTCATTCGCATCTTCAGCAAAGATCATCCCACCCCCATTATCCTGCTCACCGCCAAACTGGAGGAGAGCGATAAGGTGCTGGGCCTCGAGCTGGGCGCGGATGATTACATCACCAAGCCCTTTGGGATGCGTGAGCTGCTCGCCCGCGTTCGTGCCGTGCTGCGGCGCAGTGGGCAGCCTGTCCCGGAAGTGGAAGTACTGCGCTGCAGCGATATCGTGCTCGACAAGACGCGGCACGAGGTCACGGTGGCCGGGCGAGCGGTGAACCTTACCCCCACTGAGTTCGCCCTGCTCGCCGAACTCATGTCTGCACCGGGCCGTGCCTTCAGCCGTGTTGCCCTGCTCGAAGCCGCGCAGGGCGTGGCACTGGAAACCCTCGAGCGCTCCATCAACGTCCATATCCGCAACCTGCGCGCCAAAATCGAGCCGGACGCCAGCCGCCCGCGCTACATCGAAACCGTCTTCGGCGTGGGCTATCGTTTCAACGAGGGCTAGTATCACAGGATTTATCCTGTGTATTTAACGCAGGATTTATCCTGCGCTACAAACTAAGCGAATTGATCTATGCGTTCCCTATCCGTCAAAGTACTGCTCGTGGTTATCCTGGTGAGCCTGCTCAGCATCGCGCTCGTCGCCGTCTCCACGCGCTACGCCACTGTCACCGCCTACGATCGCCTGCTGCGCGAGCGCCAAAAAGAGGCGTTCATCACGCTTGTTACTGATTACTATCAGCAGCACGGCTCGTGGCGCGGCCTCTACGGGCGCATGGTCGTGGGGGGCGGGATGCCCTCACATCTGGTGGGCTTTATGCTAGTTGACCAGAACGGGCGCGTGGTGGTTGCCACGCGGCGTTACCAGCTCAATCAA
Source organism: uncultured Anaerolineales bacterium (assembly GCA_964504195.1). Taxonomy (GTDB): domain Bacteria; phylum Chloroflexota; class Anaerolineae; order B4-G1; family SLSP01; genus CAZDDI01. The sequence goes on from CAZDDI010000009.1 coordinate 39,824, forward strand.
GTGCTGCCGTCAACGGCGGTGGCGCGGGGGACGCCGGTGCTGCTCGCTGGCGAGCGCATTGGGACGGTGGTGGAGGATACCCCGCTGGCTGTACGCACCTTGCTAGATGAAGGCTACTTGCGCTACACCAATCGCGCATTGCTGCTGGCGGCGAGCGGGGCGATGCTACTCGCACTGTTGCTCGGTGTTTGGTGGGCGCGCTCACTCACCCGTCCGCTGCGCGAGTTGACCGAAGCCACGCGCGCGCTGGCCGAGGGTGCGCCCGCCCCACAAGTGCCGGTGCGTTCCGGCGATGAGTTGGGCCAGCTCGCCGCCGCGTTCAACCGCATGAGTGCCGACCTGGCGCGCGCCACCGCGCTCCGTCGCCAGATGACCGCCGATATCGCGCATGACCTGCGCACCCCGCTCACCGTCATCAAAGGCTACACCGAAGCCCTGCGCGACGGCGACCTTTCGCCCTCGCAAGCTACATTCGAGACGATGTACCAGGAGGCGCAGCTGCTCAGCGGCCTCATCGAGGACTTACGCACGTTGTCGCTGGCGGATGCGGGCGAGCTGAGCCTGAATCGTCGCTCGGTAGCGGTGGAAGAACTGCTGGAACAGGCCCGCGCCGCCTACTTGCCGTTGGCGCAAGCCGCCGGGATTACGTTGGTGGTGGAGCTCCCCCCCGTGTTGCCTGTGCTCAATGTGGATGCGGAGCGGTTGGCGCGCGTGCTGGGGAACCTCATCAGCAATGCCCTGCGACACACCTCGCCGGGAGGCTACATTACCCTGAGCGCGAGCGCCGGGCGCGGTACGGTAGAAATCCAGGTGCGCGATACGGGTGAGGGCATCAGCCCTGTAGATTTGCCGCACATCTTCGAGCGGTTCTATCGGGGCGATGCGGCGCGGCAGAGCGGGGCGGGCGAATCAGGGCTGGGGCTGGCGATTGCTAAATCGCTGGTAGAGGCGCACGGCGGCACGCTGACCGCAACCAGCACACTCGGCCAGGGGGCGACGTTCATGATAACGTTGCTACCTTACACCTTACGTTAAGCCAATTGGCTATTCAAGGGGCAAAATGGGCTGGTAGTGGCGGCTTCAGCCATTCTGCGTTCCCCAAAACGTCTAAAGGCGTCACTACGAGCAAAATTTGTCAGTATCCAGTATGTATAAGGCTTACGCTATTCCGCTGCCTGAGCCTGTCGCAGGCAGTGAGTTTTGGGTAGCGCGTACCCTTCGGCAGGCTCAGCCGCCGGGCTTCTCCGGTGCCTGAGCCTGTCGAAGGCCTCTGCGCGCGGCAAAAACCATACCGCAAACCTAACCTGGTAGGATGCTCAAAACACGTCTATTGATGGCTTTGACTGGGCGACTTTTGCGCGATTGCCATCAAAGGCAATGCCATAGGGCCACCGGGAGAGGCTTCGGCAGGCTCAGGCTTCGGCAGGCTCAGGCTTCGGCAGGCTCAGGCTTCGACAGGCTCAGCCGCCGGGCTTCTCCGGTGCCTGAGCCTGTCGAAGGCGGCGAGTTGTCGGTAGCGCGTATCCTTCGACAGGCTCAGGGTACGCTACTTGTGGGAAAAAGACGGCGTTTCTTTGGGCAGTTTCTTGCCCTTCCCCTATGCCGCTACGCTGCCCCGGTCGCGGCAGCGTGATTCCGATGATCAAGCGTCGCACTCCTCCACCACTTGTCTCTGTTTCAGTTTGACGTTTCAGTGGTTTCTTTGTATACTGTAAAAAGATTGCTTCCCAACCTAAAACAGTTTCATTGGCTAGAAAGGAGATTATTTATGAAACCCGCTATAAAATTCGGCTTGATTGTCGGCGGTGTGGGCTTGTTTCTCACAGCTTGCGTAGGATTTATTCTGGGGATCTGTGGCCCAGTTGTGGCCCTGATCGCTGGTGGCGTCGCTGGTTTTCTGACGGCCCGTGAAGTACGCCCGTACACTAAGGGAGATGGCGCTAAAGAAGGCGGCATTGCCGGTGGCGTTGCTGGCGCGCTCACTACGGTTGGTCAACTCATCGGAGGGTTTTCATCCATCCTGTTGGCGCAAGTTGCCGGGTTTTCTTCACCCTTTGGTCAAATTCCAACCTTTGATGGCCCTACGGCTGAACTGGTCGGTTATTACATTGGCGGTCTGTTGAGCGGGGGGTGCATCGGATTGGTGGGCCTGCTGTTGGCCGCTGGTGCCGGTGCGCTCGCTGGCTACTTGGCGACCGAACAAACCAGCGTCTAACACTTGAGACTCTGTTGCAACGAGCCTTCGTGGTCAGTCCCTGTCCCGAAGGCTCGTTCGTTGTTTGCATTTCTTACCTGTCATTGGCGAGGAGAATCAGCCCTTACATGAATACGCATACCTGGATCACCGTGACCCCTGAAACTGCGCTAGAGACCACCTATCTCACCGATTTCCAGCGCAAGAAGCTAGTACGCCAAAACCTGTTCTATGCGCAGGATGGCGCGGCGGCGTTTTACATCTACCGCAACGACGATTTCGCGCATATCTCCTGGAAAGAGGAAGTTGCATTCTTCCAGCGCGAGGTAGCCGGGTTGACGCAGGCTCGCACGGCCTTTGTTAGCTTGGGATGTGGGAATGCCCGTGCCGAGCGGATGTTGCTCCGCCAGATGCACGCCAACGGGGCGCAATGGGCTTACTTCGGTGTGGATACCTCGCGCGCCATGTTGGAACTGGCGCAGGAAACGCTGGATGGTGAGCCGTACCCTGTCACCCTGCTGTTGGCCGATTTTACCCATCCCGACTTTTACGCTGCGCGTGACCGGCTCATGGCGGGATTTGATGTGCGCATCTATGCCAGCCTCGGTGGCACCTTCGGTAACTTTGACCAGAACCAAATCGTTGCCGATTTGCACGCGCTTATTGCGCCGGGCGATTATTTTTACCTGGATGTGGTCCCCAAACCGGGGGACGCCGCCGGTGTCGCGCAGTTGGAGACCCGCTATACACAGTTGGCGGAAAACTATCACCGCTTCTTCGATAGTGTTTTGGAGCGCTTGTGTATCCCGCAGGAGCACGGCGAAGTCATCAGTGAGATAGGTAGCGATCCCGATTTGGCAACGCTGCGCTGCACCTTTCACTTTCGCGCCCGTGAGCAATTGCATTTTCCTTGCTTTGATGAAATGGTACCGTTGTATCCCGGTGAGACGTTGGAGCTGTTGACCATTCGTGCTTACGATGCGGATGCGTTGTGCGCGTTCATGGCACAGGCTGGATTTATGTGTGTGGCACAGTACCTCCCCGATGCCGGAGCACTCAGCCATCAATGGTTACGCCTGCTGTTCGTGCGGGAGTAAACCCGAATTCAATGTCATTAAGTTAAGACCTGGCAGGTTTCGTAAAAATTGGGTGGGGTAGCATTTTACCAGTGCATAACGACGTTTTGTAGACTCAAGGTCTTGAAACCTGCCAGGTCTATGCCCTAAACTTAATGACACTGAACCCGAATTATCTTCAAATAAGGATAACTTAACAGTGCGTACCTCATCTTTCAGGGGGCGCGCTTGTGTCAACTGGAGGCACTATGCAAACTGAACGCCCTCTCATTGGCTTGGCGCTGGGCGGTGGCGGCATCCGTGGGCTGGCGCATCTGGGCGTCCTGGAAGTGCTGGAAGAGGCGCACATCCCCGTAGATTACCTCGCGGGGACGAGTATGGGCGGGCTGGTGGGCGCGGTCTACGCTGCCGGCGTGCCGGTGGCAGACGCCATCGCGTTCGCCAAACGCCTGGGCCTCATTGACATTGCTTCGCCCGATGGCAACTGGCGCGGATTGTTCGGCCATGCGAAAATAGCGAAGCTGCTCACCGAGCTGCTCGGCAGCGACGCGCTCACCTTCGAGGATTTGCGCATCCCGCTGAGCGTCGTGGCTACCGATATAGAGCGTGGTGAGATGGTGGTCTTCAACCGGGGGCCGCTCATCCCTGCGCTGCTGGCGACCTCCGCCTTCCCCATCATGTTCGCGCCGCTTCAGTACGAGGAGCGCTGGCTCATTGATGGCGGCATGGTCAACAATTTACCTGTAGACCTGGTGCGGCAGATGGGGGCGGAGCGTGTGCTCGGGGTGAATGTCCCGCCAAGTGTTACGCTCAGCCCCGAACACGATGCGGAGCAGGGCGCGCATGACCGGCTTTCGTTGCGTGCGTTGTTTTCATCGTTCTCACATCGTGCGCAGGATTGGCAACTGCCGCTGATGATTGCGGAAACCGGCTGTAATTTGCCCATCGAAATTGCCAACCGCGAGCGGCTGCGCCGTTGCCCGTCGAACGTGCTGCTCGAAATCCACCAGCCTAACACCGGCACCTTCGCTACCGAGAAGGGCACCGCCGCTATCGAAGCCGGGCGGAAAGCAGCGCTGGCGGCCATCAGTGAAATCGTTAAACTGCGCGATACGCCCCGTCCTCGCGCGCTGCAATTGCAGTGGCAGCGCTTCAACCGGCGGCTGCGCCGGGCATGGGATGCCTTCAACGCGCCGGATGTTAGTTGTTATCCGTCGCAACAAGATGAGAATCTAACGCAAAGGCGCTAAGCCGCACAGGTTTTTTGGCGACACTGCGCCTTTGCATGAGCCAGGAGTCCGCTATGACACCCCAACAAACCGTTGTGCGATTCATAAGCGCACATGACTTGACTGCCTCGCCCCAGGCGCGGCTGCTCGACCTGGTCTCTGAAGTGGGCGAGCTGGCGAAAGAGCTGCTACGCGGCAGCGACTATGGGCGCGCGCCGCTCACGTTGCCCGCCACCTGGGCGGAGGAGCTCGGCGATGTGTACTTCGCGCTGCTCTGCCTCGCCGAGAGTACCGGCGTTGATCTCGAAGCGGCCCTGGAAGGCGTGCTGGTCAAATACGCTGCGCGGCTGGAGCAGACGGGGCAAGCAGGATCAATGAAAAACTCACAGGGATTTACACGGAACTGACGTTCCCCTCAGAGCACTTTGGCTCTGGCGGAGCGCTAGCTCCGCGACCGGATAAGTTTTGATATTCATCATTTTTAGAGAAAGAGCATCATGATAAAAAAACCATCGCATTAATTCTACCCTTGCTGTTACTTGCTGCGTGCAACTTCTCTACGCCACCCGCCCCGCAACCCTCGCCGACGCCGCGCGCCACCGCGCTCCCCGCCACCCCAACGCCGCTGCCCACCGTGACGCCGCAGCCCACAGCCACCCCAACATTAGACACCCTTCAGGGCCAGGTAGTGTTTGTGTCTTACGCAACCATTGCGGATTGTGGATGGAATCAGGCCAACCTATGGGCGATGTATCCCGACGGCAGCCATCTGCGACCGTTGACCCAATCCGGGGCGGCGGCCTACATCCCGCAAACCTCACCGCCGACCCTGGTTTTCGCCGCTGGGGAAAGCGTGCGGTTGGATACGGATTTGCTTTTCCAGATTCCACTCCCCGAGCGCTGCTACCAGACAGTTGATCTCCTATCATGCTCGCAAACCAGGTGTCACAATTTTAGTTTTTCGCCTTCAGGCCGTTATCTGGCTTTCAATGATGGATACTCAGACAGCATTGATTCGCCATTAAGTCTCCTGGATCTTCAAACCAATCGCGCCCTGTCCATTACAGTCGGAACCGATATTGTATGGCTTTCTGATGCGCAAGCCCTGATACTAGAAGACTGGTTTGAGGCGCCTCATAGGACCTATTTGTATTCGACCCTTACGGAAGAGCATCGTTATATGGGCATCGGGCGTCAAACCTTCTGGAATCCGCAACGCACCGCATTTGCCCAGGTGTCTTTAGGATTTATGATCTTCAATCAAAGCGTGTGGGGTTATCATGTAGCCACAGATACCATGATCCGCCCCGAGCATAACGAATTTGGCCCGTGGGTTGAGGATCAGCCCACCTGGACTGCTGATGGAACGCACTTACTCTACACTGCATTGCCGTTGACGCAAACCGGATACCTGACTGAATTCGGCCCGCGCGCGATTTATCGTATCGGCGTTGATGGCGCAGGCGAACAGGTGCTCGTTAAAGATCCGCAGTTCAGCTACTTCATTCAAGGTTGGGCTGGCGATTATCTGTTGGTCCGGCGCATCCCTCACGCTCCCTACGCTTCTGATCAGGGATGGATGTCTGATGAAGAGGGACTGTGTACGCTCTACGATCAAACCAGGAATGCGGTGTGCCCTGAGGCAGAAACTTTCGCGTTGGATTGGCGCAGCGGGGAGCTTTTCGCGTCTGCCCAGCTGCCGCCCCCCACACCGACTCCCTTGCCGCCTACCCCCGGCCCGGATTTGCAAACCGCGCCCATTTACCGCGCCCCAGATGGCACCTTCGCCCTCTACACCGGCCCGGATGGCAAAGCCCTGTGGCGCGTCCCGGCGCAAGGGACGCCTATCCAGATTGTCGCTGAGGGGCAGCGCTTCATCTACATACCTTAAGGAGTCGGGCATACTCATCCGCGCATGACCAGCCATACTCTATGAAAGCCTTGCGCGCATATTGCCCGTACTGCGTAAAACGTAATGCGTAAGAAGCTGTTGTTTCTACGTGTTCTAAAACTTTAAGGCTTTCATGGGAGACAGTATGCAAGCGATTCTCTTTCACCCCATTGGCGTGATTCGCACACCGTTCACGGAGTTGCAGGGGATGCCGATTCAGCCAGCCGGGGCGCGCGGCGTGCGGGGCACTATCGAATTGTTGCCAGAGTATGCTGCGGGGCTACACGATTTGGAGGGCTTCTCACATCTGGTGTTGCTCTATCACTTCCACCGCGTGGAGGGGGTCGCGCTGCAAGTGACGCCGTTCATGGATACCGTCTCGCGCGGGCTGTTCGCCACCCGCGCACCCCGGCGTCCCAACCCTATCGGCCTCTCGATGGTGCGCCTGGAACGCATCGCCGGGCCGCGCCTGCACCTGCTCGACGTGGATATGCTCGACGGCACACCCCTGCTCGACATTAAGCCCTATGTGCCCGCGTTCGATGCGGCGGAGAATGTCCGCACCGGCTGGCTAGAGGAAGCCAGCGCCCGGGTCGCCGCCACCCGCGCCGATGGACGTTTCACAAGCGAGGAATGACTTCAAATAGCAGACTCAGTAGATCATGAAATGCTCCAAGGGGATCGCTAAATCCCCGTCCGGGGCTGGATCTGGCGATCCAGCCTGAGCAATCTGTGATCTACTGAGTCTGGCTCATGCAAAAGCGCAAAGAGAAAATCCAAAAAAAACTTAGCGGGTTTACTGGCGCGCCGCGTTGGCTTCATCGCGCGGCAGCTTCCACACCCCTAGCGACGCTACAAACGCCACAATGCCGCTGACGAAGAACGTCATCCGTAGCGTGGTGCGATCGGCAAACCAGCCGCCAAAGGTCGGGCCGATGCTGTTCGCCAGCGAGACGGCGGCGGTATCCAGGCCATAAGCCATCCCCGCGCGCCCTTCCGGCGCAAGCCGTCCCACATACGCACTCATCGTCGCCAGAATGCCGCCAATCGCAAAGCCCACCAGAATTTCACACACCGCCAGGAAAATGTAGGTGGGCGCGACGGCTTGCAGAATCAGGCTCACGCCGGCTAGCGCCGCGCAGCCGAGTAGAATGGGTCGCCCGCCGCGCCGGTCGGCCAGGCGACCTAACAGCGGTGCAGCGATGGCGCTGCTGATACCGGAAAACGTAGTCAACAGCCCCGAAGCCGAGCTCAACCAGGTTGTGCCGGAAGGTAATAGTTCCTGCACCAGCAGGGGCAACAACGGCAGCGCCATCCGCAATCCCAGCCGTAGAGCGAAGCTCAACAACAGCACAAATCCCAACAACGAGCCGATAAGCGCGCCTGTATTCTGGCGCAACCGCCGTGTCCACGGGCCTGTGTTATCGGAAACAGCGGGCGTAAACTCCTCTTTCACCAGGGTGACGATGATCAGCCCGCCCATCAGTAGAAACGTTGCCGTGAGCCAAAAAACTGCGCGATACCCGAACGTATCGGCAATCAGTCCGCCGACCAATGGGCCGAGCGACTGGCCCAGGAACATCGCTAGTTGGAGCTGTCCGAGCGTTTCGCCCAGCCGGTGCTGCGGCGTGGTGCTGGCAACGAGCGTGGTGGCAGCGGCGACGGTGCCGGTCAACGCACCCTGTAACAGCCGTAACAGCGCCAGCTGTTCGACGGTCTGCACCATACCCATGAGCGCGATTGTCAGCGCGCCGCTGAACATCGCCCGTACAACCATTGGCTTGCGCCCGTAGCGATCGCTTAACGTGCCCCAAATCGGCCCCATGATGCCCATCGCAAAGGCTGGGGCCGCTGCCACCAATCCCGACCAGGTGTTGACTTCCGCTTCTAGCACACCCAGGTATTGTACATAGTAGGGCAAGATGGGCATGAAGGCGGCAAAGCCCATGATAGCTAAAAGTTCTGCAATCCATACCGCCCGAAAGTTGCGCTGCCAGGTGTGGTGCATAGGCCTCCCAAAAAACGGAAAATAGTTTGCCCTGTATACCTATGTGCTATTTGAACAATGTCTCGAAAATACCAACAATCAGATAATGCCCCCGATTTTGCGGATCTATGGTCTTGAATTCTACATGGGGGATAATAACTCCAGCCCCCATAATCGGTGTGTGTGAGATTCCCTGCCCATAAAAGCTGGGGGAATGGACATCTAGCATAAAGACTGAGTGGAATTCGCCACCGATCATCGTATTGGTGCGTTCTTGTGCCCAGGCTTTCATCTCCTCAGTCAGGTTGCCGGTCTTTATAAAGAGCGAGACAATGTTAGGAATTTTGAAACGGAAGGCTTTGGGCATTTTGAAGAAGCTGTTGGCGTATTTACGCGCTGCCTCATGTAATGTCTTTAGCACAGCGACATCACTTGAAAGCGTATCGGCATTGTGGACGAACAGGAAGTCCAACCCACCGAGTCCGGCCTTGCGGCGCGCATACAGCGGAACTGTAATGTGGTGGAAACTCTTGTTACGCTCCACCTCGAAGCCTTGTTTATCCTGAAGCAAGTATTCGTGAATCACACCTAATGCGTCAGCTGCTTGCATAGCGACCTCCTCTTGAAAATGGCGAATAGCGAATGGCGAATCAAAACTAGCGTAGCGCAAAGCGTCTGCTTCGCGTAGATGCGAACGGCGCATCTATGCGCGGTGCATTCATGCGCTGGCAGTTTGCGTTACACTTTCATCACGCGGATCTGGTGATCCACTTCGAGTATTCCTACTCTAAGGGGAACGGCAGTTCCTCACTTGTTCGTTCAGCGTTGGGGAGCCAGAGGCTTGGGGTAACCCTTTGTTACGTTAAGACCTGGCGGGTTTCGTCCAAATTGAATTTGACAGTATTTTACCGGTGAATGATGACCTCTTGTAGACTCAGAGCCTTCAAACCTGCCAGGTCTGTGCCTTAAATTCAATGACATCCTGCAAATCATTATACTCCGTGTCAAGCAGCATGACAATGCAGCTTTGACCTTCTCGTTAGTTGGGCTATCATAGATTTAGCCACGAATTACGCGAATTAGCACGAAAACTATTACACAAATTCGCGGAATTCGTGGCTAAAAGCTACACAAACGCCATTCAGCACAACAGGGAGAAAAACGCAATGGAAGACCCTATCATTGAAATTACTAATCCAGATACCCCCGTCTCTGCCCCCCAAAATCAAAAATCCAAAATCAAAAATCGCGAGCTACAAGGCTGCGCGGCTATTGCGCTGGCGCTGATGCTGGTGAGCTTGCTCGCACTCGTCCCCAGTATGGCGATGGGCGGCGTGGCGCTGGCCCTCGAATCCGCCGCGCCCTGGATTCAGGGCCTCGTCGCTACGGGCACCAGCGCCGTGCTGCTCTTGCCCATCTACGCGCTCGTGGTGCTGTTTACCCGTCGCCGCCCGGCATGGAAGACCATTTCGGCGCTGGCAACGACCCTGTTTTTGCTTTCCGGCTACCTGTTATTGCGCGGATTTTTATGTAGCCTGCTACCCGAACAACCCAATTGGCTTGCCTTGGCCTTGTTGCTGTTCGGCGTCCCCTACGCGCTCATTGCGGCATTGGCTGCGCCGCGCCTGGCGGGACTCGGCCCGCGCCGCGTCACCGAGACGCTGGGCCTGGCCCCGCTCGATGCGCCCACGCTCCTGCTCGCCCTTGCGCTGGCTGCACTGCTCACCCTGCCCTGGCCCATCACCGGCGCGCTGGGCGATGTGCTGGCGAGCCTGGGGCTGATCTTGCAAGCCATCGCGGAGAACTTCGCGCTTGCACTATTGCTGTGGGGCGTGGGCTTCGCCCTGCTAAACGAGGGGTTCTCCGAGACCTGGTTGAGCGGAGGCACAGTGATCTCCCTCTTTGCGCTGATGCTTGCTGCGGGGGTCGCGCCCACCGGCGATTGGGGCGCGCTTTTCAACGCGGGGATGTTGCTGCCGCTGGGACTGCTCCTTACCGAGCTACGCGCGCGGGGGCGGAGCGTATGGCCCGCGCTGCTGTTGCTCATCGCCTACCGGCTCATGCCGCGTCTCTTCGTTGACCTGCGCACCTTCGAGGTGCAAGGCATCCCCGACCTGCCCCACCTCTACAGCCACATCGCCGTATGGATCACGCTCTGCGTGCTCGCCCCGGTCTTGTGGGGGATGCGGCTGCTGTTCCAGAATCGCCACCTCCCCGCCCGGTTGCCCCTCACCGGCGCGCTCGCGGCAGTGTTGACGCTCGCCTGGCTGCTGGGCTATGGCGTGCTGGGCGCGCCCGGCTTCGCCAACGATAGTTATCTCATCATCATGGCAGAGCAGGCGGATCTCAGCGCGGCTTACAGCATCCCGGAGCGCGAGACGCGCCTGCAATACGTCTACGATACGCTCGTGGAGACCGCCGACCGCACGCAGTCCCCGGTTCGCGCGGAGCTGGAGCGCAGCGGGCAAGCCTATCGCCCCTATTATCTCATCAACATGATCCGCGTGGAAGGCCCGGTGCTGTCCCCGCAGCGTTTCGAGCGGCTGCCTGGCGTGGCGCAGGTGCTCCACAATCCCAACGTGCGCCAGTACCGCTATCATATCGAATTGCCCTCCTACGGCCCGGCTCCCACGCCGCCCGCTGGCTTGCAGGATAATCTGGCCGCCATCCATGCCGATGGTGCGTGGGCGCTGGATGTGACCGGCGTAGGGATTGTGGTCGCCGGGCAGGATACCGGCTACGATTGGGAGCATCCCGCGCTGCTGCGCCAGTATCGCGGCTGGAACGGCGCGACCGCGAGCCATGCCTACAACTGGCACGATGCCTGGGGCGATTTCGACATCCCTACCGATGCGGACGGGCACGGCACGCACACGATGGGCACGGTGTTGGGCGATGATGGCGACCGCAACCGCACCGGCGTCGCGCCGGACGCGCAGTGGATCGGCTGCCGCAATATGCGGCGGGGCTTGGGTAATCCCGGCGCGTATGCCGAGTGCATGGAGTTCTTCCTCGCGCCCTATCCGCCTGGCGGCGATCCGTTCCGCGATGGTGATGTGCGATACGCGCCACACCTCACCACCAACTCATGGGGCTGCCCGGAGATCGAAGGCTGCCAGCCCGATACGCTTGAAGCGGGGGTGGAGGCGCTGCGCGCGGCGGGGATTATGAGCGTGGTCGCGGCGGGCAACGAGGGGCCAAGTTGCGAGACAGCCAGCACAGCGCCTTCCCATTACGATGCGGCGTTCACGGTGGGGGCGGTGTATAGCTACGGCGATTATGGCATCACCGGTTTCAGCAGTCGTGGGCCAGCGGGTGACCTGCTCAAGCCCGACATTGTCGCGCCGGGCTACAACGTGCGCTCCAGCGTGCCCGGCGACACTTACGCTACCGCGCCCGGCACCTCGATGGCGACCCCGCATGTCGCGGGCCTTGTCGCGCTGCTGTGGTCGGCCAACCCCGCGCTCATCGGCGATATTGACGTGACCGAGGCCCTCATCCGTCAGACCGCCACGCCCAAGCCCCTGAGCACCGTCTGCACGCCCGAACAGGCCACCCAGACCGATCCGCTAGGGCTTTCGGAAAACACGCCCATCTGCGGCTGCGGCAATGTCACCGGCACGCCGAACAACGTCTACGGCTACGGGCTGATCAATGCCGAGGCGGCAGTCAAAGCGGCGTTGGGGGAGTAACAGAGTTAACGCAAAGGCGCGAAGGCGCAAAGGCGCAAAGAAATCAAGAAAAAACTTGTTGAGATAAGCCACGAATTTCACGAATTGCACTAATTTTTCATCTATTCGTAAAATTCGTGTCATTCGTGGCTGATTTTCAGAGTGCGAACCACTGGCGAATGCTCTGGCGTGCAATTATTCTGTACTGCAATCTGATGTACAATGCAACCTGTATACGCATCTGCAACACGGAGATAGATCCATGGAATCTTTGCCCCGCGAGATACTGCAACAGTTGTTGCACCGTTATGGGCGTAATCTGGCAACCGAGCCGTACCGGCTGAAAGGGCTATTGCTGGACTTGTGCGGGAACTACCGCGCGGAGATCAACGTGTTGTTGCATGCGCAAGCGGCCGGTGTGCCGGACAAGCTGCTCCGGCTGACACCGCTGTTGCCGCTAGGGATTGTGTTGACACAGGTGAGCAAAGACATGGAAGCGGAGCATTATACCGCGCCCGCGGCCGCGCGCTGGGCGGTGGAGACCTGGGCGCTGGCGTTGGGCTTTGAATTGCCCGCGCCGCAGTCTGCTCCGCCGCCGCCCTCGAAGCTGCAGCCAGGGCCAACGTCAATGCCCGCAGTTGCTCCTGCCCTGCGGCCTGTCTCGCCGCAGCCGGTGAAACCTGCGCCGATACCGAGCAGCAACCGCCGCAGTAGCCTGATAGATGGCAAAGAACAGGTGTGGATCCCGGCGGGAAAATTCCTGTACGGCAAGGATAAGCGCAAACTGACCCTGCCTGGTTTCTGGATAGATGTGACCCCTGTGACACAGGCGGAGTATCAGCGCTTCATTCAAGCCAACCCCAAACATCCGGTGCCCTATCGTGATGAAAATTGGGCGCAATCCTATAACTGGAATCAGCGCCGCCGCACGTCACCCGCCGGCAAGGAACAGCATCCCGTGGTGTTGGTTTCCTGGCATGACGCCGTGGCTTATGCGCAATGGGCCGGGAAGCGCTTGCTCACGGAGGAGGAATGGGAGAAGACCGCGCGGGGCACGGATGGGCGCGCGTATCCGTGGGGTAACGACTTCGATGCCCAAAATTGCAATACTTATGAGGGCGAGGTGGGGGGCACGACACCCGTGGGGCGCTACTCGCCGCAGGGCGATAGCCCTTATGGCTGCGTGGATATGGCCGGGAATGTGTGGGAGTGGACTGCGAGTGATTATAGTAGCGATTACAAGGTGCTGCGCGGCGGTTCCTGGGGCTACGATGGAGACCTCGCACGCGCCGACTACCGCGCTGTTGTCGATCCCGCTAATCGTGACGACTTTATCGGGTTTCGGTGTGGGGGGTAGCCCTCCCAGGAGGGGCTACTGGACTTCTGGGGAGGCGAACATCGGGCCGTCCTCGAATAGGGACACGAATACACGAATGGATACCCCATGTCATTCCGAGCGTAGCGAGGAATCTCGTTGTTGGCGAACGAGACCCCTCGCTACGCTCGGGGTGACAGCGCGACAATTTTTTGGTACATTCGTGACCGGAATCGAGGGCGGCAATCAACGCGGGGCGTTCAAACTTGTTGCTTGATGCTTGATGCTTGATGCTTGATGCTTGATGCTTGATGCCTGTTGCTTGCGGCTTGCCGCTGTGTTACAATAGTATCATAGCATGAAAGGGGGAAAAAACCATGCTCGAAGTACGCGATTTCGTAGCTTCGCGGTTATATAGCGATGAAGAAGCCGTGATCCAAGATGCACTGCGACACCTCCTGCGCGCGCGCCCGGATTTGCGCGTGCAGTTGGCAATTCACCGCTACCAGACTGAAGCGCTGTCGCTGGCAAAAGCCGCCAGCCTCGCCGGTGTGAGTTGGGCGCAAATGCGCGAAATTCTGGTGGAAAACGGCATCCCGCCGCGCCTGGGGTCGGAAACCTTCGATGAGGCTCAAGAGGAAGTCGCCGTGTTGCGAGAATACTTCGAGACGCAGCCATGACCATCATCAGCAACACCACCGTCCTCTTCAATTTCGCCGCGATAGGGCAACTGGAATTGCTTGCGCGGCTCTACACGACGCTCTACATCTCTACTGAGGTTTACGCCGAGGTTCAGGCGGGACTCAGTGAAGGGTATCGTTTCTACGCTGGCATCGAGGCTCACATCTATCCCCTGGTAGCGACAGGTTGGATTCACTTGACCAGCGTGACCGGCGAAGAGGAATTGCAATTGCAGGCGCGCTTACCGCATCGGCTACACAGTGGCGAAGCTTCCTGCCTGGCGATTGCCAAACAACGCGGGTGGATTCTGCTCACCGATGACCTGGCGGCACGCAAACAGGCCGCCCGAATGGGTATACAGGTTTCCGGTTCGATAGGCTGCCTGGTCATGGCTATCGAGCGGCAAATTCTCACATTAGAACAAGCTAATCACTGGCTCAACGTGCTACAACAATATAACTACCGCTCACCGGTCACAGACCTGACGCCTCTGCTCACCCGACGTTGAGCGTAATCTTCAAATTGCGCTATACTGCTCGCAGAAAATCAGGATTACGCGATTAGAAATCGCGGCTACTTTCCTAATGCTTGTAAAAATCTTTGCGGTTTTGCGCCTTCGCGTGAGGAAAAACCGCTGTCCCCGTAGCACAGGATTTATCCTGTGTCTGCAATGCAGGATGAATCCTGCGCTACTTGGCGCGTATTCGTGATTTCGTGGACGGGCAAGCACTGGTCAACTCCCCCGATTGCGCTACAATACCCCCATGACCTTAGAAACCCTCCTCCACACCCTGCGGGACGACCCGCAGTTCATCCGCAATGTGACCGCTTGGCGGACGCTGCCCGCGCAGGAGGCCACGCCCGCGCCCTGGCCCGCTGGTCTCGATCCGCGCCTGGTCGCCGCCGCGCACCAGCAAGGCATCGCCGCGCCGTACACGCACCAGGCGCGCGCCGTGCAAGCCACGCTCGCGGGCGAAAACGTCGCGCTCGCCACCGGCACCGCCTCCGGCAAGACGCTCGGCTACACCCTGCCGCTGCTCAACGCGCTGCTGCACAACCCCGCGCATACCGCGCTGCTGCTCTTCCCCACCAAAGCGCTCGCCCACGATCAGATCGCCGCGCTGGAAGCCTGGATTGCCACGCTCGAAACCCCGCTCGCCCTGCGCCCCTACGATGGCGACACGCCCCAGAGCCGCCGCGCCGCCATCCGCAAAGAGGCCCGCATCCTCGTCACCAATCCTGATATGCTGCACCTGGGCATCCTCCCGCACCACACCCAATGGGTGCGCTTCCTGGGCGGGCTGCGCTATATTGTGCTCGACGAGATCCACACCTACCGGGGCGTCTTCGGCAGCCACGTCGCCAATGTCCTGCGGCGGGTGCGGCGGATAGCGCGCTTCTACGGCGCAGAACCACAGTTCATCGCCGCTTCCGCCACCATCGCCAACGCCGAAAGCCTCGCCGCCGCGCTGTGGGAGGATGCCGTGCTTGCCGTGGAAGACGATGCCGCGCCTTACGGCGAGCGGCACGTCCTCTTCTACAACCCGCCGCTGCGCAATGCCGCGCTGGGCTTGCGCGCCAGCGCCGCCGATGAAGCCGCCGCGTTCGCGGTGCGCCTGCTGCGCGCCGGGGTGCAGGCGATCCTCTTTGCCCGCTCGCGGTTGGGCGTGGAGCTGCTGCTCCGCGATGTGCGCGAGCGCGCCGCCCGCGCCGGGTTCGATCCCGCGCTCGTGCAGGGGTATCGCGGCGGCTACCTGCCACAAGAACGCCGCGAGATCGAGCGCGACCTGCGCGAGGGCCGCACGCGGCTCGTCATCGCCACCAACGCCCTGGAGCTGGGCATTGATATTGGCGCGCTCGATGCCGCCGTGCTGGTGGGCTATCCCGGCAGCATCGCCGCCGCCCGCCAGCAGATGGGCCGGGCCGGGCGGCGCGCGGGCGCGTCCCTGGCGCTCCTCATCGCCACGCCCTCCCCGCTGGATCAGTATCTGGTCGCCCACCCCGAATACTTCTTTGGCCGCTCGCCCGAAGAGGCGCGGGTAAACCCCGACGCGCTCAGCCTCGTCGCCGCGCACCTGGCTTGCGCCGCCTTTGAGCTGCCCTTCGCGGCGGGCGAACCGTTCGGGCGCGTCAACGATGTCTCCGCGCTGCTGCAAACGCTCAGCGATGAGGGCTTGCTGCACCGCAGCAACGGGCACTACACCTGGATCGGCGAGACCTACCCGGCGCAGGCGATTTCCTTGCGCTCGGCCACGCCCGATACGGTGGTCATCCACTCCACCGCCGGGCCGGTCATCGGCACGGTGGATCGGCCCAGCGCGGCGGCGCTCGTCTTTGAGGGCGCGGTCTACTTCCACGCGGGCGAGCCGTACCTCATCACCGCGCTCGATTGGGAGCAGGGCATCGCCACCGCGCAGCCGGGCAACCTCGATTATTACACGGTCGCGGCGGCTTCGACCACCGTGGAGCGTCTCCAGGTGCGCCGCGAGGACACGCAAGCGCTGGTGCGCCTGGTGGATGAGGATGTCATCGTGCATACCAAGCCCACCGCCTATCGGCGCGTATCGCTGGCGAAGCACGAGACGCTGGGCTGGGGGGAAATTGCGCTGCCGGAGCAGGTCATGGAGACCGAGGCGTGCCGCCTGGGGCTGGCTGCCGCGCTGGTGGAGGCATTGGCGCAAGTGGGCGTGCTGACCGCTCCGCTCGATTATGGCCCGGACTGGCCCGCCATCCGTGTGGCGATGGTGTTGCGCGATGGCGAGCGTTGCCGGTTCTGCGGCGCGCAGGGCGCGGCGAATCACCCGCTGGAAGTGCATCACCTCACGCCCTTGCGGAGCTTCTTGCAGCAGTATCCACGCGCGGCGGCGTTGAAGCTGGCGCACGATCCCGAAAATCTGGTGACGCTCTGCGGCCCCTGCCACCGGCAGGTGGAGCGGGCGCGCGGCGCGCACACTGCGTTGGGTGGGCTGGCCTACCTGCTGCGCAACCTCGCGCCGGTGTTCCTGATATGCGATCCGGGCGATCTGGGGGCCGTATCGGAAGCGCGCGACCGGGAGCTGCACAGCCCCTCGGTCATCTTCTACGATGCGGTGCCGGGCGGCGTGGGGCTTTCCTCGCGGCTGATGGACTTGTGGCCGCAGCTCGCGGCGGCGGCCTACGAGCGTGTGCAGACCTGCCCCTGCGAGGTGGGGTGTCCCTCGTGCGTCGGCCCTGCGGCGGAGAGCGAACCAGGCGTCAAAGCCGCGACGGTGCAGTTGTTGGAGAAGGTGGTAGCTTGACCATCAAAACACCAGTAGGCGTAAAACATGAAATACATTGACGACTTCCGCGATCCCGTCCTGGCCCGCGCGCTGGTGGAGCAAATCCGCCGCGAGGCAACGCGCTCTGTCCGCATCATGGAGTTTTGCGGCGGGCATACCCACGCGATCTTCCGCTTTGGCGTGCGCGAGCTGCTCGCGGATGCGGTGGAGCTCCGTTCCGGGCCGGGTTGCCCGGTCTGTGTAACCGCCTCCGCCGACCTGGATCGCGCCATTGCGCTGGCCGATATACCTGGCGTATTGCTCGCTACCTTCGGCGATATGGTGCGCGTGCCGGGGAGCAGCGGCGACCTGCAAGCCGCCCGCGCGCGCGGCGCGGATGTGCGCATCGTTTACTCGCCCGCCGATGCGGTGGCGCTGGCCCGCGAGCATCCCCAGCGCGAGGTAGTCTTCCTCGGTGTGGGCTTCGAGACCACCGCGCCGGGCATCGCTGCCGCGCTTTTGCAAGCCGAAGCCGAGCGCGTCCCCAATTTCAGCGTGCTGAGTCTGCACAAGCTCACGCCCCCGGCCACCCGTGCCATCCTTGATGCGGGCGAAGTTGCGCTCGATGGCATTCTAGGGCCGGGGCATGTCAGCGCGGTCATCGGCAGTGATGCGTGGAACTTCCTGCCCCACGAGTACGGCATCCCGGTAGCCATCTCCGGCTTCGAGCCGCTAGACCTGCTCAGTGCGATCGCGGCTCTGGTACGGGCGGCCATCCACAGCGAGCCGGCGGTCATCAACACTTATGGGCGCAGCGTGCGCCCGCAGGGCAACCCTGTCGCGCTCGACCTGCTGGCGCAAGTGTTCGAGGTGAGCGCGGCGGGATGGCGCGGATTTGGCAGCATCCCGGCGAGCGGCCTGAGCTTGCGCGCCGCGTTCGCCCACCGCGACGCAGCCCTGCGCTTCCCCGTTGAGGTCACACCCTCCCGCGAGCCGCCCGGCTGCTGCTGCGGCGACGTGCTGCGCGGCGTCATCGCCCCGCCGGAGTGCGCGCTGTACGGGCGCATCTGCACCCCGCGCAATCCCATCGGTCCGTGCATGGTCAGCGCGGAGGGGGCCTGTGCAGCGTATTATCAGTACGCGCTCAGCTGAAGTTTATGGGGTATAATAGAAATTACTAGCAGTGGATTTCTATTAGCATCAAGAAAGGATGTGGCTATGCAAGAGCTAAAGCTAACCTATCCCGATGATTTAGCATTGGCCGTACAAACCATACCAGAAGAACTCGAAGCGCAAATTCGCTTGATGGCGGCGCTGAAAATGTTTGAATTGGGAAAACTCTCTTCAGGCAAGGCCGCCGAATTAGCGGGAATGTCACGGGTAGCATTTCTGGAAGCCTGTGGTCGGTACCATGTCCCCGTGTTTGGGTATACAGGAGAAGAGGCCATTGCAGAGCTTCAACAAGACCTGAACACACTGGAAGAGTTGTTCCCATCGGCAACTGCGGGTGAAAATGCGTAATCACTTTCAACCTATAAAAGAAAATCCGGTGGCGTTATCAACCTATTGTCCTGGAGTTTAGCATGAAAGTTGTTAGCGACACAGGGCCTTTGATAGCGTTAGCAAAAATTAATCATATCGCTTTGCTGCGCGGGCTATTCGACTTTGTTAGTATTCCCGTAGCTGTCCATGCAGAGCTGTTCACTAAAACTTCGCTGGAATCTCATCACCTCAATGCGGCTCTGGCACAAGGGATCATTCGCACAACGGTCTGTGATACGGTCTCTGCGGATATTTACAGCCTTATCGCGCGATTAAATAAGGGCGAGCAAGAAGCTATTATATTAGCATATCAGCACCAAGCGCTATTATTGATTGATGAACGGCAAGGGCGTCAAGCAACACGCGCCTTAGCCATTCGCATGACAGGTACCGTAGGTGTACTTTTACTAGCCAAGCAACGTGGGCTTGTTACCTCAGTGCTACCTCTATTGCATGACTTGCGCCAATACGGTTATTGGCTTTCAGATGAAGTTCTGGCAAGTGCTGCACAACTAGCTGGGGAAGGATAAGTTTCCTCATGCCCTTATCCACGAGTTCCCTCATACTTCTCGCCCACGGCAGCGGCGGATTGCTCACGCACGAGCTGATCCGCGAGGTGTTTCTCTGCCGCTTCGCCAATCCCGCGCTCGCGGAGCTGGGCGATGCTGCCGCGCTGCCCCCGCTCCCGCCGGGCCGCCTGGCATTGACCACCGATTCGTATGTGGTGCAGCCGCTTTTCTTCCCCGGCGGCAATATCGGCAAGCTGGCGGTCTGCGGCACGGTGAATGATCTCGCCGTAACCGGCGCGACGCCGCTGTATTTGACCTGCGGCTTCATTCTCGAAGAGGGGCTGCCGCTGGAGACGCTAGAGCGCGTGGTGGATGCGATGGCGGCGACGGCGCAGGCCGCGGGCGTGCAGATCGTGACGGGCGATACGAAAGTGGTGGAGCGCGGCGCAGCCGATGGGCTATTCATCAATACGGCGGGCGTGGGCGTGATCCCGCCAGGTGTGGAGCTCGGCCCGGCGCGGATGCAGCCGGGCGACGTGCTGCTGGTCAATGGCCCGGTGGGCGATCACGGCACGGCGGTCATGCTGGCCCGCGAGGGCTTGGACTTCCGCACAGATTTGCAGAGCGATTGCGCGCCGCTCAATGGCCTCATCGCCACGCTGTTGGAGGCCGCACCCGGCAGCGTGCGCTGTATGCGCGATGCCACGCGCGGCGGGCTGGCGACGCTGCTTTGCGAGTGGGCTGAAGTCGGCGTGGGTATCGAGATCGAAGAAACCGCCGTGCCCGTGCGCGACCCAGTCCGCGCGGTGAGCGAATTTCTGGGCCTCGATCCGCTCTACATCGCCAATGAGGGCACGCTGGCGCTGGCCGTCGCGCCGGAGGCCGCCGAGACGATACTGGCTGCGCTCCAAGCGCATCCCCTGGGCCGCGAGGCCGCCATCATCGGGCGCGTCACCGCCGAGCACGCGGGGCGCGTGGTGCTGCGCACGCCCTACGGCACGCGGCGCATCCTCCACATGCTTACCGGCGCGCAATTGCCGCGCATCTGCTAACGATGCCCACGACACGCCGCTTCCCGCCCTGGTTAGGTCTGCTCATTGGCATCCTGGCGGTATCCACAGCCTCCACCTTCATCCGCCTGGCGCAGGCCGAAGCCAACTCACTGGCGATTGCGGCCTGGCGACTCACGCTGGCCTCGCTCGTCCTGGCCCCTATCGCCCTCACCCGCTGCCACGCCGAACTGCGCGCGCTTACCCGCCGCGAGTGGCTGCTGGCCGGCTGTGCCGGGCTGATGCTCACCGGCCACTTCGCCAGTTGGATCACCTCGCTGGCATTAACCTCAGTTGCCGCCTCAGTCGCGCTGGTCACAACCAGCCCGCTCTTCGTAGGCATTCTCGCGCACTTCATCTTCAAAGAACGGCTAACCCGCCCGATGCTGCTCGGTCTGCTTGTGGCGATGCTCGGCTCGGTCATCATTGGATTGGGCGATGCCGGGCTGGGCACGCACCAGCTGAGCGGCGATCTGCTCGCGCTTGTGGGCGCACTGGCAGCGGCGGGCTACTTCCTCATTGGACGGAAACTCCGCACGCGGCTCTCGCTGCTCGCTTACGTCTTCCCCGTCTATGCAACGGCGGCGGTGGGGCTATTGATCGCCGCCGTAGTTAGTGGCGCGCGGTTGACCGGGTACTCGTCCACCGTATGGCTGTGGTTAGTGCTGTTGGCGCTTGGCCCACAGGTGATTGGACATTCGGCGCTCAACTGGGCGCTGGGCCATCTGAGCGCTACCTATGTGACCCTTGTTGTCTTGGCTGAACCCCTCGGCTCGGCAGCGCTGGCCTGGTGGATTCTCAAAGAATCGCCCACATCCTCCACGCTTACCGGCGGCGCGTTGGTGCTGGCCGGCATCGTCCTGGCGAGCCTGCGCCCGCCCGCATCGCCTTTGCCCTCTGGCGAAATCGGCGTATAGTCAGCTATAGCGGTGGGTGAGCCTGTCGAACCCCGCCACCGGGAGGCTTCGGCAAGCTCAGCCACCGGGCTTCGGCAGGCTCAGCCTCCGGGCTGCGGCAAGCAGCGTACCCTGAGCCTGTCGAAGGGTACGCGTTACTAGAGCGAGCTGTCTTCGAGAGGCTTCGGCAGGCTCAGCCACCGGCGAAATTTATAGACGTTCCGCGCTACGCTGGTTTTGATTTGCGATTTGCTGATTTGTGGATTTTCAAAGGGGGGAGCCATGAACCACACTGCTGTCACCCAATTTGTTGAGCGCGTGATCCAAAACGTGGAAACGGTCATCGTGGGCAAACGCCCGCAGATCGAGTTCCTGATGACGGCGTTGCTGTGCCAGGGCCATGTGCTGCTCGAAGATGTGCCGGGCACGGGCAAGACGATGCTGGCGCGCGCCATCGCCGCCAGCATGGGGCTGGACTGCAAGCGGGTGCAGTGTACGCCCGACCTGCTGCCCAACGACATCACCGGCGTCAGCATCTACAATCAGCACAGCGGCGATTTCGAGTTCCGCGCCGGGCCGGTCTTCGTCAATATCCTGCTGGCCGATGAGATCAACCGTGCCACGCCCCGCACCCAGGCGGCCCTGCTCGAAGCGATGCAGGAGTGCCAGGTGACGGTAGACGGGCTGACGCATCCGCTGCCCGCGCCGTTCCTGGTGCTGGCGACCCAGAACCCCATCGAGTACGAAGGCACGTTCCCCCTGCCGGAAGCGCAGTTGGATCGCTTTCTCATGCGGTTGGCGTTGGGCTATCCCGAAGGCGACGACGAGACGCGCATGTTGCGCAACCTGCGCCAGCAGCACCCCATCGAGACCATTACGCAGGTGGTGGAGGGCGCGGAGCTGCTGGCCCTCACCCAAACCATCAGCGATATTCATGTGGACGAGACCCTGGAGCGCTACATCCTGGCGATTATCCGGGCCACCCGCGCCCACAGCGACGTGGCCCTGGGCGCGAGTCCGCGCGGCTCGCTCGCGCTCTACAAGACCGGGCAGGCGTTGGCGGCCCTGCGCGGGCGCGATTACGTCATCCCCGACGACATCAAGACGCTCACGCCGCTTACCCTGGCGCACCGACTCATCATCAAGCCGGAGAGCGCACTGCGCGGGCGCACCGCCCTGTACATCCTCGGCGAGATTCTGGAGCAGGTTACGCTCGATTTGGGGCTGGATGTGGCGTGATCTGTGTTGGACGGTTTGTCATAGGTCTATTATGTATATTGATATAAATGCCGCTGGTTGTTCAAACACCTGCCGTCATTGCGCAGTGGACGGGCATCTTCCTTGTGGCGGTTTTTATTCTCTTGATGAGCTACGCTCCATCAAAAATGAATGGGGAGCGCTCACGATTCGCTATGAACCAACCGTACACCCAAATTTTCCTGAAATCTACAACGTTGATATAGCAACAGAGCATGGGGGCTGGCTGGTTACGAATGGATCTGGATTAGTGCATCGAAACGACTCCCCTTCTATTTTTGAATCAATGCGCAGGATGAACGTCACTACCATTGCTTTTACCTTACATGGATTACAAAAACATCACGATTGGTTCGTATGCAGACAAGGGGCTTTCGATGATATTGTGTTAGCTACTCGCCGAGCTAAAGAATATGGATACTACGTCAATTGGCAGATATTTGTAGACAAAATGGGGGCCGAAGGCATTTCTGAGTTAATTGAGTTGGCTATCAAGGAAACTGACGAGTTGCCATCACTAAACATCCCATACAATCGAGTTGGTGGACGATTATGGCATTACGAAAGAATTCGTTTGACATTAAGCGATGTAGAAAAATATCACCTGGATAAATTGATAGATAATCCTGATAAAAACTTTTTGGTTAATCCGAAACGGTTGACAGCAAATATCTGGTTGCAAAAATGGTCAGATTCTCCCAATTCTAACGAATTTAAGCATCCATACGAACCTGGTTCTTGGTCACCAGATATAGCATACCCAATGCTATCTATTCGGATTGACCGTAATCGCAAGATTTATTTTGATCCGATGTGCAGTCCTCCAATTTACCTCGGGGTAATCCCAGAAGGTAAAAAGTTGATATGTGAAAGGTTAGAAAAGCTACCAATGCCTTTGTATTCTAATATCAATCCGCATGAAGTTAAACTACCCTATGATGAGCAAGAACAGCTACATCCTAGTGGTTTTAGTCTGCGGTATAAAGAAATAACCAAGAAACGTCTTGTAAAAACCGTCACCTGACAAAGCCTGCATCCGACTGGCGAGATTCTGGAACAGGTCACGCTCGATCTGGGGCTGGATTAGAGGACACTACAAAAGCCCTGAGCGCATCAAAAAGAACGTTTAGCAAACTATTTTTTACCACAGAGACACAGAGAACACAAAGAAATTATAAAAAATCTCTGTGACCTCCGTGCCTCTGTGGTGAATCTTCCCCCTTTACTGTTTATTGTGCGTAAATCCTAAGGTACACCATGCGGCGACTCATTCCCTTCTTGCTCGCGCTGCTGCTGATTGCAGCGCTACTGCGGATAGAGTTCTTCTTCACGATCCTCTACCTTTTCTTTGCCGTGTACCTGCTCTCGCGCCTGTGGATGCAGCAGGCGGTGAAGCAGCTCCGCGCCGAGCGGCGCTTCACCAACCGCGCCTTCCTGGGCGAGGCGGTCGAGGTGCAGTTGCGCATCGAGAATGCCGGCTGGCTGCCTGTGCCCTGGGTGGAGGTGTGCGATACGTTCCCGGTGGAGCTGCGCGCCCCCTCGTTCTTCCGCCAGGTGTTGCCCCTGGGCGCGCACGAGCAGCGCACCTTCCGCTACACGCTCGATTGTCGCAAACGTGGTTACTACAAAATCGGCCCGTTGCAACTCAAGACCGGCGACTTGCTCGATGCGGCGACGGCGGAGGATGTGGTAATCGCGCCGGAGCATCTCATCGTGTACCCGCAGGTGTTGCCGCTGGATAAACTGGGGCTGCCCACCCACTCCCCGCTGGTGGCGCTGCCCGCGCAGGCGCGCATCTTCGAAGACCCCGCGCGGATTATGGGTGTGCGCGACTATCACGCGGGCGATTCGCTGCGCCGCATCCACTGGACGGCCAGCGCGAGCGCCGGGCGGCTGCTGGTGAAGCAGTACCAGCCCTCCATCGCGCGGGAGACGCTCATCTGCCTGGATTTAGACCCCGATAACTACGAGCTGCGCCGCCGCTACACGGCCCCAGAGCTGGCGATTGTCGCGGCGGCATCGCTCGCCAGCCATATCACTGAGCGCGAGCGGTTGCCGGTGGGCCTGGCGACGCAAGCCTTCGATCCGCTGGCCGATGCGCCGGTGACGTTCTCCTTACCTCCGCGCCGCGAACGGGCGCACCTCATGGGCATTCTGGAGACGCTCGCGCGCGTGCAGCTGGCGGAGAAGCAGCCGCCGTTCCCCGATTTCCTGCGCCGCCAGAGTGTGGCCCGCGCGTGGGGGACAACCATTGTGGTGATCTCCGGCAGCGCGAGCGCGTCCCTCTTCGATACCCTCATCTACCTGAAGCGGAGCGGATTCGCGGTAGCGTTGCTGCTGGCGCAACCGCGTCGCCTGCCGGAGGAGCTGGAAGGCATGGCCGGGCTGGTGGGTATTCCCATCTACCCGCTCTGGAATCCGGGGGATGTAGGAGCTATACAGTGAACGAACCATCGCTCGCTGAGACCTACGAAGCCATCCCTGAACCGGCGCTGGCGCGCGTGCAGCCGGGGCTAGTCTACGGCTTCCGCCCGGCGGCGCTGCTGACGATGGTGGGCTGCGTGGCGCTCTCGCTGGTGGGATTGGTGCAGGTCTTCGCGCCGGATTGGAACGGCACCTATCTGCTGGTGATGCTGGTGAGCGGCGCGGCGCTGGGCTACTACCTGCGCGTGCTGGCGCGGCAACACATCTCCAGCGATCAGGAACGCCAACGCCTGTACCGGCTGGTGCTGGGCGTGAGCTTCGTCGCCGTCAAAGCCGGGGTCTACCTGAGTATGCCCTGGGAGCGAGTGCAGCAAGACATACAGCAATGGTTCGCCGAACCCTGGTACTTCTTCAGCCTGGAATTCATCGTCACGTTTGGGCTATTCGTGGGCGCGTGGTTGGCGGCGATGGCAACGGCGGCGGATTGGGAAGCGCTGGAAGACCCAGTGCGCGATCGCACCACCGCGTCGCCGGTGCAACGGTTGGCCGCGCGCTTCTTCGTCGCGGGTATGCTCTTGCTCATCACCGGCGGCCTGACCCGCATCGGCCTCGCCGACCTGCTCAATCTCGCGCGCCCCTCCACACCCGGCATTTCCATCAACGCGCTCGTGTATTTTCTCTTGGGGCTGGCGATGCTGGGCCAGGCGCGGTTCACCGCCCTACGTACCCTCTGGGGTCTGCAAAAGACCCCGGTGGCCGTCGAGTTGGCCTCGCGTTGGGCGCGATACAGCCTGATCTTCCTGGTGCTGGCGGCGGCGCTGGCGTTTATCCTGCCCACCCGTTACGCTACACCGCTGTTCGATCTGCTCCTGTGGCTCATGGGTATAGGGTTCAGTATTATGAGTCTGGTATTATTTGTGTTCCAGATTTTCTTGTACCCATTTTTATGGCTGCTTTCCCTCATCCAACAGACCGATCCGCCGGATGCACCACTGCTGCCGCAAAATCTGATACCGCCCGCTCCCCCGGAAGCCGCCACACCCTGGCCCTGGCTGGGACTGGTGCGCTCGCTGCTGTTCTGGGGGCTACTGCTGGGCATCGGCGTCTACCTGATCCACCGTTACCTGCGCGAGCATCCCGAGCTGCTGCGCGCCGTGCAGCGCGTGAACGTGGTGCGTGTGCTGGGCGATTGGATTGCAGCCCTCTGGCGCGCGCTGCGCGGCTGGGGGCGCGATGTGCAGGCGCAAGTCGTGGCGGCGGTGCAGCGGCAGCGCGACCTGCGCCGCGCGCGCGACAAGACTCGTCGGCGCGCCGCCGCGCCCGGCTCGTCGCGCGCGTGGGTCTTGCGTCACTACGCCGAACTGCTGGCAGAGACCGCCCGCTCCGGGCTACCGCGACGGGATGCCCAAACGCCCCGCGAATACCAACAGACCTTGCAGCCCGCCCTGCCCGCCGCCGCACCGCCGCTGGAGCAGGTCACAACCGCCTTCATCGAGGCGCGCTACAGTGCGCATCCCATCCCCCCGGAGCTCCAGGCGCAGATGGAGACTGCCTGCAACGATGTCCGCGCCGCGCTGGCCGCGCGAGAGAGTGTAGACCCTGCTCAAGACAAAGGAGACCCATCCCATGGCCGATAAACCTTCCTATACCCAACTGACAGCGCAGGTGTTGATGAACGCAACCGAACCGTTGACGCTAGATGAAGTCGTAGCGCAAGTCCAGCAGCTGCGCCCCATACATACCAAAAATCCATCCACCACCATCCGGGGCGCGATCTCAACATTGCCGCTGGCGGCTTCGCTGGGCGGGCGGCCGGCGCGCTATGTCTGGTGGCCGTTGCGCCTGGCCCACAATGTCTTCCGGCACTGTCTCACGCAGCAGGAGGTGGAATCCGGCGGGTTGGTCTTGAATGACGAGACCTGGCTGGCGTTCTGGCCCGATTTCTTTGCCGGAACGCGCCAGCAGCAGGGCGAAGTAACGCTCGAATTGGACAAGGGTGACATACTGGAAACTCGTATCGAGCATTTAGTTAAGGGCGCACCACTTTGGGGACTACAGCCAACGCCTGCGCTAGCTGCGTGGTTCGCGCATACGGACGCCGCGCCGGGCGATGATCTGATCGTGCGTGTGCTAGACGTTGACGCGCGGCGGTATGCGCTGCACCTGCTACCGCAGGCGCAACGCGACGAGGCCGCCATCGCACAACGCAACCAGGACTTGGCCGATGTAGTAGAGCGGCTCATGCCTACGGTCAGTTTCGACTTTCCAAGCTACCAGCTCGTCCCGCGCCTGGTTGCCAACGCCGTGTATCGCGATCCTATGCCACCTGATCCCTGGCAAAAAGCGCTGCGCTCCGATTTACGCTATGTGGTTTATCAGGAAGAGCGGGTGTATCTGGTGGAAAAATTGGTGAGAGCACTGGAACAGGAGAATCCCTCCCCGCAAGCCCTCTTCGATGTGCCGCGCCCGCGTGGGAACTGGAACAAAGCTACCACCGAGGCCGAGCGACAAGCCTGGGGTTTGTATTTTTTCAACCGGGGCCTGGATTTCCATCACGCCGGATACGCAGTCGCCGACGAAGCCTACTACCGTGCCGCGCTATTGCTCGACCCCGGCCATGCCGACGCCTGGGGCCATGTGGGCAACCGGCGTTTCGAGGAAGGGCTGCTCTTTGAGGCGTTGGCGTGCTATCAACGCAGTCAAGCCGTCGCAGAAGCGCGCACCATCGGCGACCCGGAAACCTATACCCGCCCCTTTTGGTTCGATTTGGATTCGCGCCCCTTCCTGCGCGCCCTACACGGGCAAGGGGTATGCCTGTGGCGATTAGGGCGCATAGCGGAAGCGCGCGCCATCTTCGAGCGGCTGTTGGCCCTAAATCCCAGCGATAACCAGGGCGTGCGCTTCCTGCTGCCCGATATGAATGCAGGGTTGACCTGGGAAGAGGGCGTGGAGCGCGATGAAGAAGCGCGCCGGCAAGAGCAGCTGGCTTTCGAGCAAGCGCCAGCGCGTGAGGCTGCCCCTTCAGCGCAACCCACCCGCCGGCGTCGTCCCGGCAGAGGCTGGGGGCGACGCTCCTGACGGAACCCCCGTAGTGCTGGTATGGCGCTGCTCCTCTGCCACTATGCCAACCCGCGCTTGACAGAATTGCCCTAGCAACGTAAACTTGAACTGGGGCATACGATGCAATATACGAGCGAAATCATCCGGTTTCAAGCAGGACAGCGCAGCCACCACCCAACGCCAGAAGCTACCATCGAGTGGCGTCCTCCCGAGGGCGTCTATCACGAGGGGGAGACGTTGGTGGTGTTGGTTGATCTGCATCCGTCGCTACCTCATCGAGGGCGCGAACTGCGCACTATCGCCGTTAACGCTTACTGGAATTCGTCGGGTAGTCTGGTGGCGCGCTTGCGCCGCTCGCTTGATGCTGTAAATCGTTATCTTTGCCAGGTGAATACCGGCGCAACGGCTGAAGGCCGTGCTTCTGGCAACGTCACTTGTGTGGCGCTCTGCGGCGAAGATCTGTTTCTGGGCCAGGTCGGGCCTGCTCATGCGCTGGTGTATACGCCGGAGGCCGCGCAACTTGATACATTTCCCTACCGCCCCGGCGAACTGCTTATTCCGTTAGGCGCGGCCTTGCCGCCGCGTATTCATATCGGCTATACCCCTTTGTTGCCGCAAACCACACTGCTGCTGGCGACTTCAGAACTCTTCGCGGCGCAATCACCCGAATTGTGGCAAGCTACATTGGCACAGCCGGATTTTGACGGGGTATTGCAAACCGTCGAAACGGTCATGGCGACTAGCCAGACCTCCGGTAGCGCAGTTTTGCTGCGCGCTTTGACCGAAGTTCCCGTGCCGGACATGGTTGAAACGCCGCATGGCTGGTGGCCGTTTGCGCGCCGCCAACCGGCGACAATACCCGCTTCCTCGCTGCCGGAACCGCCCGTTGTAATAACCAGCGCGCCAGCATTAACCGAGCCGTTGGTTCCGGCCCGCTTGGTGCCGCGTCCGCGCATCAGTACCCCGACCACGCTCGAGCCAGCGCCAGAAATCCAGCCGCCATCCGCGCCGCAATCGCAGCCCGAACCTAGCCCCGAGCCAGTTATTGCACCGGTTGTTACGCCGGTTGCCGCTGACGAGCCAAGCGCATCCGAATCAACGCGGCCTTCCTGGCGCATTACACTGCCACGCTGGCAGCTGCCTAAGTTAACCTTGCCACAGCTCCAACTGCGGCGTCCGGAACGCCTTCCCTGGCGTATCGGTAAAATCCCCTACCGGCAGCTGCTCCAGGCATTGCTCCCCGGAAAAATGCCAGACGGGCGGGTTGCGATGGTGCTTGATCCACCCCAAGAAAGATCTACCGTGATGGGCGGGGTAACGCTAGGTTTTTTGCTCTTGATCTTCTTTATCACCCTCATTACCTATTTCGAGTTTGGTGGAGCGGAACGCTTGCCACAAGTATTGGGGGCAGCGCACGACGCGCGTGCTATCGCCTATAACATCCAGACGGTGGACACCTGGCGCGAGGTGCTCATGCTGGCTGACCGTTCACTAGGGCTTGACCCGCAAAACGAGGAAGCCTCCCGCCTGAAAGCCGAGGCGCAACAGGCCATTGATGCGTTGCAAAGCGCGGCCTTGCTCCAGGTGTATCCCATCATGGATTTGGGAGTGGCGCCTGCGCCGCGCCGACTGTTGATCGCCAAGGGCTGGGTCTACCTGCTCAATACAACTACCGATGAGGTGTTGGGCATTCCGCTGAGCGATAATCATCTGGCTTCTATTGCGGATGCACCTATCTCCATCCTCAAACGTGGGCAAACCTTCTATGGCGAGGCGGTAGAAAGTTTGGTGGACCTGGCTTGGGTTCAATCGCCTATCGGCTATCCCGATGGCGCGGTCTTCATTTATAGTGACAATGGCGCGCTTTACATCTACGAGCCAGTGCTAGGGCCGCAAAGCATGGATCGTCAACGCTTGCCGGGTGAGCTGGTGCCCAGTGCCGTTACCTTCATGAAGGTGTACGGTGAACGGGTGTATCTGGTCAATCGGCAGCAAAATCAGGTTTTGAGTTACTGGCCCGTCAATGGCCTGTATAACAGCCCGCCGCGCCCTTATTTTGCCGCGTCCGTCGGGCCACCCTTGCAAAATGTCGTAGATTTTGCCCTGGATGGGCGGCTGTATCTGCTGCTGGGCGATGCGACGCTCCATGTGTATTACGAAGGTGCGGAGGATTTATCGTTCAACGTCCAGGGTTTACCGGAACGGGATTTCACCCCTACGCTGCTGGCTGTAGAACGCAACACCGAAACGGGGAGCATCTATTTGGGTGATCCACAACGCGAGCGCATCGTCGTGTTGAATAAACGGGGGCAATTCCAGCACCAGTTCCGCCTTTCCGGGCAACGCCTGGAGCATTTGGAAGCGCTGGCGTTAAGTGCCAGCGCCGATAGCGGCATTCTATATTTCATCGCTAACAATCGCCTCTACGCTGCACCCTTGCCGGACTTTGCCAGGTAGCGCGTGGAACGCGAGGCAGCGATTGCCAGGATTTACACAACCAGGGTGTCTGCCCCCGCGAACTTTACGGAGAAGTCATACTTATGATTGAAACCCCGTTGCGCGTGTTCGTCGCGCTGCCCCTTACGTCCGAATTACATGCAGAACTAGCGCGCGTTCAACAGCGATTGCAACGTACCTGTCCCGAAGGCGTCCGCTGGGTGCGTCCCGAAGGTATTCACCTGACCCTTTTCTTCATCGGCGAATTGTCCCCAGCACAGCTGCCGCCCATCCGCGCAGCCCTGGCTGTGGTCGCGCGCCACGCGCTATCTTGTACAGCCACAGTGCGTGGCTTAGGTGCGTTCCCTAATCCGCGCCGGCCTCGTGTTATCTGGGTAGGACTAGAAGAGCCTACCGGGCGGCTAGCCCTGCTCCACCAGGCTGTCAACGAGGCGCTGGCGCGTGTCGGTTGTGAGCCAGAATCGCGCCCGTTCGCGCCGCACCTGACTCTGGGGCGTGTGCAACAGCGGCGTGGTGGTGAAGAACCCCAAGTCGGCGAAGCCATCAGTCGCGCTGTTGCCCAGCCTTGCGAGCTAGGTACAGTGGATTTCACCAAGCTGGTGCTGTTTCGCAGCACCTTGCAACCCCAAGGCGCGGTCTATACGCCGCTAGAAACATTCACCCTGGGGGAGTGAAGCGAGTTTTTCTTTTCACGTTTTACAGCTTTTAATATCTTGTACTCACGAGGTTTTCATGTCGGTAAAAGTCCGTTGGAGTTGGATCACTTTACTCGGTCTGGCGCTGGCCTTGCGATTGGCGGTGCTTGCCAGCGCCCCGCTGACGCCTGCCGAAGTATCCCTGGCCCTACCAGCCTGGGATGCTGCGCGTGGCGCTGGCTGGCCGGTAACTACAGAAAGCCCCTTCCTGTTAGTGGGCAATGTTTTGCTCTTCTGGCTCTTCGGTGCTGGCGACGGCATAGCGCGCTTGTGGCCCGCACTGGCGGGTGTGGCGCTCAGCGCGCTGCCCTTGCTCTGGCGGCAAAAACTCGGCGAAGTCGGTGCGCTAATGACCGGCGCGCTATTAACAGTCTCGCCTATTGCCCTCTATGCCGCACGCACCCTCGATGGCGCAAGTATCAGCGTATTAGCGGCAGGGTTGCTCTTTACGGGTCTGTTGCGGCCTTCCCGTGATTGGACAGCACCGGTATTGCGGGCCACCGGGCTGGGGTTGGGCCTTATCAGTGGGCCGGTATTCTACGATACTTTGCTGGTAGGTTTGTTGGGTTGGCTTGCTTATCGCTGGGGTAGCCGCACGAGCCGCTGGTCTGTTTCTGCACTGTGGGGGCGTGTTGCAGCGTTTGGGGTGCTAGGTGCGCTAGTGTTGGCGACCGGATTTGGACTGCGCTGGTCGGGTTGGGCCGGGCCGATAGAGCCGTTGTTAGCGTGGCTGGCGCAATGGCGCGGTATATCCGGTGGGGTGGGGCTGCCGCTGCTTGTGACCTACGAACCAGTGACCTTGTTCCTGGCTGCGGCCATGCTAGGTTGGGCCGTCATCATCATGGATCCGTGGACATTGGCGTTGGGGTTTGCCTCGCTGCTGGCGCTGCTCGTGTTGACTCTGCGCCCCGGGGCTGCGCCCCTCGCCCTGTTGAGCATTGTCATGCCGTTGGCCTTGCTCGGTGGCGAATTGGGCCAACGCTTGTGGATGTTACGGCGCAACGTCACGCTGATAAGCGAAGGACTACACATACCATTGTGTTTCTTCTTTTGGATATTTGCCCTCCTGGCATTGGCCCGGCACACGACTTTCAATACCACCGGTCTGGAGTTACCCCTCGTAATCCTGGTCATTATGATTCAACTTTTCCTGATAGGTACATTTGCTATGTTTGTCACACGCGCATCTGCTTGGCGTGGCGCGCTCTTGGGAACCACCGCGTTCTTGTTCATGTTGCAGCTCGGTTTTGGGTGGGGGGTGGCCTTCAGCCGTCGGACCACTCCCGCCGAGCCGCTGGTGCGCGTGGCTGCATCGGCGGACATCCGCAATTTGCGCACCGGCATCACGAAGTTACAACAGCAGCGGGGAATTAGCGATGATGCACTCGAAATCGTTCTGATTGATGCTGTACCTGATCTTACCCCCACATTACGCTGGGTGCTGCGCGATTTGCTGTTGCTTACCATTGTTGATGCCTGGACGCCTGATCTTCCCGCGTTTGTGATAGCACCGGAAGGAATCGCCCCCCCCACAAGCGCGTCGCGTGTATGGCAAGGGGCGGCATTCACCACACACCTGTATCTCAACGGCTCGTTGCCTGGGTGCACATCTTTTTCGCCGCTGCGCTGCCGTGATCCTGTGCGTTGGTACCTGTACCGGGAATTGCCCACGCCTCCACAATCCCAGCGCGTGATGCTGTGGGCCGCGCCCTGAGTCGCAGGGACCGCACACTCAACTACGAAAGGAATTCGGCAACATGAGCGAACAACTCGTACACGAAGCTATCCAAATCATTGTCACCGGCCGGGTGCAAGGCGTGAGTTTCCGTTATTTCACGCAACAGATAGCTAAAGATCTGGGCGTGGTCGGCTGGGTGCGCAATCTACCCGATGCAACCGTACAAATCTGGGCGGAAGCCCCGCCGGAAACATTGGAACGCTTCATCGAGTGTGTGCGCCAAGGGCCGCCGCTCGCTATGGTTAGAGATTTGGATGTGGAAAAATTTCGCGTTTCTGGTAAATACGCCACGTTCGAGTTACGGTTCTGAAGATGAGAAGACAAACTGAAACTTTGGCCTGGCTGATTTTGTGGCTGGCCTTCACGCTTTGTGTGACATTGACCATTGGAATTCCCTGGAGCATCCACTGGTATTTGCACAATGCCACTCGCTCGCTCACGGTTGTCTTGCAGCCCCGTAATGGCACCATCAGTGTGCAGGCGCGCGGCGATAGCGGCCCGGTGCTGGTCTCCGAACCCCGCGAAGTACTCCTACATAGCCGTATCCGTTTGGGGGCTGACGCTGACGCGTTGCTTCTCTTCTATACACCTGTGCAATCCACAATTCCGGTGCTGACCGTGCAGCTCTATGGGCAGAGCGATCTGGTGATCGAAGAGCTCAAAACCCCACGCTTTGCGCTGAGCTCACTCCCGCACCAGGTCTTATTACGCACCCACAACGCCAACAATGTACTTTTTACCGTCGGCGGGGAAGATAGCAACACTGTATTGCGTCTGCACACCCCGCACGGGACACCGGAGCTGGAGAACGGTATCTACACGTTGGTTGTCAAGCCCAATGTGACCGAGTTCTCTGTGCGCGCGGGACAGGCACGTATGACCGATCCGGCAACAGGTGAGGCGTTGACACTTACGGCCTTGGAACACACCTACATCACCGCTGCGGGGATCGGCGCGATTCAGACGGGCGAGCGCGATATTCTCCAGACGCGCAACGGCGATTTTAGCGCGCCGCTCGATACCGCTTGGGAGTTCTACAACCGCGCCGCCTTGCCCGACGAGCAGGCTGGCGCGGTGCGGTTGGCTGGTGAGGCCGACCGCCGCCGGTTGATCCTGGAGCGCTATGGGCTGGGCCACGCCGAAACGGGCCTACGACAAACCCTTAATCAGGATTTGCGTGGCGCGCAGACCACGCTGCGCGTGCGCGCGCGTCTTCAGATCAACCTGCAAACCTTGCCCGTGTGCGGCTCGCTCGGTACAGAATGCCCGGTGATGTTGCGCCTCACCTACACCGATCAGCAAGGTAACTCGCACGAGTGGCTCCAGGGCTTTTACGCGCAATCCGGCGATGCTTCCACACCGCAGTTTTGCGCTATCTGCGAGTGGAAAGCACATCATACTCAGGTTCCGCTGAACGTATGGTATGATTACGAATCGCCCGATCTGGTCGCCCGGTTGCGCGCCGAAGGCTTCGATCCGGCGGTCATCGAAACCATCTCCGTCTACGCCTCCGGGCATACCTACAGTGTCGCCGTCCAGGAAATTGCCATTTTACTGGGGCAATAATCCGGTGGTGGGGTTCGGCAGGCTCACCCACCGACCTCCCGGTGGCTGAGCCTGCCGAAGCCTCTTGAAGGCAGCTCGCTCTGGTTAGCGCGTACCCTTCGACAGGTTCACCCGCTGCCTGCCGAAGCCTCTGCCGGGTCTCGGCAGGCTTGACCATCGGCTTCAATAGATTCGCAATTTGAAATTTGCGATTTGCCATTTCCCAAGGAGCTATGACCATACTGTGAACGATACTGCTTTCTATCCCATCGGCAAACTACCCCAGGCCGCGCTTTTGCGGCTGTTGACCAAGTACACCGGCGGTGCGGCTGACCCCCGCGTCATCCTCGGCCCTGGAGTGGGGCGCGATGCTGCTGTGTTGGACTTCGGCGAACGGTATCTGGTCGCCAAGAGCGATCCCATCACCTTCGCCACCGACGAAATCGGCTGGTATTGTGTCCATGTCAATGCTAATGACATAGCCTGTCTGGGGGCGCAGCCACGCTGGTTCCTGGCGACGCTGTTGCTGCCCTCTGGTAAGAGTGATCAAGCCCTGGTGGAGCGCATCTTCGCGCAGATTGCGGATGCTTGCGCCGATCTGGGGGCCACGCTGGTGGGCGGCCACACCGAGGTCACGCATGGATTGGAGCGGCCCTTGCTGATGGGGACCATGCTCGGCGACGTGTCCCCGGAGGCCCTGGTGCGCTCCGACGGTGCGCGGCCCGGCGATGCGCTCCTGCTCACCAAAGGCATCGCGGTCGAAGGGACGGCGTTGCTGGCCCGCGAGTGGGGCGCTACCCTGCGCGCTACGCTCGCGCCAGAGTTGTTGGAGCGCGCCGCCGGATTCCTGCACGCGCCGGGCATCAGCGTCGTGCGCGATGCGACGCTCGCCGCCGCCGCCGGGCGTGTCCACGCGATGCACGACCCCACCGAGGGCGGCTTCGCCACCGGCGTGTGGGAGCTCACCGAGGCCGCCGGCGTAGGCGCGTGCCTCGATGCCCCCGCACTACCTATCTATCCGGAGACCCGCGCTCTTTGCGCCGCGCTGGGCCTCGATCCGCTGGGGTTGATTGCCTCCGGCGCGCTGCTCATCGCTGCTGATGCCGCCGACGCGCCCGCGATTGCTGCGCGCTTGCAGGCGGAAGGCATCCCCGTCGCCATCATCGGCACGGTGACAGCAGAACCCGGCGTGCGGCTCTGCGGGCCGGAGGGCGAGCGCTCGCTGCCCCGTTTCGCCCGCGACGAGCTCGCGCGCCTCTACGATTAATCCATGATAACCTCGCAGCTCCCCACGCACCTCCCCCACGACCGCGAAGGCAAAAGCACGCTGGTTCACAAGCTGCTGTTGCTCAGCGGACAACTTGGGCGCATTCCGCCGCTGGCGCTGTTGCCGCTGTGGATAGGCTGTGCCCTGTTCGCCGGATTGCTCTGGGGGCGTGATTGGCTCCTGGTTGCTGTAACGGTGGCCGTCGGAACGCTGTTCGACGGGCTATCACTGGCCCTCTTGCCGCGCCGCTCCCGCTCGTGGGGGCCGGTCACGCCGCCGCTCCTGGGGCTGACTGCGCTGCGCGCCGGGCTAGTCGCCGCTATCGGGCTGCTGGCCGACCCCGGAAACCCTGCCATGCTTGTGCAACTCCTCGCGCAAGTCACGCTCAGCGCGATTGCCGTTTACGCCACCTGGATCGAACCCTTCGCCGTGCGTATCACGCGGCAGGAGCTTGTTGTGCCGGGCTGGCGGGCCGGGCCAACATTGCGGCTGTTGCATATCAGCGATTTGCACTTCGAGGGCCATTCGCCCCGCGAGGCCACGGTACTCGCGGCAGTGGAGCGCTTGCGCCCGGATGTCATCGTGCTCACCGGCGATTATCTGAGTCTATCTTCT
Organism: uncultured Anaerolineales bacterium; assembly: GCA_964504195.1. GTDB lineage: Bacteria > Chloroflexota > Anaerolineae > B4-G1 > SLSP01 > CAZDDI01. The sequence continues at coordinate 76,161 of CAZDDI010000009.1, forward strand.
GTCTATGACCCGGCGACGCAGGCTGGGGCGTGCGAAGTTTTGCAGGCATTGCGCGCCCCGCTGGGCGTATTCGCTATCACTGGCAGCCCGCCGGTGGATGTGCCGGGCATTGTGCCGGAAGTCTTTGCTGGTGTGCCGGTGCAGTGGCTGGAAAACGCTCACACCACGCTCACCTGGGGCGAGAATCGCTTGCTCGTGCTGGGGGTATGCTGTACCACCAATGACGCGACGGATAGCGCGGTATTGCGCCAGCTGTGGGCCACCACGTCCCCACAGCACCCCGTGCTGCTGTTGTATCACACGCCCGACATCATGCCTACAGCGGCGGAGCTGGGCGTCACGCTGTATCTGGCCGGGCATACCCACGGCGGGCAGCTGAGCCTGCCGTTCTACGGCGCGCTCGTCACCAGCTCCAAATGGGGCAAACGCTATGAGGCCGGGCGGTATCAGGCAGGGGCGACCACGCTGTATGTCAGTCGCGGTCTGGGGTTGGAGGGGCTGGGCGCGCCGCGCGCGCGGTTCTGCGCCCCGCCGGAAATCATCCTATGGGAGCTGCGTGGTGAAATCCAGGATAGTGCCGGACTATTGGTGACGGGGCAAGTCCCGGCAGATCCGTGTTAAGAATGCCCGGCAGTGTGGCCCTTCGGCAAATTCAAGGGCCACACTGCGTCCCTGCGGGGTTACAAGACCGCGTAGATGATGGTTTGCAGCAGCATGTTTAGCAGTAGCAGGGCGAAGAATAAAACCAGCGGCGAAAAATCCAATGGGCCAACCAACGGCATCCGCCGACGAACCGGCCCTAGCAGCGGCTCGGTCGCGCGCCACAAGAAGCGCATCACCGGATTGATGTAGGAGACCCCCAGCCATTCCAGCAACAAGCGCAGCATCAAGATCAGCAAATAGACCTGGAACAGCAGGTTGACTATTCCGCCGACCCATCGGGCCAGGTTGCCGAAGGGATCGAACAGCCAGAGCGGCGGCGCAGCGATCAAATAGAGCACTTGCAACACGATCAGTCGCACCAGCCACAACACAAACAGTGTCGCTAACGGGGCGATGTCCACATAGCGCCCCCCCATCGAGCGGATGCCCCCTTGCATTACACGGCGTACCGGGCGTACCAACGGTTCAGTCGCCTGCTCCAGTCTGCGTAGCCAGGGATTGCGCGGTGAGACATTCAGCCACGGCAGGATGACCTGTAGCAATAATGCCAAGCCTACCACGCCAAAGAAAAAATTCACAAGTCTAAAAAGAAGATTCACGGGTGTACCTCGTCTGTGAGATGTGTAAAACAGAACCGCCAAGAGCGTTTACCGCGCGCCAAAAATGGCTCGCCCAATGCGTACCTGGGTCGCGCCCTCTGCCACGGCCACCTCAAAATCATCGCTCATGCCCATGGAGAGCTGCGACCAGGGGTGTTGTGGGAACTGCTCGCGCAGTGCGTCGCGCAAGGCGCGCAGCGAGGCGAACACCGGGCGCACAGTTTCCGGGGCATCACTGATAGGGGCCAGCGTCATCAGGCCCTCCACACGGAGGCCGGGCAAGGCCAACAGGGTGCGCACTGCGGTGAAAAAAGCTATGCGCAGGTCAGGATCGTGTTCCCAGCCGGCGAGCGCGTAACCGTGCTTGCTGGCCTCGCCGGAAACATTGCACTCCAGCAGGATGGGTAGCTCGCGCCCGGCAGCCACAGCCAGCCCGCTAAGTTTTTCCGCCACGGCCAACCGCTCTACAGCATGGACGTAATCGAAGTGCGCGATGACCAGCGGGGCTTTGCGGCGTTGAATCGGCCCAAGTATATGCCAGCGAGGCGTCGCGCCTAAGGCCTGTACCTGCGGGATTTTCTGTGCGCCCTCTTCAGGGCGATTTTCTCCGAAGTCTTGCTGCCCGGCTTCCCACGCAGAGAGCACCGTTTCTGGCGGGTGCGTTTTACTCACGGCAATCAACTGCACGCCCTCAGGGTCACGTCCAGCGCGCAGAGCCGCTTCAGTGATACGCGCGCGTATCTGGTGTAGATTGTCCGCGATAGGGGCTAGTGTACCCATGGTTCATCCTCATCATAAAAGTCTGTCGAGGGGGGCGTATAAAAAATGTGTGGTGGGGGCTGGCGGCGCCGCTTGAAAAACAGTAGTAGCACTATCCCAGCCACAAAGCCGCCGATGTGCGCCCACCAGGCAATGCCACCCACTTGCATCGCCGGGCCGAGACTGGCAACGCCGTTGAGGAGTTGCGAAACGAACCAAAATCCTAATACCAGCACTGCCGGGACCGGGATTTTGGCAAAAACGAAAAAGAGTGGCAACAACATGTAGACACGCGCGGTGGGATAGAGCAATAAATACGCGCCCAGCACACCCGCTACCGCGCCGCTCGCTCCGATGATGGGGATCGTGGAGTGGGGGGCCGCCAGCACTTGGGCCAGCCCGGCGATGATGCCACAGAGCAGGTAGAAGGCAATGAAGCGACGCGTGCCCATGTTATCTTCCACGTTAGCGCCGAAAATGCCCAGGTAAAGCATATTGCTGATGATGTGCGCCCATCCGCCGTGCATGAACAAGGATGTAATGAGCGTCCCCCACACCTCCGGAGCCATGCGCCATTGATTGAGGGCGCTGGGGATCAGCCCCCATTGCAGTACATGTGCGCGCACCTGGGCCGGTGTGAGTAACAGTTCAAACATGAACACCAGCACGTTCGCGCCAATCAGCAAATACACGCCAACAGGCCGGTGATAGGTGTGTAAATCATCGCCAATAGGAATCATAGGGCTTACTGTGCTCCAGGGGCAGTTTTAGCAAACGCGCTCATGGTGATAGGATACAGCAAAACCCGAAATTCTCAAATCCATAAGCCGTTATTTATCGATAAAGTACTACCCAACCCAATTTGGGCGAAACCTGCCAGGTCTTAACTCAATGACATTGACATACGGGGCGTAGGTATCCGCAAAGTTGCTCTAACTTTTGCCTGTGGTACAATGATCATGGTATCTGCTTCTTGCTCGCTTATGGAGGAATCATGCACTCACGTATGCGCATTGCACTTACCGGCTTCGAGGCATTCGATGGGGATGCCGTCAATCCCTCGCAGTTGTTACTTGAACAAGTCATATCTCCAGCGGGGATCGAACTTTGCACAACTGTATTACCAGTGGATGCTGAGGCACTTCCCGCGTGCTTACTGGATTTTTTGGAGGCACAGTCGCCCCAGGCCGTGCTGTTGCTGGGCGTGGCTGTGCAGCGTCCAGCTATGTGTTTGGAACGGGTCGCGCTCAATCTACTGGACTTTCGTATTCCTGATAACGCCGGGCGGCAATTGCGCGAGCAATCCATTGCGCCGGACGGCCCAGCAGCATACTTCGCTACGTTACCGGTGCGCTCCTGGGTTGAGCAGCTACAGGAAGCCGGTATCCCAGCACAGGTTTCTAATACTGCTGGAACCTATCTCTGCAACCAGGCATTTTACCTGGCGCTGCACTGGGCCGTCAGACAACCGCAGCTACCGCGTATCGGATTCCTGCACCTCCCGGCCTTGCCGCAGCAAAGCGCTCGGCGAAGTTCCCCACCTGCCAGTATGGCGCTGGAAACAATGCTGACGGGCGTGCAAATTCTGTTAGAAGGTATACAATCAGAGTGAAGTGTGATGCGTGAAACGTGAGCAGAGAACCGAGCGCAACGTGTCACTTTGCGTAACCTGATGGTTTAGCAACCCCCGGAGGTAAGGTATGGAAGCATTTTTGATAGAGCTGCTCAACCGTGCGTCGGAGTTTATCGCCCATCGTAAAGGGCTGCCGGTATTGGTTGGCGTGGGCTTGATTGCGATTAATCTATTGCTCAACCTGTTACCGGCCTGGTCGGTAGTTGCATGGCTGGCACGCACCAACCTGTTCTTGCATGTGGGACTCATTGTGAGCCTGTTGGGTATCCTCATCGGCGACGCTGTTTGAGACTTTGGCAGACCTAAAAACGCACCCCAAAATAGGGCTATCTATTGCATATTTTCGTGAGTTGCAGTATGATAGGTATGTAGTCTTTCACTGGTTTCCTTAGAAGAGGAGGTACGCATGAAGAGAATAGTTTTGACCTTGATACTGCTGAGTGTCATGCTGATGCCGGCCCCTACCGCAACCGCCGCCCCAACGAGCGGTTGGACGGTACGTGGCAACCATGTCGTGCGTGCTGGCGAAACGCTGTTCTGCATCGGACGCGCGTATGGCGTGGATCCGTGGGCCATCGCGGCGCAGAATGGCATTATCAATGTTAATTTGATCCACCCCAATGTGACGCTTGCTATTCCCAACATGCCCGCTACTTTGCCTCCTGGCCCTATCTGCACGCCCCAATTCGACCAGCCAGTACAACAACCGCCTACTTGCAGCGCTTGTACCTGCCGCTACGAACACTTGATCGTGACTGGCGACACGCTGTTCAAGATTGCCTCGCTGTACAACGTGGATATGCAAGCTATCGCCAACTGCAACTGCCTCTACAATCAAAACTACATTCGCATCGGCGATAAATTGTGCATCCCGTGAATTTAGAGGGTGGTGCATGTTTTTCAACCCATCACCCATCACCAGATCAAAGGAGATGAGATTGATGAAATTTGGAGATACTATTCAATCAGCCGACTGGAAAGCTGAAAAGCACGCGCCTGTTATTGAGGCGCCGGAAACCGTAGCGGCTGGGCAGGTTTTCCATGTCACGCTGAGTGTGGGCAAAGAGATTCCTCACCCCAATACCACCGAGCATCACATCCGCTGGATTGATCTCTACTTCAAGCCGGAGGGCGACAAGTTTATCTACCAGGTGGGGCACTTCGAGTTCGTCGCACATGGCGAATCGGCCAAAGGCGCGAACCAGGGACCGGCGTTCACCCAACCCTTCGCTACCTGTGCGCTGCAGGTGCAAGCGTCGGGTACACTGATTGCCGTCTCGCTATGCAACATTCATGGCCTGTGGGAGAGTTCCCAACCGCTCGCTCTGGCCTGAGACTCGCGCAAATTATAACGCAGCGGCGAGGCGGCGCGCAGGCGCTTACGCGTCGCTGCGTTTTTGTTAGGTTACACAAAGGAGTTGTTGATGCCCAAACTACCCAAGTCAGATTTGATCCACCGACTACAGGCGCTCGCTGAGGACGAACATGCCGCCATCATCCAGTACCTGCGCCATGCTTACGGCATGGGCGAGACTCCGCTGGCGTGTGAGATCGAAGGCATCGCCCGTGATGAGATGCGCCATTTCTGGATGCTCTCTCGCTGGATTGTGCGCCTGAGCGGCCAACCCACTATCGAGCGCGGCTTCACGGATCTGGCGGGAGCGACCCCGCCCGAATGGCTGGCGCGCGATGTGGCCGCCGAAGAGCGCGCCATTGCCGACTACCAGGCGCTCATTGCGGAGGATATTGCCCCGGACTTGCGCGCTGATCTGGAGCGCATCCTCGCCGATGAGATCCGCCACCATGACGAGTTCACCGCTTTCGTAGTGGAAGCGCAGGCCGAGGCCGAAGCTGTGCCGCCTGCAGCGGGTGTGCCCGAAGTACCGCTCGGCGCGCCCGATCAGGAGGCGCTGGAGTGGGGCGTCAGCCACGAGTACGCCGCTATCCTGCAATACCTGACCCACTCTTTCGTCATTCAGGATGAGGAAGTTTCCCGTCAACTGGAACTGCAAGCTGTCAACGAAATGCAGCACATGGGCTGGTTCGGCGAGGAGTTGATGGAGAAGGGCGCAGAGATGCCTCTTGATCCACACGCTGTGAGCCGCCCCGCCACCGCCGCTGCGATGCTCGAAGCCGACATTGCATTGGAGAACGCAACTGCTGCGGCTTACGCACGTTTTCTCACCACGATGACCAATCCCGGTGCCAAGGATGTGGTCGCTGAGGCGCGCGGCCACGAGCTCTATCACGAAGGCCTGTTTACCCGGCTGCTGGCGCGCGTGCGCCGCGCCGCTTCTGGCAACTGGACTATTGGTAGTCTTAAAGAACAAGGAGAATAACCTATGGAACAAGTGTTAATGCGCGACGATGCCCCGCTCTCGCCGGAGCAGTGGGCGCTGATTGACCAAACCGTGCAACAGGTGGCTTCCCGCATTTTGGTGGGTCGCCGTTGCCTCAATCTTTACGGGCCGGTGGGCTACGGTGCGTATACCGTTCCCCTGTACACCTACAGTAACAAAGACGGCGATGCCATCCGTGCCAAGCTGGTGCGCCAGCTGCCCATGCTCACCCTGGAACACGATTTCATGGTTAGTGTGCGCGATTTGGAGCTCTTTAACCAGGGCCAGCCTTTTGATACTGCGCCTGTTGCGGCGGCGGCGGCCAACTGTGCCTTCGCCGAAGATCGTTTAATCTTCAACGGTAACAACAAAGAAGGCGTGGAAGGGTTGCTTAATGCCAAAGGCCGCCTCAAGTTACCGCTCGGTGATTGGAGCGTGGAAGGACAGGCGCTCAGTGACGTGATCGCGGCGCTGGCGCAACTGACCGCCGGCGGTTATTACGGACCTTACGCCCTCATTATCAATCCGCTCAAAATGGCGCTGGTGCAGCGCGTTTACGGGCGGCGCGGTATCCTCGAATCCGATTTGCTCAAAGAACAGGCGCAGGGTGGTTTGCTGGTGACGCCGGTTGTACCAGAGAACAAAGTGGTGATTGTTTCTGCCCAACCACAGTATCTTGATTTAGCCGTGGGGCAGGATATAGTGACAGCGTTTATCGAGACCGCCAACATGGAACACCGCTTCCGTGTGATGGAAACGCTCACCCTGCGTATCAAGCAGGCCGGGGCTATCTGCACACTCGAATAAAGATATTGGCTTTTCACCCCCTTCTCTCCGCTAACGCGACAGAGCGGGGGGCTTTTTGTGTCTCCAGAGGAAATTGGGGTATACTTAGGCTAAGGGTAATTACTCAGCCTTGTTATTGTGAGCCACGTCTCCGTGGCGGCCATTCGTCTGCGAATGGCGCAATCTCAACTATGAACAAGATTGCGCCGTTCGCTCGCGAACGGATGCCGCAGACGGCTCGCAATGACAGATAAAGTTTGAACCTGAGTAGTTACGAATCGTTATACTAAAGTGAAACGTGAAGAAGCAATCTCGCGTCTCACGCATTACGTCTCATATTGAGGTTGTCTTGTGCGGGTATTGATGCTTTCTAAAGCCTGTGTCGTTGGCGCATACCAGCGCAAGCTGGAAGCGCTGGTCGCCTTGTCGCCAACCCTGGAGCTGACGGTGGCTGTGCCGCCAGCCTGGGCTGGCGTGCCGCTCGAACGCGCCCACACGCGCGGGTATCGTCTTGAGGTGCTGCCCCTTGCCTTCGACGGTCACTTTCACCTGCATTTTTATCCTACGCTGGGCCGTCTGTTGCGGCAGGTTGATCCACAACTTGTCCATATTGACGAAGAACCTTACAACCTGGCGACTTTTCATGCGGCTTGGCTGGCCCGACGCCATTCCGCAAAGACCTTGTGGTTCTCATGGCAAAACCTCGAAAGGCGCTATCTGCCTCCCTTCGCCTGGTGGGAACGTTCCAACCTCCGCCGTAGCGATTATGCCATTGTCGGTAGCCAGACCGCCGCTGCCGTCTGGCGTGCAAAAGGCTATACCGGCCCCTTGGCGGTCATCCCACAGTTCGGCGTTGACCCGGACATCTACACGCCCTCGACCACCCCCCGGCCCGCCGGCCCGCCGCATATCGTCTATGCGGGACGCCTGGTACCGGAGAAGGGCGTGGATGTGCTGCTCCGCGCGCTGGCCGGATTGCCCGGTGCGTGGCGCCTCACACTCCTGGGCAGCGGCCCGGAAGAAGGTGCGCTGCGTTCCCTGGCGGCTCGTTTGGGCCTGCGCGAGCAGGTGGATTTTCACCCGCCCATTCCCTCTACCGAAACTCCTACTTTCTATCAGCAGGCCGATGTGTTGGTATTGCCTTCGCGCACGCGCCCTAACTGGCAGGAGCAATTCGGGCGCGTGCTCATTGAAGCGATGGCTTGCGGCGTGCCGGTGATCGGTGCTGCCAGCGGCGAAATTCCCCACGTCATTGGGCCAGACGGGCTGCTGTTCCCGGAGGACGACACCGACGCGCTGCGTGCTGCGTTAGCGCAATTGCTCGATGATCCTGATCTGCGCCATGACTTGGGTGCGCGGGGGCGCGCCCGTGTGTTGGTACACTTTACCCAGGAACGCATCGCCGCGCAAACGCTCGCCGTGTATCAGGAGTTGCTATCATGTTGACCGTTTGGCGTTGGCTGTACGCCCGCTGGTACTATCTTTGGGGCACCATGTACCGTTATTGGGGACATCGCAACGGCGATACTGCCGAATACCTGCGCGCCATTGATAACTTCACCTACGCCATCGCGCTCGATCCGCGCTTCGCGCAGGCATACCTGGATCGCGGCATTCTCTACTGGCGGGAGGTAGATCATCCCCGGCGCGCCATCCTGGATCTTGATCAAGCCGAAAACCTCAACCCCACCCTGGCAGAAGCCCGCTTCAACCGGGGCGTCGCTTATCAACAGTTAGGCGAGTATGCCAATGCCATCGCCGATTTCGACTGGTACTTGCAACATGGCACGCACCCTGATTGGTGCGAATATGCTGAGAAAATGATCGTGGAGTTGGTGGAGTGGGTCACGCCGGAGGAAACGTATGAATCATAAGCCTGATCTTGCTGGGGTACTGCTCTTGTGTTTGTTGACACTGATAGCTTGCCAGCCGTCGCCCGCTGCTACGCCAGTGTTGCCCACGGCTACGCCCACTCCGGGCCTGTTGCGTGTGGACTTCCCCAACGCGCCCGCCACGCTCTGCCGCGAGGCGGCGCAATTGCGCTTGCGGCCACAGCTGACAGGCCTGCGTCCTGCAGCCCCCTTGACCTGGGTTATCACTGGCACTCCTAGCCCGCTGAGCGGCGAGTGGGACACCGCCTCCGAGACGCTCTATGTTGCATTTCCCGCTGGGCGGTCACTTGCGCCCGGTGAGTACACCCTTACGCTATACCGTGATAGTGCCAGTGTAGGGCAACACACTTTCACCATTGTAGACGTTCCGCCTGAAATTGCCAGTCTTACTTTGGCGCTCACCCCTGATGGCCCGTCGCTTACTACGGTCAATGCGGGCACGCACCTCTTTTACCTGCGTTATACCTACACCGGCGCGTGTACGGGGACGCCGCTTTGGGTGGCCGCCTACCTGGATACCGAACCGCTCTGTCGGGGTAATTTCACCATCGAGCAGGAGCGCGGCGCGGAGACCTTCGCCTGTTACCGTGAGGATGCTACCCCATTCGAGGTAGGCGACTATCGCGCGCTTGTCACCCTGATGGGCGATATCACCCAAGGTGTGGCGTTCCAGGTGCGCGAACCGCCCCCCCCGCCACCTTCGCCGTTACATTGTGAGGCCCCCTTTGTTGCTGCTGGACTTACCCCAGAAGGCGAGTCTTTCCGCCCCGGCGATAGGTTCGAGTGGTACACGCAATCGCTCTATGTGGGTCAAACCTGTGAAGGTTTGCAGCCCGGCGCGCTGTGGGAGGCGGCCTGGTATCGCCAGGGTGTGCAGGTGCGCGCGGCAAGTGGTGCATGGGATGGCGGCGTACACGGGTTAGTGTGGGACAGCTTCACCGGCGAAACCTTCCTGCGTTCGGGCGTTTACACCGTCACCCTGCGCATCGCTGACCAGCCGCCCGCCGTGCTCGACTTTCGCATCATCGCCTATGCCACGCCCACCCCGGCCCCCTAGCGGATTTTGGATTGTTGATTTTGGGAAAATCAGAGCCAAGAGGCTCGGAGCGGAGCGCCAGATCCGCGACGAGTTAAATTTTGAGATTCGTCATTCGCTATTTGCAACTTTCTCAGGAGGAGCCATGAGCATTATCATCACCGTATCCCGGCAATTAGGCAGCCGGGGCAGTTACATCGCCACAGCCGTAGCAAAACAATTGGGCTTGCGCTATCTGGATCGGGCCATCCTCCAGCGCGCTGCGGAGTTGGCCGGGTTTCCCGACGAAACGATGGTGACGGCGTTCGAAGACAAAGAGAAAGTCACCGGTTTGATGGCGCAATTGGTGACCGCGCTCGATCGTCTGCCGCCCATCCCTACCATCCCCAGCGCCAGCTTGCGCGAGAGTTATGCCTACGATGAAATCGTCGGCCTGCTGATGACTCAGGAAGGGTTGAGTCGTGACGAGGCCCTCCAGCGTGTGCAACAGAGCGAGCGGCGTGCGGAGGCCGCCGCGAACTACCCGGAGCTAATCCGGCAAGTGTTGCTGGAATATGCCCAGGCCGGGGATGTGATGCTGGTGGGTCGCGGGGGGCAGGTGGTGTTGCAGGGTCTGCCAGGCGTGCTGCATGTGCAGATCGTCGCACCTAAAGACCGGCGCATCCATACATTGATGGAGCGGTTGGGGCTGGATGTCAAAGAAGCCGAGCGGCGCATTCAGCAGAATGACCGCGAACGTGGACGCTATATCAAGCACTTCTTCGGGCGCGATTGGCATGATCCCGACTTATACGATCTGGTCATCAATACCGGTGCGCTCTCGCTGGATTTGGCGGCGCACCTCATTTGTGAGGCCGTTCACCACACTGTTAACCAGTTGCCGGGGTAAAGCAAGTAAGATGGTATTTTTTTTGTCGAATCAGTAGCCAGGGGTAACGCACTTAGAATCTGTCCGAAAATCAGTGAAGGCGGTGGTTGCGATAAGCGCAACCACCGCCTTCGTGAGTTTTCGGACAGATTTCTCTAGTGTCAGTAGATCGGCAGGCTTCACCCGCGCCGTGACTGCGTGTAAAGCCCCTTCAACAAAAAAATTACCCGAAAGCGCGTTTCCCCGCCGCCAGCAGGCTGCGAAGCGGCGGCGGGTGCAAGCGCTGTTGGACGGTGTTTTTTTCAGAAGACGACCTTGTACCCTAGTGTTACTCTATTGCGATATTCAACGCCTTTTCCACTGTTTGCTCAGGATGATATTTGGCGGTCAACACTTCTGCCGCCGAGAACCACTTGGGCTTCTTCTCTCCATATAGATGATTCGCTTCAGCCCTGAGTATGCCCCCTGTGACCTTCCCAGAGAACGAGATAGTAATGCTGTGGTATGGCCTCTCCGGCAGGATCACTTCGCTGACGTGCAGTAGTCCCATCACCTTAGTTTGCAGGCCAGTTTCTTCGAAGAATTCTCGAACAGCCGCCTCTTGTAGACTTTCGCCAAACTCTATCTTCCCACCAGGTACTGTCCGAATGGCCCCAGCGTCCGTTTCATAGTGAGGCACAAGCAGAATCTTGCCATTGTCAACTACAGCCAAACACACTCGTATACGAATAAAGTCACTCATATCGCTTTCTTTGAGGCACAACTTTTTGCTTGCCGATTACTACCCGCCCAACATAGACTTAAGCTCGTAGTGTGTTCTTTAGCATATTAGAAGCACGATAAATCGTGAGCTACAAGCAGATTTGTGATCTACTGAATATAAACAGGGCTGTATCTGTAAGCTACGCCCCGCGCTTGCGCATGAAGGCCGGGATGTCACGATTGTCCCGATCCAACATACTTGTCACCATCACCTCTTGCAGTTCCCGGTGTTTGGGCTTGCTCTGCACTCGTGGGCGCACTTGCATATCCTCACCGTCGAAACCGGTGGCGATGACAGTGACGCGCACCTCGCCGCCCATGGCTTCATCCACCACTGCACCGAAGATCAGGTTGACCTCTGGGTGTGCGGTTTCGCGGATGATCGAAGCTGCTTCATTCACCTCGAATAGCGTCATGTCGTTACCGCCGGTGATGTTGAACAGAATGCCCCGCGCGCCATCAATGGTGATATCAAGCAATCGGCTGGAAATGGCCTGTTGCGCCGCCTCCACTGCCCGGTTTTCGCCATTGGCCCGTCCTACTGCCATCAGCGCCGCGCCGCCTTCCTGCATAATCGCCTTTACATCGGCGAAGTCCAGGTTGATCAGCCCGGGCACGGTGATCACTTCGGTGATGCCCTGAATGCCCTGACGCAGCACGTCATCAGCTACACGGAAAGCGTCCCGCAGCGCGACCCGCTTCTCAGTGATCTCCAGCAGTCGGTCATTGGGAATGACAATGAGCGTATCTACCACTTGCTTGAGGTTCTCGATACCCTCCATGGCTGCCTGTGACCGTTTGGCACCTTCGAACATGAAGGGCCGGGTGACAACACCGATGGTAAGCGCCTTGAGCTCTTCTTTGGCGATACGCGCGATGACCGGCGCAGCCCCTGTACCTGTCCCGCCGCCCATACCAGCGGTGACGAAGACCATGTCTGAGCCTTGCAGCACTTCGCGGATCTCATCTTGCGATTCTTCCGCTGATTTGCGTCCCTCTTCGGGATGTCCGCCAGCGCCCAGTCCACGGGTCACAGCGTCCCCGATGCGCAATCGCTTAGGCGCGTCGGAGAGCATCAAGGCCTGCGCATCGGTGTTTACGGCAATAAAATCCACCCCTTGCAAGCCTTCGGCAATCATCCGATTGACAGCATTGCTGCCGCCGCCGCCCACACCAATTACCCGAATCTGTGCAAAATGTTCCCCAGCCGCACTCATATCAGCACCTCCTGTAGCTTTGGATGAATAAGTTCTATGTTTCATTATAGTCCTCCAGTAACTTGATAAATTTCAAATTGTTATCCGGGAAGTAGCGTGCGGAGCCAGGGGATAAAGCGTTTCCACCACGCATTGCGTGAACCTTTCCAATTGTTTCCCCCTAACTCTTCCCACAACGGTTGCCACTGCATCAGGCCCACTGCCGCAGCTGCGGCGGGATGGCTGACCTGATCCGTTAGCCCGGTAAGGTTGTGCGGTAGCCCAATTTGGACTGGTAGTCCGAACATGTCACGGGCCAGCTCTGGCAAGCCGGGTAATTGTGCCGTGCCACCACAAATCACCAAACCGGCGGGCAACAGGCCATCGTATCCGGAACGCTTGATCTCCTGCTGCACACCCTCCAAAATCTCTTCTACGCGCGCCTGGATGATTTCTGCGAGTTTCCAGCGCGGTACCACCACCGGAGTTGTTTCACCGTAGGGCGAAATTGTGAACCGTTCGTCTTCTGCTACTTGTGTCGCCAGCGCGTGTCCATGGTGTAGTTTGATCTGTTCGGCCACTTCCGCTGGTAGTCGTAGCCCGATGGCGATGTCGTTGGTGATGTACTCGCCTCCCATCGCTAGCGAGCAGGTATGCCAGACGGTGCCTTCGATAAAAATCGCCAGATCGGTCGTTCCTTCACCGATGTCAATGAGCACGACGCCCATTTCTTTTTCTGTCTTCGAGAGACAAGCGTTGCCTGCCGCCAGACTGGTCAGCACCAGTTCGCTCACCTGTACGCCCGCGCCCTCAACACATTTGGTGAGGTTTTGCATGGCTGTAATCGCCCCCATCACCACATGCGCTTCCACTTCCAGGCGGAAACCATGCATATCTAACGGGTCGCGCACGCCTTCTTGTCCATCCACTGTGTAGGTGCGGGGGATGATGTGGAGTAGCTCCTGATTTTGCGGTAGCACGATGGCTCCAGCAGCTTCCAATGCGCGATCAATGTCATCAGGCGTGATGCCCCGGTCGCGTCGGGAGACGCCCACCACGCCCTGGCTGTTGCGCGAGGTGATGTGTGTACCGCTCACGCCTACAAAAGCACGCTCAATCTGGTAGCCGGAGCTCTGTTCGGCCCGTTCTACCGCTTCAGCGATAGCGGCAGTGGCCTCGGTCACATTGACCACCATACCCTTGCGGATACCGTGCGAGGGCACTTGTCCGACGCCCACCACACGGGTCGTGCCCCCTTCGCCAATCTCGCCTACCAGTACCGAAACCTTATGGCTGCCAATGTCAATTCCTACAATAGATCGTTCCACCCTGCACCCCCTTTCACCACAGCCGCTCTGTAGCGTAGGCTGGCGCTGTCGGGAAGCGCAAGTCTACGACCAATGGGAAAACACCGCGCGTTTCTAGCTGCGCCATTAGCGATGTATATATTGTCCAACGCGCCGCCATCTCCGATCCTACGCCAAACGCAATGCGCCGTCCGTGCGGATCGCTCCAAATCAGCCCATAACGCGGATGATATTCCAGCGTCTCGAACTCTACATCCAATCTGCGCAAGGCCGCAACGCCTTCTAAAATTGCGGGCAGGGTATCCTGTTCGGGAAGCGGGCCGCGCACATGCGGTAAATCCCCGCGCTCAGTGCGTGCGGGGAAAAAGACCCCCCCCGCATCTACCCAGGCCATACCTTGTTCGTTTTGCCATATCAGTACGGGCGTGCGTTCGCTTACCTGAATCGTGCATTGTGCTGGATAAATCCAGCACACTACCTCAATGCGAATGACGGCGGGCACGGTCTCTAACACTTTTTCGGTGATGGCTGCTGGGTCAAGCCATAACCCATGTACCGCTAACGACTCACTGGCGTGTGCCACAGCCATGGTCGTCTCATGCGAGGCACCGGTCACTTCCAGGTGGGTGGCTTCAAGATACCAGCGTGGATCAAGCCAGAGCCAGAGCACCGCTGCCGCGATTATCAGGGTCAGCACCCAGAGCTGCCAGGGGATGCGCACCGGTTCCCGATGGGGACGCGCCAGCGAGCGCCCGCCCGTGTAACCAGGTTGCGTTCCCAACAAGGCAGCGGTGCGGTAATAATTCGTAGTGGGCTTTTTATTTTTCTTCATGGCCCCTCCAGTGCTACATCTCCGGCGGGCGATAAATTCGCTCTGAGAGCGCATTTTCACGATGCCGTTCCAAAGCCAAATCAACCAGCCAGTTCAACAGTTGGCGATAAGGTACGCCTGAGGCCTCCCACAATTTCGCAAACATACTGATCTTGGTGAAGCCAGGGATAGTGTTGATTTCGTTCAAATAGAGCGTGCCGTCCAAGCCACTCAGTAGAAAGTCCACCCGCGCCATTCCGGCTCCATCAATTGCCTGGAACGCCGCCACGGCCAGCGTTTGCACCTGCCGAAGGGTCTCAGCATCGAGCGGCGCGGGAATCAAGAGCCGCGAGGCGTTCTCGCCCTCATCCAAATACTTGGCCCCGTAATCGTAAAACTCGCGGCTAGGGATGATTTCTCCCGGAATCGAGGCGCTGGGGTTTTCGTTGCCCAACACGCTCACCTCGATTTCGCGCGCATCCGGCACGGCTATCTCTACCAATATCCGCCGGTCGTAGTGCGCGGCCTCGGCTAGCCCTGCGCGCAGCCCGGCGCGGTCACGGCATTTGCTGATTCCCACACTGGAGCCTAGATTGGCCGGTTTGGTGAAGACCGGATACGGTAACCGTGTTTCAATCTCCGCGATGATGTTATCCGGGTCAGCTTCCCAGCGCCGGCGAGTGATGCCGATAAAATCCGTCACCGGTAGCCCCCGCGCCAGACATACATCCTTGAAGGCGATTTTGTCCATCGCCAATGCCGAAGCCAACACGCCCGCGCCGACGTAGGGCACGTTCGCCAGTTCCAACAGCCCTTGTACCGTCCCATCCTCGCCGAAGGTGCCGTGCAGTACCGGGAATACCACATCCACCCGCGAGAGCAACGCTAGCTGACCGGCCTGTTCCGGCGTGCGCCGTTCGAGTTGCTTAAGCCCTGGTTGCGTGGGATCAGCCAGGATGGCGGCAGCCTGCGCGTGTGTCAAGTCTTCGGTCTCTAACGCCGCGAGCGGGTCGGCACCTACTACCCAGCCCCCCTCACGGGTGATGCCCACCGGAATCACTTCGTACTTTTCCGTATCCAGCGATTGCATGACTGACCGGGCAGAAAGCAGGCTGACTTCGTGTTCCCCAGAGCGGCCTCCAAACAGTACCGCGATTTTGATTTTCTCAGGCATTGGCGTGTTCCTTCTCGGTAGACGGTGGACAGTAGGCGGGGTGGGGATGGGAAGCCGCATCTGTCGTCCGGCGTTTCTTTAGGTGCAAAACTCGATTTCCGGCTCCAGGCGGATGCCAAATTGCATGGCGACCTGTTCCTGTACCTGTCGCAGCAGTGCCGTGAAATCTGCGGCAGTGCCCTGGCCTGCGTTCATAAAAAAGTTGGCATGTTGCTCCGACACGACGATGTCACCTATGCGCGCCCCTTTTAGCCCTGCCGCTTCGATGAGCCGCCCGGCGTAATCGCCCGGCGGGTTTTTGAACGTAGACCCCAGGGTGCGCCCTGGCGGCTGTGCGTTGCGGCGGCGCGTCGTATATTCATCGGCTTTGGCGAGTAAATGTTCCAGGTTACCGGGCTTCAATTGTAGCGTAGCGTTCAACACCACCCAATCATGCCCGGCGCCCTTGAGCCGACTGCACCGGTAGCGGAAGTCGAACCAATCTACAGCTACGGTTTGCACCCGCCCATCTGGCCCTAAGACCTCTGCCGTATCCACCAGCCCGGCCATATCTCCCCCGAACGCGCCCGCGTTGTTCACCACTGCTCCACCGACTGTGCCGGGTAATCCGATGGCCCAAGTAAGCCCGGCCCAGCCGCGTTGTACTGTCTCGCGGGCTAGCGGAATCATCAATGCGCCGGCTTCGGCATAGAGTCGGTAATCCGCTTCCCAGCGTACCTCGCGGCAGTGGTTGAGGATGACCATCCCCCGTAGCCCGGTATCGGGCAAGAGCAGGTTGGTCAGTCCGCCAAAGGCCCGCCAGGGGATAGCCGCCGCGCGTGCCAGTTGTATCGCTTGCTCCACCACCTCGCACTGCTCGGCCAGCACCAACAAATCCGCCTGGCCGCCGATGCCCACCATCGAGTGCAGGGCCAGCGGCGCATCCAATTGTGCGCATGGGCCGAGCTCCACCGCGATGGCTTCGAGATGGGGGCGCAGGGGCGTGTTCATCGCTTCGATTTGCCCCCGCTTTTCTGTTCCCGTTCTACCAACCGTATCTTCACGGCGAGCGTCTCGGATTTGTAGGCGCGTTGACGCGCTTTCTTTCGCCCTCGCACCCCAGTCAATTTGTACAACCACTGCGTTAAACGGCTCATGTGTTTCCCTCCTGTTCTTGCAATCGCGCCAATAAGTCATGCCCCACACGGTACTCATCGCCTGCGCCCATGAGCAAAATCACGTCACCGGGGACAACCGTCTCCGCCAGATGGTGGGTCGCCTCATCCAATGTGTGCGCCACGCTGACCGCTGAATGCGTGAGGGCCTCGGCCAACATCGTGTGCGTCAACGTCCCATCATCCACTTCACGGGCGGCGTAAATGGGCAAGACTAGCACATTTGCTGCGCCCTCAAAGGCATCTAAAAATTCATCCCACAGCGCGCGAACGCGACTGAAGGTGTGTGGCTGCCAGACCACGCGCAAGCGGGCGTCGGGATACCGCTGCTGGGCGGCCTGCAACACGGCCTGAATTTGTATGGGATGGTGAGCATAATCGTCAATTACGGTTATACCACCGCTCTCGCCTAATACTTCGAAGCGCCGCTGTGTGCCTTTGAAATGCAATAACGAGAGTGCTGCCTGATTCCAGGGGATACCTATCTCTTCAGCGACGGATAATGCGGCCAAGGCGTTGAGTGCGTTGTGCGCACCGGGAACCTGAAGCCGTATTGGCAGTATCGCCTGTCCCTCATACTGTGCTTCAAAGTCAATACCGCCCAGGTTATTGGGGCGGATATTGAGCGCGCGATAGGCCAATCCCACGCCCTCTTCGATGCCATACAGCGCCAGCCGCCCGCCATTGGCATGGAATGAGGCGGCCACTAAATGTGCCACGCGGTCATCGTTGCTGGCAATCAGTAATCCGCCGGGTTGGATGCGATCTACGAAATCGCCAAAAGCCAGCCGTAAAAAGCGCAGGCTGGGGAATACGTCAGGATGGTCGTACTGGATGTTGGTGACAACAGCGATGCGCGGCGCGAAGGCATGAAAGGTGTGGCGGTACTCGTCCGCTTCGATGACGAAGTAGCGGCCCTCGCCGGAGCGCGCGTTAGTGCCTAGATTGCCCGGTATCCCGCCGATGATGAAACTGGGGTCGTAGTTGGCCTCCAGCAGAATGGTGGCAATCATGCCTGTGACCGTGGTTTTGCCATGTGCACCCGCCACGGCGATTACATCGTACTCGGCGGTGAGTAGCGGGAAGAACTCGGCGCGCTCCAGGACTGGAATGCCACGTGCGCGTGCTGCAGCCAGCTCTGGATTCTGCTGTGCAATGGCAGATGAAGTCAGCACCAGGTCAGCACTGCCGATGTTTTCCGGTGCGTGGCCGATGACGATAGCTAATCCTTCGGATAGCAGTGCTGCAACAGTGGGCGACTCTTGCCGGTCGGAGCCGGTGATGATGTGCCCGCGCGCGTGCAATACCCGCGCGATGGCTGACATCCCCGCGCCACCGATGCCGACAATATGTACTTGTTTGTAGCTGCTCAAATGTTGCACAACTTCACCTCACACGAACACAATCAGCACGAAGACAAAGGCCAGCGCCACTGCAACGAACAGCAGTGGGCCGCCCAGCCAGGCGGTAGGCAGATAGGGCAAGATACCTATCGCTAAATCGCTGGTGGGCACAACAATTCCCCAAATCGCATAGCCTTTGTGCGCCAGGAAGCCCCACAGTGTTCCGGCAATCAGGTAGCCGTTGACCACGCCGATAAAGAAGCCCAGCAAGGTATCCTCGAATTTATCCTTACGCGCGCGCCCGCCCAGTGCGGCTGAAATCACTGTGGTGGCGTAGCCAAAAGCAATGATAATAATGAACAGTGAAATGCGCACATAAAACCAGATGGCCGGTTCAGTGACTTCCAGTTGTTTCAAGGAGCTGTTGACGACTGGCACATACTGCCACAACACAAACTCCATGAAGCGTGCGAGGATGACCGCGAAGGCCACTAGTAATTCTTTGGCCCAGCCGCGCAATGCGCCAATGATGCCAAATAAGAGTATCAAGCCAAAAAATGCCGTCTCGATTGGGATCATACCATTTTCCCCTTTGCCAGGGCCAACCAGTGCGTCGCCAGTGTTGCGGCAGCTGCGGGCTGGGCCAACGCACGTGCCGCCGTGCCCATCTGCTCGCGTTGGGCTGTGTCATGTAATAAGTGTGTCACAGTAGGCAGCAGCGTATCGCGCAAATCTGCATCCAGAAGCACGACTGCCGCGCCACGTTGTGCCAACCATTCTGCGTTGACCTTTTGATAACGCCAGGCATACGGATAGGGAACGAGAATGGCAGGTAGCCCAAAGTAGGGGAACTCGCCCAGAATCGAAGCGCCCGCGCGCGAAACGACCAGGTCCGCAGCCGCCAACGCTGCCCCCATCTCTTCGTGCAGGTAGGCGTAGGCGTGGTAGCGCTGTCGTTGCGCTTGGGGCAACGCTAAGCGCGCCTCTGAAACGGCGGGCCAATCCAGTTCCCCGCTGATGTGAACGACCTGCGCCAGTTCGAGCAGGGCTGGCAGCTGTGCTGTGATGGCTTGATTGATTGAGCGGGCGCCCCGGCTGCCACCGAAGACCAACAGCACCGGCGCATCATCCTCTAGCCCCAGTGCCGGGAGCGCTTCAGCCCGCGTCCAGCGGGTGACGCTTTCGCGCAGCGGGTAGCCGGTTACACTGACTTTCTCGGCCGGCAGGAAGGCCCGTGAATCCTCTACGGTAACGCCGATATGGGCAGCCAGGCGGGCAATCAGCTGCACAGATTGCGCCGGTTCGATGTCGGGCAGGTAGAGCAGGATCGGCACGCGGCGCAGCCAGGCAGCCACCGCCACCGGGATGCTCACATAGCCCCCATTGGTCAATAATGCTGTCGGCCGCTCGCGGCCTAGCAGCCGCCAGCAGATCAGCAGTCCGCGTAGCAGATGCAGCGCATTGTGGACGGCGCGCAACGGCGCGACACCGTGCAGCCCGCCTGCCGGAATCCCCTGAAACGTGAAGCCTAACTGCGAGACTAAGCCCTCTTCCATCCCGCCAATGCCCCCGATCCAGGTGATCTCCGCCGCTGGCTCAATTGCGCGGAGTGCTTGGGCGACCACTAGTGCGGGATAGATGTGCCCGCCAGTTCCGCCCCCAACGATCCATAAACGCATCCATTTCTCCCTTGGGCCGGCCCTTTGAAATTGCCAGCAAAAATCCGATACCTGAGAGGGTGATGATGGTCTCCGTACCACCATAACTGAACAAAGGCAGGGCTGTGCCCGTGAACGGCAAAAGGCCTACCATTACCATTATGTTGAGCAACGCTTCGGTGATAATCATGGTGGTGACACCGAAGGCCAACAAACTGCCGAACGGGTCAGGCGTTTCCAGTGCGATGCGGTAGCCCCGATAGGCCAGCAGTGCAAACATCCCTAATACCAGTAGTGCGCCTACCAATCCCATTTCCTCGCCGATGACGGCGAAGACGCTGTCGGTATGTGGAAGCGGTAAATAGCCTGATTTGAGCCGCCCGTTGCCGATGCCTACCCCGAAAAAGCCACCCTCGCCGATGGCCGTCACGGCCCGATGGACGTGATAGGGCATCTGGCTAGGGTCTTGCAGCGAGACGATGTAATCCAGTAGCCGCCGCCGGGCATGGGGCAGCTGCCAGGCCAGAAAGCCGAAAGTCGTTGTCCCCGTGATTACTGAGATAAAAATCTGGAACGGGTCGCCGCCCGCAAAGAAGAACATTGCCA
This sequence comes from uncultured Anaerolineales bacterium, assembly GCA_964504195.1. Classification (GTDB taxonomy): domain Bacteria; phylum Chloroflexota; class Anaerolineae; order B4-G1; family SLSP01; genus CAZDDI01. The sequence goes on from CAZDDI010000009.1 coordinate 96,747, forward strand.
GCCCGGTGACGGTGATTAGAATGGCCGTGCTCAGGTCGGGTTGCAGGGCTACCAAACCAGCCACTACCCCCACAATGACAGCGAAGGGGATTAGCCCATAGTGTACCTGCCCCAACTGTTCGCCTTTGGAAGACAGCCACGCGGCGATGTAGACGACGGCTACTAGTCGCGCCAATACACCCGGCTGCACCGAAGCGCCGATAAGGGCGCGTTGCGCGCCGAACACCTGTGTTCCCAAAAACAATACTCCTAGCAGCAAGAGCAAGTTGACCGCCATCATTGGCGTTGCCAGGATGCGCCAGTACAGGTAGGGGATACGGATAATAATCAGTACGACAATTCCCCCCAACAGCACCCAGAGCAGTTGCTGCCGCCAGAATGTCGCGGGCATGTAGAACGTGGCGCTGAACAAGACTAGCAGCCCGAAGGCCACCAGGCCTAGTGTCGTCGCCAGGAGCAGGTAATCAATATGCGTCTGCTTGGATTTGCGACGCGATGCGGTTGCTGGTTTGCTCGTCTGGCGTTGTGCAGTTACAGCCATTGTTTAGTCCTCCAGTGCGGCGACGAGGGTGCGGAAATGCGCGCCCCGCGCGGCGAAATCCTGATAAGCATCGAAGCTAGTGCCGCCGGGCGAGAGCAGTGCGACATCGCCGGGTTGCGCGGCAGCAGCAGCGAGTGTTACGGCGCGCTCCAATGTGTCGGCGCATTCCAGCCGCTCCAGGCGCGCGCCGGGCTGCCCCGGTTGCCAGACGCGCTTAATCTGTTCAACAAGCATGGGTTGCGCCTCACCGAAGAGCGCCAGCACACGCACGCGCTCCACCACGCGTTGCGCCCAGGTCTCCCAGGGTAAATCCTTATCGCGCCCGCCGGCCAGCAGCAGCAATGGCTCATCAAATGCGGCCAGCGCGGCCAGCACCCGTTCCGGCGCGCTGGCCATGGAATCGTTAATCCAGGTCACATCCCGCCGCTGCCGCACCATTTCCAGCCGGTGCTCGACGCCGCGAAAACCGGCGATAGCACGCCGCAATGCCGTCACCGGTGCGCCTGCCGTGCTTGCTAAGGTTATTGCGGCCAGCGTGTTCAAAATGTTGTGAGCACCGCGCAAGTGTACCTCGTCACGTCGGCAGACGTGGATGATTTGCCCGCCGCAACGCAGCGCCAACCAATCGCCGTGCAAGCACGCGCCCTTCGCCACAGCGTGCGCGCTGCTGAAGTACCGTATCTGTGCAAGCGTAGCGCTCGCCAATGCTGCGGCGCGGGCATCATCCAATCCCAGCACCGCCACATCTTCGGGTTGTTGATGCGCAACAATGTTGCGCTTGGCTGCGAGATAGGCATCCATCGTCTTGTGGCGATCCAGATGGTTGGGCGTGACGTTCAACACTGCCGCAATCTGGGGGCTGTGTGTCATCAGCTCCAGCTGGAAGCTGGACAGTTCCATCACGACTCGATCCGTGGGCCGGATGTGTCTCAAATCGCTAATGAGCGGGTTGCCAATGTTGCCACCCACCCAGGTCGTATAACCCGCCTCGCGGAGCATCGCACCGACCAAGGCGGTGGTCGTAGTCTTGCCCGCCGAGCCGGTGATGCCGACGATGGGGGCTGGGCAGCGGCGCAGGAATTCTTGCGCATCGTTGCTCACGGGGATTCCGCGCGCACGCGCCGCCGCGACGAGGGGCAGTTCTGCCGGTACGCCGCCGCTGAGACATAGCAAGTCGCACGTATCCAGCAGCGATTCGGGATGCCCGCCTAGCGCATAGCTAATCGGCCAGGCTGCGAGCTCGGCCTGCGCTGCCTGTAAGACATCCGCCGGGCGGCTATCGGAGACAGTGACGTGCCAGCCCTGTTCCGCGTAGAAGCGCGCCAGAGCTTTGCCCTGCCGCGCCAGGCCCAGAATCACGACCGCTTGCCTGCTCATAGTTATATCCTTACTTGAAACCGTTGACCCGATGTCATTAAGTTAAGACCTGCCAGGTTTCGCTCAAATTGTGTTTGACTGCATTTTTCAGGTAAATAAAGGGTGGTTGTAGCGTCAAGTCTCTCAAACCTGCCAGGTCTATGTGCTAAATTTAATGACATTGACCGTTGACCATAGTGTTTGCTGTGACGTGAGACGTGAAACGTAAAAACTTCTTCATGTCCTACGTTTAACGCTGCGTAAGCGCTGCCACAATAGTTTCCATCTGCATCCCTCGTGAGCCTTTGATTAGGACGATATCCTCCGGCCCTAGCAGCGATTGCAGATAGCGCACGGCATCAGCGTTGTCGGCGGCGACGTAGAGGTGCTCTTGCGCCATCCCCTGTGCCCGTGCCCCGGCGATGTAGTGTTTCGCGAGCTGGCCCACCAGCACCAACTGTTCTGCAACTTCAGCAGCGCGCTGTCCTACTTGTTGATGACCTGCCGCTTCATACTTGCCCAGTTCCAGCATATCGCCCAATACCGCGATTTTGCGTCCTTGCAGTTCATTCAGTAGATCGAGCGCGGCCAGCACGGCGGGTGGGCTGGCGTTGTAGGTATCGTCGAGAATGAGCGCCCCCTGGTTGCTGCGTACCGTCGTGAGCCGGGGGGCGTTGTTCAAATTCCACAGCCCCGCGCTGAGCTCGTCCCAGCTGAGGCCCATCAGCAGCCCCACAGCAGCGGCACGCAACACGGTCTGAACGTTGTGCAGCCCCAACAGCGGCGCGCGCACGATAGTTGCCTCGTCCTGATAGTGTAAGCGCGCCTGGATGCCTGCCAGCCCCAGACTTTGCAGGTCATCTGCCCACAGATCGGCTTCTGGCGAGAGGCCGTAGAACAGCACCTGGGCATCCGTAGCCTGTGCCATGGCCCGCACGTGCTGATCATCGTAGTTGAGCACTGCTATGCCGCCTGCTTCCGCCGTGGGTAACGCTTCGACCAGCTCTTGTTTAGTCAGGGCGATGTTTTCTAGCGTTTTGGCGCGTTCCAGATGGACGGCTTCGACGTTCGTCACCACGCCCATGGTGGGGCGCGCAATCTCGGTCAGGGCGTGAATGTCGCCGCGCGTGTACATCCCCATCTCCAACACCGCTGCGGTATGCTCGCTGTGCAGTTGGAGCAGGGTAAGCGGCAGGCCCAGCTCGTTGTTGTAAGAGCACGGGCTGCATAGCACCTCAAAGCGTTGTGCCAGCACTTGCGCGATGACCTCTTTGGTGGTGGTTTTCCCCACGCTGCCCGTGACACCGATGACGGGAATATCGAACTGCTGCCGCCAGTGGGTCGCGGCGCGCTGCAATGCTTGCAGGACATCCGGGACCCGGATAAGCAACGGCGTATCGGGCAGTGCCACCGGTTGCGAGACAAGGGCAGCGATCGCGCCTCGTGCGAACGCATCGGCGACGAAGGCATGCCCGTCGGTGTGCTCGCCCTTGAGGGCGCAGAAGATGCTGCCCGGCGTTGCCTGCCGCGAATCTATAACGAGCCGCGCGGGCATATCCAGTCCGGTGGGCCGGGCACTGCCGCACAACGCGATCAAATCCGCTAACAGCAATTCTTTCCGCATAAGTAGGTATCATCTTTCGCTACATGAAAAGTCTTTTTTACCACCGAGGACACGGGGGTTTTAATATGTTTTCAGCCCAAAAAATCTCTGTGTTCCTTGTAGTTAAATGTTTATCACGGCGCGGCGGCGAAATTGTCCGGGGGAATACCCAACAGCACAAAGGAGCGTGCTATGATCCGCTGGAACACTGGCGCGGCCAATTGTGATCCCCATCGCTGGTGCCGTGGCACTTGCGGGCGGTCTATGTTCACCAGTACCAGAATTTGCGGATCAGGCACCGGCCCATAGCCAATAAATGAAGCTATCACATCATTGGGGTCGTAACCACCAGGGCCGGGGATTTGTGCGGTACTGCTTTTGCCAGCAATGCGATAGCCTGGTACAACGGCTTGGGTCAGTTCGTGCTCCACCGCACGCACCATCAGCCCCGTCATGGCGCGCGCCGTTTCCGCCGAAACGGGTTGTCCCAATGGGCGCGGTGAAATGGTTACGTGCCGCCCGTCCGGATAATACCGTTCGGCGACGATGTGCGGCTGCATCATCAGACCGCCGTTGGCGAGCGCGCCTATCGCTGTCGCCATTTGTAGTGGCGTCACAGCGATACCTTGTCCGAAGGAATTGGTTACCAGGTAACTATCGGCCCAATCCCAATCCGAGGGCATGTGAACGAGACCTGCGCTTTCACCGCGCACCTCTACGCCTGTGGGCTGTCCGAATCCAAAGGCGCGCACGTAATGGTAAAAGAGGTCGCCGCCGAGCACATGAGCGGAAAGCCGCCCCGCGCCCACATTGAGCGAATGGCTGATAACGCCTTGTAATCCTTGCTGTCCATAGCTATTGCCATCCCAGTTGCGGATGATAATGCCGCCATACTCCAAACGTCCCTGGTCTTGATAACTCCAATCGAGCGTCGCGCGCCCGGAATCCAGCGCCGCTGCTACTGTAATCAGCTTGAAAACTGAACCTGGTTCATAGGCAATACTGATGTTGGGATCCAGAAAAATTCTCTCCTCGCCAGCAGCGGCAACCTCGGCAAACCGCCACGGTTCATAAGTGGGGCGGCTGGCAAGTGCGAGGATATCGCCTGTGCGGGTATCTAGCACAATGATCGTACCGCTAGGTGCGTTGTATTCCTGTAAGGCGCGATCCAGTTCGCCTTCGACAAAAGCTTGTAATGTGCGATCCAGCGTTAGACGCAAATCCGCGCCAGGATAGGGCAACCCTTGTGAAGAAGCCATCTCGTCGGGCAGTGGGTTGGAATCTACTCCCACCTCGCCGATGTTCTCAACGCGCTGACCCTGCAGGAAGCGCACTTGCGCTGCCTGTACGCCGTAGCCTTCTCCATTACTATTGACGAAGCCCAGCGTATGCGCAGCTAGCGCGCCTTCGGGATAATGGCGCTGCCAGGTGGGCGCGATGGTAATCCACGAGTAGCGGGTGAGAGTCACGGACTGGCTGGCCTCGGCAGAGAGACTGTACGCAAGTGGTCGCCACACATATTGACGGCCTTCCTCTTCCGGGCGCAGGGTCAGATCTGCCAGTATAGCGGTCTCTGGGCGGTTGAGCAGCGGCGCCAGGGCGCGCGCGGCTTCCTCGCGCGCCATATCGCTTCGCAACAGGCCAATTTCCGCGCCGATGTTATAGACGGGTATATTACCCACCAGCAGATCTCCGTTGCGATCGGTTATGCAGCCCCAGGGTGGATCAGGCAAGGCATAGCGTCGCTCGACAAGCTCCTGTGCTTCAGCCTTGTGTTGGGCATGTTCCAGCACTTGTAAACGTACTAACTGCCCGATAATGGGCAGTAGGACGGCAATCAGCAAAGTGACGATGAGGCGCAGACGTGCATCCGGGCCGCGTAACATTTAAGGCTCCGTAAAGTTGATGTAAGCCACGGCTTCAGCAGGCTGATAGCCCAGAGCCGTGGAGCGCGTTTGCAACACTGGAATCGAGCTGTTGCGTGCGACTTCAACCATAATTGCCTGGTTTTCGCGTTGCAAGCGCACCAGGTTTTGCTCCATTTGCCAGACTTCACGGGAGAGACTCACGTTGGCTGCGGCCAGGCTCAGGTATGCAGCCCCCAAGAGTGCGATTAACGTAATGGCGACGATCAACAGTAACGCTAGGGTGCGGTTCAATTGCCCGCTACGTCGGGGAACGCCGTGGGTCTGCTGTTGCCAGAGAACACTCATGGGAAACCTCCTCTGAAAATGGCGAATAGCGAATGGCGAATAGCGAATGGCGAATCTCAAATATTTACCCAATCGCGGATCTGGCGATCTGCTCTGAGCACACTGGCTCTGAGGGGAACGGTAGTTCCCCGAATTTTCATCCAACCGCTGCTGAACCATCAGTTAATGAGGAATTCCTCCTGAAAAAATCGATGAATCAGCGAATCTCAACCCAAAAACGTGAGAGGAACATCCCGCATTATGGTTCCTATATTATTTTCTCCGCGGCGCGAAGGCGGGCGCTGCGGCTGCGCGGGTTCTCCGCTATCTCGGTAGCGGAGGGTGCAATCGCTTTCGTGAACAACAACCGGAGGGCCGGTTGATGCTCGCATACACAGATCGGCGCGCGCGGCGGGCAGATACAATCGCGCGCCTGTTCGCGCAAGAAGTGTTTGACAATCCGATCTTCCAAGGAGTGAAACGTGATAACGACCAACCGGCCCCCCGGTCGTAACGCAGCGACTGCTTGGGGTAGCGTGGCTTCCAATCGCTCCAGCTCACGGTTGACCGCGATGCGTAAGGCTTGAAAGGTACGTGTTGCCGGGTGGATACCACCGTATCGCCCGCCGGAAGCTTGTGCAACCACTTCGGCTAATTGGCGCGTTGTGTGCAACGGACGGGCGGCGACAATCGCGTGGGCGATGCGGCGACTGTGGGGTTCCTCGCCGTAGAGCCGCAACAATGCGGTCAGTTCCGCTTCATCTAACGTGTTGAGTAGCTCTGCTGCCGACGGGTCATCACTGTCGGGATCGTAACGCATATCCAACGGGCCATTTAGCCGAAAGGCAAACCCGCGTTGGGAATCATCCACTTGTAATGAAGAAAACCCTAAGTCAAAGAGCACGCCATCCACGGGAAGAAAATCTGCTTGTTGTGCCATGTCCGTTAAACGGTCATAGCCGGTATGGAGCAGCGTCACACGCGCTCCGAACCGGCTCAGCCGTGCTGCTGCATATTGCAGCGCGTATGGATCGCGGTCGAACCCCAACACTACGCCATCGGGTGCAGCAGCTTCCAGGATGGCGGTGGCGTGCCCCCCTGCGCCCACGGTGGCATCGAGATAGCGCCCGCCGGGGAAGGGCGCTAGCCACATCACGGCCTCGGACAACAACACCGTGCGGTGTTGGGGTGTTAAATGTGCAGCGGTTCCCATAGGGCCGGGTCCTCGTCCATCAATTCCATTTGGAGCGCATTGGTCTCAGCCCAGCGTTGCGGGTTCCAAATTTCGATGAAACGATCCAGGCCCACGATTACGGCTTCACCGCTTGGGCCGATGTCGGCATATTCGCGCAATCGGTCAGGGATCAGGATCCGTCCCTGGCGATCCGGCGTCGCATCCATCGCATCCGCGAAGAAGATACGGCGCAACGCGCGGCCCTGGGGGTGGGTAATGGGGAGTGCATTAACTTTTTGGGCGATTTCCGCCCACATTACGAGAGGATAAACCGCGAGGCACCGATCCAACCCACGAGTCAGCACCAGGCCACCGGTCAGTTCATCACGGAAGCGGGCCGGTACCGTCATGCGCCCTTTTTCATCTAAGGTGAAAGCGTATTGCCCTAGAAACATAAGACCTGCCCCATCAATCCGCTAAAATACACAGAACTCCCCCACCACGCCCCACTTTAACCCACAATTTCCCACATTATACACTAATTTCCCAAGTAAATCAATAGGCAAATCCCAATTTAACCCAAATTGTAACACTTTTGATGCACTTCTTCACGGAAACGTGACTGTTTACCTGAGCGTTGTGTCCTGTGTCAGACTCAGGGCGGAGGGGTTGCGCAAGTGTGGAAAGATAACCGGGTTGTCGAGCTTTAGCTTGACGCTTGCAGATTTCACCCCTATAATTAAATAGATGCGCAGGCAAACAAACTCGGTTGATTTTACGCTCAGCCGACACTTAGCCCAGGAGGTAAGGAACCCGTGGAAGGACGAATCCTACTTATTGAAGACGACACTGTAAATCGGAGAATCCTGCGGGAGCGCTTTGAAAACGCCGGCATGAAGGTGGATGAAGCGGCGGATGGGCAAGCAGGTCTCGACCTGGCAAACCGCCTGCTACCCCAAGTTATCATCACCAGCACTACCCTGCCAGATATGCGCGGTACAGAAGTAGCGCAGCAGCTGCGCAGTGTGACGCGTACGCGCCACATCTTCCTGATGCTGCTCGCCGACGAAGATCAGCATCAGGAGCGGCTGAGCGGCCTGGAATTGGGCGTGGATGATTTTGTGGCCTCGCCCTTCGACCCGGACGAGGTAACGCTCCGTGTGCGCAATGCGCTGCGTCGCGCCAGCTCCACCAATCTTACTGATCCAACCACCGGGCTGCCGGCCGGTTCGCTGATGCAGGAGCAGCTGCGCCAACTGGTGATGCAGGATCCCGAAGGCGATTGGGCTTTGATGCGGTTCCGCGTCACCAATCTAGGGCCGTTCCGCGAGGTGTACGGGTTCATGGCGGCAGATGATTTGCTGCGTGGGGTGACGCGCATCCTGGCCGAGGCCTTCAGTCACGGCGCGAGCAGCAACGATTTCTTGGGTTACGGCGGCAAAGACGACTTCATTCTCATCACGGAACCTCAGCGCGCTGAAGCCATCGAGAAAGAAGTGCGCGCTCAGTTCGAAGAAGAAGTCGGCTCGCACTACGGTTTTATGGAGCGCGAGCAGGGCTTCATTGTAGTGGATGGGAAGCAAGTCGGGCTGGCGACCCTGCGTGTGCGCAGCGTCACACCTCAGGGCGAAGGCCCGTTCTATGATATTCGCTCACTGAGCGAGGCACTGGCGGGGTAAGATAGCGCTGGGTGCATCCAGCGCAAGATGTATGAATGAAAGCCAAACATCGCAAAACACTACACGCTTTAATGGAGTATAAGGGGTATCTTGCACATATTCAGCTTGATGATGAAGCCGGCTTGTTTCACGGTGAAGTGGCGAACATTCGAGATGTCATAACCTTTCAAGGTCAATCGGTAGAAGAACTGCGCCAGGCCTTCGAGGATTCAATTGAGGATTATTTAGCCTTTTGCTTGGAACGTGGCGAGGAACCGAATCGGCCCTATACAGGGTTGTTTACAGTGCGGCTTTCGCCTGAGCAACATCGCAAGGTAGTGCTGGCGGCTGAGAAAACAGGGCAAAGGGTTGATATGTGGGTTACGGAAGTATTGGAACGTGCCGCCGTTTATCCAGTGTGAGGATACCCCCAGGGCGAAGGCCCGTTTTATGATATTCGTTCGTTTAGGAATGGGTACGGAATAACTTGCCCATTTGAAACTCCAAATTATGCCTAAAGCGTCCAGAAATTGGGATACCTATTTCGTACTCATTCCTTAATGAAGCATTAGCGGAGCAAGCCCGCGTTGGCTTTTTCCTTTGAAACCAAAGATCCTTTGAGAAAATTTTATGCCGTTACATGAAATTGCAGATCAAAAGTTATCCATTCTGACACAATCGAATTTTGCGCTCGAAAAGAATCTTCAAACGCTTATAGAGCGCAATCTTGAAACTGTATTCAATTGTCGTTTGGTTCAGTCAGAGTTTCCCACAGGTGTACAGCACTCAGGCAGAATTGACACTTTGGCTTTGTCGGAAGATGATAATCCTGTTATTATCGAGTATAAAAAAGTTGAGTCTTCCGAATTGGTCAATCAAAGTTTGTATTATCTGGCGTGGTTGAAAGATCATAAAGGCGATTTTGAAAGAGCCGTTCAGAAAGCCTTGGGTAGCTCGATTGAAGTAGATTGGTCGGAAGTCCGTGTGATCTGTATTGCGCCCAATTACAAGAAGTATGACCTATATGCTGTTCAAATGATGGGGGCAAATATTGAACTTTGGGCATATCATGACTCTCCTGAAAGAAGTCGCACTTTAACACCACCCCATAGCCCGGCGGCG
>CAZDDI010000010.1:0-103203 GCA_964504195.1 uncultured Anaerolineales bacterium
CGCATTAAATTGCACAAGCTCTATCCGACAATTGATGTTTGCTGAACTACTAGTTGAGTGTAGTAAAAAGTCCAAATTCCGCCCGCACGGAGTATAGTCACGAAGAAAAAGCCTGCATCGGCAGACCCTCTGGATTAGCCCCGCGATCATTGGCAAAATTTCGCGCTGGAGAGGTTTTTTCGTGAGGAAAATAAAGTCTACTATAGACGCCACGATGCTAATTAAGATTGTAACTGCGCAGGCTCTAACCGGAGCGTCATCTCCGGCGAGCTAGCAAGCATCATGGCAGTCCGTTAACACGTTCAATCTGCTCATGTGTTTGAGCAGGGAGCTAACGCTCCCCTTAAAACAGACTGGGTAATCACCTAAGGAAGAATGGACGAAAAATAACTTCCCCAAATTATCCCCGAAAACCCAGGGAAAACGGCCCAAAATGGAAGGACTTGTTTTTTTTGCCGTTCCTAAGATTTATGTTATAAACGAGGAGTACATTCTATGAACATATCATTTACACGGCCTGAATGGATTTTCAAAACGAATCCAGAAAAATTGTCAGGGTTGTTATTAGCCATTGATGATGGTAAGCTTGCTTTACCTTACTTCCAAAGAGACTGGGTTTGGGCACCTGAAAATATCCAAGAATTATTAATTTCTGTAGTTCAAGCATTCCCGGCCGGGAGTCTACTCATGCTAGGGCATACAGAAAAAATGTTTCATGTCAAATACTTTTCTGGAACTAACATATCTGATAACACAACCCCACAGAGGTTAGTTTTAGACGGGCAACAACGATTAACATCTTTGTATCAAACGCTACAATCTAAAGAAGGCATAAAGAAGGAAAACAGCAAAGAACGCCATTTTTTCTATCTATCTATGCAACGACTTATAGATAGTAGTCCAATTGAAGATGCTATTTTTTATGTCGATAATTCCAGAGTATATAAGGAAGGTCGACAGGTAGTATACGATCTAAGTATGCGGGATGCAGAGTTCGAGTATCTATGTTTGCCTTTCAACTGTATCATATATGATGAATATCGAAAATGGCGTAAAGAACTAGAACGGTATTATCGACGCCAGAAAAAGTATGAAGACAACCAATTTTATCGCTTAGATGATCAAATAGAAGAAATTCACGCTTTTTATATTCAATCCATTCAAAACTATGAATTCCCGGTTATAGAACTTCATGAAGAAACACCTTTAAGAGCTGTTTGTCATATCTTTGAAAAAGTCAATACGACGGGTGTCGAACTAACTGTGTTTGAACTATTGACTGCTACATTATGGGCTCAGGGTATTGACTTGCCTAAAATGTGGCGTGAGACTAAAGAAGCGCTAAATGATTTACCTAATATGGAAGGAATTGATATTGATCGTGTAACTTTTCTGCAAACAATCTCTTTACTAGCTACATTTCACAAGAAACGGGTGAGTGACTCTCAAAGAATCGGTGTTTCATGCAAAAGAGATGATTTGTTAGAGCTGAGCAAAAAGGAAATCAATAAGTTCTGGCCCCTGGCACTCGAAGGCTACAGGAAAAGCGCAAAAATCCTATACGAGAATGGTATATACTCAGATCGTTTGTTACCCTACAAAACTATGCTCGCACCACTTGCTGCAATTTGTGCTCAAGTAACAGTTGATTATGGGGATATTAAACTTGATACAGTATATAACAAAATCAAAGTGTGGTTTTGGCGTTCGGTATTCTCCTGGCGATACAGTTCAGGTATAGAGACAAAAGCAGGTAAAGATTTTGAGCAAGTAATAGGTTGGATTAACTCTAGCGATGAACCTGATGTTGTCAGACAATTCGAATTTAACCCAGATGTACTGTACGAATTGACAACGATTCGCAATGCTGTTTACAGTGGTATGTTATGCTTGATTCTGAGGCAACGTCCCTTAGATTTTAGAAGTGGTTTTGGAATTTCAACACAACTATTTCACGACGAAAAAGTCGATCATCATCACATATTCCCAAGTAAGTATTTGCAGAGAAGCAGACGTATTGAAAGCAGGCGAATCAATTGCGCTCTCAATAAAACTCTCATTGATGCTTCTACAAACCGTTCAATCGGTGCCAAATCTCCAGCGATATACATTGCCGAACTGGCAAAAGAACTCCCTCCCGGTTCGATGTCAAAGGTGCTTTCTTCTCACCTTTTGGATGAAAGTCTGATGCAGGAAGCTCCAATAACACTAGAAACAGCCCAAGATGCAGTAAAATTGGTATCTATTTATGAAAAGTTCTTAGCCAAAAGACTAGAAGAAGTTTCAAATCTAATCAAAGAAGCGACAAATCTCTAACCTCACATGGTCACAATCGCTGCTCACATCACCATCACCGGCGTAGTGCAGGGGGTGGGCTTTCGCCCCTTCGTGTACAATCTGGCGCAGCGGCTCGGCGTATGCGGCTGGGTGCTGAACCACTCCGGCGGGGTGGATATCGAAGCGGAGGCCGCGCCGGAGGTGCTCGCGGCGTTCATTGCCGCGCTGCGCGCCGAAGCGCCCCAGCTGGCGCATATCGCCACGCTAGAAGCGACCCCCAGCGCGCCACAGGGCTACACGGCGTTCGAGATTCGCCACTCGGAGGCGCAGGCCGGGCGCTTCATGCTGATTTCGCCGGACGTAGCGACCTGCCCCGACTGCTTGCGCGAGCTGTTCGATCCCAACGACCGCCGTTATCGCTACCCCTTCATCAACTGCACCAACTGCGGGCCGCGCTTCACCATCATCGAAGACATCCCCTACGACCGCCCCAAGACCACCATGCGCGTCTTTCCCCTTTGCGATGCCTGCCGCGCTGAGTATGAGAATCCTGCCGACCGCCGCTTCCATGCACAACCCAACGCCTGCCCGGTGTGTGGGCCGCAGATCAGCAAATCAGCAAATCAGCAAATCAGCAAATCTCAAAATAGCCGCGAGATTCCAGCAACAAGTATCCAGCAACCAGCTTCCAGCGACGAAGTCCTTATCTGGGCCACAGCCCTGCTCTTGCGCGGCGACATCCTCGCCATCAAGGGCCTGGGCGGCTTCCAACTAGCGTGCGATGCGACGAATGCCGAGGCGGTGCAACGCCTGCGCGAGCGCAAGCGCCGTCCCCACAAGCCCTTCGCCGTGATGGTCGCCTCGCTGGAGGAGGCGCGCAGCTACTGCGAGGTATCATCAGCAGAAGCCACACTGCTCGCATCCCCCCAAGCGCCCATCGTGTTGCTCAATCGCCTCCCCATTACGCAGTACGCAGTACGCATTACGGATACCGTGGCCCCCTACCAGCACACGCTCGGCCTGATGCTGCCCTACACGCCGCTGCACCATCTGTTGCTGCGCGATGTGGGCCGCCCGCTGGTGATGACGAGCGGCAACTTGAGCGAAGAACCCATCGCCAAAGATAATGACGAGGCACTCGAGCGGCTCTCCGGCATCGCGGATGCGTTCTTGTTCCACAACCGGGATATTTACGCGCGGTATGATGACTCGGTGGTGCGGGTGAGCGAAAAGGCGAAAAGGCGAGAAAGCGAAAAAGCGAGTCAGCGAGAAGGCGAGTCAGCGAATCAGCGGAAAAATGTTATTCGCCATTCGCCATTCGCCATTCTGCGACGTGCGCGGGGCTATGCGCCGTTTCCGGTGACGTTGCCCTTCGAGGTGGGGCAGGTGTTTGCCGCCGGGCCCCTGCTCAAGAACACGTTCACGCTCACCCGTGACCAATACGCCTTTGTGAGCCAGCACATCGGCGATTTGGAGAACCTGGAGACGGTGGAGCATTACGAGGCGGCGTTGGCGACGTATCTGCGCCTGTTCCGCATCGAGCCGGAGCGCGTGGTGTGCGATCTGCACCCGGACTATCTGAGCACCCACCTGGCGATAGCATTTGCGCGCGCACGCGGCCTGCCCGCGCCGATGCGAGTGCAGCATCACCGGTCGCACATCGCCGCGTGTCTGGCCGATAACGGCTGGCCCCTGGATGGCGGTCACGGCGATGGCCGCGGCGATAGCCGCGTCATCGGCGTAGCGCTGGATGGCACGGGCTACGGCGATGATGGCACGATCTGGGGCGGCGAGTGGTTTGTGGGGGATTACAGCGGGCTGCACCGGGCGGTACACCTGGAGCCGTTGCCCCTGCCCGGCGGCGATGCGGCGACGCGCCACCCGTGGCGGATTGCGGTCGCCTATCTCAACGCGCTGGTGGCACCGGAGGAATTCCCCGCCGAAGTCTGCTTCGCGGGTCTCTGCTCCGGCGAGGCGAGCCTGATCCGGCAGCAAATCGAGAAGGGGTTGAACGTGCCGCAGACGACTTCGATGGGGCGGCTGTTCGATGCGGTAAGCGTGCTGCTGGGCGTGTGCCGCGAGATCAGCTACGAAGCGCAAGCCGCGATAGAGCTGGAGCAGATCGCGCATGGCGCGCAAGATTGGCGGCCCTATCCGTTCACGGTGGAAGGCGATGTGGTGCGGCTCGGCCCCTTGTTCCATGCGCTGCTCGATGCCCTGGAGCATGACGTGCGCCTCCCCGACATCGCCGCGCGCTTTCATGCTACAGTCGCCCGCATGGTGGTGGATGTTTGCGCCCGGCTGCGCGATGAGACCGGGCTGGCGACCGTCGCCCTGAGCGGCGGCGTCTTCCAGAACGCGCTGCTCGTGGATTTGACCGTTCCCGCGCTGGAGGCCGCCGGATTCGCAGTGTTGCAGCATCGGCAAGTGCCGTGCAACGATGGGGGTATCTCGCTGGGGCAGTGCGTGCTCCGCCCGGCGTGATCGGATCAGACTGAAGACGACAAGGCGGCGAGCGTCTTCTCCAACGCCTCAGCCATCGTGAATTGCGGCTGGTAGCCCAGCTCGCGTTTGGCGCGGGAGATGTCGTACCAGTGACTCTGCGCGAACTCGCTCGCCAGGAAGCGGGTGAGGCGCGGCTCGCCCTTAAGTCGCAATCCGCGATAGAGCGCCTCTGACGCGCCGCCCAACGCGCGCGCCATGCGCAGCGAGACGCGCAAGCGCACGGTTGGATAATCCAACCGCGCCAACAGGTCTTTGATCCACGGCCACAACGTCACCGGCTCATCCTGGCTAATGAAGTACACCGCCCCCGCCACCGGCGAACCCGGCGTCAACACATCGGCGGCAAGTAGATGCGCGCGGGCGGCGTCCTCGACGTAGGTCAAATCCACGCGATTCGTGCCAGCGCCCACCTGCGGCAACAGGCCGCCGCGCGCCGCGCGCAACAGCGCCGGCATCAGGTGCCGATCGCGCGGCCCAAAGATCAGGTGCGGGCGCAGTGAAACGGTGAGCAAGTTCGGGCCATTCGCCTGCGTCACGCGCTGCTCAGCCAGCGCCTTGGTGTGCGGATAGGGGCTTTCGTAAGTTTGCGGATAAGGGTAGGATTCGTCCACGCCCTCTTGGGAAGTATTGTCGAAAACCACACTGGGCGAGCTGCAATTCACCAGCTTTGGTACGCCCTGTTCCCGACACGCGGCAATCACGTTCTCCGTGCCGGTAACGTTCGCGCCATAGTACGCCTCCCATGGCCCCCAATGGCCCGCCAGCGCGGCGATGTGAAAGACCACATCCATGCCATAGCAGGCTGTGCGAATCGCCGCCGCATTTTGCAGATCACCGCGCACCAATCGCGCGCCCTGCGCTGCGAGATCCGGATAATCCCCGCGCGCAAAGACCGTGACCTCGTCCCCCCGCGCCAGCAGTTGTTCCACAATGTAGCGGCCCAGAAAGCCGCCCCCGCCCGTGACTAATGTTTTCATCATCAACTCCTGGTGCAATTCTAGCACGCTCTCAACAGGTTGCAATGTGGTAAAACGGTTTGACTTCACCCACAAGTTAGAAATCAGTACAATATAAATGCGGTTTGATATTTGTTAGTAATATAAAATTTATGCGAAACACACAGATTTGTACTTGACAAATTTTACAACTCATGTTTTAATGTGCCTGGTTAGGATGCTTCGCGTGCTTTAGTAGCAACCAAATCTGGATTCCAAAATCAAATTAGGAGGGCGGACATAACCACGCAGCCGAGAGGTGGGACGCACTCAGAAATGTGATGAGCGGCATCTATGTGGTCAATGCGACCGGTCTGGCGCGCTTCTGGGAACTGCCGGGCGGGGCTTTCAAGTCAGCCTTCATTCCACTACCCCTGCCGGCCAACCCCACAATGGGCATCACCGTGGGTGACTTGGACAATGATACACAAGATGAAATCATCGCGCGTTCCAGCGATAAAATCTTTGTCTTTGATTGTCGGGGCAACCTACTCGCAGAACACCCGCTTGGAGAAACTCAAGGCGGCGCATTGGTAACTCAAATGTGCTCCATACCACAATAGGGCTTACGCAATCCCATTGCCTAAGTCTGTCGAAGGCAGTGAGTCTTGAACAGCGCATACCCTTCGACAGGCTCAGGGTCCGCTATACTAAACGCACGCTAAAATTTCCATTTTGCCGTGGAATATCTTGCGTCAGCGCACACTCTGAAGTGGAAAATTCAATATGCGCTTAGTATACTTGCGTAAGTCCTGCACAGGATCCACCGATGGTCATTGATTTGAGTATATGAAGCCATAATACGAGAAACATTTGTTGGGCAGGACTGCGCAGCTCAAGGAATCAGAAACAAGGAGGTTGAAAATGAATAAGACGCATAAGAAAATTTTCAGCGTATTAGCGTTAGGCGTGCTGGCGGCCCTGGGCGTGAGCCTGGTTCGCGGGGGGCTTCCGTTGACAAGTGCTGCCGAACAAGCACCGCCTCTCGAAACCGACATGCTGTTCTTTGTCAGTGGGCCACAGGCAAGCATTCAGCGGGTAGTGGCAAGCGAACCGAGATGGTTAGCCGAGCAAGCGATGCCAGTAGCTGCCGAAACCATCCCGCTCGATGCAGGCATGTGCGCTATTGCAGGTCTCCACGCCGCGCCCAATGGCCGCTGGATCGCTGTAGAGGTAGGGTGTGAGGCCAGCGTCCACACATTAGTGATGGCAGCCACAACGGGTGAATTTCGCCCGGTCTGGTCTGAGTCCTGGGAGTCCAGTTTCTTCCTCAATTGGACGCCTGACGGCGAAGCGCTGCTGGTACGGATGGGGCATCTGGGGGAGAGCGCGGTATTCCTGGTCACCGCGCAGAATGGCCGGTTCGAGCGGGTAGACACACCTCCGTTCACCTATGACGTGGCCTTTTCACCCGACGGCGGGCGAGTGTTGTACGCGACAACCCGGGGGCTGGGCTTTGGCAGCGAGGTATGGCTGATGAACCGGAATGGGGGCAACCGGGAACAGATCATCAACGACTCGGCGCACATCATCGCCTACCCGCGCTGGTCGCCGACGGGCGATGCGCTGGTCTACATTCGGATGGCCGATAGCAACATCCCATTCACTGTGGGAGCGCTGGTGCTGACCGATGGAAACGGGCGCAATGAACGGGTGATTGCCCCGGCGGACGCCGGGCACGGTTATCCACCGGTTTGGTCACCGGATGGGCGGCAGGTGGCCTTCGTGGTGCGGGAGAACCCGGAAAACCGGCGAGCGGATGTGATAGCAGCAGCGCTGGAGAGCAACATCTACGTTGCGGATGTGGCGTTGGGTGGCGTGCGCGCGTTGACACCATTTGCGGGCGCATTGACCGAGTCGCCGGCTTGGTCGCCGGATGGGTCGTGGCTGGCGTTCAGCACCGACATCGAGGACGGGCCTGACATCTGGCTGGCAGAGGTAACAACGGGCGCAGTGTACCAAGTGACGCAAAATGCGTATGCCCGTTTCCCAATATGGGTGGCAGGTCGGAAATGATAAGGAGAAGCACAATGAACAAGAACCATCTTTTGCTGATCGCGGTACTGATTATGCTGGCGGCCCTGGCAGCCTGTAATCCCTTCTCCCTCACGATTTCTCCCGTATCGCCGCCGGACTCTCCACTTCCGTCATCCACGCCGTTACCTTCTCCGACCTGGACGCTGACGGCGGAACCGAGTTCAAAGCCTACAGAAACGCCAGCGCCCACCTCGACTGTGACACCGACCCGAACCCCATTTCCTACTCCTACACCTGGCGGAGCTGTGTGGCGCATCCTGTTCAAAGGTGCGCCTTGTTCAGAGATGCTGAACCCTGGTTGTCAACCATTTGACGGGACTCCTTCTTACCTATACACCATCAATAGCGACGGAACTGATCTAAAAAAGATTGAGGTTGTTCCAGAGCACTCTTACTTTGTTCAACTCTCACCAGACGGCACTCGTTTGGCCTACATCGGGCCAGACAGCGGTCTCTATCTGGCGGAGGTGGACGGCACAAACCCTACAAAAGTCCTTGACCGGCTAGTTAGCTTTGAGTTCTCCCCCGACGGGGAATATATCTATTACAGCGTTCACCAAACCACCAATGATACCCCCGGTTATTTTGAGGTACAGGCGGTCATCGGGCGCATTTACCTTGATGGTTCAGAAAATTTCGTTTTGACAACACTGCCTACCCTCAGTGGGGCTTATATCCGAGTGTCCCCTGACGGTGAGTGGATTCTAATCTGGGGAGAATCCAAGAAAACCATAACAAAGCACCTGTTGTACTTGGTGACAACCGGAGATGGGACTGTCCGTCATCTTTATGAGGGCGATCACATTTGGTCCGCCCGTTGGTCGGTGGATGGAACTGCAGTACAGTTCGTCGAGTGGTACAGAGAGGCTGGCTCCTGTGTTAATGTGTTCAACACAATAGACCTGGATGGTCACAGATTATCAACGTCCACCGTGACCGGCATTGACAGTTGTCTGGCTTGGGGAGACTGGTCGCCTGATGGCCAGGAGTTTGCTTTTGCCGTGTCTCCGGGTCCAGAAAATTCACAACACGGGTTATGGATTTTGAGTTTCAACAGTGGTTACTGGTACAAGATTCTTTCTGATTACTCCGTGAGTTCTGTAAGAACTTGGTCGGGTTTTCCCACTGATGAAGACTTGTGGAGGTAGTTATGGCAACCGGTTATAAGCCCATAAAGCTACGCGTATTCGGTGTAATCGTTCTTGTCATTTTGATGTCGATATCAACAGCTGGGGTTCAGGGCGATGACATGAAATGGTTTCCTGAATCTACCCTGTACCAGCAGGCACAACCAGCGCCGTTCTTGAATCCCCCGTACTATGGCACCGTACAAGTGAATTGCGTATATGATCATCAGTATCCCATCTACCGTGACGAATCGGCGAGTGTAAACTCAACAGTCATCCACTACGATGGTACAAGTTGGCCGGGAACGGTTAACTCGTGTACTATCGGGACCCCCAGTTGTTATAGTGGTCACAATGGTATCGACTACAACCTGAAGTACGATCTGGTGCGTGCCGCAGCGTCGGGTGATGTTCAGTACGCCGGATGGCGATACCCAGCTAACCATCAAGCCGGGGAAGGTCTCTATGTACGTATCCATCACAACAATGACTACCACACAATCTACGGCCATATGAGCGTGCTGCGAGTTCGCACTGGCGATCAGAGCATCTGCGAGACGGGAGAGTTCAGTTGCATCCTTGGCATCAGCGGCAACACAGGGAACTCTACTGGCCCTCATCTCCACTTCGAATTGGAACCCCCTAACGACAACAGGTCTGCTAATCCTTATGGCTGGATTGACGAAAACCATAACGACCCTTGGGAAGATTGGTCGGGTCTTGCCAGCCACGACGTTTGGTTGCGCTACCCCAGCATCACTAATAGCGATGTCTACCCTTCCGGTGCGCCGCTCACTGCCCCGCCGATCAACGAGAACGAGCCGGGCGCATTCACCTTGGACGATGGCGATACTGGTTTTGTCGAAAACCCTGCTGGCTGCTGGACGGTAGATAACACAGCCGGTTGGAACAACGCTTATCGCCGCCGGACTATCCCCGGTGGCAACTGCACTGCGACCTGGAACTTTGCGCAGACGCGGTTGGCTGGCCGCTATAATGTCTTCGTTCATGTCCCTAACGACAACGTCGCCCCCGATGACCGCCGCGCTACTGTGGACGCTGTCCGTTACACGATTCGCCACACCGTCTCTCCGTCCCAATCGTGGAACAAGCAAACACAACTGGTGGTCGTCAATCAGTGGGCTTATCCGAACAACGCACATACATCTCGCTGGGTGTACCTCGGCGCGTATTACTTCAACACGAACCAATACGGTATGGACTATGTGCGCCTGGAGTCGGACACGCTGGATTCTCGTGCAGGCGTAATCGCCGCCGACGCCGTGCGGTTTGCGCCCGTGCGGTATCGCACCTACCTGCCGCTGGTGCTCAAGTGCTACCCGGCAATTCTGCCGACCGCCCCAGCGCTGAACACCATCAGCAATCCTGCTCCCAGCCCCAACTACACCGTCAGCTGGCAGCCAGCTTCTGGCGCTGCGACCTACACTTTACAAGAGGCTACCCATCCCAACTTTACCGGGGCGGTGACTGTTTACGCGGGCGCGAGCACGGCGTGGACTGCGGCAAACAAGCCAATCGGGACATATTACTATCGCGTGCGGGCGACGAACTGTGCCGGTAATAGCGGTTGGAGCAGCACGCGCTCTACCACCGTGCCGCCTTCGGGTTGGGTGACGCTGACTAGCCAGAACTTCGAAGGGACTTTTCCTGGCGACTGGCGGGTGTGGGATGATAACGGGAGTAATTATGGCGAATACTATTGGGGCAAACGGAACTGCCGCCCGTATGCGGGTAATTACAGCGGCTGGAGCGTAGGCGGTGGAGCGCAAGGGGCAGCGTTAAGTTGTGGGAACAACTATCCTCATCATACCCGAAGTTGGATGCGATACGGGCCTATGGACCTTAGAAGTGTCGCTGCCGGGGAGCTCCGCTTCAAAATGTGGCTTTCCACTGAACCAGGAGATAAGCTCTTCTGGGGAATTTCTGTTGACAGAGAGATTTTCTATGGATATGAAAGGACGACCAGCAGCGGAGGGTGGGTAGAGCAAGTGCTGAATTTTACCCAGGTACCTACATTGACCAACGTGCTAGGGCAGTCTGAAGTATGGGTGGCCCTCGCGTTCTTGAGCGATGGGTCAAACACGCGGGCCGAAGGTGCGTATGTAGACAACATCGAGGTGCGCGTATGTTATCGCAATTGTCCACGCGGAAATGAGACAACCAGCGAGGCGCAGGGAGCGCATGGCACGGCTATACCAGCAATGCAGCAGCCCACCACAGCCCCACTGTTTGACGACGGACGAGAAGCACCTTTGGTTTCTCCGTGTGCTGCGCCAGATCCATTTCCGGCTGTCCTCTTACCAAAAATTGCGTCTGAGTAGCGGAACTGCAAGATTAAAGTTGTGATGGTACGTTTGGACACTATAGCGCTTGCCTGGCGCGCAAGCGACTCAAACTCTTGATAGGCTGGTAATTGTCTAATGAACAAACCCTTACCCGACCCCCTGTTACAAACGCGCGGGCTATGTAAACGCTTTGGCGATTTCGAAGCCGTGCGCGCAGTTGACCTGCATGTATATCCTGGCGATATTTACGTCTTGCTCGGCCCTAACGGTGCCGGGAAAACTACCACCCTGAGCATGTTGGCGGGACTGTTACACCCCAGCGCCGGCGAGATCACTTTCACCGGCCAGCCGGGGGAAATGGCCGGCTTTATCGGCGCGCCGCCGATTTACGCACATCTTTCCGCTTATGATAATCTGGCGCTTTCCTATCACATGCGCCGGCGGCCTGTAGCGCGTCAGCGCATCCATGAGATTTTGGAGCAAGTGGGCCTCGCTGCGGCGCGCAACCGCAAGACCGGGGCATTTTCCACCGGGATGCGCCAACGCCTGGGGTTGGCGCGCGCCTTGCTCTTCGATCCCAAACTCGTCGTGCTTGACGAACCCACGAGCGGGCTGGACCCCGATGGCATCGTCGAAGTGCGGGAGATGATTTTACGTCTCAATCGGGAAAGGCAGCTCACCTGGCTGATCTCCAGCCATTTGCTGGCGGAGGCCGAACAATTCGCCACGCGCGTGGGTATTTTGATGCAGGGGCAGCGGCGCATCGAAGCCACCCTGGCTTCGCTCCAGGACGGGCATAACGTGTTCTTGCTGGAAACACCCGCCCCAGAACAGGCGCGCGCCGCGCTCCCCGCCGGCGCTCATCTGCTGGAAAGCGCCGGGGAACAGCTCCAGATTCAACTGGATGATACGCTCCCCTCTGCCGAACTCAACCGCTGCCTGGTGACACAAGGCGTTCCCGTTGCCGGACTGAGTCGCGTGGTCAACCGATTGGAGACCACCTATTTCCAAATCTGCTACGGCGCCACAGGAGAAAGCCATGCTTAAAGCGGATATTAAAACCTACTTCAACACCTGGGTCTTCTGGGCGCTCAATGGTCTGACCCTGGGCTTCTTAGTGTTATACTCGCTCCTACTGGCGGGGATGGATCGTATCGGGCTGAGGCCAATGACAGCTCTGGATTATTTGAGCAGTAGCAGCGGCATATACACCAACGCATTATACCCCCTGCTCACTACCCTCTTCTCAGCCTATGTGCTTTCATCCGAATATCGCTGGCGCACCTTAATGGTGCCGATATTCGAGGGCGTCAGCCGCACCCGGATTCTATCCAGCAAAATAGGCTTTTGCTTCTTGAGTACAGTAATTTTAGGAGTGGTCTACTTCTGTGGTGCATTTTTATTTGGTTTTACATTGTTTACTAGCCAGAATATGCTGGTAGAAAATCGCACCCTCTCCGCTTTTGAGGTGGTCGCGCGCATGAGCGGGGTAGCTATCTGGACTGCGCTCATCATGGTATTATTCGGACTGCTGGCAATGTTATTGGTCATCCAATTCAAAAACGCCCTGGTAGCCACTGTCGGGTCTTTTCTGGCCTTCCTGATACTGATGATCACTGCCGAAACCCGCCACAACCCCTTCGGCCCGATGCTGAAAATCGCGCAACTCCTGCAAAGCGCCAACCTGGAAGCGCTCGCGCGCGGCCCACTACTACCGGGCATAGGCATCTGGCTCCTCACACTTATGGTATTGATGGTAGCGCTGGCAGTTAGTTTCCACCGGCAAGACATCGTCTTAGAGTGAGGGAATGCACCCAACAGGCGTTGAATAGCGTGTTTCCAGTCTCAGTGGATCACAAGTTTAATGAATTAGAGGAACGGGCTTGCCCGCCGTCCACGAATCTGGTCACGAATACACGAATTTACTGCACGCGAGGTTCATCCGTGTATTCGTGGCTCAATTCGCGGACGGCCCACAGCACAGATTTGTGATCTACTGCGTCTCAGGGTTGCTTGGCGCGCCAAACTCGCCCCAGCCACCGTGCCACTGAAGAGGTATACCTGCGGTATTCCGCGCCGAACTTGGCGCTAAGATATTTTTCTTCCGGCACGATCAAAATGTAATGGCAGGCCCCCCATGCCGGGATGAGAAACACTAATAACCACGGCCAATTAAGCACCACAGCCATCCCCGCCAGGGTGCATACCCCGCCCAGATAGAGCGGATTCCTTGAGAAGGAAAAAACCCCGGTGGTAATAATTGCGCTAGTAGGGTGTCCCGGATCGGTCGGTTGGTGCTGCTTCGCAAACTCCCGCCGCGCAAGGATAACCAAACTTACGCCTGAAACGATGCAAACCCCTCCCGCAAAGATACCAACAGGCGTGCGAAAACCGCGAGGGAGTGAGAGCGGCACGAGCCATTGTAACAGGATGGCCGCAAGAAAGGGAACGCCGAAGACCACCTCAAAAATTTGCCACCAGCTTTTGTGCGCAGCATCCATAGACATTCAGCTACTATCCTCACTCTGATTCAAGTTGACCGTCGAAACAAAACCACCCCATCGCTATCAGACATAGCCTGTCACGCCAATTCCTTCGTGGCCCAGGCCGCCAGCGCCAGATTATCAATTTTTGCGTTGTGCCGCACATCCACCGGAAAGCCGCGCGGATAGAACAACACCTCGCGGATGGCGCGGGTATGCGCGTGCTGCGCGCCCAACGCCAGCAGCTCCTCTGCGAACTTGCGCCGCTCTGCATCCATGCGCGGCTGCTGCCCGGAGCGCGGCTCCACCACAATGACCGGGTACTGCCGCCCCTTTTCCCCCACGCCCACCAACGCCGTCCGGTAGACCGCCGGGTGCGCGTTGAAAATCATCTCACACGGCACGGAGAGCAACCGCCCCTCCCGCGTCTCCACCCGGTGCGCCTTGCGCCCACAGAACCACAGCCGCCCTTGCTTATCGAAATACCCCAGATCGCCCATGCGATGCCACACCGCGTCCCCTTCGTAAATTTTCGCCAGCGCCGTTTGTTCTGGGCGATTGAGATACTCGCGCGTCACCATCGGCCCTTTGGCGACGATTTCCCCGACTTCACCAGTAGGTAGCGAGAGCGCTTCATCCCAGGTGGGGAGCGGGTCATCTGTAACCGAGATCACGCGCAGCGTCACCCCGCGCACCGGGCGGCCCACACACGTCCCTTTACCCTGCGCGCTGAGTTCCGCCGTCTCCGCGAGGATTTCCGTCCCGCTGATCATCGTTAACGGCAGCGCCTCCGTCGCCCCATAGGGCGTGTAGATCTCACCGCCCTGGAGGATGCGCGTGTAATCACGGATCAGCTCCGGCGGCACGGGCGCGCCCGCCATCAAAATCCGCCGCAGCGAAGGCAAGCGCACGTTATGCTCCAGGCAGTAATCCGCCACCCGCCGCCAGATAATGGGCGAGCCGAAGGAATTGGTGACACCGTGCGTCTGGATCGTCTGCACCAGCCGGGCCGCATCTACCTGCGCCGGGCGCGTGGGATCCATATCCGGGAACACCTCCGTAATCCCCAGCGCCGGGCCGAACAGCGCGAAGATATAGAGGCCGGGCAAATCCACCTCGCCCTCTTGTACGCCAATCTCTTCCTTGAGCAGCTCCACCTGCGCCAGGAACATCTCATGGCGATAAATCACACCTTTGGGGATGCCCGTGCCGCCGGAGGTGAAGGCCACCGCCGCCTCATCGCCCGGCTGCACCACCGCAGCGGGGAACGGGTCGGTGCGCTCCGTGCGCAACGCCGCGAGCGTGGGCGCATTCCAGAAGCCCCAGCGCCCCATCGTCACCGCGTGCTGCACACTCTTGAACGCGCGCGGAAAGGCCAGCCGCAGCGCGTGTGCGATGGGGATGCCGATGAGCGCCTGCGGTGCGGCCTCGCGCACACATTGCAGAAACGCCCGCCGCCCCATGCCCGGATCAATGATGACCGGCGGCGCGCCAATTTTGAGCAGCGCAAATGCCAACCCAATCAGCTCGACGCCGGGGCGCACCAACACGAGCACCCGCTGCCCCTGCGTGATGCCGTGCGCGCTCAGCGCGTGCGCGTACTCATCGCACAGCGCATCCAGCTGGCAGAAGGTCAACTGCGTGAAGCGCGCCTGCCCGGTGCGCTCATACCCGGCAGGGAAGATCACCGCCGGACGGAAGGGCATTTGCGCGGCCATATCAGGCAGCATCTGCGCTACGTTGTAATTCTCCATACTTGCTCCTTGTTGCTTGCTCCTGGTTGCTTGTTGCTTGTCGTTATTATCCGCGCATTTGCGCTTTGGGTCAACTGGTTTATAAGGACAATCCTTGCACAGGTTGCGCAACCGCGCGCTTGCCAGATGACGCTTTAGCGGTTTCGATTATAATGTAAGCAGAGCTGCTTCTCAGTGATTTGTACGGAGAACCGCTCATATATTCATTCCTGGAGGATTAATCATTGTTTATCGAACTTGCTCAACGTCTGGATCGCAACGCCTGGTTGCGCCACCTAGTCTTTTTGTTGGCCGCGTGTGTGACCATTCTGATGATTGGCTACCACTTCGGCACCTTCGATCAAAGCATCCATATTCCCTTCTTACGCGCGTATGCCGATCCCACACTTTTCCCCAACGACCCGTACTTGGAGATGCGCCATCTACATTACTCCTACTTCTGGTGGCTCTTCATCCCCTTTCTGCGCGCTGGGATATTAGAACCAGCGATGTTCGTTATCCACATCATCAGTACCTACCTGGCATTTTGGAGTCTATGGGAGCTTAGCAAAACGCTCTTTGATGACGCCCTGGCTGCGTTATTGAGCGTGATCTTCCTCATTATGCCTCACTTGAGCTTTGCGGGATTTCCACTATTTGAGTTCAGCTTGCTTAACCGCACCTTTGTCTTTCCCTTTATGCTCCTGGCGATCAACCTCTTTCTCAAACGGCGTTACCTGTGGGCCTTTGCGCTCTTAGGGTTAATGTATAACCTGCACGTCATCTCCGTACACTTTGTGCTGGCCATGCTACTATTCGATTGTCTGCTCGAATGGAAGCGCATAGGTTGGCGTAACATCGTGCGGGGCATGACGGTCTTCATCATCGCTGCGCTGCCGGTACTGATATGGCGTTTCAGTGACCCGTTGACCATCACAGAGCGTCATCCGGAATGGTTCCTTACAGTAGCCCTGGGTATCCTCTACAACGTCTTTTTTATGGTTGGCCCATTGCACATCTGGTTGCTCACCCTCAGCGGCGTGGGAGGGCTGTTGCTATTCTTCATCGCCCACCGCCACACGCCCGCCAGCCCGCATCACCGCTCGGTGCTCTATTTTGTGCTAGCTGTCCTGCTGGTTCTGGGGGTACAAATCATTACTGCCTACTGGCTGCCGATACTCATCATTATCCAATCGCAAATCATCCGCATTGGATTCTGGGGCGTGCTCTTTGGCTATCTCTTTTTCGCCAACTACCTGGCGCACTCGTACCGCGAGCGTACTTATGCCCGAAGCGATTGGTGGTTGCTGGCATTAGCAACTTTTGCTGCCCCTCTGGCGATCATTCCCGCGCTGATTTGGCTGATTCTGCGTGTGCGTTGGGCGGCCTGGCGTCCCCGCATTGCGACGGGTCTCCTACTGGTTATATTAGCCCTGGGATATATCACAGCTATCGCGGGCTACGATGTCTGGCGTCCGGGCCTGCACATCTACGGGCCACAATCACCATGGGAAGATACACAATTATGGGCAAAAAACAGCACCCCTCGTGACGCACGCTTCATCACGCCACCGCAGCGTTGGAGCTTCTATGAGACGGATTGGCGGGTATTTTCGGAGCGCAGCACAGTCTCCACGCAATCCGAGCTGCTAGAGATGGCCTTCGTACCGGAATACATGGCCTACTGGGCGCCTCGCTTTGACGCAATCGCGCCGGGCGTCCGCCAACAGTTCAGCGGGGATTACTTCAAGGATTCTGCCGCTGTGGCCCAGGCCTACCATGCGCTCAGCGATGCTGCGCTGTTGGATGCAGCGGCACGGTACGATGCAACCTACATAATAATAGAAAAGCCGCACCTACGCCCCTGGCCCATCGCTTATGAGAACGCCGAATTTGTAATCTATGATGTCAGCGGGCTATTGCCATGACTCGCACTGCCGGGAGGCATGGTATGGACGAAACCCCGCTATATCAGCAAATTTCCGAAAGCCTGCGCCAGGAAATTCTCCGTGGCGTTTGGACGCCTGGGGCACGCCTGCCCTCCGTGCGCGAGCTCGCGCAGACCTGGCACTGCACGCCCGGCACCATCCAGCGCGCTTATGCCGAGCTGGTAGAGCAACACTTGCTCGAAACCCGGCGCGGGCAGGGGACGCGCGTGATTGCTACGCCGTCGGTTACAGAGACCCCCACGGAACGCCGCGTCACTTTGCTACACCGCGTCGAAGAATTTCTGCTAGAAAGCACCCGTCAGGGCTATACCCTGCCAGAAATCGAGAGCTCGCTACGGCTAGGACTGGAACGCTGGCAGGCATTTGCCGCGCCTGCATCGCAACCCGCCCCGGCTAATCTGCGCTTTGCCGGTAGCCACGATCCTGCCCTTGTGCTACTCCTGGAGCGTTTCGCCACGTGCCAACCTGAAGCGACCTTTCCGGTGCGCTTCGTGGGCAGCCTGGGTGGACTGATCCAGTTGGCGCAGGGGGAAGCTGAACTGGCCGGTTGCCACCTCTGGGATGCGGCTGAAAATGTCTATAATGAACCCTTCGTACGCCGGCTATTGCCGGGCCGCAAAATTGCGCTGGTGACGCTGGCGCACCGGCGGCTGGGCTTGATTGTCGCGCCAGGCAATCCCCACGGTCTACAGCAGCTTGCCGACATCATCCGCTCCGGCGCGCGCTTCGTACAACGGCAGCGCGGCACAGGTACGCGCATTTGGGTCGAAGCCCAACTGCATAGCCATGGGCTGAGCGCCAAATCGTTAGCGCGCCACCCGGAAGAAGCCCTTACCCATTCCGCCGTCGCCCGGTTCATCGCCGAGGAACAGGCCGATGTGGGCGTGGGGCTGGAAGCCGCCGCGCGCACTTTTGACCTGGATTTCGTACCGCTCACCACTGAGCCATACGATCTGGTCATTCCCTACACCGTCTGGGAACATCCGGCGGTACAAGCCCTGCTTACCTGGTTAAGCGGAGCGGAAGGGCACGCGCTCATCCACACACTACCCGGTTACGATACACATGCCACCGGCAACGTGTATTGGGTGGAATAAGTAGCTATCCTAAAATTCCGCCGGTGGTTGAGCCTGCCGGGCCTCGACAGGCTCGGCCACCGGACCTCAGCCTGCCGGTGGTTGAGCCTGCCGAAACCCGCCGGTGTGAGTGTGCAGATAAATTATAAACGCCAGAACGCGAGCACATGCTCGCGTTCTGGCGTTGTAGCTTATCTTCACTTGATGATGTAATACGTCCCGCGCTTGGCGCCCACCTTGAGCAAAATGTCCTGCTTGATCAAATCCACCAGGTCGAGACGCAGCGTTTCCGGGCTGACATCGGGGCAGAGCTGCTGGTAATCGCGGTTGGTGATACGCCCATGCTCCTGAATAAACGTTAGTGCCTGCGCCTGTCGCTCATTCATCAACATGCTCTCGGCCCCACGCGGCAACGGTGTGCGTTCCTGGATATTGCTGAACGTGACGGTGAACGAGAACTGCGTATCGCGGAAAGTGGGCGGGGGATGCCCTGCGGCCACCATATCTTCGATCATCAAATCCACGCCCAACCCCAACTCTTCGATGTAGCCCCATTGGTACAGGCCGCTGACCACACGCGGATTGCGCGAGAAATGCTCGTCCACGATATTGTCTACGGTGATGAAGCCGGGCAGTCCGCCGGGGCTGGAAATCTCCATGCGGTCGGCGAACATCCGCACTTCCACCGCACGCCCGCGCAACCGGTAATCGCGATGGGCGATGGCATTCACCAGCGCCTCGCGGATAGCCGAGGGTGGGTACTGCCACTTCTCCTCGCGCTCCAGACCACGCACCACCGCGCCCACGCGCATCTCCTCCTGCAAAATCTCCCACGCGCGTTGGATGATGACCGGCAGCGGGCCGTTGATTTCCACGCGCCGCCCGTAGCCAGGGCCGTCACCCTCACCGCGCACCTGCGTCCCCAGGAAACGCACGAACACCAGCCCACTGCGCGGGAGAAAGCTCTGGGGATTTTTGCCAAACAGCAATAATCCAGCCACAGAAGGGACGCCCCCAGCAGTAAGCCAGCCCATATCCGTCAACATATCATCAAGAGAGCGGGCCAGCGGGCGGCCCTGGCGTTCTTCCCAGTGCTGCACAAATTCCTTGAGGATGTCCGCGTTGAGGTCGTCGCGGGTGGCGCCGGGGATCGGTTCCGCTTCATACTCACCTGCAGAGCGATTGCCCGCCAGCTGGCGCAGCTGCTCGCCGGTGAGCGGGCGATTGTCTACGCCCATGCGCACCAGTACGCGCCCATCGTGGAGCGCGTGGAGCTCTGGGCTGCGCTGCACGCGCCCCGCGAAGATGAACGCGCCAGCCATTTCCGTCTGCTGCCACTCGATAGGGACAGGCGGGCGGCACAACCGCTCGGCCTGCCGCGCCAGCTGCTCCAGTTCCTCGGCGAAGAGCTGGCCCGTAGGCTGGCCCGCTTCATCCACGCCAACGTAAATCATACCACCGTCGGCGTTGGCAAAGGCAATCAACGTCTCTGCCAGGATGTACTCATCAACATCCGGCAGCAACGCTATCGTTTGACTTTCGCTCAGCCGTTGGGTTTGAGTCATCTGTGCCTCCCGGACAAATCAGGCAAATCAGCAAATATCTACCCTGCTAGCAGGGAAACGGGGGTGAGTGAACTCTGAAAACTGCTTAGCCTTGCCCGCAGTTTAGCATATCCTCTGGTAAAATAGGCGGATAATTACATTTATCTAACTCACGTTGCCATCCGCGCCGACAAGCCCGCTTTAGCAAAGATTCATACGTGCTTGTGACCCCAGACGACGGACAGCTGACAACCTTGGGAAGCAAATCGTGGTCTATCATCGGTGGTCAGTGGTCAACGTCCAGCAGGTGGCAACTCGAATTATTTACTCAAACCAGGGTGGAATTGCATCGTGAACCGGTAATAATGTCTGCGTAGTTGAGTCAGTAGCCACCCAGCAAGATTGTAGCGTATGTGTGCTTGCTAACATCATCGAGCGTGAGGCGCTGGGCATGGCTGCAATTGTAAAATTATCGAAACGTGCATCTGTAATTGGAACAGCAGAAGAGGCGCTGCTGATAACACCAGCACGGACGGTGTTTGAGTAACCATTGAATCCTGGCGTTGGTATTGTGCTACCAAGGGAGGTCCCATTGATAGATAAGCCCAGCCAACCATAACCTTGGTCTACACGAAGATGATTGGTAGCGTTGCCAGTAAGAATTAGAGAAGAATAGGTTGGTGGGGTGACTTCAACAAACCCGGCAGGAGTTCGGTGATACATACGATAAAGTTGATGATCCGTGTTTATATCAAACATAACATATTCGGTATAGTCGCTATTAATGCCAAAGATAAGCCCATAACTATTACCTGGTGTGCCAACCCAGCGCATATCCGCCTCTACAACATAAGAGTTATGTGGGCAATTGGGCGAACTAAACAGATACAAAAGCCCGCCTTGCTTGCTTACAACGCGATATTCCCCATTAAAGTAGGAGGCTGAAACATAGCTGTCTTCTCCTACCGACCAACCACTGTTAGGATTGCTAAAATCATCTTGGTAAACAACAGGACAATTTGGATCCAACTCGGGGTAATGCTTAACAACAAGTGGCAAGTACACTTTATAAGCGTTATCAAAGACAGCGCTGATGGTGAAATCGTGGTCATCCCAGCTGATATGGGCAATATTAGTTACAGATGTTGCTATTGGGAAAGTATCTGTGATAAATGCTTGAAACGTGATGTTGGTGGTAGTCGTTTGCGAAATGTTTCCTTGCCAGGTAATAGTCCCTGCACTCTCAGTAGCGGTGCCGTTGGTAGCTGTTAATGTTCCGGGATTATAGCGGAGTTCCACTGGTAAAGTATCAGTGAGCATCACATTGTGTAAAGTTGTATTCCCTTCTTCGTGATACAGAACGACTGTATAAGTAATCAAGCCCCCCGCATTGAAATCACCCGATACTTGTTTGGAAGCAACCAGACTCCGTTCATACGCGCCTATATCGCAAGTGCTCACACGCGGCATCCCGCGTTGATCGGTAGCGAGCGGTTCGTCCAAATGGTTGGTGCAGCCAGACGGATTACCGGCATTGATGGCCGGGCTGCCCGCTAACAAGGGGTAGTAGGGCGGGTTACCCTGCAATACGCCCAAAAGTGGATTGACATTAGTGCGATCGCCGGTACTTAAGCTGAGATTGCACCCTGAGGGGTCGCCAAAAATATTATATCCGGCGCTATTGATATCACCAGCGCAATCCTTACCACTTCCATAGGCATCATTATTGGCTAAAATAGAATTTCTGATGGTAGTTGTACTACCAAATCCAGTAGCAATGCCACCGCCACTGGATTGAAAAGCGCGGTTTTGGGTAATGGTGCTATTGTTGATCCAGACTGTCGCGTGATATGAGCTTATTCCTCCACCATGACTCGCTTGATTGCCACTGATGGTACTGTTATTAATAACAAGCATGCCACTATAACTATAAATACCACCAGTAACAATGTTATCAAGAATAGCACTGTTGTTGATGGTTATCTTCCCACCACTGTTGTAAATGCCCCCTCCGCTATTTCTACGAATAACACAGTGGTTGATAGTTGTTTCGCCAGTGAGTGAGCCTAAGTGGTATATTCCTTCAGCAGAGAAATTTTCAATAGAGAAATGATCAATTCTAACTTCGCTATTGTTGATGTTTACTTTGATGGTGATACCAGTAGCATGAGGGGGCGGAGGATTTCCATTGAGAATAGTCATCCCATCCTGACGCGTAAAAGAGGCATTCCAGCCACCAGAAAGGGTAATTGCCTTTGTAATGGAAATGCCTCGAGCCTGGTCAGCCGGATATTCACCCGCGGTAACGAGTATCATATCACCAGCATTGGCTTTGTTAAGCGTTGCTTGAATTGTGGCGCATGTTTCGGTTGGCGTCAGACAACTGTTAGCATCATTCCCGCTTGGCGATACATACCACACCTGGGCTAGCTGCGCTGCTGATGTTTCTGGTTGTCTGGTGACTGCTATTCCTAGCATCAACAGCAACAATACACTGCTAGCTTTGAACAAAAAAGATGCTGTTTTCATAGGGTACCTTCCACCTCTGAAAATAGGCGTAACGCAAAGCGTCTGCTTCGCGCGCGAACGGCGCATCTATGCGCTGACAGTTCGCGCTACATTTTCATCCAATCGCTGGTGAACCACCAATTCATGAGAAATTCCTCGGAAAATGGCGAATCTCAAAATTTTCCCCGTCGCGGATATACCGAGCCGCTCTGAGCACTCTGACTCTGAGAGGGACGCTAGTTCCCCGAATTTTCGTTATCGTTGGTGTGGCATAGTCACATGGGAACTCGTCAAAATGCGCCAATGCTGCCCTCTACGGTGCGTTTTTTCCGACTCCCTCACGACTGGATGACTTATGTCCGTTATGACTGTCCAGGTTCAAACGAGCAAGAACTTTTTCACGTTTCAGCAGACGCCGTCTCTTCGTGATCCAGGCGGGCGACGGATGCGACACGGTCGCTGCCTTTGAGATCCATCATGCGGACACCCTGCGTGTAGCGTCCCATCTTGGGGATGTCGGCGACGCGGGTGCGGAGCATGATGCCGCTCTCGGAGATCATCGTCACCTCGTCGCTATCCTGCACCACCCGCGCGGATGTGACCGGGCCGGTGCGTTCTATGACTTTGTACGCGCGCATCCCCTTGCCGCCGCGTCCCTGCGTGCCGAACTCGGCCAGCTCGGTGCAGCGTCCATAGCCGCTCACGGTAGCGATGAAGACATAGCTGGCCTCTTTCACCACTTCCATGCTGGTCACATGATCGCCGGCCCGGAGTTGAATCGCCCGCACGCCACCCGCGATGCGCCCGGTGGGCCGCACCTGGCTCTCGTTGAAGCGGATGGCCTGCCCTTGCTCTGTAACGAGCAACAAATCATCCTGGCCCTGCGTCAGGCGCACCCAGTTCAGCGCGTCCCCCTCATCCAACCGCAACGCGATCAGCCCGCTGGGACGCACCGCGTTGTACTCGCTGAGCGCCACGCGCTTGATCTGCCCGTTGCGGGTCGCCATCGTCAGATAGCGCGCATCGGCAAAATCTGGCACGGCCACCACCGCCGTCACCCGCTCGGAGGCATCCAGCGCCAGAATCCCGGCGATCAGCGAGCCTTTGGCCGTGCGATCGGCTTCGGGGATCTGGTAGACCTTTTCCTGGTACACCTTGCCGCTATCGGTGAAGAAGAGCAGTGTGTCGAGCGTGCTGGCGGAGAGCAGGTAGATGATTTCGTCCTCGTCGCGGGTCGCCATGCCGATGATACCCTTACCGCCGCGGCCCTGCGCGCGGTAGGTGGCCGCCGGCACGCGCTTGATGTAGCCGCGCTGGGTGATGGTGATGAGCACCCGCTCCTGGTGAACGAAGTCCATTTCATTGAAATCGCCATTGGCCTGCGGGATGATTTGCGTGCGCCGCCGGTCGGCGTACTTCTCGCGCAGCGCGGCCAGATCTTCGCGGATCACGCCGCGCTGGCGCACCGGCGAGGCGAGCAGATCTTCGAGATAGGCGATTTGCTTGAGCAGCGCTTCGTATTCATCCAGTAACTTCTGGCGCTCCAGCCCGGTGAGGCGCCGGAGCTGCATGTCCAAAATCGCCTGCGCCTGGAGCTCGGTTAGCCCGAAGCACTCCACGAGCCGCACGCGGGCGGTATCCACGTCCGGCGATTCGCGGATGGTTTTGATAACTGCGTCGAGGTGATCCAGAGCAATGAGCAGCCCTTCGACGATGTGGGCGCGCTCGCGAGCCTTCATCAGCTCGTAGCGCGAGCGGCGCACGATGATATCAATGCGATGCTCCAGGAAGATCAGCAACAGCCGCTTGAGCGGCAACACACGCGGGACGCCCTCCACCAGCGAGAGCAATTGCACGCCGAAGGTGCCTTGCAGCGGGGTATGCTTGTAGAGCCGGTTGAGCGCCTTCTGCGGTTGCGCGCCGCGTTTGAGCTCCACGATGATGCTCATGCCACGCTTGTCGGACTCGTCACGCAAATCGCTGATCTCATCCAATTTGCCTGAACGCGCCAGTTCGGCAATGCGCTCCAGTAGGCTAGATTTGTTGACCTGATAGGGAATTTCGGTGATGACGATGCGGTGGCGACTGCCGCGCATCTCTTCGATATTGGCGACGGCGCGCACGGTGAGCTTGCCGCGCCCCGTAGCATACGCCTGAGCGATGCCTTCCTTGCCCAGAATCAACCCGCCAGTGGGGAAATCCGGCCCCTGGATGAATTCCATCAGCCGATCCACGCCGATCTCTTCTTGCTGCTCCCAGTTGTCGAGCAGATAGAGCAGCGCATCGCTAATCTCGCCCAGATTATGCGGGGGGATATTAGTCGCCATCCCCACCGCAATGCCCGATGCGCCGTTGACGAGCAGGTTGGGCAGGCGGGCGGGCAGCACTTGTGGCTCTTGCAGCGAGCCATCGAAGTTGTCCACCCAATCTACGGTATCCTTCTCGATGTCCACGAGCATTTCCATGGCAATAGGCGAGAGGCGGGCCTCGGTGTACCGCATCGCCGCCGGGGAATCGCCATCAATGGA
Source organism: uncultured Anaerolineales bacterium (assembly GCA_964504195.1). GTDB lineage: Bacteria > Chloroflexota > Anaerolineae > B4-G1 > SLSP01 > CAZDDI01. Next base: position 25,069 of record CAZDDI010000010.1, read on the forward strand.
GCCGAAGTTACCCTGCCCATCTACCAGCATATAGCGCACGGAGAAATCCTGCGCCAGCCGCGCCATCGCCTCGTACACAGCTGAATCGCCGTGCGGGTGGTACTTACCCAGCACCTCACCGACGATACGGGCGGATTTCTTGTAGGGCGTAGAGGCCCGAATGCCCATATCGTACATGGCGTAGAGGATGCGGCGTTGCACGGGCTTGAGGCCATCGCGTGCATCGGGCAGCGCGCGCGCCACAATCACGCTCATGGCGTAATCGAGATACGCTGTGCGCATCTCGCGTTCGATGTCTACGGTTTGAATGTTGCCGATGTCGTTTTCCGTCACTGTCTGTCACCTTCTTGACTGTGTAACGCGCGCGGCGTTACGGGATAGCTAGGGCGTAATTCTTGTTCTATACGTTCTTGCAATAACATTTTTATCAATAGAGCTTATCAGGAATTTTCTACCGTACATTTCTCAGCCGCACGCACTTTTAGCCACGAATTAACACGAATTCTACGAATTTTCTTATTGCTTTCGTGCTAATTCGAGTAAATTCGTGGCAAAATTCTGAAGTGTACGGTAGCAAAATCAGGAATAGCACTTGAAAGTAGCGGGAGAGTTTTTTACCACAGAGATCACGGAGTTTTTTTATTTTGGTAAATTCTCTGTGCCCTCCGTGATGAATCTGACATACTTTCCACAGCGGCGTTTTATTTCCGCTAATGTCTATTGGACACATTGAGCCACGTCGTATCTGCGACACGCTGCACCTTCGATAAAAAATACCCGGTAATGCACGTTGCCAGCAGGCCACGCATAGCAGTGGCGGGGGCAATGATTAGCGCGCACTATAGCGCAACACGACCGGCAAGTAAATGGAATACCCCGTGATGAACTGCCGCGCCGGCGTCCAAATGTTTTGCAGCGCGGGGTCTGTAAATCCAACCCGCCAGTAGTAGCTCCCGATGTGCGGGACAGCGAATGGATATGCGTAATCCGAGACCAGGGTATCCACCAACGGCGTGAGGAATTGTCCGTTAGCCGCTACTTGCACCCGGTAACTCGTGGGCGTCAACGGCTGGGTACTGCTGATGGGATGTACCCACTGCCACTGTAAAGCCGGGGCGCGATTCACCGTGGCGCCCGCGGCCGGGGCTTGCAAAGCCACATAGCCCGTTGGCGCAAGCGGGTACGCGCGCCCTAGCGCACCGATATTGCTGCGGATCATCCCGTCGCCGTCATCATCCGTATCGTAAGGCGTGGTGGCGGCCGGGTCGCCAGCATCCAGCGCCGGGGAATCTGCGGCCAGAGTGTAGTCGCCGCTCGCGGCAGCGTGAAAGCGCGAATCGAGGTTGATAAGGTTGTGTGAAGCGGTGGGCGTGAACGGGGTCGCGCTGACCAACCAGTCTTCCGGGCATACGCCGCCAACAGCCCGGATGCATTGATCGAACAAGTTGTAAGTATACTGCACGCCGCCATCATCCGGCGTGTTGAGCCGCACCGGCGCTACGGTTTGCCCGGAGAACAGATTGTTGCGTATCAGCCGCGCCCCGCCAGCAGCCCCGCCGCCGCTCAAATCTATCCCGACCGTCCCGCCCACGAAAGTGTTGTTTTCCAGCGTATACGTTAGCGGCGTACCCGCAGCCACATTGATGTTGACCCCGCCCTGGGCATTATCGGCAAAGAGCACGCCGCCGATATAGAGATTATCCAAAGGCGTTCCCGAACCAGCGCCGATTTCTAGCGCGTAGCCCTGGCTGTTGGTCAGCGCCAGCCCCACGAGGGTGACATTCCCTGAAGTGATGCGCACAGCAGGGCCAGGCCCAGTCGCCGCCAGCGTGGTGCTCAAGCCGCTACCACCCACCAGCGTCAGGGGTTTATCTATGATGAGGGTGGCTGAGGTCGAGAACGCCGCGTCATCCAACCAGATAACGGCGCCCGGTGCCGCTTGGGCTACGGCGGCGGACAGATCAGCTCCCGCCAATAGCCAGGTAGGGGTGATAGTCCGTAGAGAAGTCCATTCTTGCTCGAAATAAGTCTGGTAGGACTGAATGGCGGGATGCGTTCCCATCAGGCCCCCATCCAGGCCCAGATTGTACTCAGCCAGATCAACCCCACCGCTGCCCCAGGCGGCATGATCCCAATTTTGGCTCCCCACAATCAAGAACTGTCCATCAATGGCGAGGGCCTTCGCGTGCGTATTGCCACTTGCGCCGGTGGCATACATCTGCACTTGAAACTTATCCGCAGCACTGCCGAGAGCTTTCCACAAACGCAAGGTGACCCGGCGATTGCCATCTAGTGTCAACCTATGGATATCCTCACCCGATCCCATCAACAGCCGCACGGTGACGTTGCGATCACGGATGGCCGTTTCTAAAGCGGGTTCGAATGGCAATTTTGTTCCGAATACATCGCTGGTGAACGAGGTTTGTGTCAAATCAATGGTGGCGCTGGCGGCGTTCAAAGCCGCGAGGATGGCATTATCCGAAGTCTTGTCTCGGCGATCCCGGTAGAGGGAGAACACGGCGGTGCCGGTGGCGACCTGGTGGCTCCAGATTTGTGGCGCATGAGCAATCGCGTAGGGATAGGGCAGGTGCGGATCGAACGCCGGCCCTGGGACGGCAGACCGGATGCGAGCGTCCCGCCAGAGCGTGTCGAACGCCGTCAACGCCTCGAAACCGGCCATGCCGCGCACCTGCAATCCCATATCTGGGCGTACCTCGTCCTCAATTTCAGTATAATAGTTATGAACATTGTAACCGCCGGCAATGACGGTACGCCCATCCACCACCAACAGCTTCGCGTGGCTATACTGGAAAGACCAAAACTCATTCCGAAAAGTCGCCACTTCGATCTGCCAGGTGATGGTATCCGCCCCCGCCTGAAATTCTTGATACACCGGAATCCCAACCGTGGTGCTGGATGCCGTATTGGTGATGGTGGACAGCGCTTGCAATACCTCGTTGTGTGTCTGGCCCAATATCATGCCCGTGCCGCCAATCAGGATGCGCACACGCATGCCTTCCAGGTACTGTTGGGGATTCTGTGCCACCCGCCGGTAGAGTTCCTTGAGGCCACTGTTGTAAGGGTCAGTTCCTTGCAAGATGATGTTGCCAGCATGTATATCTTTCTTATCAGATATATGCCAACTCAGCGTTGCCAGGTTCACCTCATACTGCGCATTGGCAATCGCCGCGGCCATCCTTGCAAAGGCAGCCTGCCCTGAGTTCATGTCCTGAATCATGGTCAAATCCTGATACTGGTTGCTGCAGAAGGCCGGGGTTTCCAGTGCGCCTAACACCGCCTGCCCAATCGGCGACAAATCACCTTCGAATGCGCTGCAATCCAGGTCTGCCCATAGCGGGCCGAAAACGGCCGTGGAACTATAAGTGATGTAGCCGATTTTGCCCGAGGTAAACGCGGCATCCCGAATATCGAAGACCGGCGTGGCGGCCCCATCCAGATATACCCGGATCCGGGCGCCACGCAGCACGATTTTGACATGATGGGTCTCGGTTGGATCATACCCGGAGACTGCCGCTAACACCTGGGGCATACCGAGCACACTGCGCCCGATGGCAAAGACCACCTGCCCATTGATCCGGGCAAACCCGACGCCATAGCCGTTGTTGGCATCTTGGTAGCGAAACACAATCCCGCCGGGCACGACCCCATTGATATCCGAGGTGAACCGCATACACCCGGCGATCACGCCATCGCCAATATCACGCGCGGTCTCATAGGCAATATTGCGCCCAACGTTGTTGCCTTGCTGATGCAACTCGCTTGCGGTAGAGATCAGCCAATCCCCACTGGTGATAGCCCAGGGATAGCGCGAATGGGGCAAAACGCGCGCCAGGCCCCACGGTTCAGCAAAAAGCCTCCCGGCGCCTTCTGGAATCTCACAATTGGGTGGGGGATCAACGCGCGCAGGGGACACCGCCCCCGGCTGCGCCAACACCGGCGTAGATGATAAAAACGAGCACAAGCACAAGATGAGTATGAATTTGTATAACATGATTACCCTCTGTTGTTACTAAACTACCGGTAGGTTTCCGGCAGGGTGAACTTCAGCACTGGTTGCGGCACCGGGTAGTTGGTTCCAGGCAAGTATTCACCATACTGCGAGAAAATTAACAATTCCAGCCCCCACACGCTACCAGGTACCAGGATCAGCCCTTGATTCTCTGGTAACCATAGGCACGGCCTAAAGTAGTGGATAGAAGGTTGCGAATAGGGTAAATCATACCCTAAACCATAGTTTAACAACTTTTCGCCACTCATGGCATCATAAATACCATCGAATCGGGCAATCCGCCGCCCATCTGCCGAGAATAGTCCTTCTCTAAAATTGTAATCTCGCCCGCATTCTTCTAAGGTTACGCTGCCAGGATGCGTAGTAATGACCTCTCGTGTGTCAAGGTCAATCCAAATCGTGATGCGCTGATTGTTTTCGTCCAGATTATACCGGGTAACATATTGCACATTGGGTGGGCGCGTTGATAGGATTTGTCCTGTAGCAATTTCGAGCCAGTAACCACTTCTTTCCTGATCATGATCTACGCGCAGATATGCTTTATCCGAAGTAAAGTAAGTGGGCCGATGCGATACTCGCACCAGATTCTCGCACGCGGGCACGAGGATTTCCACATTCGCCGGATAGAGCGTCTGCTCGAAGTCCGGCGGCGCATCGCAGAGCCAGAGATAGCGCGCCACCGGGTTATCGCGCCCCCACCAGCCCTGGTAATAACTCCACCGCGCGCCGTGGTAGAGCAACCAGCCCGCCAGCGCCACCACGCCCACGGCCGCCACGGTGTAGGTCAAACAACTGCGTAATTTCGGGGACATAGGTTTCTCCTTTCAAAATGGCGAATGGCGAATGGCGAATGGTGAATGGCGCGCAACGTTCATGCGCTGCGCTTACCGGTAGGCTTCCGGCAGGGTGAACTTCAGCACTGGTTGCGGCACCGGGTAGTTGGTTCCAGGCAAGTATTCACCATACTGCGAGAAAATTAACAATTCCAATCCCCACACGCTACCAGGCGTCAGGATTAGCCCTTGATTATCAGGCAACCAGGCGCAGGGATAAAAACTGCTCAAGGTTTGACCCTGCCCCGGAACGTACCCCAGACCATAATCTAATAGATTTTCCCCACTCGCAGCATCGTAGATACCATCGAACCGGGCAATCCACCGCCCATCTGGCGAGAATAGCCCCTCCCAAAAATCATAATCCATCCCACATTCAGCAAGCGTCACTACACTTCCAGGCGAAGTTGTAATGACTTCTCGGGAATCCAGATTGAACCACCAATCCACGCGCTCTCCGGATTCGCGTTGCCAACCCGTTGCATACTGCACATGAAGTGGTCGAGTTGTCGTGATCTTGCCTGTAGCGATCTCCAACCAATAGCCGCCTTCCAGATAATGATCTACATGTAAATACTGCTTATCCGAAGTAAAGTAAGTAGGCCGATGCGATACTCGCACCAGATTCTCGCACGCGGGCACGAGGATTTCCACATTCGCCGGATAGAGCGTCTGCTCGAAGTCCGGCGGCGCATCGCAGAGCCAGAGATAGCGCGCCACCGGGTTATCGCGCCCCCACCAGCCCTGGTAATAACTCCACCGCGCGCCGTTATATATGACAATGACACCCACAATGAAAATAGCTAAGGCTATCAAACATCCGCTAAGTTTTTTAGGCATACCTATCTCTATTGCTTGGTTCAGGCGCAACGATCCATGAATAAGCGAGCTACATACTCGGTTGAGTCGTGCCTGGCCCAAAACTCGCACTCCGCGTCTTCAGTTTCCAAAAAAAATATCCTTATTGAGCCAATGCTGAGTCAAGAAAAAGTAGTATCTTCCTTTTGTACTCTGCTTCGTTCCCCACAATAGGATTGATATGAGGCACCCCCTCCACAATCCAAAGTTCCTTTATGCCATTCGCTGCCGCATACATCTGTTGCGCATGATGATGTAGGGGAAAGATATTATCATCCGCGCTATGAATAATGAAAACCGGGCGGGGGCAACATGGTGGCTAAATCGTAACACGAGCTAACTTGTCCTATTTCAAACCCGGTTCTGAGCTCCGCCAAAGAGACAATGAGCGGGGCAAACGGCCATTTGGGAAATATTGAAAAAACCTCAAAACTATCATCAATTGCTTGCGAGAGGCTGCTGTAACTGCTTTGAATAACGATGGCTTTCACACGGTCATCTGTGGCAGCAGCCCGAACTGCCGCAGCTGCACCCAATGAATGTCCCACAACTGCTATTTGCTCTACTTCCGGCAACACAAGAGCATAATCTATGGTCGCTGCTACATCTAAGGCCTCACTATATCCGTAAGTCATTAGGTTGCCTTCGCTGTTGCCGTGACCTCGCAAATCAATCAGCAATACATGGTATCCGGCCTCAGATAAAAGACGTGCTTGCGGCAATAAGTATGTCCGATTAGCATGAATTCCATGTACCAGGACAATTGCATCGGGGCGTGTTCCGGCGATGTACCACCCTGATATTTTGAGACCATCAGCCGTTGTTAAAGTGATATCCTGGTAGGAGAGTCCAACAGGTATGCCAATGTTTTGATTTCTTACTGGCGTAGTCAGATAAACTGCTTGAATGTACGAAACGCCCAGGGTTAGCAAGATAACAATTGAGCAGATGGCAGATAAAACGTACAAGACCAGTTTCAAATGAAAACGGCGTAACATACAAGCAATTGCTCGCTGGTGCTTAGGCAGTTCCAGGATTTAAATCGTCCCAAAATCACCGGAATTCGTAGGGGAACAAGCAGTTTTTGGGATGATTATTTTCCTGGAATCGCCTTATCTTCAGTGACACTTATTTTGCGCCGCCTAACGCCAAATTTCATCGGGCGAAAAAGGCGAGCGCAGCTGAACACGGGGGAAGAGCAAGCCATTGTTGGGCATAATTCTCGTGAGATTATACCCGCACCAAACTACCGCTTACGGCCTTTTGAATATTCCCCAAATATTCTATGTGTTCACCATTGACAATGATCCCATCCCCATCCGGGCAACCGTAAATCACCCGCTGATAGTTCTGTGAATATTCTTCTAATACATTCGTCGCAGCCTCCACGTCATTAAGATGCGGTAAAAACGCAAAATCCACCAATCCCAATGCGCTGCTATCGGTCATCTCCTCGCCTGTCAGGGGCGCATCGCCACATAAACGAGCCGTGCCGATCTCCGGTGTCATCAAGATCGCACCGGCACTTGTTCCAATCAATGTTCCTCCATTCGCTACATACTCTTGTAACGGGACGATCAAGCCTCTGACTCGTAACCAATAGAGAAAATGATACGTATTTCCCCCTGAGAGATGAATCGCATCGCACCTCAATAACGAATGGAACATGCTTGGTTCATAGTTCACATCAATCTCAAAATACACCGACAAATTGAGTCCTAGTGTTTCATAATATACTTGTTTTTGCTTAAACCAGATTCGTTCGGGATCACTTGATGATGGTATATAGCCGATTATTGGATTTTGTTTGCCTATCAGAGAGGCTAATCGGCGGTCAATCTTTGCATTTTCTGGGATCACTTGATCACTATAGAGTACGAGTTTACGTATCATTTCAGTTCTTTCTCTTGAGGCATCCTAACATCTCGAAATGTTGGTAACGAAGTCTCATCATCTCCTGTCCTGATGGCATATCATGTTTTGGTATATTTGACCCACTGGGTTGATTCGGAGATATAAGACACAGATTTTACGGATAAAACGGATTTTTCCGGTTCTTATCCGTAAAATCCAAGCAAATCCATGTCTTATCAGCATTCTGACGAACCGGTAGCAACTTGGATTAAGCTAGCCGTTTTTGCCTGAACGGCAATGGTCTAGCGCCTCATTATACCCCAAACAGAACAGAGGGCGAATCAGCGGGAGAACTTGCAGACAACGTAGTTTGTCCCCCACAAGCTTTATGGGCAGGGCATGATTTCAACGGTACTAATGCAGAATCTGTCTAAATCATCACATCCAGTCGGCGATAAAACGTTGAGGCGTGTGTTATCCACGGGATTATACACGCCTACATAGAGCCGGTATTCTCCTGGGAGCGTGTCAAGCGGGATTAGCAACGCATGCCGCTGAAGCACCGACACAGAGGCGTCCCCGTCATTTGGGGCAAGATACAAAGTTATATCAGCGTCGCTCTGCGCAAGTGGCAGAGTGTCTGGACATCCCAGATGCACAAAGGCTTTGTAGGCGCGTTCGTGGGGCGCGCTGATATGCCAGCGCAAGTCCAGGCTGAGCACCTCGCCTGGTTGGAGCGAAGTAATAGGCGATACATAATCCAATGCAACCTGATCTTCGTAAACTGCGTGAGCCGACCAAACCAGGGGCAGCTCACGCGCGCGCACGAATAAGGCCAGTTGTGAATCGCCATACCAGGTATCAAATACAAACACCGCGTACCGATTGAGCCATTCATTAAAGGGATTGCCGGTGTCATGCACATCGGCAAAATAGTTGACTACCCAAAGCCGTTCATGTGAATCGAATATGTCGCCAAGTAGCTCAGAGACAGTTGCGGGGTCATAGGTGTTACGATAAAACACCACCGGCAGATGTGGCGCGTAGCTCGCAAAATAGCCATCTTGCCAGACGTAGGTCGCCAGCAGAGCGTCGTTGGGTTGAGCCAGTGCCTGGACTTCAGCAATGAGCGGGCGATAGTCCTCATCCGCATCAACCGGCCCATGATAAGAGCGGGCTATAGTATGCCCGGTGCTGGTGATGATCAAGAGCACTGCGGCCAGGCCGGCCCAAGGCCATCTACGGAGGACATAAGAGGTCCCTAATGCCGTCAACAGTAGCCATAAGGGGACGCCCGGAAACGCGAGCTTGATCCCGCGCATGAGGTCTTCATCAGGCGCATACTGCACAAGTGCGATGAGCAGCACCGCGCCTAGCGCGCCAAGTGCAAGCGCGACGGCGGCTGTATGATGGCGTTTGAACAGCGTCGCCCCACCTAAGAAAGCGAGCAGCGTCAACGCGAGTGTAGCTATTGGGGCGCTCGCATTGCCGCTCGCAGTCCCAATGACAATCTGCTGGAAAACGGGCAGCATATCTCCTAGAACTTGTAAATTGGGGAGTGGATTCACGCGCTCGGCTTGCAATGAGCGCAGTTGTGAACCGGCATAGAGCAGCCAGGGTGCCAGAAGCACACCTGCGAGCAGCATTGCAATCAGCCAGCGCTTCAAGATAGTGGATGACTGCCGGTAAGTTAGCAGCAAAGCCGCAGCGTGGGCCATAGGGAGCAACGCAAAAACGTACTGTGTACTCACCCCCAGGCTGATGCTGAGCAGGTACACCAGCCACCAGATACGCGCTGTCTGCAAATCCGTCAAGATACGCAGAAAGGCATAGGTGGCGAGCATTGCTAGCAGTATCCCCAAACTGTACATGCGAATCTCGCGGTCATAGTAGAACACAAATGGGGCCACGGCGCTCAATGTGGCGGCCAGCATCCCGGCGCGTTTGCCATCCAAACGTTGCGCAGTCACATAGAGCAAGGGGATCGTCAGCATACCCGTCAGGACAGAGAAGAAGCGTGTGCTAAACGGCGATGCGCCAGCCATTGCCATCCAACCATTGAGCAACACATAATACACGGGCGGGTGGACATCGGCAGCGGTGGCGCTTAAGAGATCGCCTAGCGGCAACTGCGCTACATAGATACTGAAACCCTCATCCCACCATAAGGGTTTTACATCGAGCCGGTAAGTGTAGAGTGTAAAAGCCAGCAGGCATAGCGCAACACACGCCCCATTGGCGGCCAATCTCCCGGGGGCGATTGCGAGTTGCGCAGCGCGCTTAAAGTTTCTATCCATCTTTTTTGTATGAGCCTGGATCATGTTAGATGATGGCCCACGCAGCTCCGTAAATCAATCCACGTGGAAGGCGTCGAGGGTCACGTCGCCATGCTGCGCAGTGAGGGTGAGGTGCTGCGCGCCCGGCAAGAGCGCGCGCGCCACGACGACCGGGCGGCCATCCAGGGCGATGGTGCGCGGTGCGCCATCCGCCACAGTTACCGCAATTGTACCGGCACCAGGGCCAGGATGCAATGTGAGCGCGCGACCCTCCCAGCGCAGGGCCACGCTCGCGCCCGGCTGGAGCGCGCGACGATAGCTGCCCAGCTCGGCGACGGGATCGGCGACCGTATCCCAAGCGCCTGTATACGCTAGCTGCCAGGCTGTCGCCTGATGCGCGCCGGGGTAGAGCGTCGGCTCAAGCGTGGTGAGGTAATCGTGCAGCGCAGTATACAGCGGCAGGGGCGTGAAATCCGGCTCCACCATGCGGAAGTAGTACATCGGCTGGTCAAGCTCGGCATCGGTGGCGCGCTTGAAGAACCAGACCGTCGTCACGCCCGCCCAGGGCCACTCCCGCTGGATGCGCTCGTAGGCCAGCACGGCATAGCGCGCCTGCTGCTCCAGCGTCACCCGCCCGTAGGTGTCGGGCAGCCCATCAGGAACGGCGTTGCTGTTCATCTCACTGATCCATACAGGCTTGGTGGCGTCACCATTGGCGACCATCACATCGCGCACCCAGACGGGGCGGGCAAAGTTGATGAGGTCAGGGCGCATCCGCCGGTCGGTTGGACCGGAGCGCAGCATATAGGCGTTGACCGCGAGGATGTCGAAGCAGTCGCCCGCGCCCGCGTCATACATACGTTGGAGGAAGACCGTGTCCATGAGATTGTTGCCCTCGTAGGCGGGGTTCCACGAACCGAGCTCGGCGGTGGGGGCCAGCGCGCCGGTGATGATGACCGCGTCGGGGTCAGCGGCCTTGATGCGGCGGTAAGCCAGGCAGAGCATCTCGGTATAGGCGACCGGATCCACCGGCTGGTTGCCCCACTCAGGGTAGATGTTCGGTTCGTTCCAGATTTGGTAGAAGCGGATGCGACCCCGATAGCGAGCCGCCACCGCCGCGACATAATCGCCGTAGTCGGTGAGATCATCGGGGGGCGCGAACGCGCCGCGCGCTGTGCCATCGGCACGAGTCCAGGCGGGCGGGGCTTCCAGCCGCGCGATGATGCCCAGCTCGTACTGCTCAGCCAGAGCGACAATGGTATCGTATTTGTCCCACGCGGAACGGTAAGGTTCCCAGCGGCGATCCTCATAATCATCCTTGCCATGGATTTCCAGATCGTACCAGGGGAACGATTGGCGAATCCACGCGAACCCGGCATCCGCAATCATCTGGACGGTCTGTTCGCGCTTGACGAGTTCGACCTCTTGCTCCAGAAAGGTGTTGACGCCAAAGGGGGACAGATCAGCATAGGCGATGGGAACAGCATCCGCTGTGTTGGGCAGCGGGCGGAGGGGATTTAGGAGCCATTGGCCGAAGCCGCGCACTTGAGAAGGGAGCGCCTCCTCGCCGGTAAGCGCAAAGATGCGCGCGCGCGGAGCAGGCCAGAACCAGGCGGCAATCAGCAACAGCGCGAATAAGCCAGCGCCCAACAGCACCCACAGCCAGGGGCGACGGCGAGACCGCAACGAGGGTATCATATCACGCGCGCCTAGCGCGTAGGGGATTTTTCCAGCTTTTCATTGAGCATCTTTTGCAGCGGGAAAGGTTTCGCGCGGTCGTTAATATGCTCATTGACTTCGGCAAGAGCCTTGTTATAGACCTCATACAGCTCATCATCATCGCCCTTAAAACCGGTGATGGTGCGGCGAGCGCAAGTACAGCAGCCCAGCGAGGCACGGTAGCTGTCCAGGTCACACGTGAGGCAGCTGCCGAGCTTGATCATCATCAAACCAAACGCTAACACTTCCGGGTGATTGTGCGGCAAAAACGAGGCTCGATCCACCACCCGCTGCCATTTAGAACCGCGCAAATCACGTAACTGAGGGATGCAACGCGGTGGAAAGAGAATCTCACTATCAGGATACATTAGGGCCTTCTATAAATAAGTTAGATAAACACGGTGCAATCATAACACATTTAAGGCCGTTTTTCAAGGGTATTTTCGGAAAATTTCGGGGAATTCTTGGGTTAGTTACAACAACTGAACAAATAGACACGAAACCCAATTTGTGCGAAACCTGCCAGGTCTTAACTTAATGACATTGGATGGTTACGACTTGCCACTCTCTGGGGTCGCCCAATCCAAAACACGCACCAGAGACATGCGGCAAGGGTCAACGACAGCAACGTATCAACGCGATAGGCCCCCCAGAGTGGAACAGGATCGGCGCGCAAAGTAGTCAACGCCGCCTCGCCTACCCAGTAAAGCGCGAGGGCTGCACCACCGCAACGGCCCAAGGCGACCGCCGCGCCAACCATGAGCAAGGCCCAACCCATGCCCAAGGTCGCCGTCGCATAGCGCGAAGCGAGCAGGCCATAGAGATCGCGCGTCTCTGCGATCAGCCAGACGGGCGTTACCGCATCCTGCCCCCAGGCGCACCCCGCCGCAGCACAGCCCCACCAGGCTCCAGCAGCTGTCAGCAAGACCGCCGGGGTAAGCCAGGTCAGCAAACGGGCCAGGGGTAAGTGAACGCGGCGCACGAACCACATCGCCGCGAGCAAGCCACCCACGAAGGCGCTGCCTCCGTACAAACCGCCCACGCGCCCCAGCGCCAGAATCGCACCAGGATTCTGAGAGAAGTAGAGAGGATTGCCCAACACATAGCCCAGGCGACCCAAGAGGAGTGTGCTCGCAAGAAGCATCCATAGCAACGCCGGGATAGCGGCTCGTGAGACGCCCCAGCGCGGCGCGCGCCATATCAACCATGCTGCCCCCAGCAACACACCGAGGCTCAAACGCAGCGTATAAGGGTGAATCCAAAGTGAACCTATCCGCATGATGCGTTGAGTATAACATGGCAGCGCATAAGCGCAATGGCGTGAAGGGCATTAGTCTACCGCGATGGGTGTGGCTAGTCCCGTCAAAGTTGTGATTGGACGGCACTGCAAGAGATAGAGCTGCCGCCGCTGATAGGCGCATTCCAGATCCACGGGCCAGCCCTCACCTACTTCTAACGAGCGGGCCAACCGTGCCAGCGCCACAATCTGCGCGTCCTCCAGCGCAGGCTGAGCGCGCAATAGACGCGGGATGGCAACCTCGCGCGTGCCGGCGGAATATGCAACCGTCATCACCGTTTTCTCAGATACCTGCCGTGCGATGATCCTCAAGTCACGCTTGCTCACAATGTACAGATCAGGCGTGACAGTACCGCCTACCAGGCTCTCACCCAACCCCCAGGTGGCGTTGATGACGATGTGCTCGCGCTCGCCCGTGCGTGGATCAACGCTGAAGACGACGGCGGAGGCATCGGCCAGCACCAGCTGTTGCACCAGTACGGCAATCTCGGTGCGCTCGCTCAGGCCATGCGTATGCCGGTAAACCCGCGCACGATCGCTCCGCGCTGAGGCCAGGCAATGCTCAACCGCGTGTGCCACCGCCTCCGCACCGACCACGTTGAGATAGCTCTCATGTTGTCCGGCGAACGAGGCCAGCTGGCCGTCTTCATCCACCGCTGAAGAGCGCACTGCCACGCGTGGAGCGGGATGTCCGCAGCGCTCGCCGAGTTGATTGTACGCCGCACCTAAGCGCCGGGCCAGCACAGGCGGGATACGCTCAGCGGCTTGCGTCGCGGTAAGGCAAAAGCCCGGTGGCACCGGATGGGTTGCCGCGAGCCGTCCGAGGTTAGCAGCCTTCCCGCCCACCAGTTGGGGATTGCGACAAATGGGATTATCCAGCCAGTAGATGTCCATCGTACACCTCCAAAAGAATCAGCGAATCGCAAATCACAAATCGTAAGCGTATGTTTGAGTGAAACGCGAGGGTGCATTCTCTCCCTCACGCCTCACGCAACAACCGCACTACGCCCTGATTGCCGTCCACTTCCAGCCATTGACCATCGCGGATGATTTCGGTGGCGCTGCGTGTGCCCACAACGGCGGGGATGCGATACTCACGAGCCACTACCGCACCATGCGAGAGCAGCCCCCCCATATCGGTCACGACAGCAGCGGCGGTGAGGAACAACGGCGTCCAGGGGGGCGAGGTCGTCGTGGTCACGAGAATTTCGCCGGGTTGCAAGCGATGCGCATCGTTCAACGAGAGGATGACACGGGCAGGCCCGCGCACCTTGCCCGCTGCGCCGGCCTGCCCCACCAATGTGTCCGGCTCGGCCTGGGGAAGGTCCATCTCGGCAACATGGCCGCCCACATAGCGCAGCATCCGCCGCGCGTCCGGTGAGTAAAGGTAAAGCGGCTCAGCAGGACGAAGGCCCAGTTCGCCCGGTTCATCGTAAGCAGCCCAACGCTTAACTTCGGCCAGACGCTCAGCGGCGCGCTCACGATATTCCAGAGTCGTATCGGTCGCCAACGCGCGGAGCTCGTTGAGCAGCAGATAGAACACATCGTCAGGCTGGTGCAGTTGCCCGGCAGCGGCAAAGCGGTTGCCGAATTCCCGCACGATGCGATGAATCCACCCAAAGCCGTTAAAGTCAATGTAATAAGTATGATTCTCAGTCAACACCAGTGCCAGCTGCGCCGAACGGAGCAATTGCTCGAAGTGCTCCACCACTGGCGTGGGATAGGTCACCAGAGCACGGCGTGCCTCAACGATGGCGGCTTCCCGTTCAGCCGCTGCCTCTGCCAGTTCCGCCTGCAAATCCCGATCAGGCTGCGCCAGATACGCCTTAAGATTATTGAAGACTGGCATGGGATCATCTTGCCAACTGGGATAGCCCCAATCCCACAGATCGCTGCGCCCGCCGTAGGCCGCCAGAAAAGCGCGTACCTCGTCCAAAAACGCCCGCCCCGTTGCGAAACTATCCAGAATGGCCCACAGCATCTTCGTCGGCAATACATTAATCGCCAAGGCTACATCTGGCGTCTGGAGCGCCAAATCACGCAGATGCCACAACGCTCGCCCAATCTCCAGCGTCTTGTTATCGAAGCCCTGGAGCAAGCGGTGCGCGTCCAGTTTGGTTTGATCGGGAAACAAATCGCAGTAGAGCGTTTCGAACTCGTCAATGGCGAACCACATGGGCGACCCCATCAGGTAGTGGATTTCGTACAGTTGCGAGCCACGCAAAACGCTCTCATTTAGATGTGCCAGCAAGGCTTCCCGCGATGCGCCCCGCACATCGAACGCGTGCCAAAAATCCCAGTGCGCTTCGAGTCGGGGTAGCCATTCCTCACGCCACACCTGTTCCAGACGCAAACTGATGGTGCTGAGCTTCTCGCGATTGCGTTGAGCGCGAGCGGCGAGCGCTTCCGGCGGGCCAGCGTAGGGCGTGATGTGCGTGTAGATGTAGTTGTTGATGAGAATATCACGGCGTTGCGCTACAGCCTCATCATAAGTTTCAGTGACACGATTGCGACTCTCGACTCCCATCTCCCCGGCGGTACTGAAGAACATCGGCGTCAGCGGGTCGGGCATGTGTTCGCGATCGCGCGTCCAATGCCCCATAGCGAATGCGGGATCAGGCCAAACAACCGGGAAATCATCCGGCGCTGTTAGCGGGGTTCCTACTAAAGTCTGGGTATCCATTACATGCCTCCTTATATATGAATCGAGTATGAATTCGAACGGGCGATTGCCCTGTGTCTACTTTCAGTATACTCTTTTCTAACCGCTGAGGCTATGACCCGTATCACACACCCTGAAACAAACAAAACGCCCCTTCCCGGATGGGGAAGGGGCGTTGCTCAAAAACGCTATATCTGAGAGCTACTTGAGCTCTACGACCGCGCCGACTTCCTCGAGCTTGGCCTTCGCCTCAGCAGCGATTTCCTTACCAACAGCCTGCATCACAGGCTGCGGAGCGCCTTCGACCATATCCTTGGCCTCTTTCAAGCCCAGGCTGGTAAGCTGGCGCACAACCTTAATGACATCAATCTTCTTCGGGCCAAAGTCCTTGAGAATGACGTCGAACTCAGTCTTTTCCTCTTCTTCCTCAACCTGAGCAGCGGCGGTGGGCATTGCGCCCATCATCGCCACCGGAGCCGCTGCGCTCACACCCAGCTTCTCCTCCAGTTTCTTAACCAGATCGGCCGCTTCCATCAAAGAAAGTGCGCTGATTTCCTCTACCAGTTTTTCCAGGTCTGCCATTTTAAATTCTTCTCCTTGAACTTTGAGTTATGTTTGATTTAGAAACAAGCGCGCGGGTCAGGCCGCGGCCTCAGCGGTTTGATTACCGCCTTCGAGCTTATCTACATACGCCTGCAACACATTCATGACCTGCCGAATACCGCTGGCAACCACCCCGACCGTCTGCGTCGCGGGCGCATTGATGGTACCTAACAGTTTCGCAAACATGACTTCGCGCGGCGGCATATCTGCCAACGTTGCTACATCTGCTGCCCCATAGAAATGCCCTTCCACCAGCGCCCCACGCACCATGAAACGTGTATCATTTTCTTTAGCGTAGTCGCGGAAAAGTTTGGCAACAGGGGGAGCATCCTTATAGCAGAAAGCCACCAGCGTTGGCCCGCTGAACAAATCAACGGGAGGGGTCAGCGAATGCTCCTGCAAGACACGCTCCAAAAGTGTATTTTTGATAACAAAAACTTCACTGTCTTGCTCGCGCGCACGCCGACGCAAATCTTGCATCTGCGCCACGCTGAGGCTGCTGTAATGAGCCAGGATCGCGCCCTGGCTTCGCTCTAATTGTTGAGCATAGACCTCTACCAGATCTTCTTTACGAGCGCGTGATATAGCCAACTATCTCACCTCCTTATGTAATTAACAACCAGCCTGAATTCAGGCTTACAACAGCAAAACGGGCCTTACTTCGACTACCGAAGTAAGGCCCGGCTCTTTACAGAGGTGCTTTGCCAACAAAGCCCGGTCTTACCTCGGCAGGACATTAAGCGCTGGGGGCGCACCTGCTGTCTTCGGCAGACAGACTCAAACCCAATGGGTTAAGATCTACTTATAATGAGCTCTCCAGAGCTAACGCTTGCGCAGTATCCACTTTAATGCCCGGCCCCATGGTAGCAGCAACAGTGACCCGCTTGACATAGATACCTTTGGCCGCAGGAGGCTTGACCCGGCGGATAGTCTCCATAATGGCAGCTAAATTTTCAACCAGCTGCTCAACAGGGAAACTCACCTTGCCAAGTGCGCAGTGAATATTACCAGTACGATCCAGACGGTACTCGACACGCCCGGCCTTCGCTTCGCTAACCGCCCGCTTGAGGTCTTCAGCAGCTACAACCGTGCCGGTCTTGGGATTGGGCATAAGCCCCCGCCGCCCCAACACACGTCCTAACCGCCCGACTTTAGGCATCATCTCCGGCACAGCAATAGCAACATCAAACTCTGTCCAGCCGTCGGAAATTTTCTTAATGCCCTCATCGTCGTTGATAATGAAATCAGCTCCTGCCTCACGAGCTGCCGCTTCGGCCTCGGCTGCGGCGAAGACCAACACCCGTACCGTCTTGCCCAAGCCATGCGGCAACCGCACCACCCCACGAATCTGCTGATCCGCGCGCCGGGGGTCCAGGTTCATGTTCAGGTGAAGTTCCACCGTGCCGTCAAAATTGGTGTAGCTGGTCTTCTTGGTAAGTTCTAGCGCCACTTGCGGACTATAGGACTTCTCCAGATCTACCTGTTCCACCGCTTGAATATATCGTTTTCCTCGTCTAGCCATGCTAATCCTCCTTGTGGTTCTGCGGGATTTCCCCTCCCACGTAGGGCAGGACTTAGTCCACTACCTGGATGCCCATACTGCGGGCAGTACCGGCAATCATCCGCTCAGCAGCTTCGATATCGTTCGCGTTGAGATCTTTCATCTTTGTCTCAGCGATCTCGCGCAGCTGCTTGCTGGTGATCCGGCCCACCTTATCGCGGTTAGGCTCAGCAGATCCTCGCGGCACACCGGCAGCTTTACGCAGCAAATCCGGCGTGGGCGAGGTCTTTAGTAAAAAAGTGAACGATGAATCCTGATAAATGGTGATTTCCGCAGGGATAATGTTTCCCGCCAAGTGTGCTGTACGAGCATTGTACTCTTTACAGAAGCCCATCAGGTTGATACCATGCTGAGCCAATGCTGGACCAATCGGCGGTGCGGGATTTGCCTTCCCTGCCGGAATCTGCAACGTCACAATCGCTTTAATCTTCTTTTTTGCCATCTTCCAACTCCCTCTGTGGGTTCGCCCCCCAGGCGCTAACTCCGCTAAGCTTTTTCTACCTGTAAGAAATCCAACTCCACAGGCGTTTCCCGACCGAAGAAGGATACCAATGCACGCAGCTTGGTGCGTTCTTCGTCAATACTATCCACAACACCGATAAAATCGGCAAACGGGCCTTCAATGATGCGTACTTTTTGCCCTGGCTTGAATGTCGCCCGCACTTGCGGCGCAGCGGCTTCCATGCGCCGGAGAATACCTTGCACCTGTTCCTGGCGCAAGGGAATGGGCTTATTTCCCATACCCACAAAACCAGTCACACCGGGAGTGTTGCGTACAACATACCAGGAATCATCAGAGAGCAACATTTGCACCATAATATACCCAGGGAACAGACATCGTTCTACAGTGCGCCGCTTGCCTTCTTTGATTTCGATTTCTTCAACTGTAGGGACGACTACTTGATAGATGTAGTCTTGCATATCCATAGATTCAATGCGCTGCTCCAGGTTAGACTTGACTTTGTACTCGTAACCAGAGTAGCAGTGAATGACAAACCAAGCGCGCTCATCGGCGACAGGTTTCTCTTCTTGCTGCGGCGGCATACTGGCGAGACGCGCCCACCGTTCAGCAGCAGTTTCACCCTCAATAGTTTCGGGCAACGACACGCCATCTGTATCAGGCAGCAGGTCTTCATCTTCAGCCGCTACTGTTGGTTCTGGTTCGGCAACCGGCTCGGCGGTCGGCTCATCCTCAGGCACGGCAGAGTCATCCAAATCGAAGCGACTCAGCAGTCCTTCAGCCGTGAGCAAGCTATCGAAAACCGCCGTCGACTCCGAAAGGTCTTCGGGGTCGAGCAGCGGCAATGACAGCCCGTCAACAGAATGATCTTGAGTCATGCGCGATTAGACCTCGCGACCCGATTGGGCAATCCAATAAGCAGCGCCCGAAAGCCCCAGAATAACAATAACACCCAACCCGTAGTAAAGGGGTTGGGCGCGCAGCACGCCGCTGAGCAACTGGCGGAACACAAAGTCCAGGACTCCCAGGAACACCGCCATCGCCAACGTGACCACCAACACCACACGGGTCAACATCCAGGTTTCTTCGCGGCTAGGCCAACGCACCTTGCGCAGTTCCGCCATAGTTTCTCGGAAATAGCGAACCAGGGAGTTTTCCTTACCTTTTTTCTCTTCGGCGGCCATCAGGCCCTCCTCACTTTGGACTTACACTTGAAGACACCGTCCATTATGGCGACGGTGTCTTGCAGTTAGCAGGCAGGCGAGGCAGGAATCGAACCCGCAACCTACGGTTTTGGAGACCGTTGCTCTGCCAGTTGAGCTACTCGCCTGCGTTATCCTTATTTGGTTTCCCGGTGCATCGTGTGCTTACGACAGCGCGGACAATACTTATTTAATTCCATGCGCGAGGGATCGTTACGCCGATTTTTCTCGCTCGTGTAACTCTGCTCTTTACAGTCGGTGCAGGCCAGGGTAATGGTTAACCGAATCGCCTTTTTCTTTGCCATTGGATTGCCTCTTATTTCTTTATCACAAATTACGAAGGGTGAGCCTTCCTCAAGCCCATGCTCGGATTCGAACCGAGGACCCCTTTCTTACCAAGAAAGTGCTCTACCTACTGAGCTACATGGGCGCACATCTCACGCTTACATAAAAAAGGTGGGCAGAGGCGGATTCGAACCACCGAAGGCTTAGCCAGCTGATTTACAGTCAGCCCCCTTTGGCCGCTTGGGTATCTGCCCAGAAAGCCGACGGTGGGAATTGAACCCACAACCCTCCGCTTACAAGGCGGATGCTCCGCCGTTTGAGCTACGTCGGCGTCCGGCTATTATAGCACAGGGTCGCTGAGGGTCAAGGGTTCATTCCCCCCAAAGGCAGGTTGCAGTATACACAACTCGCAAGATTTGTCAACCGATACCGCCGTATACAAGTTGCATTAATCCCTGCCGCGCCTTTGATAGCTGCAATTGCCCTCAAGGAGCAGCGATGCGATGTTTACCAGCATAATTGCCCGAACAACGCCATGAAAAAGCAACCTTGACCCGCTCGAAATCGTGGTACAATAACTTGTGGAAAAATTACCGATAAAGGTGCGTAGAATGAAAACTACGGTGATTGTACCGACGTATAACGAGAAGGAAAACCTGGAGGCGCTAATCACGCTGCTCCTAGAGTTACCGGTGACAGTTGAAGTTATCGTTGTGGATGATAATTCTCCTGATGGCACTGGCGCGATTGCAGATACGTTGGCGGGACAACATCCAGAACGCCTCCATGTCATCCACCGGGCGGGTAAGTTGGGGCTGGGAACCGCCTACATTGCGGGCTTCCAGTATGCATTGGCAGAGAGGAGCGATTTAGTCATTACGATGGATGCAGATTTCTCACATCACCCACGTTATATCCCGGCGATGGTAGATAAAATTAGTGTAGGCTATGATCTAGTCATCGGCAGTCGCTATGTGCGTGGTGGCGGGACGGTGGAGTGTACGTTTCTCCGCAAGTTGCTCAGCTGGGGAGCGAACACTGTGGCTCGCACGCTCCTGGGGCTACATGCGTACGATGCAACAGCTGGCTTCCGTTGCTATCGCCGTCAGGTATTAGAATCCATTGCCCTCGAACAGATTTTCTCTAACGGGTATTCGTTTTTGATTGAGATGTTATATAAGGTACAACGCCGCAAATGGCGTGTGGGTGAGGTGCCGATTGTTTTTCAGAATCGCCAGCAAGGCACCTCTAAAATCTCCAATAACGAAGTACGTCGGGCGCTCTACACAGTGCTGCGTTTGTTTTGGGAACGCTTACGCGGAGAGCCGGTATGACCCACTCGCCACTCGACGCCAGCGACTGCGAACGCGTATGCTGCAATTTATGCGGAGCAGATGACGCTTTTGTCCGTTTCCCATCCACCCTACCCAACGGCGAACACGACGACTGGCGCGCTTATGCCTGCACAAGCAATGGATATGGGCGGCACGGGCCAATTGCACAGTGTCGCCGTTGTGGCCTGGTTTATGCTGTACCTCGCCCTTCCACACAGGCAGTGCTAGAAACATACACCGCCGTAGAAGACCCGCTCTACCAGGAAGAGCGAGAGGGACGTGTATTAACATTTGAACATCACCTGCGCCCATTGGAGCGATTTACCGGGCCGCCAGCGCAACGCCGATTGCTAGACGTGGGGGCCTACACTGGCGTCTTTGTGGAAATCGCTACACGCCACGGTTGGAATGCCTGGGGCGTAGAGCCAAGCGCATGGGCCGTGGAGCAATCCCGCCAACGGGGGCTGAACATGGTATCGGGCACGCTAGAGACTGCGGGGCTGGATGACAACAGCTTTGATGTGATTACACTTTGGGACGTAATCGAGCATCTGACAGATCCACAGAGTACGTTACAAGAGGCCTGGCGCATTCTTACACCAGGCGGCGCTTTGATTGTTCATACGATTGATATGGACAGTGCATTCGCACGAGCGCTAGGGCCACGATGGCCCTGGCTGATGGAAATGCATCTCTACTATTTCTCCCGCCGTACATTGCGCGCCATGCTGGAGCAAACTAGCTTTGAGGTAGCCTGGATGGGCGCACAGGGACGTTATCTGCGCGCTGGCTACCTGGCTAATCGGTTAGCAGCATTGTTTGCGCCATTGGGCCGACCTGTGGAATGGCTCGTCACCACGCTACAGGCACGGCAAATCCCTTTACATGTGAATCTAGGTGATTTGTTTACAGTGTATGCACGCAAACCGCACTAAGGGTCTGTAAAAGTATAGTTTCCCGCTACAACCGCCCCCGGGACGGGGGCGGAGAGCAAAAAAGCCCCCCGTGCTACCGGCTACTGAAACATACACTCGCCTGCCCATCCTTGGCGGCATTCCCTTGACCCGGTACCCTCTTCGTCGTTCTCAGTCTGCGGAAAAATGATACGCCCCATACACGCCTCTTCTGTTGACCTTAACCCAGTTGCATACTATAATGGACTTATCAGTCCTTTGATAGTAATATGATTGTGAGGTCATACCATGATCCAAATAAGCGCTTACTCAAAAAAATTCCCCATTATTATACTCGCCTTGATTTTGGGAGCTTTCTTACTGGCCTTGCCGCTACTTCTGATACAACCAGCCCAAAGTGCCGCGCCCATTGATACGTTACCCCATCCTGAATCCCAGAGCACCTGGCTAATCCTTGATAAAACAGGGCCAGACACCACTTACGCCGGAGATCCGGTGCGTTACACAATCCGATTGACCAACACTTCAGACAGTGAGTTGACCAACGTGGTGTTGACCGATACCTGGACAACCCGTATCCCGTCGGCACAGGATAGGGAAGCGACGTGGTTACGGGGTATTCTAGCGCTCTATAACGGTGATTACACGGTCAATCCACCTGACGCAGTGAACTATCACACCTATGGTTCCTATGTAAACTTGCGTAAGGGAGAAGCTTACTGGCATCTCAACCCAATTCCTGCCGGGCAATCCGTGGAAATTGTGTTGACAATGACTACCCCAATCACACTTCAACCAGCTTTGAACGGGCATCTCCCGTGGGGGCGTGTAGGGCCGTCGAATGTGGAAAATTCCATCGTAGCGGGAGCACCAGGCCGTGGGAATGTTGAAGGTCCGGTTGTTACTTCATTGGTGGTAGGGCCATTACTGCAACTGACCAAAACCGCCGTAGGCGAAGCAGCACCGACCGGGCAAACCCGGGTTGGCCGGCTCGTGACCTATACTATCCAGATCCAAAATGTCACGGCTGAAGGTAGTTTTCAACGCCCTGATGCCGTAGCAGCTCAAAACCTCGTGGTTTGGGATGAAATCCCTATTCAGCTGCAGGGAACAACTTACCTAACCTATAGCGCCAGTCAGCCGGGCGTGGTAATACATTATAATACAACCGGATACACGCTGACCTGGACTTTCCCGGAGAGTTTCGCGCTGCAACCAGGAGAAAACACCCATGTGTATTTCACCGCTCGCGTGCCGGCAGGTACAGCTTATAATCCCACCACCAATTTGATTAATGCTAAAAACAAATTGTTAGCAATTGCTGATACCATGCTAAAATCAGCTAACTTGGCATCCGATTTGAGATCGCGGGTACTTAGTCCCTTTGATAAGACAGTGGCTGCGTCCACGCCACCCGCACAAGCGAATTACACCTATCCCAACCGCATCGTCACCTACACGGTCACTATCTATAACCCTCTGCAAATTGACATCCATGATATGGTGTTTACAGATACGCTCAATATTGTCTCTGGAGCAACCTACGCAAGTATGGTACAAGGCCCAGCCCCAGTCTCTGGTGGCAGTAGCCCGCGGTGGGAGGGTTTATCGTTACCGGCCAATGGAGCAATCACTTTGATCTTTCGAGCTTTCATCCCACCGGATGTACCACTAGGGCCGCTCGGAACCACTTGTCGTAATGCGAGTTATTTCAATGGCGTAATGGCCGCACATCCGGCTTTCCCGGTCGTCTACGTTGGGCATGATAATAACGCCTTAGCACGTTTATATGTCGTACCGCAATTGCAAATGTCCAAAACAGTTACCCCGACTACACAAATCCCCGGTGAATCGGTGGTTTACACCATTCAGTTACAAAATGTGGGCGATACTGACATTCCAACGCCCCTTATCATCACCGACACCCTGCCCCTATTTTTCACCTATGAACACATGGTCTCAACAGCTCCACCTGGCGAACCTGCTGTAAACGATAATGTCCTAACCTGGAATGATGTGCCGGGGATTCCGGCGGGACAATCTATCTCTTTCTCATTTAGTGCCATAACTGGAGGCCTCTCCGGGGTTGGTTATAAGAATGTTGTTTCCGGCTACAATGCAGAAACCTCAGTGTGTACTATTTCTAGCGCCGAAGTCAAACTGGAAATACCCATCACCAAGGTCGTTTCTCCAACCACGGTTATCCAGGGAGAGATTGTGCAATATCAAGCCATGCTCCAAAACGCTTCGACGCAGGATTATGTAGTTACAGATTTCAAAGACATCTTGCCAACTGGTTTTGTGGCTGCCAGTAACCTGAACGATGTTTACGAAATCACCTACGATCCGCCGTTTACATTACCATCCAATCAAACCCTAACGGAACAATTTGATGTATTGGTGCGCGGCTCTGGTGTTGGCACTACATGGTGTAATGCTTCTTATCCCTCACGAGAAGTCTGGCAAGATAAAGGCAAGTTCGGATTCAACATACAGGACACGGGATGGGCCTATAACACCGTCAAACAAGCCATGGTTGAGGTTATTCCTCAAGGGTATCTGCTCCAAACGAGCCACCCACAGCCGGTGGCAGTGAATGACACTCTCGTATTGACCCTGACTTTACAGGACAATCGGATTGATCCGGTTACTCCTTTGGCTGGCATTCACTTGAAATGGACCGTGCCTAGCTACGGCTCCGGCGATGCGCAAGAAATATTCACGCTTCTCGCCAGTTCCCTGCCCCCCGCTGAGTCATCCGCCCCACCTATCTATTACTGGGAGGGCCTTGAAATACCGCTTGCCGGCCAGCTACACATTATTTTGGAATTACGCGCACCACAACCCAACAACGATGATTGGGCACGCGACTACACCAGTACAGCTGAAGTGCTCACGCTTAATGATATGAATATCTGCATCCCCCGCTCTTCTTATAAAATCAAAGTCGTCCGCGGCATCGAAATTATCAAGACACCTTCACCCTCTCAAGTTGGGCCTTATGGCATTGTGCAATACACCTTGCGCGCCAACAATCTTACCGGCGCGCCGGTATCGAATGTCGTACTTACCGATGTATTGCCCCCGGGCTGGGAATTTATAGCACTGGTGAGTGGGCCACCTCCTACTGCCACAACCCCTTTGGTCTGGCACTTGGATACTATTCCCGCCCTAAGCGAGATCGCCATCAAATTCACCGCACGCGCCTATACATCGGTAGGGGGAGAGATTAATAAAGTAGCAGGCCTTGCGCCCATCAATCTAGGGTATCATAAAAATTACACTAATACGGTGCGAGTACAAGTGGTTTCAGGGGTAGGATTTTTCAAAACGGCCAACCCGAATGCGGTCAATGCGGGAGATTTAGTTAATTACACTATTACGCTTTACAATGGTGTTCCTAACAGTGAAAAGATGAGCAACATCATCATCACCGATACACTGCCGGCATATTTTACCTTTGTAAGAATGCTGGAAGGGCCGGCACCCAAACTACTGGCGGGGAATGAACTACGCTGGGACACGCTGACTACATTAAACAATGGGCAACGTCAGATATTACGCTTTGAAGTGCGGGTTGCCGAGGATGCGCGCACGGGCAACTATTACAATCAAATTATTGGCGAAGCGCGCAGTAGTAGCGGCGTCCCCCTCACGATTCCACCCTCTGGCCCAACTGCCCCTGTCTACGTTTCAGGATTGCCTTCTATTCAGGTGAACAAACAAGTATCTCCTAATGCTGTACGTGCCGGTAATTCAGTGACCTATACCCTGACGCTCTACAATGAAGCAGAGGGATCTTACGCCGTAGTAGTGACCGATACGTTACCCTACTCGCTCACCTTTGAAACAGCTTTAGGCTCCCCCCAGCCTACCGTCATTCCCGGGCCACGCGAGCGCGTGGTCTGGTCTGGCTTCGACTTGGCACCTGGTGAAACGCGGACGTTGACCTTCCGTGCCAGCGTAGACCGGCGAACCCCCAATGATGTTTACTGTAACGATGTGCAGGTCAAAATGGGCGAATGGATTCTGCCGCCACACCTGGGATTGGCCTGTTTGAACGTTTCAGCTATCCCACGGGTGGATGCACAAATCAGTAAAGATGATGGGGTCACGCAGGTGGCAGCCGGGGATAGACTGACCTATACCATCCGCTATACCAACAGTATAGACTCCGAAGCTGCACTTTATAACGTAGTCCTCACCGAGACCATTGCCCCGCTTGCTTATCTCACTGTTTTGGAACACCCGAACTGGTTGCCGCTGGGGGAAGGGCGTTACCGCCTGGAAGTGAGCGAGCCGCTGTCACCTGGAGTTTCCGGAGAAGTGCTATTTGTGGTAGATCTACAACAAAGCGTCCCGCTGACCGAGGTACTGTCAGTGCATAATCGTGTTGAAATCGGTTATACGACGCTAGAAGAGACAGTAGAGGCCACTCCGGATGACAACATTGCCGAAGACATCAATCTCTGGCAAGGGCCGGATATCATCATTACCAACTTATGGTTTGAGCCAGCTAATCCCCTAATCGGAGAGCCATTGGCAGTTCACATTGAATTGACCAATCAGGGTACTTCGAATATAGACCGTCGTTATGATGGAAGCACCGACCCCGGCTGGTGGCTCTTCGTCACAGAGCTGTACTTGAAGAACACTTCTTTTGTCCCGGCTGGCCCGCCGACAGGGGTCTTTGATCATATCGGGGGGTATTGTCCCGATGCAGCTTGTTCCGCAACTCGAGGTGAATACCTGGTATGGCCTAACACCCTCGCGGCTGGTGAATCGCGCCAGTTCACATTCAACATTACTGCCCCAAACGCAGGAGTTTATAGCGTATACGTTCAAGCCGATGTTACTTGGCTTAATTGGCGAGGCGGAAAGGACTATGGGTTAATCCTAGAAGCCATCGAGGACAATAATATTTACAGGGGATCTGACTTGGTCATTTCAGGATCTGTTATAGGGCGTAAGGTTTACTTACCACTCATTTTACGCCATTGAAAGTCACAGCAAAAAGGAAACCATCATGAGTACAAAATTTAGGTTTTGCAGTTTAATATGCATTATATTAGCCGTAACCTTAATAATACTTACTACACCCAGTGTTAGTAGCGTTATGGCACAAGACCCGCCAACAGATCCACCACCACCAACGGCCATACTGCCAACAGCCATACCACCAACAACCGTGCCGCCGACAGAACCGCCCACACCGGTGCCGCCAACAGCCATACCACCGACAGCTGTGCCGCCAACAGCCGTGCCGCCAACAGCCGTACCGCCGACAGCCGTACCGCCGACAGCCGTGCCACCGACAGCCGTGCCACCGACAGCCGTGCCACCGACAGCCGTGCCACCAACAGCCGTGCCGACCACGCCAACCGAATCACCACCACCACCACCAGCGCCCGCTGAGCCTACTGCGCCGGCAATTGCCCCGCAAGCAGCCGAGAATCATCGCTTACCTCAAACCGGCCTGCTTGAGGGATTCACGGTGATTGGATTGGGACTGGCAATTATCATGCTGGCATTTGCGACCATGCGTCGGCATCGCACAAACAGCGAACAGTAAATCCTTCAGTTTACAGCAGGGGGCAGCGCAACTGCCCCCTGCTGTGTTATTGCACACCGTCCACCATCCGACTTCCCTTTTTTGCGATTTTGTGCTACAGTGAGTAGGAAGAATTTGTGAACGGCAGAGACTAAACGCCGACACGCTACAGGATTCCACGGGAGAAGCGAACATGACTACCTTCTTACGATTCTTGTTTTTGATAGGTTACGCCATCGGCGTATATTTTATCCACCGCTACCTGCGCGCCCACCCGCCCAAGTTCGATGGGGAATTTGTATTTCCAGAGTCACGCCCCTTCAAGGCGTCCTGGTATATGGGACTCCCCCTGCTCTGGCCGCTCCTGGCGCTATTCTGGCTAAATCAGCCCCCCACTTCCCCAGGACTGTTGATCTATTTATTTATCATCGTACCGCCGCTGGTCATCTTTTTGCCCTGGCTCTGGTATTGGGGCGTACGCCCGCCATTCGTTGTTTTGCTGTTTACCGCCCTGCTCCTGTTAGTGCTACCCTTATTGATAACTGCCACCCTCTTTTTGATAGACGGTGTGCGCATCACTATCGGCGTGCTGCCGATGCTCTTCTTCATGCTCGCGCCGCCAGCCTTTATGCTGCTCTTGGTATACCTGTGGGGCCCGCAAATTCTACCGCTCAGCCCGGAAGAGCAGCGCGCGCACCGGGGCGATATCGCCAAACTTTTCGCGGCCTTCTGGACAACCTTCGCCAAGCCCTCTATCGTTGTTGTCAATGCGGAGGCTCAAACACGCGTCGCTGGCAACCCGTTCCTAGGTATCGCACCGGGGCTACTAGTAACGGAACCGGAAAACGCCGTGATTCTACGCGATGGCTCTAAAATCGCCGCAATCATGGATCCGGGCGTTCATTTTGTCGGCTACACCTCCGCGAATCTCGTGCATGAGGTACTAGACCTGTTCAAACAATTCCGCTCGGAGCCGAAGGTGGAAGCCATCACCAAAGACGGTATCCATATTCACGTTCCTATCTCCTCAATTTTTTCTATTGGAGGTGTCCGTCCGCCAGAAAAGCCAGGCGAATCCTGGCGCTATCACAAGAGCGCCGCGTTCAAAGCCTTTATGGCGCAAGAAGTCAACCCTACCGGGCGCACCCCTCTCGACGCACATCAGGTACGCTCATGGAAGGACATTCCCTTGCAAACTGTGATCCCCTATCTAAAACAACGGATTGCCGGATATACGCTAGATGAATTATACGGTGCCAAAGAACCTTCATCACCGAAACTATTGCGCATAGTATTGGGGCAGGAAATGCAGACCTACACAAAAGCTCAAACCACACGCAGCGGCATTGAGGTGAGCGGCGGTGGCATGGGTAACAAGGTCAGCCCAGTGGATCATAAGGTCGTCGAACAGCGCATGGACGCCTGGAAAGCCCGGAAGACACATGAGAGCCTCGTGCGGAAAGGACAAATAGAAGCCACCTATCTCACGCAGCTGGGACGCGTGCGCAGCAAAATGCTTGAGGAAATCCTACAACAAATCAAGAGACATGCGCAAGAATTGGAAAATGTACCTACCGAAAAACGCGACAGTATGCTCAAGATGATGAGTGCCGTACGTTTAATAGAAACGCTTGACGCGATCGCTCGTGACCCAGCTGTAGAACCACTCTTACCAGAAACAGTAGCCCAACGGATGCTGGCCTTACGTAAACAACGCGAAGAAGGGGGTAAAGCATGACCCGCACCACTGACCGCCTTGACAATTTAACCCTCCCTTTGTTGATAGTAATAGTTGCCACATTAGTGTTTTCCGTGCTATATATTGTGGCGATGCCCGAATCACTAGACGGTGTAAAACTAGCCCTAAGCCGCTATGGCGAAACACGCAACCCTATCACTTTGCTGATCACGCTAGGAATGGCCTTTTTGAACAGCAGAGCCTTCGCATTTATGCTGGTTATGATCCTCGCCTGGTTCTCAGCGCATCTGTTACTAGGCCAATATCTGCAACAGCTTTATGCACTCACCTGGGAGGATACCTTGGGCGTGACCGAGGCAGCCGACAGAAACGCTGACTCACCAACGCGAGCGTCTGGCCTATTGTTTCGCATTCTCTACGGGCTGCCAGAGGAACCACCTTTTGCGCCAATCCTTGGCGCACGCGAAGGGCAAGTAGACCCGGACGGGCCAGAAATTATGCGCAAGGTGGGCGGGCCAGGCTTCCTCAGCATAGGCCACGATACCGCCGTCGTCATCGCGCGCGGGGGTACAATTATTAACGTGCTAGGCCCTGGTTGGCATCGCGTCGGCCCCTTCGAGCGGATATGGGATGTAGTAGACTTACGCCCACAACGCCGCAATCTACATGTAGAAACGCACTCGCGTGACGGCATCCCCATCTATTGCGATGCCGAAATTCTTTTCCGGCTCGACAACGGCGAAGAACCGCCCGAAGAAACAGAAACTTTCGACTATCCGTACCCCTTCACCGAGAAGGCTGCCGATAATGTGTTGAAAGTAACCGCCGGAAAAGTCGTGCTCAAACCGGGGGGCAAACGCTTCACCGATTGGAGCACACGCATGCCCAACGGCATCCTTGACGGGGTCATCCGCAACACCATTGAACAGTACCGACTGGATGAGTACCTCACCCCCGCCGATAACGGCGAACCGCTTTTTGCCAAGTTGGAAAGAGACATCGAAAAGCAAGTGCGCGAGGATGGCCTCAAGGCAGGGGCACGGGTATTACGTGTCACGCTTGGGCCAATCCTCCCGATGGAAGAAGCGATCTCGCAACAATGGGTGGAATCCTGGCGTTCCGAGTGGGATATGGCTACGCACGAACTAGAAGCTGAAGCCAAAGCTCTGGGCACAGAGGCCATCAAGAAAGCCCGCGTTCTCGCACAAGCAGACCTGGTTACTACAATCATGGAAGGGTTGCGCGATTTCGATACGGTTGACCCCAACCTGCAAGAGACAATCATTATGATGCGCTTTATGGACGCAATGCGGTCGCTGGCAGAAACGGATCCGCTCGTGCGGGGGCTGATGTTCAAAGAGGCTGAAGGCCTACAGCGCATCATCAAGACCATGACAGAGATTACGCAGCAGCCATCGCCCCCACCACAGCTGCAGCTGCCACCCACAAATCCTGATCTGTAAAATTTATCGGCAAGTGCATTGCACCACAGGGACTCACATGGAGGGTCAATATGAGCCGTATCTTCATCCCGGAAGAGCTCACGCTATTGCATCTAGTCGCCTTTCCTGACGCAGTAACTCTTCCCTTCCGCACTCTGCACGAAGCGCTACACATAGAGATGCTGCGCGGCGATAGCCGAGAGGCTAAAAAGGCCGCTGAAAACCTGGAACGCATCGCCAGCAGCGCAGGGGAAACGTACATCGCGGCCCTGGCACACCTCTATCTCGCCGATGTCACGCGCCACCAACATACCACTGCGCTTAGAACGCTCACCCGCGCCGTGACCAGCCTTCACAATGAAAGCCGTGCCATCGCCCGCTATAATGAAGCCCTGGGCTACTACCTGCAAGGTATCATTCATTGCGCCAGAGACAAAGACGCTGAGGTAAGCCAGTCTTTTGGACGTGCCACGCAATTGCTGGAACAAGCACGTCACCGAGAATCCTTTTTTGGCGCCCACCCGCGTAGCCCCGATATTGAAAAACTTATCCGCTGGATGACCGAGCTATTGATGCTAGGCATCAATACGCGCAATTTGAACATCGCGCCACTCTACGAACCAGCCGAGAATGGCACATTGCAATTCTGCGGCGCCACCGCCATTGACACCGGCGAAATCGAGCTACCTCGCTCCACCCTTCCCCCACTTGAGGAAACCTACTTTGTGATCGAGTTGCCCCCCGCGCCCGCCAGTTCCAGCTTGGAAATCGCCGCTCCCAAACGGCGCTATTTAATCAAGCCTGTCTGGGGTGAAGACCCCCAAAGCGTCCCCAAACTGGATCAGTATGGGCGTTTCCGCCCTGGCGAACGCCGTAGCTTTGAGTTCGAGACTGATGACAGAATCACGCTAGGAGACTTCGCCGGCATGATTCTGTAACGGAGGTATGCAGATGAGCAAAAGCGAGCATCACGCCATCGTTATCGGCGCGGCAGGCTTTGATATCAAGGTCTGGCCGCAAACGCTGGCCGTCGAGCCGGGGCAATCCAACCCGGCGCACATCCAGTGGAGCGCCGGCGGTGTGGCCCGCAACATCGCTGAAAACCTCACGCGGCTGGATACCGAAGTGCATCTCATCACCGCTGTGGGCAACGACCGCGCCGGTGAAGATTTGCTGGCCGAACTCGAGCAGTTGGATATTGACACGTCCGCCTCAGCAATCTGTGAAGACCAGCACACAGCGGCTTATGTAGCGCTCTACCAGGCCGACGGGCAGTTGCGCCTGGCCTTCGATGACATGGTGGTAGCCCGCGCCATCACGCCCAAGCATCTCATACGCAAGCGCAGCCTCTTCAAACAGGCTGACATCATCTGCATTGATGCCAACCTGACCGCCCGCGCGCTGGAGACGATCTTCCGGCTGGCCCGCGAGTATCACGTCCCCGTGTGCGCCGATCCTACGGCGGCGCTACTCGCGCCGCGCCTGCACCCCTACATCAATGAGCTCGCCGCGCTCACGCCCAACCGGCTCGAGGCCGAAGCATTGTTGGGCGAGGCGCTACTCGATGAAGAAAGCCTGATGCGCGGCGCGCGCCGCCTGGTGCAGTTGGGCGCACAGCTGGCCGTCATCAACCTGGGGGCGCAAGGCTTGTGCTACGCCACCAGCGAGGAGAACGGACGTTTACCCGCGTTCAAAGTCGAGACGATAGACACCAGCGGCACCGGCGATGCGCTTACCGCTGCCATCGCCTACAGTCTCATGGAAGACCTCCAGCCAGCCGAAGCCGTGCGCCTGGGCCTCGCCGCCGCCGCCATGACCGTCTCTTGCAGCGGCAACGTTTGCCCCACGCTCAGCGTGGATGGCCTGTACGATTGGTTGATTGTGTAAAAGCAACCAATCATACAGGCTACAAGCCTCAGCCAATGGAGGCTGTACGCATCCATACCTTGTTGCCCCATAACTTTTATGTTCCAACACCTGACCTTCCGCCATCCCTTCCGCAAATACCAGCGCCTCATCCTCGCCCAGGTTGAATCGGGCCAGGGCGATCAGCGCTACCACCTCGTCGCGCCGCCCGGCGCCGGCAAAACCATCGTGGGGCTGGAGCTCATCCGCTACTTCAACGCGCCCGCGGTGATTTTCGCGCCCACCACCACGATTCAGGAGCAGTGGCGCGACAAGCTCGCGTTGTTTCTCCCCGCCGACGCGCCTCTGGAAGACCTGCACACGCTCGTCAGCCTCGATCCGGCCCGCACGGCCCCCATCAACATCTTCACCTACCAGCTCATCTCCACGCCCGGCGAATCGCAA
This sequence comes from uncultured Anaerolineales bacterium, assembly GCA_964504195.1. Lineage (GTDB taxonomy): Bacteria > Chloroflexota > Anaerolineae > B4-G1 > SLSP01 > CAZDDI01. The sequence continues at coordinate 57,959 of CAZDDI010000010.1, forward strand.
ACGCACGTTGAAGCGATGGCGCGGCAGCGGTGGATCGAAGACCTGCTCCACGAGGGCAAGGCGCGCGAGCCTGCCGACGCCGAGGCGCGGCTGCTCACGCTGGCGCAGAACAACCCGGCAGAATACCGGCGCGAGCTCGCCCGCCGCTACCAGCGCATCAAGCGCGAGCTGCTCCGCAGCGGCGAGGCCGAAATCCTGCCGTTCCTCCATCCCAACGCCCGCCAGCTCATTGAGACGCTGGTGGAGTACGGCGTGCGCACCATCGTGCTGGATGAGTGCCATCACCTGCTCGATTATTGGGCCATCGTGCTGCGCTACTTCATCGCCCGCATCGCCGACCCGCGCATCATCGGCCTCACCGCCACGCTCCCCAGCCCCGAAGACGACATCGCTTATGAGAACTACACGGAGCTGCTGGGGGAGGTGGATTTTGAGATTCCCACGCCCGCAGTGGTCAAAGAGGGCGATCTGGCCCCCTACCGCGATTTGGTGTATTTTGTCGAACCCAGCCCGCGCGAGATGGCGTACCTCAAGAACATCCAGCAGGCATTCGAGGCCGCCATCAGCGGGCTAACGCGCAGCGCTGCCTTTCGCGGCTGGGTGATCCAGGCCGTGTTGCAGCCCACCACCGCCACCGGGACGCCGCTCACTTGGGAGCAGTTCGTGCGCCAGCACCCGCTTTTCTCGCTGGCCGGGCTGCGCTTCCTGCTGCACATTGCCTATCCCCTGCCGCCGGACTTGCCCCTGCCCGTCGAGGCCGAGCAGCGCATCACGCTCGACGATTGGGCCATCCTGCTGGAGCGCTACGGACTGGACGTGCTCGCGCTCAGCCCGGAGCCGCAGGATCACGTTTTGCTCAAGCGGCTGCGGCAAATCCTGTTCCCGTTCGGCTTCACCCTCACCGAGCGCGGCCTGCGCCAGAGCCGCTCCCCCGGTGACCTCATCCTCACCTTCTCCGAATCCAAAGACGAAGCGGTGGCGCACATCCTCAGCCTGGAGGCCGAGGCGCTCGGCCAGCAGTTGCGGGCCGTCGTTGTGAGCGATTTTGAGCAGATGAGCAGCAGCGTCCGCCGCGCCGGGGACGTGCTGGATCGGGATGCGGGCAGTGCGGTGCGCGTCTTCTACCACCTGGTACGCCACCCACAGACGGGCAGGCTCGAGCCGCTGCTGGTGACGGGGCGCACGTTTTTAATGGATGCCGACATCGGGGCCGAAGTCATTGCGCGGTGCAACGCCGCATTAGAAGCGGAGGGGGCGCGGGCGACGTGCCGCGCAGTCCCCACCGCCATGCAGGGCGTGCTGGAAGTGGTGGGCGAAGGCCCTGATTGGGGATCGCGCACCTATGTGCGCCTGGCGACCCGGCTCTTCGAGGACGGCCTCACGCGCTGCCTGGTGGGCACGCGCGGCATCTTCGGCGAGGGGTGGGACTCGCTGAGCCTCAACACGCTCATTGACCTGACCAGCGTGACCACGAGCACCTCGGTGCAACAGTTGCGCGGGCGCAGCATCCGGCTCGATCCGCGCTGCCCGCGCAAGGTGGCGCACAACTGGGACGTGATTTGCGTCGCCAAGCACTTCGAGCGCGGCGATCTCGATCTGCGGCGGTTGGATACACGCCACGGGCGCTATTGGGGCATCGTGCCGCTTTCCCGCCGCGAGGCGCTGGTGCGCGACGCGCAGAGCGTCATCGCTGGCGACCTGCTGGCGGGCGAACTGCGCGGGCAGATCGTCAAAGGCCTCAATCACCTCAGCCCGGAGTTGGCTTACCAGCTGGCGACGCGCGGCTTTAAGCACGCAGACTACCCCGGCATCACCCGCCAGATGCTCGGCCAGATCAAGCAGCGCGATAAGATGTACGACTTGTGGGACATCGGCGGGGAGTACAGCAACTTCGCCTACAAAGCCACCCGGCTCGACGCCACCGATCTCAAAATCCGCACGGTGTTTACCGTGCAGCACACGCTCAAGCGGATGCTGCGCGCGTTCCTCGCCTCGCTGGTATCAGGCTTGCTGATGACACTCTGGCTCGCCGCGTATATCTTCCTGCAAGGCTTCACCTCCGGCGATGAGGAATTCCTGGGGGTGATGTGCGGCTGCTCCGGCGGCATCCTGGCGCTGGGCCTGCTGTTGACCCTGGCATTCAACACGCTCTCGGCCTACCGGCTGGGCAAAACCTTGCTGGTGGAGCAGCCCACCGATGGCATCCTTCTGGACATGGGGCGCGCGCTGCTCGCCACGCTCAAGGAGCTGGGACTGGTGAGCCGCCACCTCCAGCCGGACTACATCCGCGTGGTGGAGCATCCCGATAACAGCTACGATGTCCTGCTGGATTACGCCTCGCCAGAAGAGGCCGCGCTGTTCATCGAGACCTATCAGGAACTCTTCGAGCCGGTACGCGACCAGCGGTATCTCATCTACCGCGACGACACGCGGCTGCCGAGCCTGCCATTGCGCCCGCTGTGGTACTTCCTGCGGCGGTTGCTCCACGATGAGGGCCTCTACAAGCCCGCTTACCATCCCGTCCCCAAGCTGCTCGCCAGCCGCAAAGACCGCGCCGAAGCCTTCGCCCACGCCTGGCAGAAATACGTCGGCGGCGGTTATCTCATCTACACCCGTAGCGACGCAGGCCGCCGCATCCTCCTCGAAGCCCGCGCCCAGCAACGCCCCAAAGTTAAGGGCCTGGCGTTTGAGCTGTGGCGGTGAGGTGTCGGGCATGTTTGCCCACGCGCAATGAGCCACGCACGATGAAAATCTGACCCGCTTATAATCCGTACTGCGTAAAGCGTAATGCGTAAAGAAGAATTCTCTCCGTTGGAACATAAGAACGCTTTCAAAGTATACTTCCTGAACGCGAAATAATTTCGCGGCTACATGCCAAACTACCTGCGGTTTGACACACACCCTCACCTGTGTTACCATAATCGCATTCAACAGCTGTCCCTTACAAAGGCTCAAAAACCTTCGCAAGGGTAACGTTTCACGAAAGGCTCATAATGGAAAAACTAAATATCATTCCCCTGGGTGGCCTGGGCGAAGTGGGCAAGAATATGATGGCCCTGGAATATGGTCGCAACATCCTCATCATTGATGTAGGCATCATGTTCCCCGAAAGCGATATGCCGGGTGTGGATTATGTCATCCCCGATTACGCCTACTTGCGCGGCAAGGAAGACCGGATTCGCGGCATTGTCATCACGCACGGGCACGAAGATCACATCGGCGGGCTACCGCACTTTTTGCGCGAGTTCAACGCGCCCATTTACGCCACCAAACTCACGCGCGGCCTCATTGAAGTCAAACTGCGCCCAGCGGAGCACTTCAAGCAGGTCAAAATCAACACTTTTGCGCCGGGTGATGTGGTCAACGTTGGCCCGTTCATCGTGGAACCCTACCATGTATGCCATAGCATCCCCGACGCGGTAGGGTTGGGAATTACCTCCCCAGTAGGGTTGGTAGTCCACAGCGGCGATTTCAAGCTCGACCAGACCCCGGTAGACGGCTGGCCTACTGACATCGCCAAACTAGCCGAGTTCAACCGGCGCGGCGTGTTGGCGCTACTGTCCGACAGCACCAATTCCGACCACGCCGCTACCACGCCTTCCGAGCGCACACTTACGGTTGGGCTGGAGGCCGCATTCCGCAACGCCAAAGGGCGCATCATCGTGGCAACCTTCGCCTCGTTGATTTCGCGCATCCAGCAGGTGATGGACGTGGCACAGCAGTTCGGGCGCAAGGTAGCTGTGACCGGCACCACCATGCTCGACAATACCAAGATGGCGCGACGGTTAGGCTACCTCAACGTACCGGACGATCTACTGCTTTCATTACAAGATATCAACAAGCTGCCGCCGCATCAGGTCGCCATCATCAGCACAGGCGCGCAAGGTGAGCCGACTTCAATCATGGGGCGGCTAGCGATGGGTAGACATCCCTCGCTACGCATTACCCCCGGCGATACGGTGGTGCTTTCGTCGCACACCATTCCCGGCAACGAAGAGACCGTGCATCGCGTCATCAACCGGCTCTTCCAGAAGGGTGCGCATGTCTTGTACCATCCGCTTGCGCCAGTGCATGTCTCCGGTCATGCCGGGCAAGAAGAGCAGAAGATGCTAATGGGCATGTTACGCCCCAAGTTCTTCATCCCCATCCATGGCGAACTGCGTCACCTGCACCACCATGCACAACTGGCACAACAGGTAGGGATTCCCCATGAGAACATCGCGGTCGTGGAAAACGGCTACATCTTGCGCCTGTCGCAGGAAAAATTGGAGATTGGTGAACGCATCCCCGGGGGCTATGTCTTTGTAGATGGGGCCTGGGTGGGCGATGCCGTCAGCCAAGAGGTCATCAGTGAGCGCGAATCATTGGCGAGCGCGGGCGTTTGCATGGTGACGCTACGCTACGATCCGGCGCGCTCCGCGCTGGTAGGGCGGGTGCGCATAGCCTCGCATGGCTTCGCATCGTCGGATGTGACCGCCGCGTTACTGGAAAAAGCGCAGCCGCTCATCCGCCGCGCAGTTCACGCGATGCCACATAACACACCGGCTACCGATGTAGAAACCACTGTCAAGAAAAATCTTTCCGATTTCTTCTATCAACAGGCAAAAAATCGCCCTGAAATTTTCGTGATAGCACTTCCCGAAAACCCAATGTAACCACGCATGACCCATATTCTCATCGTGTATAAACAATTCCCTGGCCCTACGGTGAGTCACGCGGGGGGGGAATCCGTCTACAGGCTGATGCAGGCCCTCCACGCGCGCGGGCATACACTAACGCTGGTGGCACGCATCCACGAGACAGAACGCCCACAGTTACCAGCAGTCCAGACGCTTTGCGACCGCATCGTGACCGTGCCGCATCACCGCTCGCTGTCCGGCCCACGTCCGCTAGAGATGGCGCGTAGCTATTGGCTACTGCGCCAGGCCACACGGCGAACGTTGCTTGAAACCCGACCCGATCTGCTCTATGTGGAATTTGCCCAAACCGGAGCCGTGCTACTGGGACTCAAAGGCGTCCCTACCGCCATCCGCGCGCATGACATCAACTGGTTCCTGATGGAGCAAGAAATCGCGCAGCACAGCGGCCTGGCACGCTGGCGTAGTCGGCTGTTGCGCACATTGTTCCTGTGGCTCGAACCCTGGCTCTACCGACAGTTCGATCTAGTCGCAGCTATCTCTGAAGGCGATCGCCGCCTGCTCGCGAAACGCTGTGCGCCTAAGCCCATCCTTCTGCTCCCCCTGGCACCGGCTTTTCAGCCTACCCCCGACATGGCCCCGGCTGTCGCCTCCGGCCCCAACGTACTCTTCGTAGGCGCGATGTCCCGTGCCTACAACGTCCAAGCCGTGACCTGGTTCCTTGATGACGTATGGCCCACGGTACTGGCGCAAGTTCCTGCCGCGCGTTGTTACATTGTCGGCGCGCAACCGCCGCCCAGCATCCAGTCCCGGCACGATGGCGCGCGGGTGTTCGTCACCGGTTTTGTGGACGACCTCGCCCCCTGGTACCAGGCCGCTGCTGTATGTGTGGCCCCCTTGTTGGTAGCGGGCGGATTGCTGCAAAAAGTGATTGATGCGCTAGGCATGGGCGTTCCGGTTGTAGCGACCAGTGCAAGCAATCACGGCGTCGGGGCGACGCCCGACGAGCACTTGTTGATCGCTGATGACCCGGCGACGTTTGCCGCAGCCGTAACGCGCCTGCTCAAAGACACGACGGCGCGGGAACAATTAGGCCGCGCCGGGCGTCTCTTTGTGGAAACACGCTATAATTTCGGCCCGGCAGTGGCGCGGTGGGAAGAAACCGTCAAGAATCTGGTATAATGGAAGTAAAACACAATGCTATTAAATTTTGGACGTAGACTTGGCAGGTTTCAAGACCTTGAGTTTAAAAAACGTCGTTATTCATTTGATTAAGTAAAAGCTCTGAGGATGTGTAGCTATGACATCAGTAAAACTAAGAGGCGCTCAGCGCAAGAATATCGTTCCGATGTTGTTAACGCTGGCCCTCCTGCTACTGCTTGTGGTGATTGCTGTGATGGCCGGATTACTCCTGCTCTCGCAGGTACGCGCTGCGCTTTTCGGCGACAGCTCCTTCCCCGGTCTGCCGGGCGGCACAGTCAGCCAAAACGTGGAGTACCGCTTCGGCAATCCGCTGCCGGTGTGGACAAGTGAAGATACGGTGACGGTATTGCTGCTCGGCATTGATCAGCGCCGTGATGAACCCGGCCCTTGGCGCACCGATACGATGATGCTCCTCACACTTGATCCTAAGACAATGCGCGCTGGCGTGCTCTCTATCCCCCGCGACCTCTGGGTCCCTATTCCGGGCTACGGCGACGGGCGCATCAACACGGCCCATGTACAGGGCGAACTCTATAACCACCCCGGCGGGGGCCCCGCCCTGGCCCGTGAAACAGTCGAGTACAATCTGGGCATCCCGATAAATTACCATGTGCGGGTCAATTTTGATGCTTTCGAGAAGCTGGTGGATATGATCGGCGGCATTGATATTTACGTTGAAGAAACTATCAATGATCCACTCTACCCGGATCACCACTACGGTTACGATCCGCTGTATATCGAAGCCGGCTGGCAACACTTCAACGGGGAACTAGCGTTGAAATATGCGCGCACCCGTCACGGCAATAGCGACTTTGATCGCGCCCGCCGCCAGCAACAGGTGCTCCTCGCTGTGCTGGAGAGAGTGACTAGCTTGCAACTATTACCACAAATCGCAGGACGCTCCAGCGAAATCTACCAGATGTTCCAGGATTCAGTGGAGACCAATCTGGCGATGGATCAGATTCTCGCCCTGGCAGGCGTCGCCATCAAGGTAGAGCGTCCCAACATCCGCTTCGCGGTCATTGATCGCCAGGCAACCCAAAACTGGGTGACGCCGCAGGGCGCACAGGTGTTGATCCCACTCCGCGAGGAAATTCGGCGGCTGCGCGATTACATTCTCTGGACCGACGGCGTCATTGCAGATGTACCACTCCAACAGGCTCCGCCAGAAGCGGCCACGATAGCTGTGCTTAACGGCACATCGCGCGCGGGGCTGGCCGGTTCTACCGCCGCCTATCTACAAGGGCTGGATATTCCCGTGTCTGCTTATGCCAACGCCGACCGTGACTCTTACGGAGCATCGCAAATCATCCTCAACCGCGATACGCCTGTGCGTGCAGCCCAATTGCTCAATGTGCTGGGTTTACCGCCGACTGCGTTACTGCGCGGCAGCGAAGCCAACGCCGCTTATGATATCGTTATCATTCTGGGTGCGGATTACATCGGCCCGCCCGCGCCGTAGCAACTGCTACACCGGTGGACTTTTCCACCGCAGAGAATGCAAAAGAAAGAAGCCGCTGTGATTTTTGCACCCTTCGTAGTGAAAAGTCTCCTTGTGGTATAATCCTATTCAATGTCATTACGTTTAGGACATAGACTTGGCAGGTTTCAAAGCCTTGAGTTTACAAGAAATCGTTATTCACCGGTAAAATCCCACCCAATCCAATTTGGGCGAAACCTGCCAGGTCTTAACTTAATGACATTGCAATCCTATTGAGTGTAATCAGCTATGACGAATAGAGCAACTGCCAATAAATTGATCCGCTTCGGTATGATACTAATTTACTTGATCAGCACCGTAAGCGCCAGCACACTGGTATTTTTCCAAGTGCGCGAACTCGTATCTGCCTCGGAAATTCTACCGGACATCACGCTCGGCAACGAAGCTATAGAAAGCCCAAACATCGTTTACGAAGAAGGCCAACCCTTGCCTATCTGGACCGGCACCGAGCGCCTCACGGTGTTAGTATTGGGCATAGATCAACGTGAGACAGAGGAAGGCCCTTGGCGTACAGACACGATGATGTTGCTCACCCTCGACCCGGTCACGTTGCAGGCGGGGGTGCTCTCGATTCCGCGCGACCTTTGGGTACGCATCCCCGGCTACACCGAGAACCGCATCAATACCGCGCACTTTATCGGCGATGCCTACAACCATCCCGGCAGCGGCACGGCGCTCGCTATCGAGACGGTCGAATACAATCTTGGCATCTCCATTGATTACTATGTGCGCTTCAATTTCAATGGGTTTGTGAATGTCATTAACGAAATTGGCGGCATTGAAATCTATGTCGAAGAACGCGTTGATGATACCAAATATCCTACACCTGATCTTGGCACAGAGCATCTCATCATCGAGCCGGGCTGGCACCATTTCGATGGCGAAATGGCCCTCAAGTATGCGCGCACGCGCTATTCCAGCCGGGGCGACTTCGACCGCGCACGGCGACAACAGCAAGTAATGTCTGCTGTGCTGGAGCAAGTGACCAAGCCCGGCAACCTGCCACGTCTGGCGAGCCGCGCGCCCACGCTCTATGCCACGCTCTCCGATGCAGTGCAGGTAGGGCCTGCTCTGCGGATGGATCAGATGATCGCTTTGGCTGCGCTGGCCGTTAAAGTGGATCGTTCACAGATTCGCTTTGGCGTCATTGACGAGAACTGCACCTTACCACGCGAGACACCCGATCATCAGCAGATTCTGGTGCCCTTGCGCGATGAAATCCGCGCCGTACGTGATTATGTCTTTGGGGTGAATGGGCCTGAGACCGAGGAAGGCACAACGATCACGCTCTCTGTGCTGAACGGGACAGGCCGCGCGGGATTGGCTGGCACAACCCGCGATTATCTGGTGGCGCAGGGCTTTTATGTAGGTACGCACAGCAACGCCGACCGGCAAGATTATGAGAATTCGCTCATCATTCTGAACCGCCCGCATCCCACTGTGGCGCTACGCCTATTGGAACTGCTAGGATTACCACAATCGGCGGTAGTCAACGGTGATAACCGCAGTGCGGTATACGACATCGTCATCATTCTGGGCGCAGATTACACCGGCCCGCCGGAATAGACCGTATATTCGAGTTAGCTCAACCCAAAGCGCGCCTGATTGCATACCGCATCAGGCGCGCTTTTTTCGTACATCATGCTTCACACTTCATTCGCGCAACGGTTGCATGATGATATAGTTGAATCCGTTCATAGGGATATGTTCCACAATCCCGTAATGCTGCCCGATGGTCGCCAGCACCGGCCAGGGGTAGAATTGCGCGCGCATGATGACCAAATCAAATGCCTGCTCGCGGAGCACGCCTTCGATTTCGGTAGTATCCAGCAGGCCGTTGTTGTAAAGGTTGAGCAGCTGCGTGGGATTGGTGACGACGGGCTTGCCCGCCAGCAGGGTGAACATGGCCTCTTCGCTGAAGACCGGCCCTTCGGCGGCGCGGACGTAGGCCATGATGCGCTCCCCGGCCTCGTAATCGGCAGGCGACATCAGATGCCCCACTTGCGTGTAGCCTACCGCGTCATAGTAAGGGTAGTTGGCGTAGGATGATAGCCCCTGCACGCCCAACGCCCGCGCGACCGGCCCCCACACCGGGCCGTCGGTGGGTAGGTGGAGCATCCGTGTGGATTGCCACATCAACAGCAACGGCACCAGCGCGGCCAGCGCGAGCGCCCGGCGCGGCGGCTGCTCCGCCGCCCACAGCCGCAGTTTGCCCAGCGCGAATCCCATCAGAATCAGCGCCGCTGCAACGGAGGTGTTCCAGTACGCCTCGCCCGCACCCCATTTGCCGGACATCAGGCCCGTGCCGATGGCAAAGGCAAACCACAGCGAGTACACGGAAATTTTAGCGAAGTAGACTTCGTAAGCTACATATCCGGTCGCCAAGAGCAGGATGACGGTGTGGATTTTGAACCAGGAGCGGGTGAGCGCGATGAGCTGCTGCATATCGTAGGCGTTGACGTTGGCCGCGATGATATTGGTCCACCAGTGGCCGTTAGTGATGAGGTTGATAGCGCCAAACGAGAGCAGGAACACCGCCGCAAAGCCCAGTCCCAACATAATGGCACGTTTGGGGTGGCAGAGGAAAAGGTAGGTGAAAATTGCCAGCGCGGTGAAGATCGCCAGCTGTTTAGTGTAGGCGGCGATGAGCAGCAGCGCCAGGCCGATGAGAGCGTTACGCCAACCCTTGCGTGTTTCCAGCGCGCCTGCCCCGGCGATACACAGCACCGCGAGCGTCTCGAACAGCACCATCGTCATGTGTTGCCGGCTCAGTGGGCCGACGTGGTAGACGAAATTGGAGGCCAGGAAGCCCAGGCCGCTCATCAGCGGGATGTAGCGCCCGCCCACGCGCCGCCGCACCGCCCAGGCGATAGCAGCGGCGTTGACCAGCGTCGCTATGAACGAAAGGACGCGCCCGGCCAGCAAAGTCTGCCCGAAGATGGGGAACAGTGGGATCATCAGCCAGTGAAAGAAGGGCATATAATTGGAGGAGTAAAAGGGGTAGGCGGCGTTATCGAGATACGGCCATTCGCCCCGCGCGAAGAGGATGGCGGCATAGAGCTCGAAGCCCTCACCCTGATCATAATCGTAGGGCCAGCGGAAGAGGTCTACGGCGTAGGTGACATAGACGGCAACATAAGCCAGGAACGCCACGAGCGCGAACGCGGCCAGCACCAGCCCGGCAATGCGTAAGGCGCGTTCCAGCGTATCACGGGGCGTGGGGAGCGCGGATTGCACGCCGGGTGGTAGCGGCGTTGTCTCCATCGCGGGCCGGTCGCCGCCCCACAGCACCAGCGGAACGCCCGCCAGTGCTACGAGCAGCCCCGCCACGAGCGCGGTCAGCTCCACCGGTCCGATGCCACTCCACGCGCCTGCGCCCAGGCGGCCAGCGATGAGAATCAGCGCATCCCCACCCAGACCGAGAATAAGTAAAACCATACCGAGATGTCGTTTGGAAATCATGATTTACCTGTTTATGTTATTTGTACAATAGCAACGCTTCGTCCTACAAGGCGTGAAACGTGAAGAAATTTCTGGTCACGTCTCACGTCAGCATCACCAGCACGCCGAAGCGCCCGGTGCGGCCCTGCTCGGCGCGATGGGAGTACCATTCATCGGTACGGGCGGCGGTGTTGATGCCGGAAGCTACGATGTGGGCGACGCCTGCTGCGGCCAGCTGCGCCGCCGCCGCGCCCGGCAAATCGAGCTGCCACGCACCGTTGGTCTGCTGCGCAACCTGCGCGCCTTGTGGCAGGGTCGCCAGCACCGCCTGTACTACGTCCACGCCGACTTCGTAATGCTCCGGGCCGATCGCCGGACCGATGCCCGCCCACAAATCTTCCGGGCGCGAGCCGAATGCCTCGCCCAACGCCTGCACGGTCGCCGGTACGATGCCCGCCGCCACCCCACGCCAGCCCGCATGCGCCAGGGCCGCGACGTGCCGCGCCCGGTCGTAGAACAACACCGGTACACAATCGGCGAAGCGCAGGAGCAAGGCTACGCCCGGCTCATCCGTCATCAGTGCATCGCTCTCCGGGATGATCTGCCCGCCATCGGCACGGGTCACGTGGGTCACGCGCTGCCCATGCACCTGATGCGGGCTGACCACCTGCTCCGGCGTGAGATTCCACAACGCCCGCACCCGGCGCAGGTTCTCCTGCACCGCTGCGGGCGCATCCCCAACCGTGCCGCCCAAATTGAGCGACGCAAACGGTAATTCGCTCACGCCGCCCAACCGGGTCAACACTACATGCCGGAACTCCGGTGGGGGTGACGCAAAAGCGTACCCCACCAGAGTCCCGGCTTGAAATCGGTGAATCACTTCTTCCCGAATAGCGCCTTCAGCACCAGCGCGAAGCAGCCGGCAATCCACGCGGACAGGAAGATACCCGCCAACGCGATCTTCTGCTCGTCCATAATGGGACGCACGGTAGCGCCTTCGGCAGTGACTTCAATGAAGGCAATCGGACGGGCCATTCCACCGCCGCCACCACCACCGCCCATGACGGGCGCGTCATCATAATCTTCGCAGTCGCAGTCACAATCACAGTCGCATGCATCCTCGAAGCCTTCGGTATGACAATCGCATTCGCAGTCATCGTCGCAAGTCTCGTCACAATCACAGAAATCGTCGTAATCACAGTCGCAACCGCCCTCTGCCCCGCTACCAAACCCGACCCCGAACCCATAAGCGATCTCAGCAACCGGGATAATCATGCGGCCTTCGAACATCTGTGGCTCACCGAAGACGTTATCCACGTTGAACATTTCGCTCAAATCCGCGAACTCATCTAACATCACCATTACTTCTTCCATCTTAGTTCCTCCTTGGGGAAATCGGTAAATCTAAAAATCTCGTTTATCTGCGCGCCAGACGCGCCAGTACGATGACAACAAACGTAGCCGCAGCGACGATGGCGCCCACTGCGGCCATCTGGCTCAGCGCTGCCTGTGTGGCATCGGGGAGGGCGTGCCAGCGCGCGCCCTCTGGCCCTTGCGCTACTACTGAAACCGGGCGCATTCGCACCTGGCTAAAGTAACCCGTGTCGGGCATTCCACCCTGCTGAGACATGACCAACACTGCAGGCAATAACCGAAATTTACCCGCCTCAATCGGTGTGGCGGATACAATGCGGGTACGTTGATCAGATTTGTGCATGTGATACCTCCTGGAAAATCGGTAAATCTCAAAACTTATGTAGCCGCGCGTAACCTTGGGCGCGCTAACAAATCTTTTCACTTTGTGTACTTTATTGTGAAGCCAATCTTAGTAGCCCTTATTATAGACGGCCTGGCTTTAAGAGCAAGCCGCATTTGGATAGCCCCGGCTGGTTTTCTGAAACCTGCCAGGGCTTCAGGTTTCAACTGACTTGCCAGCAAACCCACCTTGCAGTATCATTGAATTGAAGCTCCGGCCATACCGGATAGTTGAAGAGGAATGATGCAACATAACCGCGATGTATATCTACAAGAAATGCCTTTGGAAGATGCTTGGGCGCGATTGCGCGTGGCGCTGGCTGAGGCCGGACGCGATGCACCGCTGGCGGGGGAGGAAGTACTACTGGCTGAGGCGCTCGGTCGCGTGACCGCCGCCCCGGTGTGGGCGTTGCTCTCATCGCCGCACTATCACGCCTGCGCAATGGACGGTTACGCCGTGCGCGCTGAAGACACGCACGGGGCGAGCGATGCACATCCCGCACGGTTGGCGCTGGAGTCGCAGGCTGCGCCGGTGGATACGGGCGACCCGCTGCCGTCCTGGGCTGATGCGGTGTTGATGGTGGAGCACGTTCAACAAGCCGGCGAGCACATCCTGCTGCGCGCGCCGGCGGCGCGCTGGCAGCACGTCCGCGCGGTAGGCGAAGATATCGTCGCAACGGAGCTGCTGTTGCCCGCCAATCACCTGCTGCGCCCGGTGGATTTGGGCGCGGCGGCGGGCGCGGGTCACGCGCAGCTGCTGGTACGCCGCAAGCCCCGCGTCGCCATCATCCCCACCGGCGACGAGCTCATCCCCCCCGGTCAACCGCCCCAGCCGGGCGAGATTGTGGAGTACAACAGCCTGATCCTCTCCGCGCAGGTGCGGGCGTGGGGCGGCGAACCGCTCTGCTGGCCCATCGTGCGCGATGACCTGGAAGCGCTGGTGGCAGCGGTAGCCGAAGCTGCGACCCAAGCCGATCTGGTGCTGGTGAATGCCGGCTCCTCTGCCGGACGCGGCGATTTCACCTCGCGCATCGTCGAGCAGTTGGGGGAGTTGCTCGTGCATGGCATTAATGTGCGCCCCGGCCACCCGGTCGTCATCGGGATGATAGGGACAGAGCGTGTGCCGCTCATCGGCGTACCGGGCTATCCGGTCTCCGCCACGCTCACCGCCGAGCTGTTCGTCGAGCCGCTGCTGCGCCACTGGTTGGGGCTGCCCGCGCCGCAACGGCCCACGCTCGAAGCACACATCACCCGCAAACTACTCTCGCCCGCTGGCGATGAGGAGCTGGTGCGTGTGGTGGTGGGGCGGGTAGGCGAACGCACAATTGCCGCGCCGCTCTCGCGGGGCGCGGGCACGCTCACCTCGCTGGTGCGCGCCGATGGGCTGGTGCGTATCCCGCGCTTCTTGGAGGGCGTCAACGCAGGCGAACGGGTGACGGTTCACCTGTACCGTGCGCCGTATGAGATCGAGCACACGCTGCTAGCTATCGGCAGCCACGATTTGCTGCTCGATCTGCTGGCGCAGACGTTGGCGGAGGGCGCAGATCCGCGCCGCCTGGTGAGCGCGCACGCGGGCAGCCTGGGCGGACTCACGGCCCTGGCGCGCGGCGAGGCGCATCTGGCCGGTTCGCATTTGCTCGATCCGGAAACCGGCGAGTATAACCTATCTTACATCCGCCGGTATCTGCCGGAGACGCCGGTGCGCGTGGTGACGCTCACCCGCCGGGAGCAAGGGTTCATCGTGGCGCCCGGCAACCCGCAGAGGATTACTGGCCTCGCAGATTTGACCCGCCCGGACGTGGTCTACGTCAACCGGCAACGTGGCGCAGGCACGCGCGTGCTGCTCGATTACGGGCTGGCGCAAGCTGGCATCACGGCAGAACAGGTGCAAGGCTACACCCGTGAAGAAGTGACGCATCTGGCGGTGGCAGCGGCGGTGGCGACCGGCCTGGCCGATTGTGGGCTAGGCATTCGCGGCGCGGCGGCGGCGTTAGGGCTGGATTTCGTGCCCTATACCTGGGAGCGTTACGATTTAATTATCCCGCGCGCGTATTGGGAGAGCAAGCTGCTCGCGCCATTGCGTGATGTACTACATTCGCCGGGCTTCCGGCAGGCGGCTGCGGCGCTGCCCGGCTACGATCCAACGGACATGGGCGACGAGATTGTTCCGAGACTCAGCAGATCACATATTTAAGCTCGCAGTATATTTTTGGCATACCAGAAGCACGATAAATCGTGCTCTACAAGCAAATTCTACTAAGCCTGTAAGCATTCCGCTCTTTGTGAAACATGCTGTGTTTCACGGATCACGCATTTAGTACCTGTTCCAAACTTCCGCTGTCAATCGCGTCTTTCAAGATCCGATGCTGGTTTGGATAGGTTCAACTAGATTTTTAGTATCATAACGAAAGGCTGTTATTGTGAAGCGCAAGCATAAGCTCATCCTGATAATTTTTGGAGCGGTGAATTTACTGTTCTTCTGTGGACTCGGCGGCGCCGCATGGTGGCTAACCCGTTCCCCCACGCCGGCTGTAACGCTGATCGCTATGCAGCCGCTTTCATCGGCTACGCCGACCCTCATCTTCCAATGGACGGCGACGCCCACGCTCACACCCTTACCGGAAATCGAAGGCCGGCCCACGCGTACCCCCACACCCACGCGCACACCGTTTCCTACCCGGATCCCCAATACGGCGACGCCTACACCAACCGTGGTCTCCGAACCTATCCTATTACAGAACGCCAATTTCGATGTACTGATGCTTAACAATATTCCTGGCTGGGAATGGGACGCCACAATCAATTACATCCCTGGTCGAGAATATGATCCGGTCACATCTTACGCCGAACCCATGTTTATGCCGGCGGACGACCCGATGCGCCGCATTCAAGGGAGCACATTAAAAATCGAGACTGTGCGTTGGCTCAAGTTCCAGACCTGGATCCACCAAACCATCACCGTGCCTACGGGCAGCCTGGTCACTTTCCAGATCAAGGCGGGTGCTTTTTCCTCCATAGATTCCATCATGGTCAAGGCCGGAGTTGATCCTAACGGCAACGGGAACTGTGAACGCGCACGCTGGGGGGAGGAGCTATCTATCAATCAGGATAGCGGTGTGGTCACGCTAAGTTCGCCGCGCCTAACAGTAGGGGCAGAAGGACGCATCACGGTCTGTTTTTTTGCCGAACCACGCTATCCTGACGTGAACAATGCGGCGTTTTTCGATGTAGCTGAACTGAAAGTTATTCTACCACCGCCCTGATGGCGGCAAACAAAGGAGCTACTATGCACACCAAGAGTATACCTGTTGCGTGCGATGTGGTCGTCGTAGGAGCCGGGCTTGCCGGAGCGCTGATAGCACGCCGGCTGGCAGAAGAAAATGTGAGCGTCGCGGTACTGGAAGCAGATACGCCGGCCAGGGGGGCCACTGCGCGCGGGCTGGGACTGGCCCTCTTAGGCACACCAGAACCCTATGCCCGGCTCGTCGAGCGGCTGGGCGCAACGGCAGCCCGCGACTTATGGGCATTGACGCGCGAGAATCTCAACCTGCTCACTGCAACCGCCGAGCGCCTGGAGCAACCAGTCGCAACAGTGGGCAGTCTGCGTATCACAGATAGCAGTGCTGAGGCGACGCTGGTGCAGCAAAGTGCTATGCTGCTGGCTGAGGCTGGATTCGATGCTACACTGGAAGACGCCACCGACCTGGGGTTTTTAATCGGCGTACAAACGGCAGGCGATCTGGCCTTCGATCCGCCCGCGCTCACCCACGCGCTGCTCAATCATCCGGGGGTGGTAGTGCAATCCCACACTACCGTGCAACAAATCATCCCCCGTGAAGACGATTTGGAGATTTGGGCGCGCAAACACTTCATTCGCACCAAAGCGGTCGTGCTGACGGCAGGAGCACATGTAGTGCATCTCAATCCGGGACTGAGCGCGCAGCTCGTGCCGCTGATGGTGCATAGTGCGGCTATGCCGGCGGCGGAAAACCTGGCTACACCGTTGGTATTGCACGATGGACAGGTCATCGCTTACGCACAGAATGCAACGTGGCAGTTGAACGCCTGGACGCCCGCCCCTGACGTAGAAGCCTGGACGCTGCTCAGTGAGACGGCACAACAGCTTGCCCCAGATGCGCAGCTACACCGCCGGGATACTACATGGGTGGCGTATAGCCGCGATGGATTGCCCATTGTGGGCGAGCTACCCAGATTACCGCGCGTCTACACGCTCAGCGGATTAGGGCCATGGGGCTGGAGCTGGATCTTCACAGCGGCGGAACACCTGCTAGCGCTCATGCTACACGATACCCCACCCACATCCTACTTCGCGCCGAAGCGGTTCACCGAAGGGAAATAACTTTGTACCTCCGGGGGATTTGTGCTATACTAAAGATGGTATTGCAAAATTCGCAGTACAATAGCAAAAGCATTCCCGACATACCATCCTGATCCGCGCTCCGAGCGCACCAAACTATGCAGAAGGAGTGAAGCGTGTCAACCGAACCAGCCAGCATCCCGCAAATAATTCGAGTCGTCATTGTAGACGATCACCCATTCTTCCGGCAGGGATTGCGCGACGTGTTGAGCGCCGAACCCGATATTGATGTCATTGGCGAAGCCGAAAATGGCGATGATGCGGCCATCCTGCTACCTAAATTAAATCCGCACGTCACGTTAATGGATGTGAACCTGCCCGGCAGCAACGGTCTTCAGGTAACGCAGAAAGTCAAGTCCCGTTGCCCCCATATTAACTTCATCATCCTCACAGCCTACGATGACGAAGAGCAAATCTATCACGCGGTACGCATCGGAGCTTCGGCCTATTTTGCCAAAGACGTGTCCCCAGAACAACTTATCGAGACGATCCGTACAGTGGCCGCCGGTTATTATGTGATTGCCGGGCATCGAATGGCACAGGAGGAAGCGGAGCAATGGCTGCTAGACGGCTACCGGCGCTACGGCGTGAAACCCGAAGACATCGCCTTTTCGCCGCTTAGCACGCGCGAGATGGAGATTTTGGAGCTCATCATTGAAGGGTTGAGCAATAAAGAAATCGCCTTCAAGCTAGGCATCAGCCAGCAAACTGTCAAAAATCATGTTACTTCGATTCTCTCCAAACTAAATCTATCCGATCGCACGCAGGCTGCCATCTACGCCCTCCGGCGCGGCTGGGTGCGATTGCCTACTGCGCACGAATAAACCCGTCCGAATTCGAATTCAACTCTATGTCTAAGAGGAGCTAACCATGACCGACACCGCCTGGCAAGAATTCATCGAAACGACTCGGAAAAACTATGAGCAAGTCCAACGCGAACTCAAAGAGGTAGATATGTTGATCCAACAAACCACCTCGGAAGTGGATCGGTTGACACAACAAAACGCCAAATCCGTCGCTCGCGTGCGCCAAATGGAAGCGCAATTTGACACACTACCCCGCGAGGACATCAAAGGCGCGTATGTCTCAATGATCGAGAACCAACAGCGCTTGTTCACAATGCGGGGGCAGCTGGAAAAGTTGCAGAGTGACCAGAGAAATCTCACCCGCCTATCCGAAACCCATCAAGTTTTACTGAATTCCTTCGCCCCACAAGAAGCTGATCTCGTTGAAGAAGGGTACGAGCCACCATCACAGCAAGCCTTGGTCATCAACATTATTGAGGCCCAAGAGCGCGAACGGTTAAGACTCTCGCGCCAGATGCACGATGGGCCAGCGCAGGCACTTACCAATCTGGTCATCCAGGCAGAAATTTGCGAGCGCCTTTTTGACCGGGACCCGACCCGCGCCAAAGTGGAACTGGCCGAACTCAAAGACAACGTCTCCAGCACCTTCCACAAGGTCAAAGGGTTCATTTTTGAGCTTCGCCCCATGATGTTGGATGATTTAGGGCTAGTGCCCACAATGAAGCGCTATGTGGATGGGCTTTCGGAAAGCGGATTCAGCGGCGTGATGCTCACCGTCACCGGCAAAGAGCAGCGTTTGGCGCGACACAAAGAAGTGACCTTGTTCCGCGTGACACAAGAGCTAATCCATCTGGCGCGTGAGTACAGCCACGCTTCCAATATCAAAATTATGCTGGATATGGGCGAAGAACAAGTACGTGTGATACTGGAAGACAACGGCAATGGTTTCGACCTGGATCCAGAACTCTCCTCGCCTGAGGCGACGCGGCTAGGGTTGAATACGCTACGTGAGCGGCTGGAAATGCTAAAGGGCACCTTCATCTGCGAGACTTCACTGGGCCAAGGATTGCGCATCACCTTCACCCTGCCTGCCGATGAGGAAATCGAAATCCAGTAGTGGCTTGACAAGCTTTCTAAAAACGCATACAATGAAAGTGTAACCTTACGGAGATAGCGTACACGGTAACTTCGTGAGCAAATATGTAACAACTTGGGGTGCAGGTACAGCGTATGCGAAACAACACCTTTCATGTTACCAACTATCAGACAACTGCGGGTCAATTTTGTGACCCGCAGTTGTGTATCTAACCACATTTCACATCCCGCCAGGGAGAAAGGAGGCTTATCCCAAACATTGACCGTACATCTTCCGTTACACTTGAGCTTTTTGTATGGAGCTCACCATCAAATCCATTGGGAGAAAGGATGAACTATGTTCGATCAAAAAGTGCTGCGAGAACTGGCTACCACTGTTACCGCCGGGCCTATCCTAAGCATTTACCTCAATGTTGACCCCCTGCAACGCAATGCTGATGAGTACCGACTCACCTTACGCGAAATGCTCAAGCAAGTGGAGGGCGAAGCCGATTCCGCAGACATCGAAGCGGTTAAGCGGTATTTGGATTTGGAATATGATTGGGCGGGACGCGGACTCGTGCTCTTTTCTCGCCAGGCTGAACGACTATGGCACGCTTTCGCGCTCTCAGTTCCCGTGCGTTCCGGCATCACTGTAGCCAAGAAACCCTACATTTCACCGCTGGTTGAACTAGAAGGACTGTACGGGCGCTATGGCGTCATTCAGGTGGATCAACAGGGGGCACGTTTCTTCTTATTCCACCTGGGTGAATTGATCGCTCAAGAAGGGGTTATGGGTGAAGGCGTCCGGCGGACGCGCAAGGGACGCGGTTCTTCAATGGTGGGGATGCGCGGCGGGGCACCGGCTTCTGGGCGCAAGGAAGCCGAACTGGTACAGCGCAATCAACGGGAAATCGCCGAAGCCGTCACCGGCTTTGTCCAACAACATCGCCCCCGCCGGTTGTTATTGGCCGGAGCCGAGCATACACTAGCGCAATTTCAGGAAGCGTTGCCCGCAACATTGCGCGAGAGCGTCGTTGCCACGTTCAGCGCAGATATGGATGCTAACGAAAACGAAATTCGTGATCACTCGCTGGCTCTGTTGCAACAGCTGGAAGAACAGCGCAAACAGACCCTGGTGGAGGCCGTCATCACGGCGGCGGCGAAGGGACTGAATGGGGTAATTCGCCTGGACGATACGTTGACCGCCGCCTACGAGGGGCGTATCCAGGTGCTAGTGGTGGAGCGCGACTTTCACCAGCCAGGCTATCAATGCAGCGGGTGTGGGGCCCTCACTACACAAGCTTTGCCAATGTGTCACTTCTGTGGCAAGTCTTTCACTGAAATCCCCGACGCGGCTGAAGCCGTGGTCGCGCAAGTGGTGGAGAAAGGCGGCACAGTAGAAGTGGTGGATAACAATATAATGGGTGAGGCTCACATCGGAGCCTTGCTACGCTACTAAACGACTATTCACAAAAAGCGGGGAGACTCATCAGCTCCCCGCTTTTTGCTTCCGGTTCATCCTCTTAAAAAGCCGTCTTATTCCTGTTTGGTGGAACGCAAGGGCAACAAAACATGGAACGTGCTGCCTGGACAGGTAGCCTCATCATAGCCGGGGCTTTCTACCCACAGATGCCCGCCATGCGCCTCGGTGATGCCTTTGGCTATTGCCAGCCCCAACCCAGGCCCGCCGCCTTTGAATTTAGTCTTGCCGGATGAGTGCAGGGCCACCTCGCCCGTCTGGTAAAATTTGGTGAAGATAAGTTCCTGAAAATCGGGATCAATGCCGATACCGGTATCCCGCACCACAATCTCTACGCCCTCCGCCGCAAGACGCTCTTCCCCGACAGGCACAGCCCGCCCGGTCACGGTAATGCTGCCACCATCCGGCGTGTACTTGATCGCGTTAATCAGCAATTGCTGGAAAACCTTCTTGAGCTCATTGCTGTCGGCTTCGAGCGTAGGAAGCGCGGGTAAATCAAACACGAGTGTAAGGTCGCGATCAGCCAACGTGTCTTTGAAGCCCTCATGGACATGCTGCAATACAGTCGCAAGTTTAACAGTCTGCATGTGCAGCTGCAAGGCGCGACTGTCAATCTTCGCCATATCAAGCATGGTATTGATGATTTCATGCAAGCGCACCGCCCCGTCATAGATGCCACTGACCATCTGCTGGTGCATAGGGCTGGCCTCGATGATGGCATCCTTGAGAAGGATTTGGCTGTAACCGCGTAGCGTAGTAAGTGGGGTGCGCAGCTCGTGCGCGGCGACATTGATGAAATCACTCTTGGTGCGGTCGAGGCGTTCAAGCTGGGCATAGGCACGGGTAACATTGGCGTAGAGGCGGGCATTTTCCAACGCGGCCGCGGTTTGTCCGGCAAAAGCCGTCGTCAGCTCGGCCTCAGCCGGGATATAAGGGTCCGGCGACTCACGGGTAAGGGAAAGCATCCCGATCACCTCTTCCTGATGTAGCAACGGCACGCCCAACCACGAACGCGCACGCGGCAGATTATCCACATAAATCCAGCTCGCCCACGCTTCTACATCGGCAATGAGCAAGGGCTGGCGCGTGCGATAGATCTGCCAAAAGAGATCGTTGTCATCGTCAATGGCGATGCGAATTGTTTGGAAGTTTGCCCCAGGGGGAAAACCGCGCGCGGCGACAATTTCCAAGTCTTCGTCGGAACGCAACATGACCGAGCCGCGATCAAAGGGAACAAGCGAATGCAAGTAATCGAGCAGTAGATCGAGGATTTTAGCCAAGTCGAGGGTTTGGGAAAGAGCCTGGCCGACCTCAGAAAGCGTCTCTGCCAGTACACGCCGCGAGCGTTCACTTTCGTAAGCGGAGGCATTCTGGATGGCGATAGCCACTTGCGAGGCCAATGATTGAAAAACGACCATATCCTGCTCGCTAAAGACGCCCGTCTGCGTACTTTGAATGTCCAGCACCCCCAATAACGTTCCGGTCGCTTCGAGTGGTAACACCAGCTCAGACTGAGTGTCCGGAATGATGTCTACTTTGACATAACGTTGATCACGGGCGATGTTATTGACGAGAGCGGGCCGGCGATACTGGGCAACCCAGCCGATCAGCCCCTCTTCGCCTACCTTCATGCTGAACCCGCGCTGACAAAGCGCACGGCCCACCTCGCCGGTGCCAGCGCGGGACACAACGGCCTCGCCGGTCTCGTCGAGCAGAAAAATACCAACGTAGTAATAACCATACTGCTTCTTGATCAACTCGACCACCTGGTTAAGCAGCACATCGAGGTTCAAAATCGAAGAAATACTCTGCCCCACACCAATGGTAGTTTCGAGAGCGCGACGCGCACCTTGTGTAGATTGCAACGTAGTAACGAGCTCCTGCTGGCGCAGGTCATCGCTTAGGCGTAACCGCACCTGTTGACGCATCGCGCGCACACGGTTGAGATGTACAACAATACTTAAGGCAAAACCAAAAGCCAATGCAAAACCAAAGTGTATCCAGGCCGGATCAGCTGGGGAATTGTATGCAACGATGAACCACAATACAACAGAGGCTAGCAACACTGGTAATAACCATTGTGTAGAGAGGAAAAACAGGCTCAGGCCAATAATAAATAAAATAAAGTTAGTGGTCTGAAGTGGGTTCTGGTCAAAATAGATATGAAGGAAGATATTGACTAAAACCAAACCGGAAGCGCCGAGCGCAGTGGGGTAGACTCTGGAAAGTGACACTTTACCCTTACGGATGCGGGTATAAATCAAGAACAACCCCAGCGCAGCAAGAATAGCAGCGACGAACATCACATTTCTGATGACGCCTTCGAGTAAGACAATATGCGCAAAGGCCAGCAGGGCCATGACCACACCCAGGCCCAGCGTGGCGGAGCGCATATCCTCGCGCATCATTACTGTCAGCGCCTCACGGAGAGCACGCTCACTAATGTGCGTAATTTTGGAATAGTCGTCGCTCATCGTAGTGACCTACCTGAACACGCAATGTCATTAAGTTAAGACCTGGTAGGTTTCGCTAAAATTGTGTTTGACCATATTTTCCAGGTGAACAGGGATGGTTATAGCGTTAAGCCCCTCAACCCTGCCAGTTCTATGTGCTAAACTAAATGCCATTGCCTGAACACTTGGATAATCCGGATTCAAGAACCTGTCGAAACCAGCACCGGGTCTCAACAGACTCGTGGTGTAGCGAAACAGCTTCTATAGCATAGCACAAGAATGGCGTTGAGCAAGTATATTCGCGCCCAAGCGCCCTTTTTACGCTTCCGCGCAAAGCAGCGTACCTATGACTTTCTCCGGTTCCAGCAACGCCTGCCGCAGATTGCCCGGCGCGCGCCCGCTCAAAATCCACACCCGCAGGCCCGGCGTTGCTTGCGCCAGCTTAAGCATCCGGCTGACCTTGTCTGCCATGCCGCCGGTCACATCCACCCCGCCGGAGCCGCCCAAGAACTGCGCCACGGCGGGATAGCTCGCCGGCGTGATGCGCGCAATCACCTGCCGTGCATCATCGAGCACTCCCGGCGCATTGCCCACCAGCAGAATCTGCTCCGGGTGCAGTTCGCCGGTTAAGTACACAAAGAGATCTTCCGTCGAAAAAATTGTGCCGCCCCAAGCCGTATCGAACGCCACATCACCGTAGATGAGCGGGATCAGCCGCTGCGCCAACGCCTGGCGCAGCGGCTCGAGCGCGAGCGTCGTAAGGGTACCCCCTTCGCCCTGTGCTGAAGCCGAAGGTTGCAGCGATAGCACCGGCAGCCCAGCTTCCAGGAAGGTATCGGTCACGATGCGATTGAGGCGCGCGGCGGCGGCGCTTACTTTGGCGAAGCCCTGCCACTGCGCCGGGGTGTGCGCCCCCTGGCGCGTCCCGTGATGGCTGGCCTCCCAATGTCCAAACGAGCCAGAGCCATGCCCCAAGACAACCTGCAATGCCGGGTTGATCTCGCGTGCCTCGCGCAACTCGTGCGCCAACCGGCGGAGCACCCCAAAGCGCACGGTAGCCTCACGACGCTTATCCGTAATCAGCGAGCCACCAAGTTTGACGAAGATCAGGGACATGAGGGGGCCTCTTTCACAGCAGCTTCCAGCCAGGCGAGATACGCCGCGCTACCCACCGTAACCGGCACAGCCAGGATTTCCGGCACAGCGTAAGGATGTATGGCAATGATTGCCACCTCCACCGCCGCATACCGCGCTTGCTCGGTCTTGATCAGGCACAGCCACTCGCGAGCGGTCTCCACGGCGTCCTCCCAGCGGTAAGTGCTGGTAATCGGCCCGATGACCTGGACACACGCGGCCAGATTCTGCTCTACTAACGCCTGCGCAATCTGCGCCGCGCTGGCTTCGCTATCCGTCGTTGTGAATACCTGAATCGCGCTCATAACCTCCTCGATTTTCAAAGCGTGGTGCGCTCCAAAAATACGCTACACTTGATATAGCTACACAAACAGCACCGCCACTGCCGCCAGGCTGACCAATGCCCACACGACGCGATTCCAATCCCAAATCCGCCGCCCGTTGAAACTGATCAACGGGAAGAACACGATGAGCGTTTCCAGCAGCGTCAACATTCTGCCGATGGCAAACAGCATCTCCCAAAACGAGAGCAGCCCTGACGCTACTTGCCAATGCAACGCGGCCCAGCTGCCCCAGGTCAATAGTAGCGAAGCCAACGTGCCCGCCAGCGCCATCGGGCCGATCTTGGGGAGCAGCTCGCGGTAACGCCAGCGGTCGCCTACGGGATAAAAGCTGCCGGGGAAGGGGAAGAAGCTACCAAAGGCCAATGCAATACCCAACACCAACGTGGTGCTCGATTCCCACGCACGGAAGCGCACCGCAAGACCTTGCGCCTTTGCTGCGCTCAGCATCGCCAGAGAACGCAGGCCGAAAAGCAGCAAAAATACCAGGGGAATCGTCCACAATGCGTTGGGATTCAGCGCCCCCTGCCGCCACACGGCCAGCCAGAGCAGCAACGTGTTGATGAGCCATGTCCCTAGCCATTGCAGCACGGGACTATCGGGCTGCTCTGCACCGGGCTTGACCCACAGGAAATGCCCTACATCTATGAAGTGAAAGGAATGCCACCAATAGGGGAGGATGCCCAGGCCGTAGCGGCGCAGTTGCTCGCCCAGCGAAAGGATCTCGAAACCGCGCGTGGAGAAGACCTTGCTGGAGCTGGTATTGTAGCCCTCCACGCAAGCGGAAAGTTCCGTGCAACCTTGCGCATCGAAAAATTCCAGCGCGCCTTCAACCAATGCCTGCCCCACGCCCAAGCCGCGCGCGTCAGGATCGGTGAAGAGCCAGGAAACGAATCCGACTTTGCGCTCTTTGATGGTGAAAATCTTGAGGACCACGCCACCTACGATGTGGCCGGCGTGCTCGGCTACCAGCACATCTTTGCCCCACGAGAAAAACAGCCAGGTGGGGGGCGAAAACGCCCGGCGCATGACGCGCTGTACCGCAGCTTTTTCACCATCTTGAATGGGGCGGATAATGACACTGTTGTCCATGTTGTTTCCCCCTATTAGAAAAGTAGGGCGAGGCATACCTCGTCCTACTTTTCGATTGTACTCTACAAGCCCAATTTTACCATCTTCTACGTGGCTTCCGCGCGCTTGATCAGCGATTTCTCCCCAAAGATGAAAAAGACCATCCCGGCCAGACAGAGCCACCCGAACCAATCGCCCAGGCGCACGGCGATGCTGTCGCCGCTGCCCAGTGGTACATCGGCTACCAGCGTGGCCTCGCCACCTTCCGGGAACATCGCCAGCGCAATGACGCGCCCATAAGGATCAATAATGGCGGAATCGAAGCCGCTATCGCTCTTCACCATCGCCACACGGTTCTCCACCGCGCGGAAGACAACGTGTGTATAGTGCTTGTCAGCGATGCCGGCCCAGTCATTGGAGGGCACGGCGATGAGCTGCGCGCCCTGCCGCGCCAGCTTCCGTGCCGTATCGGTGAAGTCGAGATCGTAGCAGATGATGGTCCCCAGCACGCCCAGTGGCGTCTCGTAGACCGGGTAGGTCCCCCGCGTGATGCTGGTCTCGCCGGCGAACGTCACCGGATGATCTTTGCCGAAGACGCCCAGGAATTCCCCCGCCGGGCTGATGAGGGTGGCTTCGTTGCGCAGACCCTCGTCCGTGTTGATCATGTACCCGATCACCAGATAGGCTCCCGTTTCGCGCGCCAACGCGGGCAGCCCCAGCGGATCATCCACTTGCGGATCGTATTGCAGCGCGCCCTCCGGCCAGACGATGACCTGTGCACCCTGCGCCGCGGCCTCACGGGTCTGCTCCACCGCGCGCGCATGGAGCAGCGCCAAACGCTCATATTCCCCTGTAAACCCCAAAATGCCCAGTGAGGTTTCCGGCTGAATGGCAGCCACGCGCAGGATCGGGCCGGCAGGGGCGGGAAACAGCGCCAAACTCAGCCCCACCCACACAACCAGCGTGACACCCGCTGCGATCAGCCAGCGGCGCGTCAGCGGCGACGCCGCCACAGGCGCATCAGCATCAAGCGTCCAGCGCGTATCGAAGGCCCTGATCGCGGCCAGTCCCAGCGCGTAGTTGATCAAGAGGATCAGCGTGCTCACGCCAAAGATACCGAAGATGCTGGCGGGTTGGATGAGCCAGGGCTGGGTGTGCAGTGTGTACGCCACAAAGCCCCACGTCCCGGCGAGGGGAATGAAGATGCGGACGAACTCGAAGCCCATCCAGGCGGCCACGCCCTGCCACACGAACCAGCGGTAGCCCGTTTTCTCGTGGAAGCGGCGCAGCGTGCCATCGGTCAGCAAAGAAAAGACCACTCCAAAGACAGGCAAATACTCCATAAAGAGGCCGGAGCCACCGAAGACCGGGCCGATATAGCCCCATAGAAACAACCCATTAAACGCCGCGGATGCAAACATGGAGAATTTTGCGGGCATGATCCGATATTGTGCTAGAATAGCCGGCACAAAGCTGAACCAGACCAGGAACCACAGATTGTACGGGGGGAAAGCCAGTACCAGCAATCCCGCGCCGATGGCCGCAAGCGCCAGTCCCAGCACGATGCGCCCGACAGTGGATGTAGATAGTGTTTTCATTGTCATGCTCCTGTAAAAAATCTGCAAATCTCAAATCAAAAAATCTTTTACGTGGGGCGAGCAACCAGTAACCAGTTACTCCTGCAACCCCTTGCGCCAGAGCAGCAGATAGAGGCCGACTGCGATGAGCACGATGGGCCAGCCCTGGCCGAAGTATTCCAGCATCGCCAGGCCCGCTTCGCCGCTGAGCAGCGCGCCACCGATGAAGGCCATGACGCCGCCAGGAATCAGGGGCCACCACGCCGCCCTGCGGATGAACAGCGCCGAGGTCAGCGTAATGAGCGCCCACCCGCCCGCGAAACTGACCAGAAAGAGTCCATCGCTGGCCGGATATTCCAATCCACTGAACGGCCCATTGAGCAACAACCCACCCACGCCGATACCGGTAAGGATGCCGCCGGGAATCACATACCCCAAACGCCGCGCGAGGCTGCCCCACACGAGGAAGAGCAGTCCCAGCGCCAGGGGGAAGGCCGCGCCGAGATTCCACTTGAAGATATTGCTCGCCAACAGCCATAAGCCGAGGCCCAGCAATACCACGCCCCAGGCGAGCTGGTCGCGCTTTTCTGTGTTCTGAGCCGAAATGTTGTTATTCATCGTAATCCTCCTGCGAAAACAAGCGTAACGCGGAGCGTCTGCTCCGCACACGAACGGCGCATTATGAATTTTAAGAAATCAATCTGTAAATAAGGTTTTGTGTGAAATCGGTCGCTCTAAAAATAAAATGATCCCCCCTTTCCCCCTGCCCCCTTTCCCCCGCAAGCGAGGGAAAGGGGGGATTTTTTTGTGGGTTTTTTGGGCGGCGGCTTTGCCGCCGCCCAAAAAACCCGTTGTTTTCTCCCCCTCCCCGCACCGCACAGCGGCGTGGGGAGGGGGCCAGGGGGTGGGGTAAAATTCTCAATTCGTAAATTTTTTCATCCACACTGGCTTTGAACGATGAAGATACTATACCATGCCGGGAAGCAAACGGGATGGCCCAGAGGTCACGGTTGCAGTCACATTGAAGGGTATGACCCGCAGGCTTGCCGCTTGTGACTTGCGGCTTTAGGCTTGAGGCTTACAACAGCCCGAGCTCGCGCGCGCGGAGGGCCGCCTGGGTGCGGTCGCGCACATCGAGCTTGGTGAGGATATTGGTGAGGTGATTCTTTGCCGTGCCTTCGGCGATGAAGAGGGCGGCGGCAATTTCCTTGTTGCTCGCGCCCTGGGCTACCAGCCGTAACACATCCAGCTCGCGGTCGGAAAGCGCCTCGACGGGCGCGGCAGCGCGGGGGGCGTGTTCTGCCAGCCGCGCGAACTCGGCTACCACCTTCGCCGCCACCGAGGGTTGCAGGAAGGATTCGCCACGCGCGGCGGCCCGCACCGCCTCGAAGAGCTTGGCAGAGCTGGCATCCTTGAGCAGATAGCCCAATGCGCCTGCTCGCAGCCCCTCGAAGATGTCTTCATCATCATCGAAGGTGGTGAGGACGATGACGCGCGCTTCGGGATGGGCAGCACGCAGGCGGCGGGTCGCCGCCACGCCATCGAGCACGGGCATCCGCAAATCCATCAGCACCACATCCGGGCGAACAACAGGGCAAAGGCGCAGCGCTTCCTCGCCATGCGCCGCCTCGCCCACCACCTCGAAATCGGGATGGGTGGCGAGCAGCGTGCGCAGCCCCTCGCGGAACATGGCTTGATCATCTACCAGCAGAATGCGAATTCGGCCCATGGTTAGCTCTCCCGCAGTGTGATGTCTAGCACAAAGCCAGCGCCCAGCGTGGAGGTGATCTCCAACTCGCCGCCGAGCAACTGCACCCGTTCCCGCAACCCCACGAGACCGAAGCCGCCCGCGTGCTCCGCGCTGCCGATGCCATCATCTTCCACGCGCAGATGGACGCTTTCGGCGGCGTAGGTCAGCGTCACCGAGACATGTTGGGCCTGAGCGTGCTTGCGCACGTTGGTCAGCGCCTCTTGCACAGCACGGTAGAGGGCCAGCTCGAACATCGGCGACAAGGGGCGCAGCGTGCCGGCAATCGTGCAGGCGGTCTCGATTCCGGAAGCGCGACAGCCCTCCGCCAGGGTCTCGATCAACAACGGTAGGGGTTTATCCGCCAGCGGCGAGGTGCGCAGCGCGGCGACCGAGCGCCGTATCTCTTGCAACCCCTCTTTAGTGAGCGCCTGCGCCCGTGACAGCAAGGGCACCACCGGCGCGGTCTCATCCGCCTGCACGGCGCGGGCGGCCTCCAGCTGGATGTTGATGGCAGTGAGGTAGTGTCCCAGGCTATCGTGGATTTCGCGGGCCAGGCGGGTGCGCTCCTTCTCCATCGCCAGCTCTTCGATTTGGATGGCGTAGCGGGCCAGTTCATCGTGAGCGATGCGCAAATCCTGCGCCAGGCGCTCCACCTCGGCGCGCGTGCGGGCTTCGTTCAACGCCATTTCCGTGAAGACCATGACGAAGATCACGCCCGGCGCGAAGGCCAATCCGGTGCTCAGCCCGATCTGCCAGCCGTGCATCATGCCCACCAACGCACCGAACAGCGCAATCACCAACACGCTGCTGATAATGGCCCCTTTGCGATCAAACAAAACCACGCTGTGGCTAATCAACGGTATCCAGAGGAGCCACAACGCCCCGCCCAGGCGTCCCAGCAGGATGATACCGGTGCTCAGCAACAGCTGGAAGACAAAATAGAGGAGTTTGATTTTGGTTGGTGTGAGGTACACATAAATCTCGAAACCGTAAGTGCCGATGGCGGTGTAGAGCACACCCAACGCCACCAACAGCAGTAGGGTCACAGGGGCCAGGCGGAAGTCGCTCTGCAAGAACAGCGACAGGTAGGCCGCCGCCGTTACGACGATAAAGGCCCAATCAGTGGCTTGCAGCAAGCGCCGGGGTTGCGGTGCAGAAGCATGGTTCTCGTGAGCGGTCATCGTTTTCAATCCTTTGAATTTGTCCCAAAGTCAATGTCATTAAGTTAAGGTTTGCAGGCCGTCCACGAATGCTTCCACGAATACACGAATGTCCACAAAACCAGGGGAATTCGTGTATTCGTGACCTAATTCGAGGACGGCAACTGGAATCAATGGTTTTAACTTAATGACATTGATTCCAAAGTTCATAGAGGCGGTGGTTGAGCCTGTCGAAACCAGCGCCGGGCCTCGGCAGGCTCGGCCACCGACAGACTTTCTGGATAGCTACTTAAAAAACGAGAGAGCTCATGCAAAACCGCTAAAGCACAAAGATTTTTTGATGCTTTGTAAAAATTTCTTGGCGTCTTTGCGCCCTGGCGTGAGTTATTTGGTTCTCTCAGCCATCCTCCCATGTTACTCGTTTCCGAGCAGAATCCGCGCCGCGCGCCGCCCGATCTCCACAGCGAAATTCGTGCCGCGATCCCACGGATAGACCTGGCTCATGTTCGCCATAAACAGGTTGGGGATGGGCGTCTCAATGAGCGGGATGTTCTTAGAATGGCCGAGCAGCGGCACGGGCTGCGCGTAGAGCTCGCTGAACTTCCAGTAGTTGCGTACCCAGCTGCGCTCAAAGGCCGGGTTGATGCGCTGAATAGCTGGGATGAACTTCTCCAGCAGCGCCACCGGCTCCAGCTCGAAGTACGGATGCCCCGGCTCCAGATAGTCACCGCAGTAGAGAATGGTATCGCCGCCGAAGTGCGCCTTATCCACATAGTTGGTGTGCTCGACCAGCGCCAGGAAGGGGAAGCCCTCGCGCTTGGGGATATTGATCCAATAGTGCTCGCCGGTCAACGGCTGCTTGAGCGCCATGACCATGACCACCGCCCCCATAGACTTGAGGCTGTCCAGCCCGGCAGCGTACTCGGTAGGTAACGTGGGGGTGCGCTCGCGCAACATCTGCGGCGAACAGGTCGCCAACACGCGGTCGTGGATGCGGTCGCCAGCGCGTAGCTCCAGACGGATGCGCCCGTCTGCCTCCGGGTGGATGCCGCGCACATGGTGCTCCAGCAAAATCTCGCCACCCTGTGCGCGCACGGCATCCGCCAGCGCTTCGAAGAACGCCTGGAACCCGCCGACGAACGTGCCCAGCTTCGGCGTCCGCGCCACAATTCGCGCCCAGAACCAGGCCATGTTCACGTCCTTGTAGTACGGGCCGAACTTGCCCTCCAGCAACGGTTGCCAGAACGCCTCATAAGCGCGCGGCCCGGCGGCGCGCGTCATCCACGCATCTGCCGTCACCTGCTCCAGCGGCTCCCAGCGCGGGCTATAGCGCAGGTAGGCCGTTGCCAGCCCCACGCGGAAGCGATCCAGGAAAGGGATGGGCTTGAACGCCAGCACCCGCAGCGCGGTCGCCGCGAGATCGCTCAGGTTAGCAAGCAGCTTGCCCAACGGCAGTTTTTCCACCCCAGGGCCGAGCAGCGGTTTGTTGATAGGATACAGCCGCCCATCCTTATAAATCGAAGTGACCGGGCCAGGGAAAAAGAGCAGGTCGCTCAGGCCGAGCTCTTCCACTAAGGCGATGATGTCCTTATCGCCAGCAAAGATGTGGTGATAGAATCGCTCTACCGACCAGTCCCAGCCTTCGTCCTTGAAGCCCGCTGCCAACCCGCCCACATAGGAGCGCGCCTCATACACCGTAACCTGATGCCCTTGCCGGGTCAAATCGTAGGCGGCGGATAGCCCCGCCACCCCCGCGCCGATGATGCCGATGTTCATGCTTGTACCTCACAGTAGTATGGTAGACGGTAGACGGTAGACGGTAGACGGTAGACGGTAGACGGGGAAAGTATACCACAAGTGAAACGGGATGCGTGAGACGTGAAAACACAGTCACGTCTCACGGTTTGCGAGCGCGCCATAATCGGCACGCTCGCAAACCAGTTATAACGCAGGCGGGAAGTGTGTCACTTTTTAGATTCTGGCTTATCCCGGTTCCCACGCCGGATGTTCCCCCGTGCGTTCCAATTGCTCTTTATCCATGTTGAAGCGAAACAGCGGTCTGAGCTTGTAACGCGAATCACTCTCCAGACCGACTACTTCCACCAGCTGCATGATTTTGCGCGTGCCGCTGGGACGCCGCTCCTGGTAGGTGATGAGTTGCAGGGCAGGGCCGCCCTCCTCCAACCAGACGTGATGGGGATGCTCAAAGCGCAGCCTGTGCGCTTGCTCAACGCCGACGAGTCGCTAGTCGGTAGAAATCATCTTGCCGAGCGTGGCAACGGCAGCGCGAGCGGGGTAATTATCGGGCGGCAAAGCGCGCTCGTAGGCGCGGGCCTGGGCAATGAGCAATTCCAGGGTATCAACAAGCCCGGCAAGTGGAAGCGTGTCCGAAGGTTTTTGTAGCAACTTCCCCATGATGGAATGCCCTCTATCAATATGAACCGGCGTTTTGTTGCTACGTCAAACTACACGGTCGGATCAGGGCCATAGGAGTGGACGGGTTTGCCGCACGCGGCGCAGGTCTCTTCGTACCAGCTGAAGCCCATGCCACATTCGCACGTCCATTGCTGCGCTTGGGCTGCCAGCCACTGGTCTGGCCCTTGTTCCCGCAAATCTTCCAGCTGTTGTACCACGTCGCGGTGATGCACCCGGCCATCGTTTTGGAAAGCACGAAGTTGTTCACAGGGGAACGCCTCACAGAGGCCGCAGTGCATGACCCCACGGGCATCCGCGCAAGCACGCTTCTGGCATTGGGCGCAGCCAGAATGGACGGGAAGTGTGTCCGAGCGGCACCCCTTACAATCAAACCCGCGCGGATCGCGCCCCCGCCGGAGAATTTCGCTCAGCAGATGTTGGCCTTCTGGCAATGTGAAGCGGTAATGGTAACACGCACCACAGTACAGCCCGCATACAGCTAATAATTCATCGGGGCTTTCAGGCATGATATGGGCCTCCCTCAATCACAATCTGATAACGCCGGTTCCCCCACCAGCGACCATGGCCCGGCCCACAGAATCCGCACTTGTGCCATACGCCCGCGCCAATCGCCCTCAGCCGTGAAGAATACCAGCCGGTCAGTGCGCGTACGTCCGAACCAGCGTCCCTTCTTCTCGCCCTCCACCAGCACGTCTACGATCTGATCCAGATATGGAGCGTTAAGTTCCTGTACGATGCGGCTTTGCAGCTTGTCCAAAACCCTGCGGCGGCGCTCCTTTTCTTCGTAAGGCAACCCATCTTCAAGTGTACGTGTGGCGACGGTGAGCGGGCGCGCAGAATAGCGCGCGATGTGCGCCTTATCCAACCGCAGTTCCTCAAGCAAATCGTAAGTGCGTTGGAACTGTGCCTCAGTTTCGCCAGGAAAACCTACAATAATGTCGGTGGCGATGGAAACACTGGGGATCAGTTCGCGGATGCGCGCAACCAATTGTCGGTAATCGTCGCTGGTGTAACCACGCCGCATCTGCGCCAAAATATCATCATCCCCGGCCTGGATGGGAACCTCGATATGCTCACACACCTTCGGCAGCTCCACCACGGCGCGCAATAGATCGTCGCGCATCCAGTTGGGATGGCTCGTGAGGAAACGCAACCGTTGCAGACCTTTGATCTCGTGCATCCGCCGGAGCAACGTCACCAGCGGCGGTTCCTGCGCTCCAGCAAAGTCGAGCAGATCGTACCCGTAGCGATCCACAATTTGGCCGAGCAGGGTGATTTCTTTAACCCCTTGCGCGACAAGCTGGATAGCTTCTGCAAGAATGGCCTCTGGCGGGCGACTGCGCTCAGCACCACGGCGGTAGGGAATCACACAATAAGTGCAGGCGTGCGAGCAGCCCAGCACCACGGGAATGTAGGCGCTCACGGCTTGCCCCTCCTCGGAAGCAGGCAAGACCGTATCCGTGCGCCCTAGCGCCAGACGACGCGATTCCGCATCAGCGATGAGCGTCTGTGCCTCATCCAAATCACCGCGCGCGGCCAACGCAGCCCATAACGCGCTGGGATCAGAGGGCGGCAACAACAAATCCACCCAGGGGAAGCGCTGCTGCAAACGCGCCGTATCCTTCACCCCCACCATGCACCCCATCAGCGCGAGGATACCCTCCGGGCGCTCCTGCTTCCAGCGTTTGAGTTGATTCAGCCGGCCCACAGCCTTGTCTTCCGGCTGTTGCCGCACCACACAAGTATTGAGGATGACAATATCCGCCTCCTCGGCACGCGGCGCGGGTTGGTAGCCCAAGCGTTCCAACCCGGCAGCAACCCGCTGCGAGTCAGCCTCGTTCATCTGACAACCAATCGTCCAAATATGATAGTGCATACCTTACCTCAGCGGCGCTCCCATTCTCTGGTCGCCGCGCGAATTAACTGCTGCACCGCCAGATCAGGAATATCCTCGATGGCATTATAAGGGATATTATCTACTACAAAGTAAAGCCCGCCAGTAGCCGCATTCTTCAACTGGATAAGCCGGTTCGCCAGGGCTGGGACACGCGGTTGCATTTCCTCCAAGACATCGCTAATTTCCTTTGCCAAATCAATCGTAAGCATAGGCCCTATCCCCCTCCGCGTAGGCGTGACGGGCGGCGGCGTAGGAATATAGCGCGGCGGCGGCGCGATAGTTGGAGCCGGCGGCGTTACAGTCGCAACGGACGCAGGGGCCGGGGCAGCCGGGGCAACATCGCCCCGTTGGCGCTGGATGTAACTGCGCTCGAAGCTTACCAATGCTTTGGTCGCTTCGACAACCAGTTGCCGGACCGCATCATCCGGCACGGCTTCCAACGCATAATAGCGCGTCCCATTGATATAGATTTCCCACTCACCCATAGGCGAGCGGTGGATACGAAGCAGTCCAGGCGGCGACTGCGGCGCGGACGCGAATGGTGATGGCACAGGCGCTGCGGGCGCAGCGGCTGCGGGCGCAGATGCAGCAGGGGGACGAGCAGGGGCAATGCTAGGTGCAAGGCGCTGGATTTCCAATTCTTCAGATTGAGGAGTGTTCTTTTTTGCATCCTTCACCAAGAGAAATATAGCCACAATCGCCATGCCCAAGAAAAATACCACCAGAATGATCATGATCAACAAGGGGTCCATATCGCTACTCCTTTCATAGATTATGCCTGCAACCGCGCCAGAAATGGCGGGAGCAGCGCGTCCCAATCATAATGCGCGACATACGCCTGCGCTGCTGCGCCCAGCCGCACGCGTTCAGCGGGATTGCGCGCCAGGCGGATGCAGGCCAGCGCAAACGCGAGCGGTTCCGCGGCCAGCAGCATCGCCCGCTCCGGCGCAGGGAAGCCCTCCGCGCCCAGCGGCGTGGAGACAATCGCCCGGCCCATCGCCATCGCTTCGAGGAGTTTGAGCCGCGTGCCACCGCCCACCAGCAGCGGCGCAATGTAGACCGTCGCCGCGCCGATATAGGCGCGCGTCTCCGGCACGCTGCCGGTGATGACGATGCCCGGCAGATCGCGCAACGCTTCCAGACGGGGATGCGGACGCTTACCCACCACATAACAGGTGGCCTCCGGCAACGCCTCGCGGACGCGCGACCAGACTTCGCGCCCAAACCAGAGCATCCCATCCACGTTGGGGCGGAAGTCCATCGTGCCGGTGAAGACAAAGGCCGGTGCTTGCAGCGTGGCGCGTTCCGGGAACGTGGCGTACTCGGTGACGAACAGGCCATTGGGCAGCACTAACGGCTCGCAATCTGGCGCGATGCGGTGCAACGCCAGCGCATCCTCACGCGAGACTGCCATCACCAAATCGGCGCGGCGGCAGACTTCGGCCTCGTAGCGGCGCAGCCGATGTTGTTGGATGAACGAATAGGCTGCGGCGGGCCAACGACGCGGGCGGCGCACGTCTGCCTGAAACGCGCGCTGTTGCAACAGGTACTCGCAGTTGTGCGCGTCGAAAGCTACACGCGGGCGGGAGGCGCGCACCCACACCCCATCCAGGTAAGGGGCCAGCTCCAGCCCCTCGGCCACTACCCAATCGAATGCAATCTCGTCCAGCCAGCGAGCCAGGTGCATGCGGAAAGCCGCATCGGCAAGCCGGTGGGCCAGATCGGGACGGGGCGAGGTCAGCAAGGTCTTGAGACGCGCAGAGGTCGCGCGCGTGGGTTGCGGCAAAATAGCGCTCCGTTCCAGGCACGCGGAGAGCTCGGCTGGCGGATCGGGCGGCTGATCTGGCGCGGCAAATGTGAGTAGCGAGACGCGATGCTGCACCGCCAATCCGCGCAGAATGCCCCAGTTGCGCAGCGCCGTGCCCTGTTTGGGCGGATAAGGAACTTGAGGGGCGAGGATTAGGATGTTCACATCGCCCTAACCCAACCGCAACCGGGCAATGGCCGAGCCGGTTGCCAGAACAATGTGGACGATGCTCCACAATAACGCAAAGAAACTGAAAGTGTAACCGTTATAGCCGTCAGCAGCCAGTAAAACGCTCCCACCAACGATGACCAGCAAGTACGAAAGCCCACTCAAGATGATGCTTCCAGCAACAACCCACCACAACCGCTCACTGTAGCGTTTGCCCACCAGCCGCCAGACGATTTCGGCAATCAAGGTACCTGCTACAGGCGATAGGACAATCGTAAACCACCCGACAAAGGGCAAAATCCAGCCCGCGATACCGCCTAGTATCAACGTGACAATGGCTGCAATCACCAAATCGCTTAGTTTGCCCTGCTCGAAGCGTTTGCGCCGCCCGGTCATGCACTCGCGGCAGATATAGCCAACTGGCGTGCGGTTGGCGCACTTAGGGCAAATGGGCGTGTCGCATTGATAACAACGCAGCCCCGTTTCCACGCTGGGGTGCCATTTGCAATATAGGGGATCATCGTAAGTTTCGCTCATCATTGTACTCCATTGTGCGGGGTGAGACGCTCCACCAACGTCCGGTAAAAATCATCGGGCTGACGCAAGCGCAAGAAGCGGGCCATAAGCGGGCTACGCGCGATACGCACCCGGTCGCCATGCAGCAGCTCACCCTCCGAGCGCCCATCTACCGTGAGCATCCCTGGCTGCTCGCTCCGCACTTCAACTTCAATGATTGTATCGGGGCTGAACACCAGCGGGCGCGCAAAGCTCAGGTGCGGGGCGGCAGGGGCCAGCAGCAGATTGTCGAGCCAGGGCGGGAGGATAGGGCCGCCTACAGCATAAGCGTAGGCCGTCGAGCCGGTGGCTGTCGCCAGGATGAGGCCATCGGCCACATAGCGCGTCAGCGGAACGCCATCCACATACGCGAGCAGGCGAATCGTGCGGGCCAGCCCGCCCCGGCTGATGACAGCATCGTTAAGCGCGTGGTCTTCGGCGATGACATCACCCGCGCGTACCAACGTCACATACAACATGGTGCGCTCTTCGATCCAACCTTCGCCGCTAAGTACGCGCGTCAGTGGTTGCTGCCAGCCTTCAGGAGCACATTCCGTGAGAAAACCCACCCGTCCCAGGTTGATGCCGAACACGGGCAGGGCGAGCGGCGCAGTCAACGGCATCGAACGCAAAATCGTGCCATCGCCGCCGAGCGTGATCACCAAATCGGTATCCGCCGCGCAGAAGCCCTCCGGTGCGCCCCGGCGTGGGGTACACATCCAGACATCCACCGTCCGCTCGCTTAGCCAGGCGGCGATCTCTTCCGCCAGCGGCAGCGCCGCCGGCAGCATGGGATTGTAGTGTAGTCCGATAGTTTTCATGCGAATTAGCGAATCAGCGAATCAGCGAAAAGGCGAGAAAGCGAGAAAGCGAGAGAACAATCATCACGTCTGCTCCTGCTGGGCGACGTCCCGTGAAGCAAAGCGCAACAGGATTGCCAAATCCAGCGGGCCTTTCAACATCTGGCAGGCCGGAGGCATGGATGAACGCCCATACGCCTCGAAATCCGGCAGCGGGGCATCGAAATCATCCGCCATGACAATCTGGCCTTTGGCGCTCCCGTAATATCGCTTTTGAGGCAAACTTGCGGGAACAAGCTGCACAGTTTCTTCAAGGTCTTTCATGATGAAAACGGTCTTACCTTCAAGCGCGGCGTTAATCAAATCGGACAAACGCGGCTTTGCTTCTTCAAGTGTGACTCGTAACATGGCGGCTCTCCTTTGATTTTTAGCTACTTCCCCGCCGTAAGAGCTCTTCCACCAGCGCATCGAGCGCGATGGTATCTTGTGTTCCGGCGACCATGTCCTTGAGTTGGAGCTGGCCCTGGGCGAGCTCTTCCTCGCCGATGATGACGGTGAAGCGCGCGCCGCGCTTATTGGCCTGGCGCAGCTGGGCGCGGAGGCTGCCGCCCATGGCGATCTGCGCTCCCAGCCCGGCGGCGCGCACGGCCACCAGCTGTTGCACGGCGACCTGCCGCGCAGCCTCGCCCATGTAGACGATAAAGACGGGCGGCTCCGGCAACGGCGGCGGCGCGATGTCCTGCGCCTTCAGCACCAGCACCGCGCGCTCCAGCCCGGCGGCGAAGCCAATCCCTGGCGTCGCAGGCCCTTCGAGTAGCTCCATCAACCCATCGTAGCGCCCGCCGCCGCAGACCGCCGCCTGCGCGCCGATGCCCTCCGCCCACACCTCGAACACCGTCTTGGTGTAGTAATCCAATCCGCGCACCAACCGCGAGTTGAGCGTATAGGGCCGCCCCAGCCCGTCCAGGTAGCCGCGCAATGTCATGAAGTGAGCGTCACACTCGGCGCAGAGTAGATCGGTGATTTTGGGCGCGGCAGCGATGACCGGCTGGCACTGCGTTTGTTTGCAATCGAGCAGGCGCAGCGGGTTCTTGTCCAGGCGGCGCTGGCAATCTTCACAGATCACGCCGAGGTGGTGCTGGTAATACTCCTTGAGTGCGGCTACATAGCCGGGGCGACACGCAGGACAACCGGTCGAGTTCAGCTGGAACGATAGCCCCTGAACGCCGAGCGCGGCGTAGATGTCCCAGGCCAGCAACATCACCTCCAAATCGGCGAGCGGGTCAGCCGCGCCGAAGATCTCGGCGTTGAACTGATGGAACTGGCGGAAGCGCCCCGCCTGGGGCCGCTCGTAACGGAACGCCGGGCCGATGGAGTAGAGTTTCACGGGCTGGGGCAGCTTGTGCATCCCGTTCTCGATGTAAGCGCGCACCACACCCG
This sequence comes from uncultured Anaerolineales bacterium, assembly GCA_964504195.1. Taxonomy (GTDB): domain Bacteria; phylum Chloroflexota; class Anaerolineae; order B4-G1; family SLSP01; genus CAZDDI01. The sequence goes on from CAZDDI010000010.1 coordinate 96,826, forward strand.
CCGTGAACTCCGGGCGCAAGGTGAGGCTCTCGCCGCCCTTGTCCTTGAAGGTGTACATCTCCTTCTCGACGATGTCCGTAGCATCGCCCACGCCGCGCGCGAAGAGCTCGGTGTTCTCGAAGACCGGCGCATCCAGCCGCGCAAAGCCGTAGCTGCGGGCTACTTCGGTGATGCGGGTGATGACAAAGTCCCAGTAAGGCTGATCCTCCGGGAGAATATCCTGTGTGCCGGTAGGCCGGGTGAATTTCATGGTGCGCCGCCTTTCTTATTTACCACTTGACCTTTGCGAAGGTTACGCAAGGGTTTATTTTCGATTATAGACGAGACGGCGCATAAGGCAACCGCGCGGGCATTGACAATCTTGCTCAAAAGCGTATAACGTGAGGGTGTGAAGGTTTTATTGGCAATCGCGCCAAAGTCGCTCTGTCACAGCCGTCAATAGGCGTGTTTTGATCCTACCGGGTTGGTGTGCGGTACTGCCTTGGACGCGCGCAGCAGAGGCCTTCGACAGGCTCAGGCACCGGAGAAGCCCGGTGGCTGAGCCTGCCGAAGCCTCTCCCGGTAGCCCTACCCTACGGCATTACCTTTGACGGCAATCGCGCCAAAGTCGCTCTGTCACAGCCGTCAATAGGCGTGTTTTGAGCATCCTACAGGGTTAGTATTGCAGCACTGCTTTTATTGCTATTCGCTATTCGCAATTTGCCATTCACAAAGGAGGCACCATGACTCACTCTAACGCTACCCGTACCGTGCTCAAATCGCTGCCCCGCAATGTGTGGGCCGTAACTGTGACCAGTTTCCTCACCGACATCTCCTCCGAGATGCTCATCCACCTGCTGCCGTTCTTCCTGGCAAACGTGTTGGGCGCGAGCACCGCCGTCATCGGCCTGATCGAAGGCCTGGCGGAGACCACCGCCAGCCTCCTCAAAATCTTCTCCGGCTGGATTTCCGATCGGCTCAAGGCGCGCAAATGGCCCGCCGTGCTGGGCTACGGCCTCTCCACCCTCGCCAAGCCGTTCTACTTGATCGTGAACAGCTGGGGCGGCGTGCTGGCGATCCGCATGGCCGACCGGGTGGGCAAAGGCATCCGTACCGCGCCCCGCGACGCGCTCGTGGCCGATTCCATCGCGGAGCAACATCGCGGGCTGGCGTTCGGCCTGCACCGCGCCGGCGACACTGCCGGGGCCATGATCGGCACGCTGGTGGCGGCGTTCATCCTGTGGCAATCACAGGACGCAACCATGCTCACCCGCGAAATCTTCCAGCGCGTCGTCTGGTGGAGCATCATCCCCGCCGTGCTGGCCGTGCTCGCGCTGGCGTTCGGCGCGCGCGAGGTCACGCTCAAACAAAAGGGCGCGCCCCGCCTCACCCTGGCCGGCTTCGACCGTCGCTTCTACTGGTTCCTCGGCGTCATCGTCCTCTTCACGCTCGGCAACTCCTCGGATGCCTTCCTCCACCTGCGCGCGCAGGAGCGCGGGTTGGGACTGGTGCAGATTTTGCTGATGATTGCGACCTTCAACCTGGTCTACACGCTCGTCTCCGCCCCTGCTGGCGCGCTCTCGGATCGGGTGGGGCGGCGGCGGGTCATCATCATCGGCTGGGCCGTGTATGGCTGCATCTATCTGGGCTTTGCGCTGACCAATGCTGCCTGGCAACTGTGGGTGCTTTACGCGCTGTATGGGGTATACTACGGGTTTGTAGAAGGTACGGCCAAGGCGCTGGTGGCCGATTTGGTGCCGGCGGAGCAGCGGGGCGCGGCGTATGGCGTTTACAGCGCGGCGGTAGGGATTGCCGCGCTGCCGGCCTCGGCGATAGCGGGTGTGCTGTGGCAGAGTATCAGTCCAGCCGCGCCCTTCTACTTCGGCGCGGTCATGGCGCTGCTGGCGGCGCTCCTTATCTGGCGCGTCCTGGCGCGACCAGACTCACGCCAAGACGCAAAGCCGCCAAGAAAATCTTGAATTTCTGCTTTTGTAAGGGGAAAAACCGATGCCCTATATCATTGACGGTCACAACTTGATTGCGGCGCTGCCCGGCTTGGCGCTCGACGATCCCGACGATGAAGCCAAGCTGGTGCTTCAGCTGCGGGCCTGGAGCGCGCGGGTGCGAAAGAAGGCCATCGTCATCTTCGATGGCGGGCTGCCGGGCGGCTACTCGGCGGCGCTCTCCACCAGCCCGGTGCAGGTCATCTTTGCCGCGCAACGCCGCACCGATGCCGATACGCTCATCAAGGCGCGGCTGCTGCGCCTGCCCGATGCGGGCAACTGGACGGTGGTATCCTCCGATCATGCGGTACGCGACAAGGCGCAACAAGTGGGGGCGCGGGTGCTCACGTCGCAGGAGTTCGTCGCAGAATTGAGCGAAACCCTGCCCGCGATGGTCGAACCGCCGGAGAAGCCGGAGCGCGTCACCGCTGCGGAAGTGGATGCCTGGCTGGAGGAGTTCCCCGAACCACCGTCCGCCGCGCCACAACCGCGCCAGCAACCCTCCAAGCGGCAAGCAACCCCCAAACCAGCGCACGGCGCAGCCCCTGCCGCCACCGTCCCCGCGTCGCCGGGCAGCCGTAGCGGGCGCACCATCGGCGAGCAAATGGGCGTTGCCATCAAGCCGGAGCCGGTCACAGAGAAGCCCGACGAGCTCACGCCGGACGAGCTGGCCGCGTGGCTCGAAGAATTCCCCGAACCCCCACCACGTCCCGCATCGCCCAAACCTGCGCCGGCTGCCAAGCCCAAACGCGAGCGCAAACCCACGTTCGCCATGAACAAACACCGCCCAGAGACACTCTCGGCGGAGGAAGTAGACGATTGGCTGGCGTTGTTCCCCGAAGTAGAAACCCCGGCACCGCAAGCCGAACCGGCGGCCAAGAAGCCGCGCAAACCGGTGGATGACGAAGCGGCCCTGTGGCAGCGGCTCTATGGGGAAGAGCCAACGGTGAAACCAGGCAAACGCCGGTAAAACGTAAACAGTTCTCTGGTCACGTTTTACGTTTCACGGCTTACAATCTCCAACAAATCCGCCGTGGAGGGCAAAACGAGGTGCGCCCCGACGCGGCGGAGCTCGCGCTCCTCGCCAAAGCCGCAGAGGACAGCGACCGCCCATGCACCCGCCCGTCGCGCAGCCAGCACATCCATCGTCGTATCGCCCACCATCACACACTCTTCCGGCGCGAGTCCTAGCTGCCCGGCGGCATAACGCACCGGTTCGGGATGCGGCTTGAGGCGACGGGTAGTCTCCACCGTCGCGCACAATCGAAACAGCGCGGTCAGCTCGTGCTGACGCAAAAACGCCTCCGCCGCGCTGCGCGCGCGCGTGGATACAACCGCCAGTGGCGCGTGTTCAGCCAGATAGTGCAGCAGCGGCGCAACGCCGGGCATAATGCGCAAGGTCGGCTCACCCGGCCCGTGCAACATGCTCTGCGCTGCAAAGAGCAGCGGATCCAGCCCCACGACATCCAACAGCGTGATAACACTGTTCATCGGCGTCTCGCTGAACATGACCGCCCGCCGCGCCACCCGCTGCGCGCGCGCATCCCCTAGCCAGCGCAGCTTGCACGCCAGGGATTCCACCGCCTGATTGTCGGTATCCATAAGCGTGCCATCGAGATCGAACAACCAGGCGCGAATGCGCGCCCAGGGAATTGTTTGTGCTATGGTCATATTGTGTTTTGCCCTCCTTTGTTTGCACCCCCTTCGACAGGGGCGCTCCAGAACTACCAAAAAGTATCCTGAACCTGTCGAAGAACACGCTTGCTGCATAAACCCGGCTCAGTATAATCAGGTTTTGTGAAGCGGCAACTTGCAATGAGGTCTAAGCCGGGGTACAATCGGCTCGTAATGAGCGATAAAACCACAAAAATGACCCGATTGCACACACTTGCCCGGCGTTGCACTAAATTGGCTACAGCACCAACACTCTGGCTGGCAGTGATTTTGGCAGCTTTTCTACTGCTGGGCACGCTATACAGCAACGCACTACCCCTCTTCGAAGCGCCCGATGAGTCCTCGCACCTGATGGTAGTGCAGTATTTAAGACAACACCAGCGCTTACCACCCCCGCCCCCTGTCACCTACCAGGTACAAACAGCAGCTACGATGGCCTGGGCCTTAGGCTATCACGAGCTGCCATTGTACTATGCGCCGCCACTCTATTATACCCTCGCCGCGGCGCTTGTAGGACAAAACACCCTCGCCGATTTGTCCGAATTGCTCACGCCCAGTCCCAACTGGGAGGTGGGCTGGGCACCGCAAGCCGACGCCATGCCAGAAAACAAGGCCATGTACGCGCATCATCCACCACGCGAAACATGGGCTACCAGTCCGACATTCCGCGCCACGCTGCTACTACGCGGATTTTCACTGCTCTTGAGCGCTGTGACCGTCCTCAGCACCTACTGGTTAGGCCAATTACTATGGCCCGACCAGTCGAATATAGCGCTTACCGCTACCGCGATAGTTGCCTTCAATCCACAATTCATTACCAATGCCGGCGCGGTGGGAAACAACGCCTTGTTCGGTGCGCTCTTCAGCCTCGCGCTGGTAGGACTGGCCTTACATTTACAACAACCGCGCGGCTGGCGCTTCTGGGGCGGAATGGGGGTGATATTGGGGTTGGCGCTCCTCACCAAACAAAGCGCGCTGTTACTCCTACCGCTAGCGGGGCTGGCGCTGCTCCTGCGCGCGCACGGCAGCGCCGTGCTCTGGCGCAATGCGCTGGCCTTTGTATTCCCGGCGTTGCTGCTCGCCGGCTGGTGGTACGCACGCAATGCCGCACTGCTGGGTGATCCCTTCGCCTTGCAAATGCACTACGATACGCAAGTCTCTCTGGCGCGCTTGGGCTGGGCCGAGGTTTGGCAAATTCTCCGCTCGTTCTGGGCGATCTTCGGTTGGGGCTTGCTGATGCTGCCGGAACCGGTTTACATCAGCGTATGGAGTCTCGCCGGAGTGGGCCTGCTCGGCACGCTGTGGATGCTGCGCCCCGGCGGGCGCGTCTGGCGCTTGAGCCGTGTCCAACAGCAAACGCTGGTGCTGCTAAGCACAGCTTTGGCGCTGAATGTGGTCTCGCTGGCGCACTGGGCGGTGCAGACCGGTGCCCCCTACGGCCGGCTGCTCAATCCCGTAATTTCCGTTTTCGCCCTACTCGTGGCCTGGGGGTGGACTTGCTGGACTCCGGCGCAGGCCCGCGCCTGGATAGGGGGTGGCTTGAGCGGGTTGGCGTTCATTGGCGCGGTGCTGATCCCGTCACTAACGCTCCGCCCGGCTTATGGTTTCCCCTATCTACCGGACGGCCTTCCCCCAACGGCGCAACCGCTCCAGATCGAGTTCCCCGATGGGATTCTCCTTAGCGGTTATGAAGCACCTGCCGTCCCGCTCCAGGCGGGTGAGGCAGCAGCTTTCACAGTGTACTGGACACCAACGCAATCCGCCGCCCGCTATCGTGTCTGGGCGCAGCTCGGCCCAGAAGACCCGCGCGAACAGGTCGCCGAAGCCACCCATTGGTTAGGCAGCGCGCTGTACCCTAGCGATCTTTGGGAAGCTTCGGGTATCATTCCACAACCCTTTCACCTGCAAGTTCCCGATTGGGCGATTGCACCGGGGCGTTATTGGCTCCGGATAGGACTGCTGAATGTAGACGGGACGCCACGTCTGCTGCCCGATGGCACACCCTACGCCACACTTGGGCCGTGGCGTTTACTGCCCGCGGTCGCCCCACCAAAACCAATACAAACGCTACAGTACACGCTAGGCGAGCACATCCGCCTGACCGGGTACACGGTTGAGCACGAAGGTACGGAATCCAAGATAACGTTGGACTGGCTGGCCCTATCCCCGCCCCCCGCTGATTACACTGTTTTTTTACATGCGCTGAACGCCCAGGGCGAACTGGTCACGCAAATAGATGCGCCGCCGCGCAACGGTGCATATCCTACCTCCTGGTGGTTGCCCGGACAACATATCCCCGATACTTACTCACTCCCTTGTACAATCACGTCACGCGAAGTGCTCATAGGGCTGTACGATCCGCAGACACTGTTACGTCTACCGGTTTACGACGCGACAGGCAACCGTATTCTCCACGACACTATCCCTTTACTCGCTTGCCCTTAACCTTGATACGGGCAAGCTCTGTTGCTTTGACACCTATTTGTAACCCTCAACCTATTGTAAAGTCAGACTTTAGGCTTATAATAGGTATAATAATGGTCTAAAAATCCCGCTATTGCTTAAACCATCCAAGACCCGATAAGCATTTCCAAAATCCAAGCACTTCTACGCATACTTCGCGTGGATCATCAAACCTGCGCCCTTAGTCGGGTATAGTAGTTGTGTGGTTTGTTCCATCAAACGATCTTTAATCTCAAAAAGTGATTTTTTAAGAGTGTTT
>CAZDDI010000011.1:0-98711 GCA_964504195.1 uncultured Anaerolineales bacterium
GCGGCCCCGGCGCTGTTGCCGAAAAATGTGGTGTTGACGAAGTGCAAGGTGCTGTCGTAACTCTGCACCCCGCCGCCGCCCACAGCCGTATCCCAAGTCCGCCGGGCGACGTTGTTCACAAACACTACATTTGTAAACTGATGCACCCCGGCGGTACTATAGAACCCGCCACCATATTCCGCTGTGTTGTTGCGAAAGATAACATTGGTGAAGGTCGCCGTGTCTGCCGCACCTACTACCCCGCCCATGCGCAACCCGCCCCCGCCAAACTCGGTGGCATCGTTACTCTCGAACACCACATCCCGCAGCGTCAGCGCATTCGCCGTTGTTGAGAGCATCCCCCCCCCGAACCGGGAGGTATTATTCCGAAAGGTGATGTTGGTCAGGGTCAGATTACTGGCTGTGTTATACAACCCACCACCGCCAGCATACGCATAGTTATCCGCGAAGACCAGATTGCGCAACGTCGGTTGGCCGCCCGTGTTGAGCAACCCGCCGCCCTGAGCAATTTTCCCTGATGCAGAAATCGCACGCCCATTCTTAATCGTGAATCCATCCAGCACCGCGGTCGCATCCAGATTGTTGCTCGTCACCACGTGCTGTACTTGCCGGTTAGGACTTGTCGAATACCGCCCGTTCAGCGTGGTCACGTTGCTTGCCCAGTCCCGCTGCGCGCGCGCGGTCTCCGTTCCGGCAAAGCCCCCATAGAGCGCGATGTTGTTCGCCAGCGCGAACGTCGCGTCCGCATCCGTCCCCGGCACGTAGTTCCCCGCAGCCACCCACAACTCCGTCACGTTGGCGCAGTCTTTGGCCGTGGTCAACGCCGGTTGCAGGTCACTATACGCATTCGCCCAACTCCCGCCATCCCCCGTCCCCCCGCTCACGCTTGCATCCACCCGCAAAATACTGTGCGACGGGCAGGCCTTGTCTGGGGCCACGAGCAACTCAAAGGCCAAGACAGGGGAATCACCCGCGCCACGCCCTAGCACCACGGTTAATAACAAGACACATAAGGCCAACACCCAACACCGAAATAGAATTTGTGGTTTCATTGTCCGCTCCTTCCGTGAAAAATTAACCTCATTAGCCCAATTGCAAAGTTGATATTTTCCCTCGAAAGTAATTATAGCACAACCAATTTTTTCAACAAAATTCACGTGAATTTGTGATAAAAAGACCAGACAAACTCATGAAAGCATTGGAGCTAATACCAAATTTTAAAATCAAAACTGGCCTATATAGCGCGAAGAGCGGACTTCAACGTATGAAGTACCGCTCTTCGTCAAAGACACACACTGCTACAGGCGCATCAACCTTCATCCTGCCATTCCAACTCATAAGTACCAATGCGCACCATATCGCCGTGCTGCACCCCGGCTTTCCGCAAAGCTGCCAAGACACCAGCATGCTCCAGATAGCCATGTAGTCGCAGCAACGATTCCTCGTAATTGATAGGGGTACGGCGCACAGCACGTTCAATTTTACCGCCAACCACGCGCCACACACCGTCGCGGTCACGCTCGATTACAAAAGTATCATCCGCAATTTCCGGCGGGCGGATCACCGGAAGCCCCACCCCTGGCAATTGGGGTGACGGCGCTTCCTGAACCAACTGATAGACACGCCCCAACAGTTCACGCGTGCCCTCACGCGCCAGTCCCGAAATCCCCAGCACTTCGTAGCCCAGCGCTGCAATCTGCGTTTTCAATTTGGGGAACCGCTCGCGAGCTTCGGGCATATCCAGCTTGTTGATAGCAACCAGCTGGGGCTTATCGCTCAACCCATGCCCAAAAGCCGCCAATTCCGCATTGATGACGTGAAAATCCTCCAACGGATCGAGAGCGGTACCATCTAACAAATGCAAAATAACCCGCGTGCGCTCGATATGGCGCAGGAACTCCAGCCCTAGGCCTTTACCCTCACTGGCCCCCTCAATAAGTCCAGGGAGATCGGCAATGACGAAGGTATCATTGACACTCAACGCCACCACGCCCAGATTAGGCTGCAATGTCGTGAAGGGATAATCGCCAATTTGTGGCGTCGCCGCAGTGGTCGCCGCGAGGAAAGTGGACTTACCTGCATTAGGCTTGCCCACGAGTCCTACATCGGCCAACACCTTAAGCTCCAGCATAACATGCCGCGCTTCTCCCGGATCACCATTCTCAGCAATGCGGGGGGCCTTATTGGTAGGCGAAGCAAAATGCTTATTACCACGCCCGCCCTTACCACCCCGCGCCACTACAAACGTCTGCTCTGGCTCGGTAAGATCAGCCAACAACTGCCCCGTTTGCGTATCAATCACCACCGTCCCCGGCGGAACACGAATTTCCAGGTGTGGCCCAGCAGCACCGTACTGTTCCTTGTTACGGCCATGCTCGCCATTGGCCGCAACATGTTGTTGTTGATGCGCCAGATGATAGAGGGTATTAAGATGACGACTGACCACGAGGACGACATCGCCACCTCGCCCGCCATCACCACCGGCAGGTCCGCCGAAGGGGACAAATTTCTCACGGCGAAAGGCGACCGCCCCATGGCCCCCATCGCCAGCCTTCACATGAATACGTACACGATCATAAAACATAGTTAGAACAAGCTACTCCAAATCGCACAGATGTCAAACTATTCCAGTAACTACGCAAGCCCAACAGTAGTTACCAATCTCAGTAAATCACGAATCTGCTTATAGAGCACGATAAATCGTGAAACACACCACGAACTTAAATCCGTAATGTACTGAATCTCGTTTCTCAGTCCATTCCTTAAAAAGTGACAAAAAACGCCGGAAACCCTGGCGCTTCCGGCGTGTACCCCCGTCAGGACTTGAACCTGAAACCTTTTGGACCGCAACCAAACGCTCTATCCAATTGAGCCACGGGGGCAAATGAAGGCTATTTACTTTTTTATGTGGACAGGTCACACCCATCCCTGCTACAACCATACCCCCGTCAGGACTTGAACCTGAAACCTTTTGGACCGCAACCAAACGCTCTATCCAATTGAGCCACGGGGGCGAAACAGGCGGGGAGGCAGGGATTCGAACCCTGGGTGGAGATTTGTGTCCCCACAACCGCTTAGCAGGCGGCCCCGATCGACCACTCCGGCACCTCCCCAAGAGTATACGCTTGTTAATTGGCGGAGGGAGTGGGATTCGAACCCACGGTAGCTTGCGCTACGACGGTTTTCAAGACCGTTGCCATCGGCCACTCGGCCATCCCTCCGAGGAGAAAGGATGTGAGGTGAAAGTAAAACGGCTTTTCAACCATTTACCAACTGGCAAAGTACCCCCTCAGCAGCCAGCAGTATACCACGCCACCCCGGATTGTCAATCAAAAAGGAGGGGGAAGTGTTAGGCAAATTTACTCAACAATAATCTCAACGCGCTCGTTCCCTTCTGAGTCCACCACGTCCACCAGATGCCCGGTCACCCCGGAATCCAGCAACGATTGTAACTCGTCCATGTCAAAGTCAATCCCCTCTACGCCGAAGCGCGCCACACCCACCTTGCCCATCTTCAGCGCACCACGCAACAGCGACAAGGGCAGGGTCACATTCACTCGCAGGCGATCAGTTGCCAAATCGGTAACCTGAATGCGCACCACACGCGGACGACGGTTCACAGTTACCCGACTGCTGCGCTCCAATGCCTCAATCAATCGCGCCGCATCCTCGGCTGTGATACTCCCATCTGCCACCATCTGCAAAATTTTAAGGCGCTCTTGTTCGTGTTGCTTAGGAGAAATATGAGGCGGCATGGGTGGGACTGGGGGAACAGGCGGCACTCCCGCCCCGGAAAAATTAGCCCAGGCGCCAGGCCCCCATTCGTGTTGCAGGCTATCAAGGGTATGTTGAATGGCGGCAATGCGCGTATCCTCCAAACTAATTTTGAGCTGCAAACGCTCCCGCTGTGCCAACAAACGTTCACGCCGCACCTCTAATTGCTCACGCGCACCCGGCGCTGCCTCAGCCATCACAGCTTCCATCTCGGCCTCCAAGTCACGCAGTGCCGTCTCTATCTCAGCGCTCTGAGTCGCCAACTCCTGCTTCTGCGTCTCAGCCTCGGCAATTTTGCCTTCCAGTTTTTCACGCTTCTGTTCCAACTTCTCTAACAAGCGCGATTGGATGTCTTTGCGTACCATGTTGCACCTCCTAAAAATCTACAAATCACAAACTAAGAATCTCAACTGTCTGACGAAGGCATCTTATTATCCCCGTTTGTGAAGGGCTTTCAACGCTTGCTCCACAGTGGCCCGCCCCTCAGCTAAATCGTCCAGCACGGTCTGCCGTACATCGCTGTCTTCCTCATCCACCTCATAACCTAGCTCCCGAATTATTTCACGAAGCCGGTTGCGTACGGTCGGATAAGAAAGCGCCAACTCCTCTTGTAACGCATTAATTTTACCCTCGCAGCGCAAGAACAACGCTACAAACTGCCACTGTTCAGGGGTCAAGCGTAACAATGGATGCAAGTAGAACGTCCCCTCCAATGAAGTGCCGCAGTTATAACAGGACAACCGCTCCACCACCAATTCACCAGCACAGATAGGACAGCGCACCGGCGCTAATACTGTCATCACAACCTCCAATTCAGAGAACTACTGACTTACTGCTTACCGATTGATTAAATTATACTACACTATTTAACACATGTCAAGATTTTTCGTTAAATTATTAACTTTGACCTTACAAATATCAATAACCTGACTTAATTTTGTTTAAAGATTCGCGATTTCCTTATAAAACAAAGAGCCAGTTTGATTCCCACAGAACGCAGAATACTACAGTGAAAAACCGTCCGGAGTGCGCAGACACAATCTGTGGCAGGCATAATCTGTGATTGTATCCAGCCCAACCCAAATGCAACCCAGCCAAAACAAAAGCGTGAAACGAGAGCCAGGCTCTCGTTTCACGCTTTGCGTCACATGCTGGTGCTATTGCGGACGTTCCCCCAAGGTCAAACTAACCTCAATCTCCTCAGTACCGCGCAGGACGTGCATTTGAACAGTCTGCCCCACCCGTGTGCTTGTCTCCAGATAAACAATCAGCTCACGGAAATCAGCAATGGAGGTCCCATCAATCCCTACAATGATATCTCCATCTGCTGGCAAGCGCTCCCCGCCCGAACCAGTAATCGTCTGGGCAGCGCGTAGACCCGCTATCTCCGCCGGTGAACCGCGCTCCACGCCCGTAATAAGCACGCCCTGGTCGGAAACAGTCAGCCCCTCATTGCGCATCACCTCCACCAACTGCGGGGTCAAGTCAGCCAGATAAACACCCATCCAGGGGTGCGGATAACGCCCGTTAGCAATCAGCTCTGGGACTACCCGCTGCACCGTATTCGCCGGAATCGCAAAACCGATACCAGCATTGCTCTGGCTGGAGCTGATAATCTGCGCATTGACACCTATCACACGCCCTTCCAAATCCAGCAACGGCCCGCCCGAATTACCCGGATTGATAGCTGCATCCGTCTGAATAGCCTCGCCGATATAGCGACCATCGGGACTTTCGATGATACGCCCCAGACTACTGATGACCCCAAAGGTCAAGGTTTGCTCCAGGCCGAAGGGATTGCCAATAGCTACCACAAACTGACCTACACGCAATGCGCTTGAATCGGTAAGTGTTACAGGCGTCATTGCGTGCCCTTCTGGATCAACACGAATCACTGCCAGGTCGTTGGTGGAATCCACCCCAACCAGAGTCGCATCTAACACCACGCCATCGGCAAATGTAACCATGATGCTATTAGCACCCTCCACCACATGGTAATTGGTAACAATATGCCCATCTCGATCATACACGAACCCGGAACCGCTGCCCTCTTGCTCGTAGGGCATCCGCCATAAATTTACCCCCTGCATCCGCACCGTGATGTTCACCACTGAATACCCAGCCTGTTGATAGACAGCTTCCACCTGCGATTGCAAATCTGTCAATGCCCCTGGCGCGGTGGCTGGCGGCCCGCTGGTGGCAGGTGGTGCCACCAATGGCGGCGAGGGCGTCAATGTCTCGATGGCAGAGCAGCCTAAAGAAACCACCATGAAAATCAGAGTAATCCAGACAAACCAATGTTTTTTTGACATCTTCTCAACCTCCTCAAGGAATGGGGCGACACACCAAGGCGCGCGCCGTTAGCATTATACTTCGGAGTAATCACAAATGCCGTTTTTGTTGGCATCAGTATATAGACGACACCGCCCCGGATAAGGATCGTTCACCAGCCCTCGGGGACAGCGTGTGGCAACGCGCGTAGGCGCAACCACCGTAGAAGTAGGTGTGGGCAGAGCCTGTGGCGTAGGGGGCAGTTGCGGCGGTTCAGCGGTTGCGGTGGACTGCGTCAGAACTTGCGACGGTGCAGTCGCCGTAGGATCGAGCGGCGCGGGAGTAACACTATAGGTATCCTGCACCTCACGGCGCAACAACACCCCACCCACAAACAGCGTCACGGCTGCACCGCTACAAGCCAGCAAAAACTCGCGCCGGGAAAGCAAGCGTCCCTGCACCAGAGCCTGCGCCCGAACAGGTTTAGTTCGCGGCGCTAACTGCTTGCGCGTCATAGCTACAATCCACGCCCAATGTAAGACCAGATGCGCAAACACGCCCACAATCAGCGCCAGACTGCTCCAGGTGTGAAGCGTGTCCCAAACGGTGTATGGCACCCCCAAGAAGGTTAGCCGGCCCGCTGCGTTTTGAGCGACCAGAAACGCAGGGGCTAAGAACACCACGCCGCTGATAGCACTCAACACAAAGGCAATGGCGATGACTACATCCACCCAGTAGTTCCAGATGGCCTTGTTCATTTGTTCCCTCCCACAACAATTACGACCCACTTCATCACCACATTGTACTTCACATAGATTAAGATTTGCTTAAGATTGCCTGATAAAAGTTCTGGACGTTATACGTTGTGTGCCAAGATCAAATAAACCCGCACCTTACAACAATACAGGACGCTCCAAAAAGCGTCCTGTATTGTTGTTGCATAGTCCGTTATGGCACAAGGAAGACCGGGCACGGCGCGTAACGCACTACCTCGGTACTCACGTCCCCCAACAGCACATCTTTAACACTCGAAGGGCCGCGCGTTCCCAAGACAATCAATGATACATCCTCGTCGCGCGCAGTCTCCAGAATGACGCGCGCGGCCACGCCAGCTTCGGTGATCCCACGTGCCAGCAACCCGGCCTCGCGCAAGTGCTCCACCACATCATCCACAATCTCCTGCGCCACAGTTGCAAATTGCTGCGTTAGAGCCTCGTAGCCGCTCGTAGCCATATAACGATCAGGTAACTGGTAAGCATGGAGCACAATTACTTCAGCCTCTTCGAGACGCGCGAAATGCTCCAGATAAAACAACGCCCGCTCCGCAGAGGGCGTAGCGTTATGAGCAAACAAAATCCGCTTAAACATAACCACCTCCTAAAAATGCATCGCTTGCTTTCCTACGAGCGTAACGCGCGCAATTGGGAGAAGAGTTCCCGCTCCTGCTCAGTCAACTGTTGGGGTATCTGTACTTCGACCGTGGCATATAAATCGCCACGCTGCTCAGCACGCCCCAACTGCGGCATACCCTTGCCACGCAGTCGGAACTTCGCGCCGCTCGGTGTCTCCGGCGGAATGCGCAACAGCACCGCGCGGCCTCCCAATGTTGGCACATTGATTTCACCGCCCAAAACAGCGGTATACAGATCAATAGGAACTTTAACGCGCAAGTCGTCACCATCACGCTCGAAGCGTGCGTGGGGGAGCACCTCCACCAGCAGATATAAATCCCCCGCCCCGGTAGCCCCTTCACCAGCAAGCCGCACACGGGTGCCGGTCGTCGCACCGGGCGGAATCTGTATCTCTAAGCGCCGTTGCTCCTTCTGCAAAAGCCGTTTCGCACCTGTGCTGGCTTCTTCCAGCGTAATCTGTACCGGCTGTTCGGTGTCGCGTCCCACAGACGAGCGTGACGGCGCACGCTCATCGAACCCACCGAAGAATGTGTCCACACCGGGGCTGCGCCTCCGCCCCCCTACAGCTCCCCCAAAAAGCTGTTGGAAGAAATCAGAGAAAGTACCAGCACCCGCAGTCCCGCCACCGCCAAAGAGGTCCTCGAAGTCCCGAGGGGTACCATATTGCGGCGAAGGCCCACGTCCACCTGGCGCAGCACGCCCCCAGCTGGTCCAGTCGAAATCCTCTGGTCGCCCACCAGCCTGTTGCCAGTGCGACCACTCAGACCCGAAACGGTTGTAAAGATTGCGCTTCTCCGGATCGGAAAGCACCTCGTAGGCTTCGTTAAGCTCCTTAAACTGCCCCTCAGCCTGCTTATTGCCAGGATTAGCATCCGGGTGCAACTTCCGCGCTTGCGAGCGAAAGGCTTTTTTGATTTCCTGATCCGTAGCCTCGCGCGGTACACCAAGAATTTCGTAATAATCTTTGTATTGCATTATCCATCACCCGTTGATTTTTTAGCCACAACGACCCGCGCTGGGCGCAATAAGCGTTCATCAAGCGTGTAGCCGGCCTGTTCCTCAGCAACAATCCATAAATCAGCCGGTTGATCGGGACGGCCTGCCGTCAATGTAGTCGCTTCGTGCAAATGTGGATCGAACGCCGTTTCCACCGTTTTCAAACGCGCCACTCCCTCGCTCTTGAGCAGCGCAAACATAGCATCCAACGTCACCCGCACACCATTACGGCCCGGACTCTCCGAGGGCAAGTGCTTTAGAGTATATTCAAGCATATCCACAATGCTCAGATATGCACGCAACAGGCGGTCTCTATCCGCCTGGACCCGCTCCTCAGCCAAACGGGCCTGTCGTTTGCGATAATTATCCATCTCGGCTTGTAGCCGCAAGGCCGTATCTTTCCAGTCCACATCCGAAGCGCCACTGCCTGGCGCATCTCCCACAGGTGACGTCTCAGACTTGACATCTTTTGGAACTATCTTGGTCATGTAGGATTATCTCCTTCGAAGTGAGCGTAATAAATAGCGCACAACGTAATTTCAATCGCTGCTGGGGTGGATTCAGAGATTTAGGACTCGGATTTTACGGATCTCACGGATTTTTTTCTGATTCTTATCCGTAAAATCCGTGTCCTATAAGCATTCTAGCGGATAGGTAGCAACTTTTGGGTAAATCTAGTTGAGCGTAATAAAAAGTCCAAATTCAGCCCGCACGGAGTATAACAATGAGGGGCTGGGGCGTACCCCAGCCCCTGCACAACCCTAAAGGGCTAAATCTCGCGGTATTCGCCGTCTACCACATCCGGGTCTTCTGCCGATGGCGCAGCCGCACCAGGAGCGCCACCTTCGCCAGACTCCTGTTCGTACATCGCCTGCCCCATCTGCATCGAAGCCTGACGCAATTCATCCATCACCCGGCGAATAGCGGCAGCATCCTCGCCTTCCTTCAACCGCTTCACTTCAGCGATCTTGGTCTCAATATCATTGCGCACTTGTTCAGGGACCTTGTCGCCCGCGTCGCGCAACGCTTTTTCCATCTGGTAGCTAAGCGCATCCGCTTCATTGCGTGCGTCCACTAAATCACGGCGTTGACGATCTTCCGCCTCGTGAGATTTTGCCTCACTGATCAACCGATCCACTTCCGAATCGCTCAAATTAGTGGATGCAGTAATGGTGATCTTCTGCTCACGACCGGTCGCCTTATCTTTAGCAGACACGTTCAAGATCCCGTTGGCATCAATGTCGAATGCAACCTCAATCTGCGGCATACCACGCGGAGCCGGCGGAATCCCATCCAACCGGAACTGGCCCAACAACATATTATCCGGTGCCATGGGTCGCTCGCCCTGGTACACCTTGATATCCACAGCAGTCTGGCTATCATCCGCCGTCGTAAACGTCTCACTCTTGTGAACGGGAATGGTCGTATTGCGCGGAATAAGCGCCGTCATGCGCTGCCCCAACGTCTCCACACCCAGCGAAAGTGGCGTCACATCGAGCAACAGAATGTCAGTCACCTCACCGGTCAGCACACCACCCTGAATTGCCGCACCTATAGCCACCACCTCATCAGGATTGACCCCCTTGTGGGGTTCTTTACCGGCGGTCAATTGGCGCACGAGTTCCTGAATCATCGGCATTCGGGTCGCCCCACCCACCAGCACTACTTGCGAGAGCTTACCAGGAACCAGCTTGGCATCCGACAGGGCCTTCTCAAATGGCGTGCGACAGCGTTGCACCAGGTCTTGCGTAAGCTGCTCAAACTTGGTGCGCGTAATACGCATCTGCAAATGCTTAGCACCGGACTGATCAGCAGTGATATAAGGCAAGTTGATCTCGGTTTCCATCATCGTGGAAAGCTCGATCTTCGCCTTCTCGGCAGATTCGCGCAGGCGCTGCATGGATTGCCGATCGTTGTGCAAATCAATACCCTGATCACGCCGGAATTCTTCCAACATCCAGGTCACAATGCGCTCATCCCAGTCATCACCACCCAAGTGCGTATCGCCATTGGTGGCCTTTACTTCGATCATACCCTCGCTCACTTCGAGGATGGATACATCAAAAGTGCCCCCCCCCAAGTCAAAGACCAGGATTGTCTCATCTACGTTCTTGTCCAGCCCGTAAGCCAAAGCCGCGGCAGTTGGCTCATTGATGATGCGTAACACTTCCAGCCCAGCGATCTGCCCAGCATCTTTGGTGGCCTGGCGCTGACTATCGTTAAAGTACGCCGGAACAGTAATGACGGCCTGCGTCACCGGCTCGCCCAAATAAGCCTCAGCATCCTTCTTGAGCTTCTGAAGGATCATAGCCGAAATTTCCTGTGGGGTGTAGCTTTTATCGGCGATAGGAACGCGCACCCGTGCATCCCCTTGTGGCCCAGCGGCCACTTGATACGAAACCATCTTGCGGGTCACTTCCACTTCCGGCTCATCAGCCCGCCGCCCCATCAAACGCTTCACAGAGTAAATCGTGTTCTCTGCATTAACCACCGACTGACGCTTGGCCGGGACACCCACCAACCGCTCACCGCTCTTCGTAAACGCTACCACCGAAGGCAGCAAGCGCCCTCCCTCGGCAGTGGGGATAACGGTTGTTTGCCCACCTTCCATTACTGCTACCACCGAGTTGGTGGTACCAAGATCAATCCCTACAATTTTACCCATTGTCAACCTCCTCACTCATATATAAGATCATACCTACAAGTCTATTTCTATTATAAACACAAAGTATTAGAAGCGTATAAGAATTGCAGACTAATTTTAGTACCTATCACAGATTCTGCCATCGAAAGTAAATCACCGTCCCCTGGCTCTTTTCAGGGTTATCGCATTTAGAAAGCTTATCCATCACGCGCGCGCCGCTAAAGCGGTGTTTTTAGAAGGAATTTTTGTGACGGGCCTTTAGACCACATTTCTGCAACAAGTGATCAAATGCAATAACCCTATAACTCTTTTGCTCTTGGGTATACGACAAATTATTGGATAAAGAACGATTCTTATCTGAAAAATACCTCTCTAAACTTGCAGCTTGTCTCATTTTGAGAATCTTGCCCCCTCCCCACGCCGCATAGCGGCGTGGGGAGGGGGCGAAAATAAGGGGAGTTTTGAGCGGCGGCGAAGCCGCCGCTCAAAACTCCCTCAAAAAAATCCCCCCTTTCCCTCGCTTGCGGGGGGAAAGGGGGCAGGGGGATAGGGGGAAAACTCCCCAATAATTTTTCCTATACCCTTTGCTCTTGCCTTCCTTGCAGCTCATGCTACAATAGAATCAGGAATAGTACCCAACAATGGGGGAGATATGCGTCTCGAACCTGAAAACACAGCACCATCTAGCCAAACATCCTTACCCGATAACATTCAACGACAAATTCGCACTTGGCGAATGGTTAGCTTCCCGCTCGCTACCGCGGCGCTCTTCCTTGCACTGTGGGGACTGAGCAGATTGCTTGGCCCACTCAAAGCCGATCAGCCGTTGCTACTGTTAGGTGCAGCTGTGATACTCGCATTCATTACCGCGCTGCTCTGGTGGGGACAACGCCGCTACGAATTTCAGTTGATTGCACGCGATCAACTGGGACAAAAAACCCCAGAAGCTGTAGCGCGCATCAACACTGCGGCAACTACTGGTGCTAGTCGGCAAGTAATGATTGAAACAATACGGGATGCCGCTCATGAACTTTTCGTCCCCCAAAGCCTGGAAGCTGTTGTATTCCACGCCCGCGCCGATGACTACCATCGCCTGGGCAACAAAGACTTCTACACCCGCAGTAGCGCCCTACCGCAATGGCTGCTGCAATACCCACTAGGCACGCTCTTGCCGTTACCGCCCCCCGATGCGCCTGCCGAAGCCGCCACCGAGCTGGCAAAACTGGCCGCAAACAAACATTGTTTATTACTATCTCTAAGTCCTCACGGCTGGCTCGAACTTGGCCCTCCATCCGGCGCAGGCCATTACTCCCCCGCCCAACAGCAAGTGCTGCAACAACTAGCAGAAGCCGCCAAAATCGGGCTAGAACGCGCCGTTCTCGTCGAAAACCAAAGCCAACGCATGTTGGAGCTAGAGGCACTTTACTGGATCACACAAGCCATTAACTTCACCATGCCGCTCGACGATATTCTGGAATTAATTTACACCCAGCTCCAACGGGTCATCCCCGTACCTAACTTCTATGTGGCTTTGAAGAACGCTGAAAATGATATACTAGCCTATGCTTTTTTCGTCGAAAACGACGAACGCCTGTATCTTGATGAAACCTGGCCGATTTCCGAAGGATTGACCGGCATCATCATCCGCAGCGGCAACCCCATTCGCACAGATGATTACCTTGATGAGTGCCGCGCGCGCAATATCACCCCCGGCAGCCGTAGCCGAGTACGCCGAGCCTGGATGGGAACAGCCATCATGGTAGGCAACCAGACGGTCGGGACCATGGTCGCCTCAGCGAACACCCCAGACATCAGTTACTCACAGGAAGATGAAGGTTTCTTCGTCACCGTATCGGCTCACCTCGCCTCACTGCTGGAACGCCATCAACTCTACGAGCAGATGGGCAACCGCGCACGCCAATTAGCCGCACTGAACGAAATCGGCCAATTGCTCGGCTCCAGCCTCGACTTGAGCGAGGTACTCGATCTAGTCGTGCGCAATGCCGCCACGCTACTACAATCCGATGCTGGCTCGCTGTTGTTGTTGGATGATGAAAGCGGCGACCTGATCTTCCGCGTTTCCAACGGCCCGGCTGGCGAAAAACTAGTCGGTATGAAAATCCCAGCTGGCAAAGGCATCGCCGGCACCTGCTTCTCCGAAAACCGGCCCGTCATTGTCAACAACGTTCAGGGCGATAAACGGTGGTATGGAAGCTTCGACCAGAAAGGTGATTTCACGACCGAATCTATCATCGCAGTACCACTGAACGCCCGTGGGCGCACGATTGGCGTACTAGAAGCCCTCAACCGCAAAGACCACCTGCCGTTCGACGAGGACGACATCAACCTGCTCACCTCGTTTGCCGCGCAAGCCGCTATCGCCATCGAGAATGCGCAACTATTTACACTCACCGATCAAGCCCTCCAGGCCCGTGTAGAGGAACTGACCATGCTGCAACATATTGACCGGCAACTCAAC
Organism: uncultured Anaerolineales bacterium; assembly: GCA_964504195.1. Classification (GTDB taxonomy): domain Bacteria; phylum Chloroflexota; class Anaerolineae; order B4-G1; family SLSP01; genus CAZDDI01. The sequence goes on from CAZDDI010000011.1 coordinate 13,577, forward strand.
GCCACGCTGGATTACCGCGAGGTAATGGGGTCAACGCTGGATTGGGCCATCCGTATCTCCGGCGCGACAATCGGAGTCATTGCTGCACAGCACGAAGAAGAGGATGGCTCGCGCGGGTTGCACTTCCTGGCACAACATGGCTATCCGGCAGAATTGATGGATCGTTACCTGGAAGACGAACTCTGGCCGCTGGAGCGTGGATTAATCGGGTGTACTGTGCGCACGGGCAAGACCTCGCTAGTAACGGCGCTGGGCGACGATCCCGATTACATCCCCATCACTGAAGGGATGAAGGCACAACTGACCGTGCCCATCCAACGCGAGAATCGGGTCATCGGTGTCATTGCACTAGAGACCGAGCAAGCCGAAAACTTCTCGCGGGAGTCCGTCGAGTCAGTAACGCGCCTGGCCGACCATGCCGCCGTGGCCATTGACAATGCACGCCTGTTCCAACAGGTACAACGGGCCAACCAGGCCAAGACAGATTTTATCTCCTTCGTGTCCCACGAGCTAAAACAACCGATGACCTCGATGAAGGGTTACACGGACTTGCTAATGAAGGGCATCGGCGGGCCGCTGAACGAGCAACAAATGAGCTTCCTCCAGGTAGTGCGCGCTAATGCCGCACGCATGGATGAAATGGTAAGCGAACTGCTGGATGTTTCGCGCATCGAGTCCGGGCGCTTGCGGCTGAACATGGGGAGCGTACAGGTAGAAGACCTGCTCAGCGAAGGGGTACGTCTCTTCGAGAAAGTGATTGATGCGAAGAACCAACGCCTGGAAGTGGCGATCACGCCCAACCTCCCCCTCATCCACGGCGATCGCAGCCGCCTACTCCAAGTTATCAGCAACCTCATCAGCAATGCCACCAAGTACACACCCGAAGGTGGACAGATTACGATTCTCGCCGAGCCGCTCGCACACGAAGGGCAGGACTTTGTGCGTCTGGGAATACAAGATACCGGTGTGGGCATGACCCCCGACGAATTGGACAAGCTCTTCACCAAATACTTCCGCGCTAACAACCCACAAGTGCGCGGCGTGCCGGGCACAGGATTGGGGCTGGTCATTACCCGCAGCATCGTGGAGATGCATGGCGGTGCGATTTCAGTAGAAAGCGAAACCGGCAAGGGCAGTACATTCAGCTTCACCGTACCGGTGGCTGAGGCGGAGTAAAACTACGTCAAGACTCTTTTTTAATTCTCGTTGTGATTTACAGATTTTTGAATTTGCTATTCGATATTCTCACAGGAGGCCAGTTTAACAATGAAGATTGATGCACAAGCACGGTATTTGGAAAGTCACGAGTGGGCCCGTCAGGAAGGCGAGCTGATGGTACTCGGTATCAGCGATTACGCACAGAGCACCCTCTCCGACATCGTCTATGTGGAGTTACCAGAAGTAGGTGATGAACTCACCAAAGGCGAGCAATATGCCGTCGTCGAGTCCGTGAAGGCGGCGGCGGATGTGTACGCCCCCCTGAGCGGCGAAGTCGTCGCTATCAACGAAGCGCTCAACGATACACCGGAACAGGTCAACGCAGATGCCTTCGGCACAGGATGGCTTGTCAAGATCAAGGCCAGTGATACCACCGAATGGCCCGAACTATTGGACGCTACCGCCTACGAGAAAATCGTCGAGGCCGAGCAAGCAGAGTAAGTAACACTTGCTACCCGTTCGCAAGTTTCCCACTCAAGCCCGCCAGGTGCGGGCTTTTATTACAACCATAACCTAAGGAGTCGCTATGGTCTACGTTCCACACACGGATGCAGAGCGCGAGCAGATGCTAGCCGCCATCGGCGTCCCCAGCCTCGAAGCGCTCTTCGATGATATCCCGGCACAGTATCGCTACCCCACTCTGGGCTTGCCGGAACCTGCCTCAGAAATGGAAATCCTACAAGAGCTGCAAGAGCTCGCTGAAGCCAATCTAAACACCACCCAAGCCCCCTGCTTTTTGGGTGCCGGGGCCTACCACCATTGGGTGCCCAGTGTGGTGGATTATATCATCAGTCGGGGCGAGTTCGCCACCGCCTATACCCCCTATCAGCCGGAAGTAAGCCAGGGCACGCTCCAGGCAATTTTCGAATACCAAAGCCTGATCTGCGACCTCACCGGCATGGAGGTCTCCAATGCCAGCCACTACGACGGCGCCACCGCCACCGCCGAGGCCGTAATCCAGGCCATCAATGTTTTCCGCATGAAGCGCAAAAAAATCATCGTCGCGCCCACCGTTCACCCACACTACCGTCAGGTCATCCGCACTTACACCCAAGGCATGGATCTGGAGATTGTAGGCGATGACGATCTGACGCGCTCTCTCGAAGACACATTAGCATTGGTGGATCAGAATACAGCCTGCTTCATTCTCCAAAGCCCGAACTTCTTCGGTAACATCGAACTAGTCGAAGGGCTGGCGGAACGCATTCACACGCAAGGCAAGGATGCGCTGCTGGCCGTTGTGAGCAACCCCATCAGCCTGGGGCTGCTCAATCCGCCGGGCGCATTCGGTGCCGATATTGTCTGCGGTGAAGGGCAACCGTTGGGGCTAGGGCTGAACTTCGGCGGGCCGTACCTGGGCTTCTACGCCACCCGCGAGAAGTATCTGCGCCAGCTGGCCGGCCGGCTGGTCGGGCAAGCTTATGATGTGGATGGGAAACTCGGCTATGTGCTGACCCTCACCACCCGCGAGCAACACATCCGCCGCGAGAAGGCCACCTCCAACATCTGCACCAATCAAGGTTTAATGGCACTGGCCGCCACGGTGTACCTCTCCGCATTGGGCAAACAAGGCTTGCGCCAGATCGCCGAGCTGAACTACCACAAAGCCCACTACGCCGCGGAACAGATTGACGCGCTTGAAGACTACCAGGTGCTCAACCGCAAACCGTTCTTTAACGAGTTCATCGTGCAGTGCCCCGCGCCCGTTGAAGAAATCAACGATTACCTGCTCAATGGTGCCACGGTAGAGATGATCGGCGGCTACGATCTGGTGAAGGATTACCCCCACATGGAAAACCAGATGTTAATAGCTGTGACCGAGACCAGCAGCAGCGAAGATATTGATGCACTCGTGGCAGCCCTCCAAGAGTTCGCCATACTCGCAAAAGAGGAGGCTTAATCATGGCTGAACCCCTAATCTACGAATTATCCGCTCCTGAACGCGCGGGCGTCAAAGCACCAATGCTAGACGTGCCGCCCAGCGCATTGCCAGCATCCCTGGTGCGTGCCGACCTGCCACTACCGGAAGTGAGCGAGATTGATGTAGTGCGCCATTTTGTGCGGCTTTCACAGCTTAACTACGCGATTGATAAAGGTATGTACCCACTCGGCTCATGCACCATGAAGTACAACCCCAAGATCAACGAAGTTACGGCGCGGCTGCCAGGCTTCACCGGCCTTCACCCGCTCCAGAGCGAGGAGACCATCCAGGGCGCACTCTATCTGATGTACGAGCTACAGGAATACCTCAAGCAAATCGGCGGCTTCGCGGGGATGACGCTCCAACCGGCGGCCGGCGCACAGGGCGAGCTGACCGGCGTGCTCATCATGCGCAAGTATCACTGCGACCGAGGCGAGCCACAGCGCGACACTATCCTGGTACCGGATTCGGCGCATGGCACGAACCCTGCAACAACGGCAATGACCGGCCTCCGGGTAGTGCAGATTCCCTCCGATGCGCGCGGGAATGTGGACCTCAAGGCGCTCGGTGCGCAGCTTTGCGAGCGCGTCGCAGGCCTGATGATTACCAATCCCAACACACTGGGCCTGTTCGAAGAGAATATTGTGGAAGTCATCAACCTCGTCCACAGTTGCGGCGGGCTAGTCTACGGCGACGGAGCGAATCTGAATGCCCTGATGGGCGTGATGCGCCCTGGCGATGTCGGGATTGACGTGATGCACTTCAACCTGCACAAGACTTTCAGCACGCCGCACGGCGGCGGCGGGCCGGGCTGCGGGCCGGTCGGCGTGGCGGAACACCTGCGCGATTTTCTACCCAGCCCTGTCATAATCCGCAACGAAGAGCTGTCCGATGAAGAGTATCCCTACTTCAGTTTCTATGCCCCGCCCAAATCCATCGGCCCGGTCAAGGCCTTTTGGGGACAGTTTGGCATGATGGTGCGCGCTTACACCTATATTCGGATGCTCGGCGATGGCGGCATTCGCCAGGCCGCCGAACACGCCGTCCTGAATGCCAACTATCTGATGCAACGGATCAAAACAACCTATCCCCTCCCCTATGACCGCACTTGCAAACACGAGTTTGTCGTGGAAGGACACTTCAAAGATGCGCCCGGTGTCCGCGCATTGGACATTGCCAAACGGCTGATTGATTACGGCGTACATCCACCCACCAACTACTTCCCGCTCATCGTCCACGAAGCGCTGATGATCGAGCCAACTGAAACGGAAAGCCTGCAAACCGTTGACAATTACGCAGACATCCTGTTAAAGATCGCCGAGGAGTCCCGCACGAATCCCGAACTACTCCACGATGCGCCCCATACGACTCCCGTGCGCCGCATGGACGAGGTTCGCGCTGCACGCAATCCTGTCCTGCGCTATCAACACCCGCAGCAAGCATAAACCTACGAATTTACTTCTCTGCAATAAAATGCGCCCGATACAATTAAGTATCGGGCGCATTTTGAGTATCCACCCCACCATATTACATGCACTACCTTGAAGAGATGCTTAAACATCTTTTTTATTAGCCCTCTACATACGAGAAAACTTCAAGTATCATTTCATAAATCACCTCTTGCTTTTTCTAATTTATAGATTATAATATGTGTATGCAAAAGCTGTAGCATACAACTGGTACGAACCAGTTAGATAGTAAGTTACATCAATTCAAAGGAGCTAAGTATGTTGTTTCAAGAACGCATCCGCGAAAATTACGAAAAACTGACCCCAGGCTTCCGTAAGTTGGCCGATTTCATCGTGACCAACACACTTGACGCCGCTTTCCTCACCGCGACCGAACTGTCGCGTCGTGTCGAGGTGGATCCAGCTACCGTCGTGCGTTTTGCGCAAGACTTGGGCTATACGGGTTACCGGGAATTGTCCCGCGAGATCAAGCGCTATGTGCGCGATCAAGTCACGGAGAGCTATCAGATGAGCGAAGAGGCCAGCAGTATTGTTGACCTGCTGCGTGCCCTGGCTGAGACCTCACAACAAAACTTCCAGCACTTCACCACCACCGAACTCCCCCATGTGGCCCAGATCGTCGAGCACATGCTCAATACCCCCCAAATCTGGCTTACCGGCGAATACAGCGATTATGCGCTGGCTGAATTCATGGCGAAGAACCTCGGCAACCTTAACCTCAAGGCAACTGCTTTCAGCCCAGATATGCGCGAGAGTGCGGCGATCATTACGCAAATGCGCGAGGGTGATGTGTTGTTGGCCCTGGCAACCTGTGGCCCGAGCCTGGATACTGGCTACGTTGTCCGACTGGCCCGCGAAAAGGGCGTGAAGACCGTATGCCTCAGCAGTTCCGGCGTTGTGCTGGCGGCTCGCGAAGCCAGCCTGAACCTCAGCGTCCCCGTGAAGAGTCCGGCCAGTGTGCCAAGCTTCGCGGTAACCATGAACGTCCTCGCCCTGATCTGGGAGGCACTTGCCAAGTACCGCGCCGAGCAAACCGGCATCGCCTACGCCACGGCGCAGGAGTACATGGGCCGCCTGCTGGAAATGCGCGCCGCCACCCCCTCTTACGAGGTCGCCCCACAGGAGACCTGGACCGGCTACAAGATGTAGTTTCAGTCATCACGATTAAATTCGTAGTAACGGTTTCAACCGTTGAAAGAACCGCTAAAGCGGTCACTACCAGCAGATTCGTGATTACTGATTTTTCACAGTTATACAACGTCGGCGCTCTGTACAGAGCGCCGACGTTTGTTTGCATGGCCCTTTTGCTCGGCGTGGATTACTAAATCCACACCACAGATCTGCCCAGGTTCAATACCTCACAATTCATGTCATTAAGGTAAGACCTGGCAGGTTTCGCACAAAGTGTGTTTAGGAGTATTTTACTGGTGCATAAGAGGTTGGCGCAGCGTTAAAATCTTCAAACCTGCCAGGTCTATGCACTAAACTCAATGACATTGCACCAAGATTAGATTCGTAGTAACGGCTTCAGCCGCTGAAGCGGTCACTACCAGCAAATTTGTGATCCACCGAGTATCACTTATTCCTTGAGCCGCCGCCGCAGGCGTGACGCCAATGTATCTTCCCCTTCATCTGACGCAGATGGGGACGCCGCTGGCGGTGGGGCCGGCTTAGGCTGCGGCTGAAGGATGACCGGCTCAGTCTCCGGTGGCATAGGCGGCGACAGCGCATCGCCCGGCGCCATGGGCGGCGGCGGTTGTGACTGGCCCGCACGCGCCCGCACACGCGCGGCCAGTGATGGCTCACTCGACGGCGTAGCGCGCGAACGCCGCCGCCGGGGCCAACGCACCCGCAACCCCACCCAAAGCCGCGCCCCCCAACGCCCTACTACCCGCGCAACGCCGGCCCCGGTCAGCGAGAGCCGCCGCCAGGCAATATCCACCGGCCAGAGCAGCGCCACGGCCAGCGCCAGCCACGGCGCGAGCGGATCGCCCAACCGCCGTCCGCGCAACGTGCGCGCAAACGTCGCCGCCGGATCGGTTTCCAACCGCCCCTGCCCATGCGTAACGAGCTGCGCCAGCGCAGCATCCGCATCGCCGGGCAAATACTCGGCGGGAGGCGGCGGCGACCAGCCAGTGGCAAACCGCCGCTCGCCGGTCAGATTGAGCAACAAGCCGCGCTGCCCGGCCAGCGCGAACTCGCCCTCGTAGCGCCCGGAAGCAGTCTGATGCAAGACAATGTCCTGCGGGGCCAATTCACCCGTGAAATCGCTCACGCGCAACCCCAGCTGCAGACCGTCGGCGTAATCGCCATCCGGCGTCAGCGCATCCACCACCACGCGCGCCTGCTCGCCACGCGGCTCCACCCGCAACGCCAAGCCCTCATCCGCAGGCGCAGCTAGCGACCAGCGCGCCACGCTACCCCAGAAACGCGAGAAATCCTCCCAGGCTACCCACCCGGCGGCCCAACGCGCGCGCGCGTCCGAAGTCCACGCCACGGAACGCCCCAAACCATACTGCCAGGCCGCCAGGAGCGGATCATCCTGGGCCGTCTGCCACACGACTTGCGCACCAGGCTTAGCCGCCGCCGCGACATACCCCTGCAAGGGCGGCGTCGCCGATAGGCCCGCCACCGGGTCCCAGCGCGTCACCGGCTGCGGATAGAACGGCTCTTCCACAATGTAGGAGCGTTTGGCGCGCAACACCTCCTCGCCGAAAATGTCTGGCAAATCGGCGGCCTGCCGCGTGAGATAGAAACGCCCGTTGCCAGCTTCGGCCATCTGCTCCAGGAAGGGGACATCCTGGCCCTCGCCGATGGCGACCACGCTCACCGTATACCCCTCGCTCTGCAACCGCTCGGTAAGCGCCAGCACGCCCGCTTGCTGCTCGGCGTCGGCACCATCAGCCAGCATCAAAATATGCCGCAACATCCCCGGCGCAGGATCAACCTGCAAGAAGAGCTGCTCGGCGTAAACGGTGCTATCGTACATGTAGATGCCACCGCCGCCCGGCTGCAAACGCAAAGTCTGCGCGATGAGCGTCTCACGCTCGGTCAGGCTGGCCGGGCCGATGGTATCCGCCGGACGATCATCAAACGCCACCACAGCCAGGATGTCAGCATCGTTCAGGCCCTCGGCCACGCGCACCGCCGCCTCTGCCGCCAGGCGAATCTTGGTCTTGCCGCCTTCGGTCGCGCCCATGCTGCCGGACTTATCAATGACGATAACCATCATCATCGGCGGAAAGCGCTGCGGGTCTTCCAGCAGCATACTAACCGGCAGGGCCTCCTCCAGCGGCGTGCGCAGCCAGCCCCCCACCCCATAGCTGCTCGGCCCGCCGATGGCAATGAGGCCGCCCCCCAGATCGCGGACGAAGGTTTGCAACGCGGTCAGGGCGTTGTCTGGCAAACGGCGCGCGGGGGTATTGACCAGCACTACCGAGGCGTAAGGGACCAACGATTGCGCGGTGGCCGGCATGGCTTCCGGGTCAACAGCGACCACCTCCAGGCCAGAGGCACTGAGCGCGGCGACCAGCGCGCTGCGCTCGTCGGGATCGCCCACCACCAACACTTGCGGCGCCCCTTCGACGCGCACCCAGCCATCGGCGCAATTGTTCTGCGGAAAGGTATCGGCGGCAGCCGCGACGCACACGCGCAGCGGCATGAACCCCGGCTCACCCGCGCGCGCAGAAAACGCGAAGGCGCTCTCGCCGGGCTGCAACGCCAAAGCCTGCTGCCCGGCATCGCCGCCCACCGCCCAGGTGAGCGCGGCGGCTTGGGCGCGATCCGCGCCAACTACCGCAGCCAGCGGGATCGTATCGCCCGGATAGACACGAGTGGGCAGCCGCAATTCCGCCAGCCAGACCTCGCCCGGCGGCAGGGCCGCGCCGCCGCTTACCACGACAAAATCCACCCCGCGCGCGCCAGCCTCGCCCAACGTCTGCCGCGCGCGGCCTACGGTCTCCAGGCCGTCGCTGAGCAGCACCAACCGCCCCGGCGCATCAGCAGGGATGAGCGCCAGCCCCAAGCGCAGGGCTTCTTCGATATTGGTGGCGTGTACGCGCGGGAACGTGGCGAGCGGCGCGAGCTCCGGCAGCGGCGAAAGCGCGCGATCCACCCAGGCATCCGCGCCGAAGACGACGAGCGCGGCCCGGTCGCCAGGGGCTTTGGCCGCCAGCGCCTCGCGCACGAAGGCCAGATCGTTCTCCCAGGCGGCCTGCGTGCTGGCCGAGCGATCGAGCAGGAACACCACCGCCAGCTCGCGCGTGCGCCGGGTCCAGCGCACATCGAGCAGCGCCAGGAGCAGGGTCAACAGGAGCAGGAAGCGCAACGCCAGCGCCACATCGCCCTTGAGCCGCGCCGGACGGCGCACCGGCCATAGGCGCGGACGCCACCACACCCAGGCTTCGAGTAACAATAACAGGAGCGCGACCAGCAAGGGCCACCGGGTCAGCTCCCGATAGCCCGGCGCAAGTTCCGACGTCGTGGGCAACACCTGCCCGCCCACGGTGAGCGGGCGCGGCGCGAGGTCGCTCTCGGCATCATCCAGCAGCGCGAGCGCCGCGTAGCGCGTGAACCGCCCGGCAGCGGTGTTTGCCTCCAGGCGATAGAGACCGGCGCGGGTGGGCAACACCGCGCGCGGGGTCAACGGCAGGCGCACGCCACTGGGGGTGATGATGACGACATCCTCGGCATCGGGCGGCAGTGTGGGCGACCAGAACTGTCCGGCGGGCAAGGGGGTGACGGGTTCGGCAGAGGCTTCGGGGAGCAACCAGCCCACCAGATTGGCGGTGAGGATGGGGAAGGCCAACCGCAGCGGGAGGTCAGAATCGCGCAGCGCAAACGCCTGGCACGCCACGCGCTGCCCGGGCCGCTCCACCAGCCAGAGCAGCGGCCCGGCGGCGGTTTCGATGAGGACAGTGGCATCGGGCGGCGGGGTGTAGCGGCGGGCGCGGGCGATATGCACCTCGCTCCACTCGACATATTCGAGTAGGGGATGGCCCCACTGTCCGCGCGCGGTGGCGGTAGGGGTGAAGACCGCGCCCGGCTCGCCGCAGAGTGTGCCCGCACCCGGCGCGATGAGCCACTGGTTGAGCGCGGGCAGGGTGCCGGTGATAGGGCCATCGGCGACGAGCAGGCCGTAGGCGTAGGTGTCGGCGGCGGGCGGCGGGGCGACGGCTTGTGTGACCTGCAAGGCGGGCAGGCCGCGTAGGGCTTGGGCGAGGAAGCGGTTGCCGGGGGTGAGGAGGAGGACGTGGCCGCCAGCCTCGGCGGGGAGCGCCACCCAGGCGCGATCGTCGAGGGGGAGGGCGTCGTCGCTATCAAGCCGGGCTTCGAGCCAGGCCAGGGCGGGTAGGTCACTGATGACGAGGGAGGCTTCGCCATCGGCGGGGAGCGCGAGCTCGCGGCGTTCGATGAAGACGCCCTCGGCGTAGATGCTGAGCGCGCGGGCGGTGGGCGGGCCGTAGTTGCGCACACGGACGAAGGCCGCGAGGCCCTCGGTGGAGCGACGCAAGGCCAGCGCGACGATCCCGGTATTGGCCTGCTCGCCCCCCACGAAGACCAGGCGCACATCGCCGGGCAACGCGGGGAAGGGCGCGGCGCTGGCCGCATCGGTGACGAGCAGCGTGGTGATATCATCACCAGCAGCCAGGCCGGAAGCGAGCGCGGCAGCCGCGCCCCAGTCTGCCGGGCCATCGGTGGGCGTCACGGTATCGAGCGCACGGCGGAAGGCCGCGAGATCGCCTTCGGGCAGCAGCACATCGAGCGCCGGGCCGACGGTGATGAGCGTGACGCGGTCGTTAGTGGAGAGGGTATCCGCCAGGCGGCGCAGCTCGGCTTTGGCTGCATCGAGCCGGGTGGGATGATCGGCGTGGCGGGCCTGCATACTCGCGGAGACATCGAGCAGCACGAGCACCTGTCCGCGCAAGGCGAGCGGGACAGGCAGCGCCGGTCGCGCCAGGGCCACAACGAGCGCGAGCAGGGCCAGGAGTTGCAGGAAGAGCAGCCAGTTACGGCGCAATTTCTGCCAGGGGCGGTTGGCGCGGCGGTCGGCCAGCACGGCTTCCCAGAGCAGCAGGCTAGGAACAACGGCCTCCTGGCGGTACAGCCGCAGGAAGTACAGCAGGATGATGGGCACGGCCAGCAGCAAGGCCAGCCAACCGAAGGGGTTTAACCAGTGCATGGGACATCCATGAGGGAAAATTTCATCGTTACAGTTCCACCTTGGCCCTTTGTGATTGTCCCCATTGTACTCGCAGCGGGGAGAAGGGCAAGACAGGTTTGTATCCGCGCCATAAAATTGCCGGCCTGCGTGAAAAAGGGCAAAGATGCGGTATACTTGGAGCAGATCAACTACTCAAGTTTAAACTTTATTTGTCATTGCAAGCCGCGTCTGCGCGGCATCCGTTCATCCCGAAACAGCGTAATCTCGTTCGTGGTTGAGATTGCTGCGCCGCAGACGGCTCACAATGACAAGCCTGAGTAGTTACAAACGTGAAACGTAAAACGTGAGGCAAAATAAGGGAGGTAAGTATGCAAAGCAGTGTAGTCATTCCCATTCAGATTGACCGAATGACGAAGGTGTTTTTGCTGCGCGGGACAGAGGGAGCCATCCTGGTGGATGCCGGACCGCCGGACGCGCAATGTATCATCCTCAGTGCGCTACGTGAGACCGGTTACGCGCCGGAGGACGTGCGGCTCATCCTCATCACGCATGGGCACATTGACCACTTCGGCAGCGCGGCAACGCTCAAGGGACTGACGCGCGCGCCGATCGCAGTGCATACGCTCGATGCGCCCGCGCTACGCCAGGGCATCAATCCGCCGGACACACTGCACCCGGTGGGACTGCTGATGCGCGTGGCAAGTCGCCTGTTCAAGTCTGGGTTCGGCTACCCAGCGCAAATCCCGCCGCTGGAGCCGGACATCACGTTCGATGCGCCCTGGCGATTGGACGAGTACGGCGTGGCCGGGGAGGTACTTTGCACGCCCGGCCACACGCCTGGCTCAATCACAGTGCTGCTGGATGAGGGCACGGCAATTCTGGGGGACATGGCGCGGGGCAGCTTCGTGCGGCAGCGCGCGCCCGCCCCACCCTTCGTGGGATGGAACATGGCGCAAAATCGCGCCAGTCTGCGCGGCTTGCTGGCGCGAGGCCCACATACGCTCCACGCAACACACGGCGGGCCATTCACGCTCCAAGCGCTCGAGCGACTCCGTATGCCATGACAGATTTAGAAATACTCAGTAGATCACTATTTTAGATTCGTAGTAACCAGAGTTGTTCAAAAAATATAAGTGATCTTCGTAATTACTCAGCCTAGCCCTGCGAAGGTTAGGTAGATGCTTGTAAACATCTATTACTGCGCCATCGCAAGCATCTTATCGCCCAAAATCCAGCCCAACCTTCGCAAGGCTGAGCAGTTACCGATCTTCTAGCTATTTTTTAACAGGATTAACAGGATTTTTACTGTTGGCATGAGCTGGTTTTAATCCTGTATTTGCTACCGTACACTTGTAGATTTTTGCCACGAATTCACTCGAATTAACACGAAAACAATAAGAAATTCGTAAAATTCGTGCTAATTCGTGGCTAAAACTGAATGCGCTTGGAAAATGTACGGTAGACAAATCCTGTAAATAAATCCTGTTCAAAACAGAGAACTGAACAGTCCTGGTGCCTGCTACGGGCTTCCACCACCACTGATAGCCCTCCCGCGAAACCAACAGCGCATACTAGACGACCTGCTCGCGGTAGATTGTATCGGAATCGGACATAGCTCCTTACTTCAACAGGCGTGCCAGGTCCGCCAGGGTTTCAAATTCACACAAATCCACCGCCTGCCCCTGCAACCACTGCCGCAACTGCATATCAAGCGTCCGAGCTTGTTCAGCCAACGTAGACAAGTCGCCAACCGGGATGTGCATGAGATCAGGGAAGCCCAACTGCCGGTAGAGAAACGCGAACTCGTTGTAGAGATTGAAGTTTGTGTGATCGGCGCTATTTTGAAGCGCATTAAGCATAAGGCTAAGCTCCGACTGTACGGCCCAAGCAGCCACACTAGCCGCGATTGGCTGCCGACGTTCGCAAGCGGTGAGCACTTTGCGAATCCCGTCTTTGGTCTCAGGATAGCTACTTTCAAACACATCACGGGGCGTTTGTTGAGAAGGCAAAGATTGCTGCAATGTACGGAGTAGCTGCCGTGTATCCAGCGCGAGCCTCTCGGCAGCGTTTGCAATCGAAGTGAGGTCTTCCGAGGTGCTGATGACCTCAATCAAGGCCGTCAAGTATTCCGGTCTCGATTGCAACCTGGGGATTTGTTCGAGCAGGCGATCCCACCCACGATCAAAAAACACCTGGTTTGCTAACGCAAGACACTCACAAATTGCCAAGATCAATTTCCAGCCAGCATATCTGACATCAACCAAGTCACCAGCTGCTACAGCCAGCCGCAAATTGCCCAACTGGGCCAAGACAACCTGGAATTCATCCAAAGCGCGCTGGATCATCTGTGGGCGTGCTTCAAGATTTTGAAGAGCCAGTACTTTTTGCTTGAGTGCAGCAAATCGGGCCGCTTGCTCTGCGGAACGGGTATGGAGCAATTTGGCGTGGTGAACAATGGCGGGAGCGAACGCCCACCCCCGGCTTCGTCCGGTGGCAAAGCCTTCCAGAGTACACCAGTCGATGGCCCAGAAGTCAAATAAGATACCTTCGACAAGCAACGTGCGCCCGACAGGCGGATTTTTCCCATCGGCTGGGACATAAAAAATATCCAAGTCGGAAGTGGCACGCGCCACCCCCTGAGCGTAAGACCCATAGTATCCGACGAGGTCAATTTCTGTCCCGTGGGTTTTGATAGCGCGCGAGACAAGGAAGCGGGCAATTCTGAATACATCAGGAGTGTCATCCAGAGCAAGTCCCTCATGCATGTGCTCTTCCATATTTTTTATCAATCTCCTTACGCCCTTATTGCAAGCGGCGACATCCGGACACGAAGGCGAATTTCTCAATTCCACAAAAATCGCCCAGCGAGGCATCGACAAGCGAGTCGCTAGCTTGGAGGGGAACGCCAGATTCCCTTCAAGCAGAAGCGGACAGGGGAACTTTCGCACTCTTGCCTGTTTAGTCCGCCCCTAATAACAAGTTGTCAACCTACCCTACATTTCATCATTTCATTATAATCGCACGCTATTCCTGTGTCAACGCATATGCCAAAAATAGAGAAGTACTTTTCCACATTTTAGGAACCCCCTACATCAACGCTTTTTTGTTTTTTGCCATGTTTCGAGTTATACTAACAGTGACATGATATACGCAAGCAGGTGAGCCGGATACAGATAAACTCTGAGCACTTTATAGTTTTACACAATTTCAAATCAAGGAGACAGACATGCTAAAGTTGAAACACGGCGCTGACCTTTTGACCGAAATCGGCGGTATCAAGACAGTGGAACAAGCCAAAGCACTATTCCAGGCGCGCTGCAATCCACAAGCCCAGGCACGCCTGGCCGAAATCAGTACGCAGGACGCGCTGATCAAGATTGCCAATACCATTGTGATGATGTCCCCCGACGCGGTCTTTGTCAACACCGGCTCCGCAGAGGATATACAGTGGGTGCGCGAGCAAAGCTTAAAAAAAGGTGAGGAAAAAGCGCTCCCCATGCCGGGGCATACCATCCATTTCGATCTACCGGAGGAGCAAGGGCGCGTGGTGGATAAGACGCTCTACATCGTCAACCCCGATGAAACAACCAGTGTGATGGCGAAGAGTATTCTCCGCGATGAAGCGCTCGAGTACGTCAAAAAGACCATGACCGGCATCGCCCAGGGCAAAACGCTATTGATTGGCTTCTTCAATCGCGGGCCGGTCGGCGCGCAAGCGGCTATTCCGGCCATCGAAATCACCACCTCGACTTATGTGATGCACTCGGCCAACATCCTCTACCGCAGCATCTATCACGAGTTCGACCAGGAAGTGGTTCGCGCGGGGGAGTTCCTGACCAACGTCCACAGCGAGGGTGCGAACCGCCCGGAAGACTTCCCCAATATGCGCGTGTTCATGGATCGCAGCTGGCTCACAACCTACGCGCTGCTCTGCACATACGCCGGGAACACACTACTACTCAAAAAGGGTAATCATCGCTTTGCGGTGGATCTGGCGACCTACTATCGCCGGGGACAGGAACTCTCCGAACACATGTTCATCACCGGGCTGACCGGCCCTGGCGGGCGCAAGACCTTCTTCGCGGGCGCGGCTCCTTCGGGTTGCGGCAAAACCACCACCGCGATGGTGGGCGATGATTTCATCGGCGATGACCTGGCGCAGATGTGGATCGCTGCCGATGGCACGCTGCGCGCTGTCAACCCGGAAAAGGGCATCTTTGGCATCGTCCAGGATGTCAACGCCGAAGGCGACCCGCTGTTGATGAAGGCGCTGCGCGAGCCGGGTGTTGAGGTGATCTGGTCGAACGTGCTCATCACGGAAGACGGCACACCGCGCTGGGTGGGCGATGGCGACCCAGCGCCGGAGAAGGGCATCAACTACACCGGCGCGTGGTGGCCAGGCAAGACGGACGCGGCGGGCAAGCCCATTCCCATCTCCAACCCCAACGCGCGCTGCACTCTGGAGAGCAGCCATATCGGCAACTATAACGAAACTATCGCCGAAGACCCTGCCGGCGCGCCGATCAAGGTCATCACTTACAGCGGGCGCGACAGCGACACGATGCCGCCGGTGTGGGTGGCGAAAAATCCCGATCACGGCGTCGTCATCGGCGCGTCCATTCTTTCAGCGGCAACCGCCACCGAAGTGGGCGCGCAAGGCGTACGCCGCCAGCCCTGGGCCAACGAGCCGTTCATCCCCGGCCCGCTAGCGGAGTACATGGAAGCGCAGTTCATCTTTTTCAACTCGCCGCAGTTGCTCCATAAGCCAATTATGGCCGGCCTCAACTACTTCCTTACCGAGGGTGCGCGCGGTGGGCAGGGCAGTAAACTGCTCGGCGAGAAGCGCGATGTGAAAGTCTGGCTCGGCTGGCTGGAGCGCTATGCCAACGGCGACGTGGAAGCTATCGAAACGCCGATTGGTTACATTCCCCGCTACACGGATTTACAGGCATTGTTCGCGCAAATCGGCAAACCGTACCCTAAAGCCCTGTATGACAAACAATTTGCGTTCTATGTGGATAACATCCTCGCGCGGATTGCCCTGCAAGAAGAGGCCTATCGTAAAGAGACGGGCGTGCCGGATACGCTGTTCCAGGTCTACGCCGAACAACGCCAGGGCTTGGAAGCGCTCAAGGCCACCTACGGCCCGGTTGTGTTGGTGGAACAGCTAGAGGCTTACGCCTGAAAGATGGCAAGTCAAGGGGAGTTAGGCGACTTCGAGAGTTAAATCAGCTCACTTTGCTTAACATGGATTTTGCTACCGTACACTTGAAGATTTTTGCCACGAATTCACTCGAATTAACACGAAAACAATAAGAAATTCGTAAAATTCGTGCTAATTCGTGGCTAAAACTGAATGCGCTTGGAAAATGTACGGTAGACAAACATGGATTTACATCCCATGCCTGTAACCGGAAATTGCGAGTTGCTCCCGCTGGATGACACCACCCAGCGGGAGCATTGGGAACGTGAACTTTTTTCCTTCTGACTGCATGTAATCAATATACGGGGGGGCAACCACCCAGTTCCAATTACTAGCATTGAGGAGGAAAATCATGAAAACCGGTACCTGGATTACGTTTGTTGTTTTGGCGTTGTTGTTAGTGATACTGCCTGCCTGTAGCATTGCGCCCGGCACATCCCATGCCACGCAAGCGCCCTATCAGGACAATTATTATGCAGCGCCGAATGAACCAGTCACAATCATGCCCGTCATGGGCGAAACCTTCGGCCCTTCCACAGGCGGCACACATGAGCCTAATGATCAACCTTATGGCTTGGTGTTCTTTGAGAATTATGGCGTCAATCCCCGCATTGATACAGAAGATGACCGGTTCTCTACATTTGCTGTAGATGTAGACACCGCATCGTACACCATCATGCGCCGAATAATCGGTGATGGCTATCTACCCAACAAAGACTCGGTGCGTGTTGAAGAATACATCAATTACTTCGATCAGGATTACGCTATACCTGACGAAAGCGCTTTTGCAATTTCCATTGATGGTGCCCCGTCGCCCTATGCAGAAAACTACCATCTGGTGCGCATCGGCGTTCAGGGCTATGAGGTCGCTCCCGAAGCACGCCCAGACGTGGTGCTGACCTTTGTCATTGATGTCTCTGGTTCGATGAATATGGAAAATCGCCTGGGGCTGGTAAAAGAATCGCTGACGCTCCTGGTTGAGCAATTACGCCCGACTGATCGCATTGGAATTGTCGTCTACGGCTCAGATGCACGCGTGGTATTGGCGAGTACGCCGGTGGCAAACAGCCGCGTGATTGCGCAGGCAATCGAGCGATTGCAAGCTGAGGGGGCCACGAATGTCGAAGAGGGCTTGCGTGTAGCCTATCGCCTGGCACGGGAAAACTTTGATCACACCGCCATCAATCGAGTGATTCTCTGCTCCGATGGTGTCGGCAATGTGGGCCGCACCGGGCACAATTCGATCTGGGAACAAGTCGCTGCGGATGCTGCGGGGGGTATCTATTTAACCACAGTGGGATTTGGGATGGGTAACTACAATGATACCCTCATGGAACAATTAGCCGATAATGGCGATGGCTTTTACGCTTATGTGGATGACATTAAAGAAGCCGAGCGCATTTTTGTTCACCGATTACCGTCTTCATTGCAGGTGATTGCCCGTGATGCTAAAGTGCAAGTGGAGTTCAATCCGGCGGTGGTGAGCCGTTATCGGCTCATCGGCTATGAAAACCGCGCCATTGCAGACGAGGATTTCCGCAATGATGCAGTGGATGCGGGTGAATTAGGGCCAGGGCACAGTGTCACTGCATTATATGAGGTGAAGTTCCTGTCCGCTGCTGATTCTCAAGCGTTGGCCCTCATGGTCTATCTGCGTTGGGAAGATCCGGATACCCGCGAGGTAACAGAAATCAGCCAGGGCATTACGCCGACTGACTTCAGCTCGGACTTCAGGCAGAGCTCTCCCCATTTCCAGCTAACCGTAGTAGTGGCGCAGTACGCTGAAATCCTTCGGGAGAGCTATTGGGCCACAGATACTGGCACGACGCTGGCCGAAGTAGCACAAGATGCTCACCGGGTAGCAGAATATATGCCTCAAGATGCAGACGTACAGGAGTTTGCCCAAATTGCAGTAGCGGCGATTGAGCTATCCACAACACGATAGGGCCAATACCGTTCAGTTAAGCCGAATTTTGCGGTTAAACCGCTGTAAAAAGGTGTTTTTGGAGCGGTGAGCACAGCTCAGCCCCCAAAAACACCCTTAACTGAACCGTATTGACGTTAGGGCCGCCTTACATACAATAACAGGCTACCGGTTATCCAGTAGCCTGTTGTTCTTGATCCATTTCGCAAATACCGATTGAGGCTAGGCCCAAAAACTACCCGTTTGATGCACTCCAAAGGCTCCAAAACTAGCTACTTGCCCACGCACGAAACTTTGACGGGCACTCCCTATACACTACCAAATTGTACAAATTTCAAAATGCTCATATACTAAAGAAAACACAAAAATAATTTCGAAGTAATTGGCTCTTTGGGAATTCGCTGGGAAAAACCACTATATGTAGGGGCTAGGCGAAGCGCTGATACCCTTCCAAATCCAGGGGGATGCGTTGGAAGAGGGTGGTTGCCCGTAAAATCCCATAGCAGCGGCGTTTGAGGGTCTTGATTTTGTTGTTCGCCCTTCGACAAACCCGCTACTCCGCCGATCAATAAAGCAGATTTGTCTACCGTACATTTTCCAAGCGCATTCAGTTTTAGCCACGAATTAGCATGAATTTTACGAATTTCTTATTGTTTTCGGGTTAATTCGAGTGAATTCGTGGCTAAAATCTACAAATGTACGGTAGCAAAAAGTAGTTCAAGATGTTGTCCCACCGATGCTCAAGCGTTTTCAAAAACTTATCAAAGCAGGTCAGCCCGCTGCGGCGCACTTTGGCTTCCCAGTGCCGCAACCGCTGAGCCGCTGCGGCTTTACTGAGGCGGCTCTCAAAGATGGTGGTCAATTCTTCGCGCAAGGTATAGGCCTGGTGTAACTCAGGACTATGCGCGAACAATTTCCGCAAGCGAACTCGCTCCTCTTTGGTTAAGTTGCGATGGTTTTTGCGCAAGAGCCAGGGCTGCCCTTTGACCATCTCGGCATACTCAGCCTCGGGTAAGGTTTGTTTGAGGCGTCGCCATGCCGTTTTCCGTAACGTCTCGACGCCGCCCCGGTAATGCGTAACGACATGATAGCGATCTACGGTTACCACCACCTGCACTGCGGGATGTGCTGCTGCAAATTCTGCTACCGCGTGAATGTATCCCGCCCACATATCGGTACAGACAGTTTCCATAGTCAGCCAGAGGCGGGGCGGTATGCTTTCGAGGAAAGCGCGCACCGTGGCTTTTTTCCGGTCGGGCAACACGGCCAGCACTTGCACTTGCCCATCGGCCTGTTGGGCGGTGATAATGGCGACAAAGTTGCGATGACCTTTGGTCAAGGCGATTTCATCAATGCCCAGCACTGGCAAGGTGCGCAGCGCTGCCCAATCTACGGTGCGGGCCACCCGTCGCTGGAGCGCGCCCACCACCGCCTCGTAACCCACGCCGGCCTTGCGCCGCACGTCTTCAATCGTACTATTGACTAATTGCAGGAGCAAATGTTTATCATAGGCGTGCGTGTGGGGACTGCGGGGTATACCAGGCCAAAGTTTCGGTGGTGACCCGCCCGCCGCAGTGGCGCAGTTTTATCCAGCGTCCCCGACCGTGAAACTGCGCGCTATAGCGCTGGCAATGTTGACACAAAGTGCCGGTCGCCATACTTTCCACCGCAATCAGGTAAACATCCGCATGCGCTTCTATCAGGCGTGGCGCAGCGAAGGTCAGGAACTGCCGGAAGCCTTGCACACCACGCAGACCTGGCTGCACACCAGCACTAACGCCGATTTTGCCGCGTACTTCAAGCAGCAATTGCCGGAGGTCGCCAGCGATGGCTACCGGCGTTTCTTGTGGGAGCAAGACCCCACCGCCCAGCCCTTCGCCCAGCCCTTCTACTGGGCGGGGTTCTACTACACAGGGGTGTAGAGCTGTCAATCCAATTACAGCTTGCGTTCTGATACTAAATATGGTACTATGTAGTCAGTAGCATGACCAGAAAGAATAAACTCTACGAGCGGCTCAAGAATAATCCCGACAGCGGCGCGTTCGAGGATGCGCATAATCTACTGGCGTGGTGCGGGTTTAAACTGCAATACGTCACCGGCGCGCATCACGTCTACAAATGCGCGGGCCATGATCTCATCATTACAGTACCGCGTCACAAGCCGCTCAAAGCCATCTATATCAAGCAAGCGTTGGCCGTATTCGAGATGTTCTTCAACCCTGAAGCGTGAGGTGGGATGCGATGGAAAAGAATTTAGAATACTACATGGCTTTACCCTATGCCATCGAGTTGACTTCCGACCCGGCGGGCGGCTGGTTCGCGGCGGTCAAAGAACTGCCGGGCTGCATGAGCCAGGGCGATACGCCCGCAGAGGCCCTGGAGATGATCCGCGATGCACAGGCCGGTTGGCTCAGCGTAGCCCTGGAAGACGGCGATGCCATCCCCGAACCGCGCGCGCTTGATGAATACAGCGGCAAATTTGTCGTCCGTGTGCCGCGTTCCCTGCACCGCGACCTGGTGCAGCACGCCGAAGCGGAAGGCGTGAGCCTCAACCAGTACATCAACGTCGCCCTGGCGCGCAAACTCGGTCAACCGGCAGGCAATTTACCCCACCCCCTTGCCCCCTCCCCACGCCGCTGCGCGGCGCGGGGAGGGGGAGAAAAATAAGGGAGTTTTTGTGCGGCGGCTTCGCCGCCGCACAAAAACTCATCAAAAAAAATATCCCCCCTTTCCCCCACAAGCGGGGGAAAGGGGGCAGGGGGATAGGGGGATCAATTTATTTGTATAAAGACAGATTTCGCGCAAAGCCTTATTCCCGAATTAATTCCTTAAAATTCATAATTTCACGGTTACTGTGAGCCAACGCAACGTTAAAGGAGAGCTATCCATGTGGGACGATGATGACATTCTAGAAGCTGTTCGGAAGATGGAAGCGCAACTAGCAGCCCTGCTAGGGAGTGAGGATGCCATCGAAGCTGCGCGGCTATTAGATTGTGGAGAGGAGCGCACGCAACGCAGTCATGCCGCCAATCAACTGCTCGGGCTTTTCGAGGGACATGCCGCCATCCCCGTCTTACGCGAGACGTTGACCGCGTTCTCGCCCAAAGGGATTGGCGTAAGTTATGGCCCTATCGGCACCCAAGCAGCGGCCATCGGCAGTACACGCGGAGGCCTTGAAGCGCTCGAATCTGCCGGCTCCGATTCCAGCGAGCCGGTCACCCGCTACACCGACATCGCCTGCCCCAGCCGGGTGTGGCAGGCAACGCCGCGCATCTCCGTCGTCGTACGGCTCACCATCACGCCGCCGGAGTTCAGCGCGGCGCTGGAAGCCCTCACAGTGGATAACAGCGCGCCCGTGCGCGTCCGCCTGGAAGCGCCGGGCTTCGATCTCCTGAGCGCCGCCGAGCAGGAGACGCCCATTCTGCCCGATAGCGACAGCCCGCCGCTGGTCTTCGACCTGCGGCCCGTCCAACTCGGCCCTACGCGAATCACGTTCGATTTCTTCCAGCAGGGCAACCCCGTGGGCACGGTCAGCGTGCCGGTGGAGATCACGGAGCACGCGGTCAGCGCGAGCCAGGCGACAGCGGCCAAGCCTGCGCTGCGGCTCGCAGATGCCGTACAGCCGCCCGACCTGATGCTCTACATCAGTTACGAGCGCACCGCGCCCCAACCGGCGCTCACCTTCACGCTCTTCCGCGCCGGAGAAGTGGGGCGCACTTTCCATCCGGTCACGCTCACCGGCGACCCGCGCGTCCAGGCCCAGCAGATCTTCGATAAATTGACCGTGCTGACCGAGCAGCAAGACCCAACGACCAAAACGGTGCTCAATCGCACCCGCACATTGCCGCCGGACGATATTGATCGCAAGCTCAAACAGTTGGGACAGAATTTGTGGCGCGACCTCATCCCGGAGGATCTCAAGGCGGTCTACACTGCGGAGCGCGCCGTCTGGCATGACAAGACGCTGCTCATCGTCTCCGACGAGCCCTACATCCCCTGGGAACTGCTCTGGCCCTACGGCCCGGGCTGGCAGGACACCGATCCGTGGTGCCTCACGCACCAGCTCACCCGCTGGCTGCGCCGCGATGCGCAGGGCAACGGTCACGAAGCGCCGCCCCTGCACGTCCCCTTCGGCGCGATGGCCTGTCTGGCCCCCGTGTATCGCGGCGGCCTCACCGACCTTTCCCCGCTGGCGGGCGCGCAGTCCGAATACCAGATTTTGCAGGCGTTCCTCCACCAGCACGGGCTGGCCGATAAATCGCCCGCTGCGCCCACCTGGGCGGCAGTGCTGGATTTGCTGGAGCTGGGCGGTTACGACTGGCTTCACGCCGCCGCGCATGGCAGCTTCTACCCCGAAGCCCCCGATGCGGACTCGGCGCTCTGGCTCCAGGATCAACGCCCGCTCACGCCGGACACGTTCGTCGGCCCGGCTATCGAGGATTACATCCGCGCGCGGCGGCCCGGTTTCGTCTTCAACGCCTGTCACGCCGGGCGCGAAGGCTGGACGATGACGCAGCTGGGCGGCTGGTCGAATCGGCTCATCAGCACCGGCGCGGGGCTATTCCTGGGGCCGCTGTGGACAGTGAACGATCACGCCGCGCTGACCTTCGCCCAAACCCTGTACCAGCAATTGATCGGCGGGGCGACGGTGGCCGAGGCCGTCCGCGCCAGTCGCCAGCAAGCGCGACGCGCGGGCGATCCCACCTGGCTCGCGTACAGCGTCTACGCCCATCCCAACGCGCGGGTGGCGGTAGCGTAAGGGCCTGTAAAAACACTTTCCCGCGCACGTCTAAACCTGCTGTAACGACCGACCATAGTTTTGATCAATGTCATTAAGTTTAGGACATTGACCTGGCAGGTTTCAAGGGCTTGAGTCTATAACAGGTTGTTACTCACCAGTAAAGTGCTACCCAATCCAATTTGTGCGAAACCTGCCTGGTCTTACCTTAATGACATTGTAGTTTTGATTATTTATGGAGGCTCCCATGCCCACTTTTGCCCTGGCTGTCAATCCGGTTACTTTGGATGCTGTCACGAACTTGATGAGCCTGCTGCAGATGATCCATGCCGCTGCGGATGCGGGGGCTGATCTCGTGCTGTTCCCGGAGGCTGCGCTGACCGGCTTGCTCAACAATGATGATCCCGCGCATGACCTCCCGTTATGCCAGCCGATCCCCGGCCCGGCGACGGACACGCTCGCGGCGGCGGCACGGGCGCGGGGCGTGTGGGTGGGCGTGGGTTTGTTGGAGCGCGAGGATACGCGGCGCGAGGATACGCGGCGCGAAGATACGCGGCTCTACGATACTGCGGTGCTGCTCGCACCCACCGGCGAGATCGCGCTTCAATACCGGCGCATCAGCCCCGGCTGGCATGGGCGGCGCGCCGATCCAGCGGTCTACACGCACGGGACGGAAATTCCTGTCGCGCAAACACCCTGGGGGAGCGCCGCCTTCCTGCTCTGCGGCGACCTCTTCGACGATGACCTGATACAGCGGGTGCGTGCGGCGCAACCGGAGTGGCTTCTGTTCCCCTTCGCACGCAGCTATGAGGACAGCGACAGCCGCAACCCCGCGCATCAGGCGCAGTGGGATCGAGAGGATATTTTTGACTACCGCGAGCGCGTCCGTATGGCGGGCGTGACCACGCTGCTGGTGAATTATTTAGGCGATAGTGCCTTGCCGGATGATGGCACCTTCGGCGGCGCGTGGGTGATCTCGGGCACGGGCGAAGTCCTCGCGCAGCACCCGTTGGGACAGCCGGGACTCTTGATGGTAACATTGTGAGGTGAGCTTATGTCAAACGAACCCGAAACCTTGAATGAGTTTTTGAACAGTTATACAGTGGATACACTCAAACGCCTGGCGGCGCTATTCGGGGAGCGTGCGCCCACGCGCAAGGCCGAGCTGGTCGAGTTTATCCACGCGCGCGTGATGGGAGAGGCGGCGTTGCGCCAGTTGTGGGCGACTCTGGATCAACTGCAACAGGCCGCCGTGGCGGAGGCGCTCTACCACCCGCAATTGCTCTACGATGCGGGCCACTTTCGCGCCAAGTATGGCGGCGATCCTGATTGGGGGTCGCGCAATCGCTGGAGCCAACTCGACAAACCCGCGCGGTTGGGCTTGTTCTTGCATCTGGGGCGCTTGCCGGTGGATGTGGCAGCACACTTGCGCGCGTTTGTGCCGCCGCCTGCGCCTGCCGCGATCAACACCGCCGCCGAGCTCCCGGATACGATTACCCTCACGGCTTTCGATTATACCGGGCGCGCGCAACGGACTTGGGAAGAGCCGCTTGAGGTGCGGCACACGGAGCGCGTGGCGCAGCGCGACTTACTGGCGGTGTTGCGGTTGATTGATACAGGCAAGGTGCGCGCCAGCGAGAAGACGCAGCAGGTCTCGGCAGCCGGCGCACGCACCATTGCCGAAATCCTCGAAGGCGGCGATTTCTACGCGGCGGGGGGCGAGGCCGACCCTGGCCCGATGAAGGCCTTTGCCTGGCCCTTGCTCCTGCAAGCGGCGAATCTGGCGCAGCTGGCGGGCACAAAGTTGCAGCTGACCCCTGCCGGCAAGAAGGCGTTGACCGCGCCACCCCCGGAAACGTTGCGCCGCATCTGGCAGCGCTGGCTCAAAACGCGGGTTTTGGATGAAATGAGCCGCGTCAACGCGATCCGGGGGCAGACTGGCAAAGGCAAGCGGTACCTCACGGCAGTGGCGGGACGCCGGGAGCAAATCGTGAGCGCACTCAGCGCGAGCACGCCGGAACGCTGGGTGGCCTTCACCGAGTTCTCGCGCTTCGTGCGCGCGGGGGGCTACACGTTCGAGATCAGCCGGGATTTGTGGACGTTGTACATTAACAGCCCCGGCTATGGCAACCTGGGATACGCCGGATATGGCGAGTGGCATATCTTGCAGGGGCGCTATCTGCTGGCATTCCTCTTCGAGTACGCGGCGACTTTGGGACTGCTTGACGTGGCCTACATCCACCCCCGCAATATTCCCAGCGACTACAGCGATCTGTGGGGCGTGGATGATTTGGACTATCTGAGCCGCTACGATGGCCTGTGCTATTTTCGCATCAATGGCCTGGGGGCCTGGTGTCTGGAGCATACCGCCACCTACACGCCCACGCCCTTTGTGGAGCGCGTCGTGCTGGAGGTGTTGCCCAATCTCGACGTGGCGGCGCGCGAATTGCTGCCGCCGGCGGATGCGCTGTTCTTGCAACAGGTGGCCGAGCCGGTCGCAGAGGGCTTGTGGCGGCTTACGCCAGAGCAGTTGTTGCTGGCGGTGGAGCAGGGGCAGCCTATCGCCGAAATCCGCGCATTTTTGAGCGCGCGCAGCGGTGCCCTGCTGCCCGAAGCGGCGACCAGCCTACTCGATGACATTGCCGCCCGCGCCGCCCTCTTGACCTATCGCGGGCCGGCGCTGCTGATCGAAGTTACCGATCCTCTGCTGGCGCAGCTTCTCGCCTATGATGAGCGACTCCGCGACCTGTGCCAGCTCGCGGGCGAGCGGTATCTGGTTGTAACCGCCGCGCAAGAAGCTACTTTCCGCCGGACGCTGCGCGAGTTGGGTTATGTGTTGCCGCCGGGTGGGTGAGACTGAAACCTGGCAGGTCTGGGCCGTCTTCCTCAATCCAAATCCGCGCCAGGAATTCCTCCATCACCGCATCAAATCCATAAGTAGCTGCCATTTGTTTTTGATATTCTAAAAGAGGGCCAGTGTCGGCGATGTGCTGCGTTTCACGGTGCTGCTTGGCCTCGCTGCTCGCGTAGGTCTTGCCGGACTCCGCCGCCTGCGCAAAGTGCGCGGTCCTCGCTGGATTGCCCGGCGACCTGTCCTACCCCCTTTTGTCTAAGGCGGGGAAGTTTCCTGCGGGAGATTATAGCGGCGGGGCGGATTTTTTGTCAAGGGACAAAATTCTTGACCTTTGGGGGGAGGTATTCTATACTGATATTGAAAATCAGATTGTGGGGCATGAAGAGGATGCGTTACGGAGATTATATCGGGAATTGGTGGGATTTCCGCTGTGGAGAGTGGTTAGGCTGAAAGATTCGGTCTAATGCAATGTTCAGCGGCGCTGCGCTCTCCCCTGCGGGGAGGCTTGCCCCGCTGAACGGGCCGCGAGTTCCACTTTCGCAGTTCTCGGCGGCGCGGCTCGCCTAGAGGAACCGTTACAGGAACATGACTGCTGATGAAGACCTATCGTCTAAGCCGCTGGCGCCGCCGAACTGCTCATTGGAGCCGTCCCCGCTCGCTACGCGGGCAGGCGGCTTGGGGGGCGGCTCAACTCGCGGCCCGTTGGGCGTTTAGAAGGTTTATACATCAGGTATCACAAAATCGACATAGAAGTTTGGTGAAATAATATGGCGGTATTGTATCTAATGGTTGGGTTACCTTGTTCTGGAAAAACAACGAGAGCGAAGGTATTGGAGAATGAGGTACGTGCATTAAGATTTACCCCTGATGAATGGCAGGTCCGTTTGTTTGGCCATGATACTCTTGAGCCAGAGCATGATAAGCGACATTCCTTAATTGAAGACATGTTGTGGCAAATTGCTGCCCGTGCGTTATCGCTAGGTACAAACATTATTCTCGATTTTGGTTTTTGGGCAAAAGAAGAAAGAGATGATTACCGGTCGCGTGGCCAGAAAATAGGCGCGAGAAGTGAAATCGTATTTATGGATGTAGATGAAGAAGAACTTATGAAAAGAGTGAGAATGAGGAATGAAAACCTCAGCAGTACAATTGCCTACATCCCAGAAGATCTAATGATCTCTTGGATTCAATTCTTTCAACGACCCGATGCGGATGAACTCCGACCGAGAGAAATTGATTGAAGAATTTACGAGCATCGGCTCACTCATGAGCCTAATAAAAACGCCCAACCCAGCGTGCCCCCGACGACTGGTGGGAGTCTGCGCGCTTTCAGGCTCTTTGTGTGGCTTGGAGTTGGTTCCGGTAAAATAGCGTTGTCTCGTCCCGCCCACCAGCGGGTAACGCACACCGTTAAACCCACTCATGTGTGGCAAGCTGATTTCTGACAAAAGACAGTAGCCCCGATTCTCCCTGTCCGCTACCAGACTCAAAATACATTAAACCCCAGCAGGTCACTGCTGGGGTTTCTTTTACGGTACAGACGTGCCCGCAATGTGGGTTCACGCCCCCGCCTCAGCACGCAAGCCCAGCCAGTTCGCCAGCATCTCCCGCGCGATCTTCCAATCGAACGCATCCTCTTCCTCCACCATCACGGCCTGGCTTAGCGCCGGGTCAGGCACAGCCGCCAGGGTGGCGGAGCGCGCTTGCAGGTAAGCTGCGAATTGCTCGTAAGTCATGCCATACTTGGCTTGCAAGGCTGCGCTGCTGGCGCGGTAAGTTTCGATCTGGCGCAATATCTCAGTCATTTTCTCCCTCCCAGTGGCGAGCGACGTGAAGCATAGGATTTGGATCCAGCGAAGTTAATGCATGGTTTGCGCGTTGATGACCGCATCTATTTCGGTGCGATGCGCGTAATAGTAGCTCAGGGTCGCGTAGACCTGCGCTGCATCTAAGTTCGGATACGCCTCCAGCAAATCCTCCGGCGTATCACCCTGTTTGTGCAGGGTCGCCAACACCCATACCGGTACCCGCGTACCCCGGATACACGGCTCGCCCCCCTGCACCCCCGGACGGGTTTCGATGTACACGGTGGGCTGCACCGCCAGGTCGCCGATGAGCCGCTCGACTGTTTGTTGCGTCAGCTGCGCCAAGTGGGTAAGCAGTTGATGGGGTGGCGGGGGAAGCGTGATACTATGTTCACTCATAGCTACATCTCCTACGGTTCACTTTATTACATTATAGCATGGATTTTACAGCAGCAGCCTTTTTTCACCGCACCTGATAGCGCGGCGCTTCCGGCTCTTGCTCCGGTACACCTGCCGCCCGGCAGGCGTCAGCACATAGTTGACATCCGCAGCGCAGCCGCACAACTTGCGCAACGGGCGCGGATAGTTTGCACCTGCACCAGAGACGTATAGGAGGAAGTATTTTCTGTGGGTTGCGCGTCTGTTTACGCTTGGAGTTGGTTTTACACTTACTTGAGGACAGCAAACACACTTCCGGCAACGGAGTGATGTCGCCGAAAACCTGATGGCTATGGGACCTGCAACGCTTGCTCAGTCGGTGGGGGTTGGAATCCGCATCCCGTCTGGCAGGTAAATCTCCACTTCGGCGGGAAGAATCTGCACAGCCGACCCGTAGGCAGTACTCAAGGCGCGGTTAATAGCGGTGACTACATCGGCCAGCCCAATGAGGAAAATGGGGGAAAACACACGCGGCCCAGCACTCGCTGGGCCGCTGGACACAATGGGTCGTACAGGATTCGAACCTGTGGCCCTGGGCTTAAAAGGCCCCTGCTCTGCCAGGCTGAGCTAACGACCCACACGCGCCAAAGTATAGCACGAGCAGCCGATATGTCAACTCAACGCCGCCGCCGCCAGCGCCGGCAAGACCTCCCCCGCCGCGCCCGCCAGATACAGACTAATCCGAGCCGTGAGTGGCGTTGGTTCCAGGTTGATCTCAATCACATAGCAGCCCCCCTGTTGCGCGTAGCGCGGCAAGGAGGCCGCCGGCTCCACCAGCCCCGATGTGCCCACCACCAGCATCACATCACAGGTGCAAGCAGCCTCCGCCGCACGCTCCCACACATCCGCCGGCAGCATCTCATGGAACCACACCACAGCAGGCCGAATAAACGCACCGCAATAAGGGCAACGCACCGGCTCTTCGATGGTCGGATCAGGTGTGGGAACAAGAGTAGGCGCACCCCGGCAGTTGGCAAAACACTTGAAACGCTCGATATTGCCATGCAATTCCAACACCTCGCGGCTGCCAGCGGCCTGGTGCAGGCCATCAATGTTTTGGGTGATGACGACCAGCTGGGCCGATAATGCCTCCAACGTGGCGATCGCCTGGTGCGCCGGGTTGGGCCGGGCAACAGCCATCTCGCGCCGCCGGTGCGCGTACCACTGCCACACCACACGCGGTTGCTTGCGAAACCCGCTGGGCGACGCATAGTCCTCCGGGTTAAACTGCGCCCAGGCCCCATCGGTATCCCGGAAGGTCGCCAACCCACTCTCCTTTGACACACCCGCACCCGTAAACACTACCACCCGCCGCGCATCGCGTAGCCGCGCCGCTGCTGCTGGAATACGCACTTGCCAAGCATTCAAGTCACCAACGTCTTCTGCCACAGCATCCCTCCTAACCACGCCAAAACCACCCCCAAACCAGCAACCAATACCCCCGCCACATCCAACCAGTGCAGCGCGTGGTTAGGATCAAGATACAACAACAACGTCCCCTCTTGCGAAGCAGGCACCAAAAGCACCGCCAGGCCCAACAAAATAAACAGCAGGCCCGCTAAGCTCAAAGCCAACACGCGCCAATCTCCAATCAGTGTCAATCGCTTTCCGGTGGGGGCGTCGGCAGACTCTCGACCAGGATATTCTTCCATTTCTCGCCCTCCTCGATCAACATTTTGGGGATATCGGAGACGATGGGATACTTGCGCGCACAATCCGTGCAAACCAGCCAATAATCACGCTGCAAATCCAACAGTCCGGGATCGTCCTTATCCGTGCGCCGGGTTTCACCGCTGACACAATATGGGCATCGCAAAATCTCCAACAGCTCGCTCTGTACCATGCTACCTCCTCAAAGTTCCGTTTGAGCACAAAATTCTATCACGCAGTATACCACGCTGCCCCAAAGCGACAACCGCATATTGCGGCGCCAGGCGACGGGTGTATAATTGGAGTGTGTTTCATCTGGGTTGAGAAAGAGGGCGTCAGCGCCCGCAGCACACTTGGTCAGTCTCTAACCTTGCCAGTCGGCACAAGTTTGCGCTTCACTGCAATTGTCGTAACCGCATTACCCCAAAAGGAGAGCCGCTTTATGGAAGTCAACCCCAATACGGATGTAATAGTCACAGACGAACCCCTACTGATAGACTTGAATCACGCATCGCTAGAAGAACTATGCACGCTACCGGGCATTGGCCCAGCGCTGGCCCAGCGGATCCTTGATTATCGCACGACGCAAGGCGCATTTCCCGCGCCAGAAGCGCTCCAGGATGTGCCCGGCATCGGCGCAACGCTCTACGTGCAGCTAGCACCACACCTCACCGCGTTACCGCTCGAACCGGAACCAGAAATAGCCCCATCACCCGAATTAAACATGGTTGTCCCCCCGGAAATAGATCTTCCCCCCGACCTGCCGAAGGATGTGGAAATCACGCCAGAACCGCTACCATTTGAACCTGAAGCGCCAGACCGGGAATTGCCACCGCCGCTGCCGGAGTGGGCCGAGGTCACGCCCGTGCAGCCGCCAGTGGAGCCGGTAATCGCGCCCCCCACCCCACCCGCGCCCATGTCGCCGCCGACCGTCATCGTGCGCGGTATGAGTTTTTGGACCTGGCTATGGGCGGTATTGGCTGGCGCGCTGTTGGGATTGGTCTTCTCCCTCCTCGTATTTGCCGGCATCAACGGCTCACTCGACATCGCCCACAGCCCGGCGCTGTTGCGCACACAGGCACAAACAGAGGCGCTGGCAACCGAGATCGCATCATTGCAGGCCGAGGCAAGGGGACTGCGGCAACGTCTCGACACGCTGGAGGGCCTCACCGCCCGCATGAACCGCACAGAAACGGCCGTAAGCGGCCTGCGTGAGGAAATGGACACGCTGGCGAGCGCCCTCGAAACACTGGAAACACAACTCGCGCAAACGTCCGGGCAGCTCGAACAAATGCACACCCAACAAACCCGCACAACCAGCTTCTTTCAGGGCTTACAAACCCTGTTATTCGATACCTTTGGGGAGCAAGCGCCGGATATGCTCCCTAACGATTAAGGAGAACACCATGAGCACCTACGAAACCAATACAAGCAACCGTGTCGGGCGCATCATCAGCGCCATCATCAAATTCACCGCCCGGTTGATATTGTTGCTCTTGCTAGGGATAGGCATGGGCGCGGGGCTATATTGGGGCGTGCCCTGGGTCTACCACAGTCTCGTCAGCCCAGTACAAGAAACCCAAACGCGTGTCCAGGCACTTGAACAACGGTTTGACCGGGAAGGGACGCAACGCGCCAACGATCTAAGCGCACTCCAGGAGCGGGTGACACACCTGGAGGTGGAAAACAGCGCGCTGCGCGAGGCGTTAACCGCTCAAGACGAGGATTATACCGCGGCGTTGGAGCGTCTCCAGGGCCTGGAGCAGCACCTTGCCGCCGTCGAGGGCCAACTCACCGAGCAACAAACGGCGCGCGATGCACTGAGCACACGCCTAAACAATGCAGTTACCACACTCGACACCCGTACCCAGCAAACCGAAACGCGCATCACGACACTCCAAGCACGACTTGCGGCGCTGTATGGGGGACAGGCGCTCATGCAGGCCGCGCAGGATGTGCTAAAAGCCCAATTGTTGATGCTTGAGGAAAATCCGCGCGCAGCGCGCGGTGCGCTCGCACTAGCAGGCGCACGGTTGACGGTAGCCGAACAGTTGCGCCCAGATCAAGCCGCGTCGCTCGCGGACTTGCAAAACCGCGTCACTGCGCTCGACACGCTCTTCGCGGCCAATTCGGCGCGTATCGTACCGGAGTTGGAGGCCCTCTGGGCGGCCATCGGCGAGCTGCTCACGCTAGAGGTCACGGGGCCAACACCGCAACCGACGCTCTCGCCGCTGACCCCACCACCACCCCCTGCACCCTAACGCCCCGCACAAAAATCCCCTTTCCTCCGGTGGTGGAGGAAAGGGGATAAAGTCTTCACGCTGCAGAAGGGCAGCGCATTAGTATTGTCAGCCCAAAGGGCAGTGGACTAATCCAAACTACGCCCGCGCTAGGGGTAACGATAGATAGCCGCAGTATGCCAGCAAGCCCAGTCCTGCTGCGAGCTGGCCCCCGCATCCACTTGCAAAATCACATCCGCGCGCTGCCCTGCATAAGCAGAGAGATCAACATCCATCGTCTTGAACGCACTATCATAAGTATCATTCACCTCAGCAATCCAGATATTGCCGCTGCTCTGTGTGCGCAACATGACTTTGAATGTTACATTGCCGGCGTTCGCCCCTTGCAACAACCCCACCGTCGCGCGGAACCGGTCACCAGCCTGCACCGTGTAATCCATCGCCAGATAAGTACCCCCAATCCAGCCATTATCCACCCAGCGCGGATGCGTGTACAAGCACCGGTCTTGAACCGCGGCACCGGTTTCCCAATTCCCCGCTGTGGCCCAACGTGCAAAACCCGTGTTATCACCAGTACCACCGTTCCACGACAGAGTTACCATAGGCGGACCGGCCTTCCAACTGGCTGAGGGGGCCTGCATCACAAAATCATACGCAACAACAGCCGCATTGACCGCGGTTGCCTGTTCCAGGATGTTATT
The DNA here is from genome assembly GCA_964504195.1 of uncultured Anaerolineales bacterium. Lineage (GTDB taxonomy): Bacteria > Chloroflexota > Anaerolineae > B4-G1 > SLSP01 > CAZDDI01. Next base: position 45,901 of record CAZDDI010000011.1, read on the forward strand.
ACCCTCATTGGATTCCACCACCACGTTGTTCACATCCACCTGAGCTTTGGCGGTGATTGAAGCATAATGGCTAGGATAAATGTGGTTGCACTCCAACGTAGTCGCAGCGCCAGCAGCTAACCCGCCGCTTACATTCCACTCACAGGCATGTGCTGGAGCGGACTTGGAACCCCACCAGCGCACCACGAACCCGCCGCTATCGGCAGCACCCTGGTTGCGTACTCGCACCCGCGCCTGCACATTGAGATATGCGGTTGGAGTTGCCGGGTTGAAAGTGATGGATTCTACTATCAAATCAGGGAGAACGCCCCCACAAGCCACATTGATCGTGGTGCTAACTCGCCCGATTTCACTCCCGTCGCCGGCCAATGCAATCAGGACTATCGTAGAACTCCCCGTAGGCGGGCTGTTCCACTCGTAGCTAATGACATCTGCCGCCAAATTTTGGTTGAGGCCTGGCCCTTCCAAGCGGTAAGCCGTCTCCCCGGTTCCGTCAGTCCAGGCAAACGTGACCCTGGTGCAATCAGCCGTGACTGCGCCAGTGAAATTAGTGGGTGGGGCAGCGGTAGCGGGTGAGGTAGGGGTCACCGTGGGTGTAGAAGCCCCGGGTACCACAATCTGAACAAAAAAAAGACTGCCAAATTGTGTGCCATCAGGAGCGCGCAGCTGCCAATTGCTACGATAGGTACCGGGCGTGAGCGGGGCCTTCATGGTCACGCTCACATCCACTGGCGTGTTGGGCGCAGTTGCCGGTACACTTACAGCAGCCGGCGCGCCCAACAACTCACCGGAAGTGTAAATCAACTGCGTCCCGGCCTCCCAGGAGCAGGTGCCGCTATTGCGGATCCGCCAAGTCTTCACAAAATCCGCACCAGGTGCCAATTCGCTATCATCGGGGATAGTGACATCGGCAACGTAAGAAGCGCGCAAGGTACACCCGCCTGGGCCTTCGACCGGGGGCGCTTCGGTGGGCGACGTGGTCGGGGGGGCAGTGGTGGGCGCGGCAGGCGTATCGGGTGGCGGAGTGGTGGCGATACTGATGGGCGTCACCTGCGCGATCTCGGTCTCAGTGGGCGTAGGGGCTTCCGTTGCCGGGGCGGTCAGAGCACACCCCAATCCGCTCATCACCAACACCATCATCACCAGTCCTAAAGCTAATGTGCGTTTCATCTACTTCTCCTTTCGCATAGAATTCACAAAGCCAATCGGCGGATGTGCCGCCGTGTGTTTCCATCATAGCACCAATTAGGAATAATTTGAAGCTCTGAAGCTTCGTGATATAATCTAGTGTATGAGTCAAGATGCACCGTTGACCTTGAAGGGCACCCCTCAAGGCTTGCTGCTCCACCCCCGTACCAACGATTGGGACGCGCTGCTGCGTGCGCTAGAACATTCGCTACGCGATGCAGCTACGTTCTTCAAAGGTGGGCGCGTCATTGTGGAACTGGGAGGTCGCCCGTTACCAGAACCGGCGCTGATTGCACTACGCACCGTGCTGGAAAACTACGACATCGCGCTATGGGCTGTATTGGGCGGCGACGAGGAAACGCAACGCTACGCCCGCTCACACGGCATCCGCACCCGGCTGCCCGGCGAGGCCGCGCCGGAAGCTGCCGGACATGCACCCGAAGAACCCCAAGCCGCAGCGCTCTTCATCCAGCGCACGCTCCGCTCTGGACAAAAAATCAACTTCCCCGGCCACGTTACGGTCCTCGGTGATGTCAACCCTGGCGCGGAAATTGTCGCCGGAGGACACATTATCGTATGGGGCAAAGTGCTGGGCATCGTCCATGCGGGCGCGCTCGGTGACGAAGGGGCCACTGTCTGTGCGCTCGACCTGAACCCCTCACAATTACGCATCGCAGGGTATATCAGTCGCGCGCCGGATAGCAAACGCCGCAAACCACACCCAGAAATGGCGTACATTCAACAAGAAAAAATTATCGCCATACCCTGGAATTCAAAGGGGTAAATTACTATGGCCGGAAAAATTATTACCGTTGCTTCAGGCAAAGGGGGCGTCGGCAAAACGACAACCTCAGCCAATCTCAGCCTGGGGTTGGCGCTACTGGGCCGCCGCGTTATCTGCATTGACGCTGACATCGGCCTGCGCAACCTGGACATGATGTTGGGTCTGGAAAACCGCATCGTCTACGATCTCGTAAACGTTGTCGAGGGACGGTGTGAACTGCGTAAGGCCCTGGTGCGCGACAAACACTACCCCAACCTGCAATTGCTCCCGGCAGCACAAACGCGCGACAAGACCGCTATCACCGAAGACGATATGGTGCGTCTGGCACGCGAGGCGGCCACACTGGCTGATTACGTCATCATTGACTCGCCCGCCGGTATCGAGCATGGCTTCCGCTACGCTACCAAACCCGCCGAACTGGTACTAATTGTCACCAATCCCGAAGTTGCCTCAGTACGGGACGCCGACCGGGTCATCGGGCTATTAGAAGCCAACGGGCAGATCGAAACACGCCTGATTATCAACCGCCTCAAGCCCGACCTGGTACGCCGCAACGAAATGCTCGATCCTGATGATGTCTACGACCTGCTCGCCATTGACATCATCGGCATCATCCCCGAAGATTCGGCTATCCTGGGAGCCAGCAATCGCGGGCGGCCCGTGGTGCTGGATGAACGGTCGGAAGCTGGCGAGGCCTTCCGACTGATTACCCGCCGCCTCGAAGGGGAAGACATCCCGCTGGTGACGCCCAAAGGCCCATCGTTGTTCAAACGGCTCTTCGGTACGCGCTAACCGTGGAAAGGGGGAAGACATGAGAATCTTGGACTTATTTCGTCGTGATACATCAGGAAAAGACATCGCCCAACAGCGTCTGCGGCTAGTGCTGGCGCATGACCGGGCCAATATTTCGCCAGGCATGTTGGAACAACTGAAGGATGAAATCATCGCGGTCATCTCCAAGCACCTGGAAATTGACCCGGCCAAAGTCGCCGTGAACTTCACCGAGGATCAACGCGAGACCCGGTTGATTGCGGATATTCCTTTGCGCGCGCCCGGACGTAACCGCGCAAAATAACCTCCGCGCAAAAAAGCGAGTACGCTAAACAGGAACTATGAAACGCTCTATCTGGCAATACTTTGATTGGGGACTGCCGATCATCGCGGTACTGCTCACCGCCTTTGGCCTGGCAATGATTTACAGCGCTACCAAGGGCAATATCTATCTGGCAGACACCTGGCGTAGACAGGCACTCTATGCTGTAGCGGGCCTGGTACTGTTTTTTGCAACCGCGCTCATCAATTACCGGCTTCTGGAAAGCCTCCAGTGGCCGCTATACCTGCTCTCGTTAGGCATCCTGGGATTCACCCTGGCTTTCGGCACCAGCGAAATCGGCGCGGTGCGGCGCTTCATCTATATCGGGGGAGTCTCTATCCAACCAGCGTTCCCCGCGCTCATTTTATTGATTATCAGCCAGGCGAGCCTTCTGGCGCGCAACGCGCCGGAAGGGCCAGGGCTACCGGAAATGCTGCTTTCACTGATTACTCATGGTATCGCTGCATTCCTAGTTTTCCGCCAACCGAATCTAAGCACAGCCACCCTCTACATGGCAGTCTGGGCAGCGATGATTTTTGCATCAGGCATCAACCTTTCCTACCTGGGCGGGATGGGGTTGCTGGGCGCAGGTGCAATTCCTATCGTCGTGCCACTGCTGCCGGATTATATGCGCGATCGAGTGCTCAACTTCATGAACCCGGAGCGCGACATTGTCGCCAACTATAACCTCCAACAAGCACTAATCAGCATCGGTTCTGGAGGGTTAACCGGCAAGGGCTTCGCCGCCGGCGGACAGAGTCAGCTCCACTTCCTGCGCGTGCGCCATACCGATTTTATCTTTTCGGTCGTTTCAGAAGAGCTAGGCTTTATGGGCGCACTGGTGCTGCTTTCGATTTTCACACTGTTGCTGTGGAAGCTGCTGCGCATCGCCGCCAACGCCGGCGACGCCACCGGACAACTACTGGTGGTCGGGATTACCATGTACATTTTCTACCAGCTGATTGTAAACCTAGGCATGAACCTGAGCATGATCCCAGTCGCCGGACTGCCAATGCCCTTCATCAGCAGCGGCGGCAGCGCGCTGGTCATCACATTTATGGGGCTAGGACTGGTAGAAAGTGTTGCTATGCGCCATAAACGACTGGAATTTTAACCCCGTAACGGAGGAACCATCCATGAGCGTTCGTGTACGTTTTGCCCCCAGTCCCACCGGCTACCCGCATATCGGGAACATTCGCACGGTGGTCTTCAACTGGCTTTACGCCCGCAACCAACAGGGCCGGTTTGTACTACGCATTGAGGATACCGATCAGACCCGGTATGTAGCCGATGCGCTGCATGAAATTATGGAAGGTCTACACTGGCTAGGTCTCGACTGGGATGAAGGCCCTGGCGCGGGCGGCGAACATGGCCCGTACATCCAATCGCAACGCTTGTCGCTTTACCGGCAAGCTGCCGAGTCCATGATTGAACAAGGTTGGGCGTATCGCTGCAACTGCTCCGCCGAGCGGCTAGAGCAGATCCGCACAGCACAGCGCGAGCAAGGCGCCTCCCAGATTATGTACGACCGTCGCTGCCGCGACTTACCCCCTGACACAATTGCTGCCGATGAGCCACACGTTATCCGGCTTAAAGTACCTCTGGAAGGCGAAACGGTCATCCACGACTTACTCAAGGGCGATGTAGTCTTCGAGAACGCGCTAATTGATGATCAAGTGTTGGTAAAAACCGACGGCTTCCCCACCTATCATCTGGCAGTGGTAGTGGATGACCACCTGATGGAGATTAGCCACATCATCCGCGCCGATGAGTGGCTGTCTAGCACACCCAAACACGTCTTGCTCTATCGCGCGCTGGGCTGGGAACCGCCCGTCTTCGTCCATGTACCGCTGGTGCTAGGGCCAGACGGCAAGAAACTTTCCAAGCGTCACGGGGCAGTCTCCATCAGCGAGTTTCGCAAGCAAGGGTATCTGCCCGAAGCGCTTTTCAATTTCCTCGCGCTAGTTGGCTGGTCGCCAGGCGATGGGGACGAGCAAGAGGTCTTCAGCCGCGAGGAGCTCATCACGCGCTTCTCGCTGGAGCGGGTCAACACTGCTTCAGCAGTCTTCTCCTACGACAAGCTTGACTGGATGAACGGGGTCTACATCCGCAATCTCAGCACAGATGAGCTAACTTTGCGCCTGATTCCTTTCTGGCAAGAAGCTGGCATGATTCCTACGCCGGCCCCCGCCGAAGTGTTGCCCACCTTGCGCCAACTCGCGCCCTTGGTACAGGAACGGCTCAAAACGCTGCGAGACGTCGTCACAATGACCGACTTCGTCTTCAATGATATTGCCCTGCCCAGCACAGAAACCCTTATCGGCAAGAAACTGACTGTCGCGCAAGGTCTGATTGCGCTGCAACAGACCCATGTCCTGCTGGCAAGCTGTGTACATTTCGACGCTGAGAGCCTCGAGACTGCACTACGCGCGCTGGCGGAGCAGTTGGGACTCAAAGCCGGAGCTTTGTTCGGCCTGATCCGCATGGCAACCACGGGCAAAGAGGTTTCGCCACCGCTTTTCGGCACGTTGGAAGCCTTGGGCCGCGCTGAAACCCTCAAGCGGCTCAAACGCGCTGAGGATGTGCTGGCTACCCCTGAGACTGCATAGAAACGTATTACTTCAAAACACAGCCCCGCCCCTATCGTTATGATGGGGGCGGGGCTGTATGTACAGACACAGACTTAGGGGGTCAACACGACCCATTGCCCGGCGCGCAGATGGTACGGCGACTGCAAACCATTCTGCGCGGCTAGCGACTCCACCGTGAGGTTGAAATATCGCGCGATGCCATATAACGTATCGCCAGGGCCAACATAATATGCCGCGCGGCCTACCGATGGCGTCACCGGGATGTGCAACAGCCTGCCCGCTGATACAGCATGGACATCGGTAATGTTATTGGCCTGCGCGATGGCTTCCACCGTACTGCCAAACTCCTGCGCTACTCGATAGAGATTCTGTCCAGCTCGTAGCCGGTAATAGACGCCCTGCGCCACAACCCCGGCAGGCGCAACCGGCTGTGCAGTAACCTGAAACACCAGTGTTTCCTGCGGTATCGGATCGCCTACACTTTGATCCAACACCTCCAAAAAAGCTGGTTGAGGTAGTATCTCGATCTCACTGCCATCAACACGCCAGGCTTTTATGGAGTCCACCATCAGTTCTCCCATCCCTGGCGACATACCAACCATTTGCATCACAAACAGGGTACGCACCGGGTCTTGAGTATATTCAAGCCCCGCCACCTCATAGGTCACACGCCCGGAAGCATCAAAAGTGTTCTGCAACACCATCGCTCCAGGCGGCAACGGCCCTGGAGAAACTTGTGTTTCAGGGGTATTAAGTTCCGCATCCAGCACCCTGATATTCATAATGGGCGTAAAAACTATCACCGAAATCGCATGTAAATCGTGCGCGCCGATGAGCTGGAATGGCACATCAACGACTGCACCTATTGCAAAAGGCCCTGGATCAGTGAACGCAGCAAACGCCGGTCCTGTAGGAGAGGCTTGCGGCTCTGGCGTGATAATGGGTTCCTCCGTAGGCGCAGGCGTCTCGGTGCCAACCGCAGCCTGCGGATCAACAACCGTAGCGCTGCGACAGCGGGTCAGCATCACCGACCCCACAAGCAACGCCAAAATCACGAACAAACCTAAGAATAACAAACGCTTCATGGTTCACCCCCTTTGAAAACAGCGAATTGAAAATCTCAAACAACAAGTCTATTTAGAAAATATGACTTAGAATCTATCTGAAGATTCACAAAGGCGACGGTTGAGCCTGTCAAAACCACCGCCGGGGGTGGGCCGGCGGTGGGGGGGGGGGTGGGGGTGGGCCCGCCCCCCCCCCCCCCGCCCCAACCCCACCACCGACGAAATTTTCGGACAGGTTCTTATAGCTAATCGCTGTCCACACATTCCGCCAGTAGGCAAATAGCCGAAAGTCACCGCTAGTTTCGACAAGTTCAAGCAGTCCCGTTTCTTTCATTTATCTTATCTCAAAACCTTAAAAAACGCAAACAAAAAACCGGTCAGGAACTTACATTCCTAACCGGTCTATGCCATCCAAGAAATTTAGCGCGCGCCCAGTTGATGATCCAACATCAGCAGCCCGTTCGCGTGTCCGCCAATCATCTCCAACTGCGCCACAATATCAGTCGCATTCTTCTCTTCTTCCACCTGCTCATCAATAAACCAGTGCAGCATGACCTGCGCGGCATAGTCTTTTTCCGCCACGGCCAGCGCATAGAGCTCGTGAATCAAGGCTGTCACCTTCTGCTCGTGCTCCAACACTGCCTGGAAAACTTCGAGCGGCGTCCCAAAATCAACCGGCGGCTGTTCGATGGCGTGCAATACCACCCGCCCCCCCCGGTCGTTGACATATGCAAAGAACTTCATCGCGTGCTCGACTTCCTCTGCGCTCTGCTTGCGCATCCAATTAGCAAAGCCACCTAGATTGAGGGTCTCGCAATATGCGGACATCGAAAGGTACAGATATGCCGAATACAGCTCGTGCTTAATCTGCGCATTGATACGGTTGACCAAAACAGCATTCAATTCCATCGGTCTAGCTCCTTTCAAAATTTCAGTTTACAGCTTCATTGTAACACAACTTGGGCTATCTGTCAATTAAGTATATTGTTATCTAAGTAATATCACAAACCACGTTATTCCAACCAGGGATGCAAAGCCGCAACTAGCCTCCCCCACTCCGGTAGCGCAAGGGTCTCTGCACGCCGGGTAGGATCAATCCCCGCACCAATCAGCGCTTCAGCCACTGCGCCTGGATTGAGGTGTAGCTCCGCTGCCAACGTGTTGCGCAATTGTTTGCGCCGTTGCGCAAAACCGGCCCGCGCCACGCGGAAAAAATCTGCTACCGCATCCACCGCTACCGGCGGCGTTTCGTACAAATCAAGTCGCACTACCGCCGATTCGACCGCTGGAGCGGGGAAAAACGCTCCGCGCTTGAGCCGCATCAGCAAGCGGGGCTTTCCATAAAACTGCACACTGAGCGCCAACAGACTCATGTCACCCGGCTGCGCGACCATGCGCTCGGCCACCTCGCGCTGCACAGTAACCACCAGTATTGCCGGGCGTACCCGCGCCTCCAAAATATGCCGCAACACCGCCGCCGTGATGTAATAAGGCAAATTGGCAACGACCTTATAGTGCTCCAACCGCGCACCCCACAGCGGCAGCGTATCTACTGGAGTCACCGCCAACAGAGCTGCCGGATCGAGCGAGAGAATGTCACCCTGCACCACACGTAGATTTGCGCACGCGCCCAGCACATCCTGCAACGCAGCCGCTAGCTGTGGATCGGTCTCCACGGCCACAACCTGCCCGGCGCGTGCCAACAACGCTCCGGTCAACGTCCCCAAGCCCGCGCCGATTTCCAACACAGTATCCGCTAGGCTAAGTTCCGCTCCAGCCGCAATACGCGCGGGGGCCATAGGATCGATCAAAAAATTCTGCCCCAGCGAGCGCCGGGGCTGCAACCCATAACGGGAAAGAAGAACACGGGGGTCTTCCAGGGCAGGTTTCAAATCAGGGGAGCACATAGTTGATGCGGTCAGCAGAAGGGGCAGGCATGAGCAAATACACATCTACCCAAGAGTACCACAATTTGAGGTTATCATCATCGTAGCCCAAATCAATCCGACGGCCCTTGATTGCGCCACCCGTATCACCCGCGATACCCACGCCATACCCTGGCACATAAACCTGGCTGCGTAGCGGAATCATACGCGGATCCACCGCCACAATACCGTGGCGCATGACCATCCCGGTAGCCGTGCGACCATACCACGCACTGGTCACCGGCGTTCCGGCGGTCGAAGCACTGTACGAAGTCGCCAACATACGAATCACACGCCAATACTCAACCGTTCCGCTCTCGGTCGCCAGCTGGCGTGCTACAATTTTGGTACCGTAGCCCATCACGCGATTGGCCGGGGACAACACCACGCTTTCTCCTTCGATACGGCGTTCCACCAGTTCACCATTCTCATAACGCAGCCGAATACGCCGCTCACGCACCCCCGGCGCACCCTCCTGCAACAGACCCTGCGTGTCAATCATCATATCCCCGTTGGCCTGCCACACCGTCTCAAAGGGAATTGGGCTTTGTTCGACCAGAACATTCTCAGTGACGCGCACCACGCGGATCTCCAACCCTTCAGTCAAAGGGGCGTCTAGCGCGGGGTCCGTGTAATCCTGTCCAATCAGCGTCACGCCTAAATCTGCCAACACCTCACCCACCCGGTAACGATGGGTGCGGGTACGCAACACCTGTCCATCCACCTGCAACTGCACCGGCATCGAGCGTTCCAGGCGGATGTGCATCCCACTCTGCAACGGTGTGGCAGGATCAGGAAAGACCTTATCAGCCCGGTAGAGCTGAATGCCCGCCTGCAACAACGCCTCACCTACCGTCTGCACATCAGTATAGAGTGTCATCCGCACAGCGCCCTCTTCCAACGTCACGGGGACAGCCCGGCGGACCAACAAGCGAAAGCGCGTCTGCGGTAAATCGCTTACCAGCGGCGCGCGCACCTCAAGTTTATCGTAAGCGCCGAGTGTTACACCGGCCTCGGCCAGCGTATCGGCGGGATTCTGCTCGTGTAGCCATAACACGCGCTCAGCCCCATCCACCACCAGGACCACCGGCTGAGCACGCTCCAACACAATCACCGTTTCCGATTCCAGGGAAGTATCCAATGCGGGGCGGATGCGATCCTCGGCACGTAACGCCATGCCCAAATCCGTCAACAACAGCCCCACCGTGGGCTGATGGGTATAAAGCTGTCGCGCCTCCCCGTTAACAACCAAAGTCACAGGGGTCAATGTAGCACGATAACCTGCCGCTAACCCGGTGAGAACCAGTAGCGCGACCAGAAAAGCCAAAAAATGCCGTTTCATGTTTATTTCATCTCAACAAAAAAGGGGCGCGACGCACAGCGCCTGCCCCTATACTGCAAGCGTCTGCGAAGGGAGAGAATCCCTGAGAGGTGCTGAAGACCCGGCACCCTGCGGCGCCCGAAAACAACTCCTTACCGTTGCTTCCTTCCAGACCTGGCGGGGTTCGAAGCGTTCCGCCGCGCAGGACCCAATCCTCAGCACCGCTCAAGCATCCTCTGCCCAAAGCAGTCACCTGGCTCTAATGGTAACGGAAAGCGGCAGATTGTCAAGCGGGAAAATTTCTCACAGAACCCACACAAAAACGACCCCGGAGTATTTCCGGGGTCGTTTTCATGCCGAAGGTGGGAGTCGAACCCACACGAGGATACCCTCACTACGCCCTGAACGTAGCGCGTCTGCCTATTCCGCCACTTCGGCGCATCCACTTGGACGAGGGTGATTGTACCTTAAGCCTTGATTTTGTCAAGCCAGAAGAGAAGGGTATAATAAGAATCTATCCAAAAAATTCACAAGAGCGGCGGGTTTCGGCAGGCTCAACCACCGGCGGAATTTTAGGATAGATACTAACTGAAACACGACTCGCTTTCTCGCCCTTTCGCCTTTTCGCCTTTTCGCTAACTCGCTTTTTCGCTCAGGAGGCCGACCATGCAAATAGCCCACATTGAAATCACGCCCGTAGAGCTACGGCTGCACCATCCCTACCGCGCCGCGCATCATGTTGACCATGCCATCGAACATATCCCGGTGATCTTCGTGCGGATCGAGACCCGCCAGGGCGAGGTGGCCTGGGGCTGCGCCGCGTTCGAGCCGCAGCGCACCGGCGAGACGCTGGAGCAGGTTTTACGCGCGTGTCACGCCTGCGCCGACCGCGCCAAAGACCTCTCGCCGCTCAATCTGGAGTACGCGCTCGATGCGCTGGTCGGCATCACTGCCGGGACGCCCTCGGCGCAATGCGCCTTCGACATGGCCTTTCACGACCTGCTGGGGCTGGCGACCCGGCAGCCCCTCTACCGGCTGCTCGGCGGCTTCCGCGACCGTATCCAGACTTCGGTTACGGTCAACGTGGGAACGGTGAACGAGGCCGTTGCTGTCGCCCGCGAGCGTGCGCGGCAGGGGTTCCGCATCCTCAAACTCAAGGGCGGCATTGATCCCCACGAGGATGTGGCGCGGGTGCGCGCCGTGCGCGCTGCGCTGCCCCATCACACGCTGCGGCTAGATGCTGATGGAGGCTACACCATCCAAGAGGCGCTCGAAGTGGCGCGCGCGCTGGAGGACGTGCTGGAGATGCTGGAGCAGCCCGTGCCCGCTGCGGATGGCGTAACGGCACTGCGTGAAGTGACTGAGCGCAGCCCTGTGCCGGTTTGGGCCGATGAGAGTGTGCGCCATCCCGCCGCCGCGCTGGAGATCGCCGGGCGGCACGCGGCGCATGGATTAAGCCTCTCCCTGGCGAGTTGCGGCGGCCTGCGCTGCGCCCGCCAGATCGAAGCAATAGCCCGCGCCGCGCGCCTGGCAACGATGGTGGGCTGCATCAACGAGCCGGCGCTGCTCGCCTCCGCCGGACTAGCCTTTGCGCTCAGCAGCCCCGGCGTCACCTACGGCGACCTCGACGGGCACTTCGATTTAGCCGATGACCCCTCACAGCCCCGCTTCACCCTGCACGAAGGCTGGCTCATCGCCAGTGAATCGCCGGGATTAGGGTGTACGGTCGAGCTTTAGACAATCACCTCAGAGACACAGAGAGCACAGAGTTGTTTTAGAAATAAAAAATGAATTCTCTGTGTCCCCCGTGTCTCTCTGTGGTGAAAATAGGTTTTATCACAAGACGACGCTTGGAGGAAGTATGCCCACTTTGATGGAAGACCTGTTAGCAACCGCACGCATCATCGGCGCGGGAAATGTTTACGAATCGCTGCGCTACCCGTATTACAAGGCCTGGACCGAGGCGCGCTGGGAGACCACCCCACCCCGGCGCGGGCTTGACCGGTGGTATGCTTTCCGCCGCAAGCTGCGCGACGCGCCCCAGCCCTGGCCCCGCGAGTGGCAGACACTCGGCACGATAGAAACGCACACTGTCACCGCGCGCGGACTGGAAGTGCAAACCGCGCATGGCAGCATCGAAGTGCTGTGCCTCGCGCCCGATCTGGTGCGCGCGCGCTATCGCTGCAACGATGCGCCCGCCGCGCTGGAGCCGCTACCCTACGCCATCGCCCGCCCGCCGGAGGATTGGCCGCCCGTCGCCTTCACCGTGCTGGAGACCACGTCCGCGCTGCTGCTCTGCACCACCGAGCTGGTCGTGGGCGTGCAGCGCGAATCGGGTCTGCTGTTCTTCGCGCAACCCGATGGGCAACTGTTGCGCGTGGATGCCAGCGCGGGCTGGTGTACGCGCGGCGCGCTCTGCCACACCACCACGCTCAGCCCTGGCGAACGGCTCTTCGGCCTGGGCGAGCGCGCCACGCCCGGCAACCGCCGTGGGCGCAGCCATCGCCTGTGGAACACCGACCCTGCCGGGTACGCGCCCGGCGATGACCCCATTGACCTCAACATCCCCGTCTACCTCTCGCTCGCGCCCGGCGAGCAGGGCGCAGCGGCGCGCTCGTATCTGGTCTTCTACGAGAACCCCTACGACGCCGAGTTCGATCTGGGCGGACGCTCGCGCGCGCTGGCACACCATCGCTTCGAGGGCGGCGAGCTGCGCTACTACTTCGCTGCCGGGCCGGCACCGCGCCTGCTCGAACGCTACACGGAGCTCACCGGGCGACACGATCTGCCGCCGCTCTGGTCACTGGGCTACCAGCAATGCCGCTGGTCGTACACGCCCGAAGCGCGCGTGCGCCAGCTGGCGCAGGATTTCCGCGAACACGACGTCCCCTGCGATGCGCTCTATCTGGACATTGACTATATGGACGGCTTCCGCGTCTTCACCTGGAACCGCGACACGTTCGATTTGCCGCGACTCGCGGGCGATTTACGCGAACAGGGGTTCAAAATCGTCACCATCATTGATCCCGGTGTGAAGGTAGACCCGCGCTACGCCGTCTACCGCAGCGGGCTGGCAGGCGGGCATTTCTGCACCTTGCCAAACGGGCAACCCGTACACGCGCCGGTGTGGCCCGGCCCTTCAGCCTTCCCCGATTTCAGCGATCCGGCGGCGCGCGCCTGGTGGGGTGAGCAATACCGCCCGCTCATCGAGGCCGGCATCGCCGGTTTCTGGAACGATATGAACGAACCGGCGGCGTTCGCACAGCGCGGCGACCACACGCTGCCCAGCGTCACCCGGCACGCGCTGGAAGGACGCGGCGGCGACCACCGCGAGGCGCATAACCTCTACGGGCTGTTGATGGCCCGCGCCAGCCGTGAGGGGCTGCTGGCCCTGCGACCGGAAACGCGCCCCATCGTCATCACCCGCGCGGGCTGGGCGGGCGTGCAACGCCACGCCATCTCGTGGACGGGCGACAATCAAAGCACCTGGGAATCGCTGCGGCTAACGATTCCGCTTGTCACAGGCCTGGGGCTGTCGGGCGTGGGATTCACCGGCCCGGATGTGGGCGGGTTTGCGGGTGAGGCCACCGGCGAGCTGTTCACACGCTGGATTCAACAAGCCGCCTTCATGCCGCTCTTCCGCGCCCATACCGCCACCGGCACACCCGATCAAGAACCCTGGTCTTACGGCGAACCCTACCTCAGCATCAACCGGCGCTTCATCCAGCTGCGCTACGAGCTGCTGCCCTACCTCTACACCGCCATCTGGCAGATGACGACACGCGGTTGGCCGGTGGTGCGCCCGCTGTGGTGGGATGCGCCCGCTGCACGCGCGCTGTGGGATGTGGAGGATGCGTTCCTTTGCGGGGATGCGCTGCTGGTGGCGCCGGTAGGCGAGCCGGGCGCGACGGCCCGCGATGTCACCCTGCCGCCGGGTGCCTGGTACGATTTCTGGACCAATCGCGTACGGCAGGGCGAGGAGCCGTTTGAGCAGTACGCGCCGCTGGAGATTGTGCCGCTGTTCGTGCGCGCCGGAGCGGTACTGCCGCTGGGCGAAATCGGCCCTTGCGTAGAGCAACGCCCGGACAAGTTCCTGCGGCTGGAGGTGTACCTGCCTGTAGAGGATGGCGAGACCGTCTCGTGGCTCTACGAGGACGCCGGGGAGGGGTTCGCGTATCGCGCCGGGGAGCAGCGGGTAAGCCGCTTTGTGCTGCAACGCGCGGGCGAGCAGCTCACGCTGACGTGGGAGCGCGAGGGCGACTACACGCCACCCTACGAGCACATCGCACTCACCCTACACGGCGTCAAACGCACGCCGCAGAGCCTCTGCGCCGATGGGGAGACCTATCCGCTGCTCGTCACCGATCCCGTGCGCCACACCGCCCTGTTCCCCGCGCCGCCGTTTGCGCGGGTGGAAATCACGCTCTAATGCCCAGCATTGGTTACGTCGCCTTGCTGGTACGGGATTATGATGAGGCCCTCGCGTTCTATACGGGCGCGTTGGGCTTCGAGGTAGTTGAGGATACCGCGTTGGGCGAGGGGAAACGCTGGGTGCTGGTCGCGCCGCCAGGGAACGGCGGAACGTGTTTACTGCTCGCTCAAGCCGTCAGCACTGCCCAAGAAGCGCGCATCGGCAATCAGACTGGCGGGCGGGTGTTCCTGTTCCTGCATACGGATGATTTCTGGCGCGATTACCACACCATGACAGCGCGCGGCGTGCAATTCCTGGAAACCCCACGCCAAGAAGCCTACGGCACCGTGGTCGTGTTCGTAGACCTCTACGGCAACAAGTGGGATTTGCTGGAGCTGGCTGTATAAACCCACCGCGCCGAGACACACAGCAGCAACAAAAAAAAAACCGGGCGAGGTTCTGGAAACCTCGCCCGATTTGGTTATGTCACCCCCCGGCTACAGCTCTTCCAACCGCTGCCGCGATTGCATCAGATGCTTCCAGGCGTGCAGCGCCAGGGTCGCGCCGATGACGCCGTAGGCGACGAAGACCCGGAAGTATTCGCCGATTTGCGCGTCGCCGAAGAGCTCCCGGCCCGCTGCTGGCGAGACGATGAAGAGCGTGTGGAACAGGAAAACGCCCAACAACGCCTGTCCAATCGTCGCCTTTGTCACCGTCGCGCCGCCGATGAGGATGGCGGCGATGGAGTACAGCCCCACTTGCTCGTGGCTGCCGTAGGTGCTGAAAGCGCCCATGTTCTGCAAGAAGATGATGTGCCCCCACGAGGCCAGCACGGTAGAAAGCACGATAGCCGTGACGCGCACCTGATCCACCTGGATACCGGAGACCGCTGCAACGTGCCGATCCTGACCCACGCTGCGCATATCCTGCCCGATTTTGGTCTTGGAGAAAAATGCAATAAACCCGCACAGGCCGAGGATAGCGAGCCACGTCCCCATCGGCACCTGGATATTCTTGACGAGCGTGGTTCCACTCATCACAACGATGGCCCACACCACCGGCATCAGAGTCAGCACGCCGCCGCCTGCCAGCCGGACCAAGTCGGCGCGCGCACGGGACGACTTGAGGAAGCGGAAAATCTGGTATCCCAAGCCCAGCACACAAACGGAGATAACAACGGTGGTGAGCGGCAGCCGGAAGACATTATCGAGGCCATATTTCAGCCCATTGCTCAGGTCTACGGTAGTACGAATGCCCACGCCAGCCCCCAACACCAGCACAGGATTGTCCATCGGAAGTAATTTGCTGCCCACGATTTGCAGAAAGAAGAATTGATACCAACCGGCGGCAAAAAAGCCCAGAATCAGCCCAGTAATCATCTCCTGACCCTTGGTTTTATTGAACAGTTTGCCGGTGAGATAGCCCAGCCCTGCCGCCAGCGGCGTCGCCAGAAGGATGCACAACAGGATGCCGGGAAAGCCCGTGATGCCCCAGTGGGAGACAAAGATGATAACCGTTTGTGCCGCCATCGCCCCCAGTACGATGGAGAAGTTCAGCCCCATGCCCGCCAGCACCGGAATAATCAGAGAGAGCACCAAAAATGAGTTACGGGAGATGCGCGAAATGATGTCCGACAGGTACAGGGTCTCATTCATGCCGGACATCTGGAACCCGGCCACACTCAGCACCACGAACATGATGGTGACCGCGTTGTTCGTGAGAAATTGCCGCCCGGCCTTTTTGAAATCGAAGCGCAGTTTAGCAGTAGTTTCGGTCTTCACTTACTCGCCTCCCGTCTGCGTCAGAGCATAGATAATGATGCCGTTTTGGATGATGATCCGCGAGATTTCGGCCATACTCGCCATATCCGCCGTGAACACGTTGGCGACCGGCATAGCGACCACCAGAATCGCCTGGAACAGGAACGTGCCAATGAGGACATGGGCAATGGAGGCTCTTTTGACCGAAGCGCCGCCGATGAGGATGGCGGCCACCGCGACAAAGGGCATGAACATCGGGCCTTCATAGAGTTGCAAGAAACCGAAGCCCTGAGCATAGACAATGATGCCCACCGCGCCCAGGATGGTCGAGACCATCGTGCCGATCATGCGGTGTTTGTCTACGTTAATACCGGCGGCCTCGGCAAAGCGCGGATTGTCGCCAGCGGCATACATGGCCGCGCCGGTCTTGCTGCGCATGAAAAGCCACACCGCCCCACAACACAGCAGGAAGAACAACAGCAAGCCGGTAGGGATCACCACCGAGCCGATGTTGAAGCTCCAGGTATTGTTGAGCAATTGCGAGAGCTGCCGGTTATCCAACGCGATGGTGACGCGCACCCCACGCCCGATGGGCCAGGCCATCTCCGGGCTTTTGAAGGGCAACAGCAGCCACCCGATCTTCATCACCGACACGGCGGAGAAGCCCACAAAAGTCGCCAGCATCATTTCCGAGCCTTTGACGCGGTTGAGCAGCCAGCCATAGCCATAACCAACGATGGCGGCAAAAGGCAATGAAAAGAGAATCGCGCCCACAAAGGCCATATAGCCGTTGAGCCGAAGCTCGATGGCGATGAGCGCGCCCACCAGCCCGGTCAGAATGCCCAGCGAGACACCAAAATTCGGGCCGATACCGCTGCTGATGGCCGGCACCATCGCCAGCACCAGCACACCATTCATGCCGATGCGCACCAGACTGGAGGAGAGCAATTCGGCGAAGTCCAGCTTAAACATAATCGCCGATGCGCACAGGAACAGGAAAAAGCCCAGGATGATAAGCCGCGCCAGGCCAAAACTTTGTATGAAAGAGGTCATGTGTTTACGCATGGGATGCCGCTCCTTGCCTGTCCTTCTGCCCCGCCATCAACAGGCCGAAGTTGACGTCTGAGTCATCGGGCCGGAGAATCCCGGCAATCTTGCCCTCACTCACGATGGCAATCCGGTCGCACACGCTGCGCAATTCCGCCAGCTCGCTGGAGGTCATCACAATCGTCATCCCCAATGTCTCATTGAGCCGCACCAGCGTCTCCAGCACCAGCCGCTTGGCCCCCACATCAATGCCGCGCGTCGGCTCGGAGACGAAGAGGACATCCGGGTTCAGGGCCAGGGCGCGGGCGATACAGACCTTCTGCTGGTTGCCGCCGCTCAACCGCCGCACAATTTGGGTCGGGCCGGTGCAGCGGATGTCGAGATCGTGGATCATTTTGAGCGCGTGCGCTCGAATCGCTTTGCTGTTGAGCTGCGAAATCGGCCCCCACTGGTGAAGAAACTGCCCCTGGTTCTGCATCGCGGTGATGATGATGTTCATCTCAATGGAAGAATCCAGCAGCAGCCCCACGCCGCGCCGGTCTTCGGACAGGAAGGCCATCTTGTAGCGGATGGAAGCCGGGGTATCGTTCAAGGGCAGCGGTTGGTCATTAACCAGCACCTCACCCCGGCAGGGATACAGCCCCATCACGCCGTTGGCAATGCCGATCTTGCCCTGGCCCGCCAGGCCGCCGATGCCCAGAATTTCGCCTTTGCGCACATCGAGATCCAAGCCTTTGACCAGTTCACCGGGCATATCCACCACGAAATCGCGCAAACGGAGCGCCAACACATCCTCGCGGGAGTGATCGGTGCGCTGCGATAGTTTTTCCACCTCGCGGCCCACCATCAGCTCCGCCAGCTCATAGATGTTGGTATCCGCTGCTGCACGCTGCGCCACCAGCCGCCCATCGCGCAGCACGGTGATGTTGTGCGCCACCTCCATCACCTCATCCAGGCGATGCGTAATGAAGAGGATGGCGATGCCCCGCTGCGAAATGCGCTCCATAGCGCGCAACAGGTGTGCGGCTTCACTTTCCGCCAACACGGCTGTCGGCTCATCAAAAACCAGCAGTTTGATATTGGTCTTGTCGAGCTCGCGGGCGATCTCCACAAACTGCATGTGACCCACCGGCAAGCCCGCCACCTTGACGTATTCCTCGATACCCATGTCCAGGCTATCCAGCGCACGACGCGCATCGGCGCGCATGGTCTGCATATCCAGCGACTTGAGCTTCTCGCCCAACACCCGGCTCACCAGATTATCCTTGAGTACCTCGCGGTTGAGTTTAATATTCTCAGTGATGGTGTAATTGGGCAGGAGCATAAACTCCTGATGCACCATACCGATACCGAGCTCCATCGCGCGTTGAGGAGAGTTGATATCGGCGGTTTGCCCTGCAAATAGCACCTCCCCTTCGTAGCCGCCAGTGCTGTGGATGACGGCCATCCCAAAGAGAATGTTCATCAGCGTGGATTTGCCCGCGCCATTTTCGCCCACGATGGCGTGAATCTCTCCGGGCTTGAGTGCGAGCTCGATGTCTTTGAGCACCTGCGTGCCGTAATAGCTCTTGCCCACCCCATGCATTTGTAGCAGATAGTCTTCTGCCATGCGGCCTCCTCTGAAAATCTACAAATCAGCAAATAAAAAATCACAAATCAACATAGCGAATGTAGCGTGAACTTCAGTTCGCTCTCAAATCGCTATTTTCATCTCTCGTTGGTGAGCCGTTGCTCATGGAAATCCCCAAAAAATGAGTGAGTCAGCGAAAAAAGATTCCGCTGCTTGTGCTTACCCATTAAATTATCAAGCCCCGCGGCGGATTTAACAATCCGCCGCAAGCAAGTACGCTATTAAATCGAAAAGCAAGTGGATGCGGCACAACGCTGCATCCACTTGCTTTGTTTATGAACCTACGGTTGTGTTCCGAAGATGATGTGGTCGGAGAGGTAGAGGAAGTAGTTATTGGTGCCGGTGTATTCTGTCAGTTGCACTGAACCACCAGCGATTTCTTCCATGATTGTCTGCAACTTGGCTTTGTCCACGCGGCCATTGGTATCGCCATTGATCCAGGCGATGGCGTATTCCACACCCGCCTCGATGAACATCATATTCACGGGAACGGGCCAGGTCGCCACGCGCCCGGCTGCGCCGGCCTCAACAACCTTCGCCTCAATCTGCTCCAGCATCCAGGGCACATCGCCCTTATGGGCTTCGTCTACTTCGATACCCAGGGCTGCGGGCATTGCGTGATAAGGCGAAGGACAACACTGCACGGGGTAGATGCCGCCGGCAGCGATGGTTTGGCGGATCATCGGTTCCTGCATGGCACAGTTCGTGCCGAAGACAGCGGTGTTCGGGCCGTACTGCGCGATCTTGCGCGGCACGTCTTCCATGATGAACTGCTGGGTCCCGGGCACACCGGCGTCGCCGGTGGGATCGGGAGCATCTTCATCCACGAAGCGCAGGCCCAACTGCTCGGCGCGTTCCTTCATCAGCGTGCGGCGCTGCGCCAGCATTTCGATAGACATGTGACGCGGGAAGGAGTAATGCACCAGCACCTCGGCACCCATGGCGTACGCGTGCTCGGCAATCTGATAACCGCGACCGAGATCATCGGTGTTCAGAATAACATCACCCTTCTGCGCGATGATGTCGGGGTCTTCCTGGGGAGCGCCCAAGATGAAGAGCATATCGGGGCGGATTTCGCGGACCTTATCCACTGCCGCCACTGCACCAGGGACGGCCTGCACCATCACGATGGCGCGGACAGCCGGATCGGACGCCATTTCCAGCATATTGGTAATGGTGGTCTCCTGCTCCTGCATGAACCGGTCGGGGTAGGTGGTATGCAGGATGCGGTCGGCGCCATAGCGCGCCACCATCTGTTCCGCCATGCGGAACTCTTCCTCGTTCTGAGTTACAGTGCTGGACATGATCCCGATTTTCCACTCTTGTTCGGGTTGGGTGCTAGGTTGACAGCCCATCATCCCCACGACCAGAATCACGGCCAACAGAGCCAACAACTTATTTCGCAACATGATTGTCTCCTCCTAGAAATACTTAAATGGATTGATACGGTTACCTACTTTTCATGCTATTCGATAAGCATCACCTCCTTTACGGTTATGTTCAAAATCACCACCGAAAAGATCAGGGGATTTATCAGAATGGCGTTCCAACACATTCGCCAAAGGGTTATATCAATCAGGAGAGACACACTTGTCTAACGTAGCACACACGCTCAGTTGATTCAGTATAATCAAGTAATACAAGTATGTCAAATGTAATTTTACACGCTTAGGCTGTTCCAAGATTTAAATTATCTCAAAATCAGCGGAATTCCTGGGGAAATAGACAGTTTCTTGGATAATTATTTTCTTGGAATGGCCTTACATAGACAAGCTTCCAAATATCATAAGTCTCCCATCCATGGCAGCCGGTCGAGATCGGCGTTGCCGCCGGAGAGGATGACGCCCACATGCCGCCCGCGAAACAGCGCAAGATGCTCGAACAACGCCGCCACCGGCACGGCGGCCGATGGCTCGATGATGATTTTCATCCGCTCCCACACCAGCCGCAGCGCCGCAATGATGCCCGCCTCGCTCACGGTCACGATGTCGCTCACACGCTCGCGGATGATGGGGAAATTCACGTCGCCCAGAAACGTGCGCAGCCCATCAGCGATGGTGTGCGCGCCCGTTGGCGGATAGATGACGCCATCACGGAACGAGCGTGCGGCATCGTCCACCGCCGCCGGCTCCACCCCGATGACCTGCGCGCGCCCGTTCACGGCCAACGCCGTCCCCGCCAGCAAGCCTCCACCGCCCACCGGCGTCATCACGATGTCCAGCTCCGGCGCGTCTTCCAGCAGCTCCAACGCCGCCGTCCCCTGCCCGGCGATGACGTGGAAATCGTTAGAGGGGTGGATGAACACTGCGCCGGTTTCCGTCAGCACCGCTTCGAGCAGGCGCTCTCGATCCAGCGGATTCGCGTCGGCCCACACAATTCGCGCACCATAGCCCCGCACCGCCGCAACTTTCACCGGCGGCGCATCCTCCGGCATCACGATAGTTGCTGGGATGCCACGCAATCCAGCGGCATAAGCCACCGCCTGCGCGTGGTTACCGGAAGAGTGCGTCGCCACCCCGCGCGCGGCCTCCGCCTCCGAAAGCGCGAAGACCGCGTTGCAGCCCCCTCGCGCCTTGAACGCACCAACTTTCTGGAAGTTTTCGGCTTTCAGGAAAATTTCCGCGCCGGTCATGGTGTTGAGTGTCTGGCAAGTCAACACCGGCGTGCGATGCACATACGGCTGGATACGCACAGCGGCTGCGACAACATCGGAAAATGTAGGAAATTCTGCCATTGAACCTCACTGTTACAGGCGCAGTCAGAAGACCAGCCCGCGCTTGATGATAACCACATTATAACGGGACACGACTGAACCGCAATGCCTCCTGGAGCTATCGTATTTATAAAACTCATCCCCCTAGCGTTGCCTGTTGCACCGCTAAAGCGGTGTTTTTAGAGGGGATTTTGTGGCGGGGCTTCGCCCCGCCACAAAATCCCCTTTTATCCCCCGGCCTTTAGGCCGCATTTCTGCAACAAGTGATCAAATGCGATAGCCCTAAATGCCTCCTTGCTGAATAGCCCAAGCGTGGTATGCTTGACCCCAGACTAGCACGGGAGTCACACGATGGGGAACACACTACAACACGAGCGCGCTGGGGACACACACCCGCTAACACAGACGGGGATTTTGGTCATCTCGGCCTATATCGCCGCGCAATTTCTGGCCGATGTGGGTAGCCTCAAGATCGCCCTGGTGGGTGGGTTCAGCGTGGATGGCGGCACATTCATTTACCCGCTCACGTTCACCTTACGCGATATGGTACACAAGGTACTGGGCCGCACTGCCGCCCGCACGGTCGTCATCGCCGCTGCCGCGATCAATTTGTTCATGGCAGGATTTTTTGTTTTTTTGAGCTGGCTGCCGCCCGACCCCAGCTGGCCCTTGCAGGACGCCTTCGCCAGCGTGCTGACACCGGTATGGCGGATTGTCATCGCCAGCATTGCCGCCGAGCTGGTCAGCCAGCTGCTTGATACAGAAGTCTACGAGCTATGGGTCACGCGCATCACCCGCCGCTATCAGTGGAGCCGGGTACTGGTGAGCAACCTCATCAGCATCCCGGTGGATAGCTTGGTATTCTGTTGGGGCGCATTCGGTGGCGTGCTACCAGCAATGGTGGTATGGAGTATTTTCTGGGCCAATGTGCTACTCAAGGGAATCACCACGCTGGTGGGGATGCCCGCTATTTATCTGGTCAAAGACCGAAGGGAAATCTAAATGTCCAAAGAAGAGCAACCTACTCCCGATGCCGCATCGCAGGCGTTGATCGAGCAATTCCTGGAAGCAGAAGGATCGACAAGCGCACCGGAAACAGACTGGCACACGATCCCGCTACCCGAAGGGCACAAGGGTGGCTTCGTGGCGCTCATCGGGCGCCCCAATGTGGGCAAATCCACCCTAGTCAACGCGCTGCTAGGCCAGAAAATTGCAATTGTCTCGGACAAGCCGCAGACCACGCGCCGTCGCATCACCGGCATTCTCACGCAACCGGAAGCGCAGATCATCTTCGTGGATACACCCGGTATCCATCAGAAACCGCACCAGCTGATCGGGACGCGCATGGTGGAAGCTGCGCTGGGTGCCATCCCCGATGCAGACGTAATCCTGTTTGTGGTAGATGTTTCTGCGCCCCCCCGCGACGAGGATCGGTACATCGCATCCCTGCTGAGCGAAAAGACCCATCGCCCCGTGTTGCTCACGCTCAACAAAATGGATCAGCTAGCAATGAAGAAAGCTGAAACGCACATCTCAGCTTACTGGGACCTATTGCCCAACCATGCCGAATCATTACCAGTGAGCGCCACGCGCGGCACAAACCTTGATATGCTACTGGCGCGCATCCTGGAACACCTACCCGCAGGCCCACGTTATTACCCCGGCGACCAGATTACGGATCAAACGGAACGGCAAATTGCGGCGGAGCTGATCCGCGAAGGGATGCTGCGCTATACCTATCAGGAAGTACCGCACGCCAGCGCCGTGATTGTAGATGAATACACTGAGCGCGATGACGGTCACCTATACATCGCGGCCACACTCTGGATCGAGCGAGCATCGCAAAAGGGAATTATCATCGGCAAAGGCGGGGAAATGCTCAAGCGCATCGGCAGCGCCGCGCGTCAGGAGCTGGAGCGGTTCGTGGGGAATCGCGTTTACCTGGAGCTATACGTCAAAGTGCGGCCCGATTGGCGCAACCGCGAGCACGATTTACGAGAAGCGGGGGTGGTTTAACCAGTTCTACAGCTAGGTTAAAAGGGACGTAAAACGTGAAACGTGATCTTTTCTTCACGTTTCACGCATCACGTTTTACGTCTCGCGCCTCCCAGAACGCCGCGCGATAATCGGCGAAACGGCCTTCAAGGATTGCCTGACGCAATTCGCGGATAATGGTGAGCATGGTGTGCAGGTTGTGAATGCTGAGGAGCGTGGCGGAGAGGATTTCTTTAGCGATGACCAGATGGCGCAAGTACGCCCGGCTAAAGTTACGGCAGGTGTAACAAGCACAAGTCTCATCAAGCGGGGTGGCATCCTCGGCGAAGCGGGCATTACGCAGATTGAGTTTTCCTGTGCGCAACAACGCCTGTCCGTTGCGCGCCACCCGCGTGGGCAACACGCAATCAAAGATATCAATCCCCCGCGCTACGCCTTCGACCAGATCCTCAGGCGTCCCCACCCCCATGAGATAACGCGGTTTGTGCGCGGGCAACAACGGCGTGGTCACATCCAGTGTTGATAACAGCTGCTCCTTCGTTTCCCCCACCGATAGCCCGCCGATGGCGTAACCGGGGAACTCCAGCTCGGTGAGAAAGCGCGCGCTCTCCTCGCGCAAGGCGGGGAATATCCCACCCTGCACAATGCCGAAAAGCGCCTGATCGGGCCGGGTGTGGGCGACTTTGCACCGCTCGGCCCAGGCGTGCGTGCGCCGCAGCGCCTGCACATTGTAGGCGTAATCCACCGGCGGCGCGCACTCATCGAGCACCATAGCAATATCAGCCCCCAACAATTGCTCGATTTCCATCACCCGCTCCGGCGTGAACCGGTGCGTGCTACCGTCAATGTGCGAGCGGAAAGTCACGCCGTCATCATCGAGCGTGCGGAGCGATTGCCCGCGCGCCCCACCGCCCAGGCTGAACACCTGAAAACCACCGGAATCGGTCAACATTGGCCCATCCCAACCCATGAACGTGTGCAGACCACCGAGCCGGTCAACCAGAGCCGCGCCAGGGCGCAAGTAGAGGTGATAGGTGTTGGCGAGTACCAGAGTTGCCCCCACATCCGCGAGCTGCTGCGGCGTGAGAGCCTTCACTGTCGCCTGTGTGCCTACGGGCGCGTAGATAGGCGTCGCCAGCGGACCATGCGCGGTCTGGAAAACACCCGCTCGCGCTGTACCATCAATTGCTAAGAGATCGAAGGTGAAAAGCGTAGTAGTCATCGAAATTTTGGTTTTTTGATTTTAGATTTTGGAATGCTCACAAATTTACCTGCCGTCCACGAATCTCAGCACGAATACACGAATTTACCCCAACTCGTATTCATTTGTGTATTCGTGCCTTATTCGTGGACGGCTCACAGCTTACGGCAGCGGTGCGCCCATATCAATCGGTGGCGGGGAAAGGCGGCGCAGTTCCACCTGCTGACCGCGCCCTACAACCCCCCAACGCACAGCTGTATTATAATCCACTTCCGCCACATAAACAGGCGCATACTCTCCCAAATGCACCTGCCGCAACCAGGGTTCGGCATGGTGGGGACTCATAGAGATATGACGATTGAACAGCATGAAGCCGATGCCGCCATCGGCCAATCCCGCGCAATCAGTAGCATAGGCCGATTCCCAAGGATAAGAAACGTCGAGATCAGCTACACCCACCCGGCGCATCTCAAACCACGCGCCCACATCACGACAGTCAATAGTAGCAAAGTAAATATCAGCCTCCGGCAAAGGGGTGGGCAAATCACGTGACGTACGCCCGACTTGTTGCCGCACCCAGATAGTTGACTCCATACGTCCTGGGCCATATTGACTGGCGACGCCCGACAAGATCGGGTAAGCCTCATTCACCGTCAGCCCCTCAACGTCTACTTCTGTTTCTACTTCGAGCATAGCGCCAGCGACGCTACCGCTTACCGCCAATGCCGAGATTGTCAACAACAACACTATTTTCAAAAACATGATCCTATACCTCCCACAATAAATCGCCAGAGCCTGATTGCCCTGGCGATGCTTGCACAACCGCTGCATTCTAAAGCAAAGTGGATTTCTGTCAAGGGTAAAAAGATAATGCGCACGAAGTGACACTTAGATAATTTTATTGCTAGACTCTTCACTGATTAGCCGAATCGCTAACTCGTTGATTCGCCGGTTGCGCTTTAGAGGTTTTCGTGTATAGCTATGGATATGAACTATCATATTTTTGTCGCCAGCGCACCGGGAATGGAAGCACTCACAGCGCAAGAAATGCGCACGCTAGAGATAAGCGCAGGGCATGCCACACAAGTCGAAGGAGGTATAGAGTTCACGGGCAACTTGCCAGAAATCTACCGCGCCAATCTGCTGCTGCGCACCGCCGGGCGAGTGCTGGTGCGCCTGGGAAAGTTTCACGCGGCGGCCTTCTCCGAACTGCGTAAAAAGGGGGCGCGATTACCTTGGGAAACCTACCTCCAGCCAGGACAGCCCGTCGCGTTGCGGGCAACCTGCCACCGCTCTCGACTCTACCACTCGGATGCCGTGGTTGAACGACTGGTAGGGGCTATCGGAGACCGGCTAGGAACGCCACCAGAGCTGGTGACAGGCGATACAGAAGAGATGGAGCAGCCACCGCAAATCATCCATGCACGACTCGTCAACAATGTCTGTACCATCAGTGTGGATGCTTCCGGCGCACACTTGCACCGGCGCGGCTATCGCCTGGCGACGGCCAAAGCGCCGTTGCGCGAGACGCTCGCTGCCGGGCTGGTGCTGGCCTCCGGCTGGGATGGACACGCCCCGCTACTCGATCCCTTCTGCGGCGCGGGAACGATTGCTATTGAGGCGGCGCTGTGGGCACGCAACCACGCCCCCGGACGGGAACGGCACTTCGCATTCATGGACTGGCCCGGCTTCGTGGCGGATATGTGGGAAACCACGCTCGCAGCTGCTCAAGCAGCCGAGCAGCCCATCAGCGGCCCATTGTTTGCTTCAGACCGGGACGCCGGCGCGATCCGCGCCGCAGAAGCCAACACCGCCCGCGCAAGCGTAACGGATAGCATTGCCTTCACCTGCCAGGCGGTATCGGCCATCGCGCCGCCGCCTGGCCCAGGATGGATCGTCACCAATCCACCCTACGGGGTGCGGGTCAGCGCCAACCATGACCTGCGCAATCTTTACGCACAATTCGGGCATGTCCTCCGCGCGCGCTGCTCCGGTTGGCACGTCGCCCTGCTATGCAGCGATTCACGGCTCATCCAACAAACCGGGCTACGGCTGGAAACAACCCACACCTGGCTTAACGGCGGGCTGCGGGTACATGTGGCGCAGGGCATGGTAGAATGAGCGAATGGCGAATCTCAAATCACAAATCTAAAATGTCAACATTATGATTTGTGCATGTTGAATCAAAATAAATTTTTACGCGCTACGCACCACGTTTCACACCACATCAGGAGGATTCCTAAATGGCAGCTAAATACATCTTCGTCACTGGCGGGGTGGTCAGTTCGTTGGGGAAGGGCATCACGGCGGCCTCGCTGGGACGATTGCTGAAGGCCCGCGGGTTGCGCGTCTCCATCCAGAAGCTCGATCCGTACCTGAACGTGGACCCCGGCACGATGGCCCCTTACCAACACGGCGAGGTTTTCGTCACCGAAGACGGCGCAGAAACCGATCTCGACCTGGGGCACTACGAACGATTCATTGACGAAAACCTGGGCAAGGTCAATAACGTCACTTCCGGGCAAGTCTACAGCGACGTGATCGCTCGCGAGCGGCGCGGAGACTACCTCGGCGGAACAATCCAGGTGGTGCCGCATGTCACCAACGAGATCAAGCGGCGCATCATCCAGGCTGCACAACGGCTCGATGCCGATATTGCCCTCGTCGAGATCGGTGGAACAGTGGGGGACATTGAAGGCCAACCGTTCCTCGAAGCAATTCGCCAGATGCGCAAAGATGTCGGGCGCGACAATGTCCTCTACATCCACATCACCCTGCTACCCTATCTGGGCGCTACCGCAGAGCTCAAGACCAAGCCCACCCAACACAGCGTCCGCGAACTGCGCGGAATGGGCATTCAACCGGACATCATCGGTCTGCGCGCTGATGCCCCCATTGATAACGAAATCCGCGACAAAATCTCGCTCTTTTGCGATGTAGACTCTCGTGCCGTCATCCCTATCGCCACCGCTACCAGCATCTACGAAGTGCCGCTCAAACTGGAAGAAACCGGCCTGGGCGATCTGGTGGTGGAAATGCTAGGGCTACAAGCGCGTGTCACCCCGCCCGATCTAAGCGTTTGGGAAAACGCTGTGAAGCGGCTGGGACAGGCGCAATCTCCGCTACGAGTGGGGCTGGTAGGCAAATATGTCGAACTGCAAGACGCCTACATCAGCGTGCGCGAGGCACTCATCCACGCCACGCTGCAATTGGGTTGTCAGCTGGAACTGGATTGGATCCACAGCGAAGACCTGGAGCATGGCGACCCGCACGCCCTGCTAGCGCAAGTTGATGGGATTGTCGTGCCGGGCGGATTCGGCTATCGCGGCATTGAGGGCAAAATCCTGGCGGCGCGCTACGCTCGCGAGCAGCGCGTGCCGTATCTGGGGCTATGTTTGGGGATGCAAGTGTTATGCATCGAACTTGCACGTCACGTTCTGGAGAGCGATGAACCGAACAGCGCTGAGTTCGCACCCAAGACACGTCACCCCATCATCTCACTGATGCCCGATCAACACGCACTGGCGGAGATGGGCGGTACAATGCGCCTGGGCGCGTATCCATGCGTATTGCAACCCGGCACACGCGCACGCGACGCTTATCAGGCTGATGAGGTACAAGAGCGGCACCGGCATCGGTTTGAGTTCAACAACGCTTATCGCGAACTGCTGGGCAAGGCCGGCCTGGTCTTCAGCGGACTCTCACCCGATGGCCGGCTAGTAGAAATCGTGGAGCTCACTGAGCATCCGTGGATGATAGGGACACAGTTCCACCCGGAGTTCAAGACCCGGTTACACCGCCCACACCCGCTTTTTTGCGGCTTCGTCGCCGCCGCGCGCGCCCGACGAGACGCTTGACAGAAAAGACAAATCAAGGTTAAATAAGGGTTAGGAAAACTTCCAAAAAGTCTACAATCTTTACGCGCTCTGCGGCACAATCGCTCGCGCAGTTTATTGGCATAAGTTTCGCATAATCGAGGCCCTGTGAACGCCCATCAATCGCTCAAACCCTGGACCCGCTTTCTAATTCAAGTCGGCATTGCCTGCGCAGTGCTGCTTGCGTTTATGGTTGTTTATCAAAGCGAGTCGTTGCCCTCCCCCTGGCAGGATGTAATTATCAATGGCAGTTACGCCCTGGCCGCCGGTTGGGCCGCGTTCATCATCACACGCATCTGGCAAATGTTTGCACCAACAGAGCAACCACGCCCCGTATGGGGCGCATTTGCCCTCGGATTGTGGAGCTGGACGATTGGGGAAATTGTCTGGGGTATCTACGCAATTATTTACGGCGACGCTTTCCCCCCACTCAGCGGCGCTGACTTTTTCTACATCGTAGGAGTCATCTGGTTAGCCCTGGCGCTGGCGTACCAATACCGACAAATTTACCACCCCACGCGCCGACAATTCTGGGGGATGTTGAGCAGCGTGCTGGTGGGCACATTAATTCTCAGCACGCTTGGCGCGAGTTTCCTACAAAGCGAAGCCTTCCTTACAGACGCATGGCTTAGCAGCTTCATCAATACCTTTTATCCGTTGAGCGATTTGATGTTAGTGCTGGGAGCACTGCTACTGGCACGTACCTTTAGCGGCGGGCTTTGGGCCAGGCCCTGGCTGGCATTGTTTATCTTTGCAGCAGCGGATGGATTGTACGCCTGGCTAGTGAGCAGCGAGCTGTATTCGT
This sequence comes from uncultured Anaerolineales bacterium, assembly GCA_964504195.1. Lineage (GTDB taxonomy): Bacteria > Chloroflexota > Anaerolineae > B4-G1 > SLSP01 > CAZDDI01. The sequence goes on from CAZDDI010000011.1 coordinate 75,304, forward strand.
TCATAGGTGGCGGTGATTACATCAATCTAATGACAGACGTGCTCTACCTAAGCGCCTACCTGGTACTCGCACTACTTTGTCAGGCACATTTATATCTACTACACTACGGGCCTCGCTGGCGCACACGACACACCCCAGAGGTACTATGAAGCGGCCTTTCAGTTTCATTGGAGCAGCGGAACAGGATTTGCCCACGCACAACCTGGAATCGCTACTCGAACGTTATCTGAATGACGCGCTGACAGGGCTGGTAGAGTTTTCTGGCGGCGGCGAGCACCTTATCACGCTGTTAATTGCAGGAACGCCAATCCTCAGTTGTCGTATGCAAGAGTTACGGTGTGAACGCATTGCCAACACGGGGCTGGCAACAGGGTTGCCAACAACACGTTGCCGAATACGCACCAGCATTCTGCCCACAGAAGCCGTGCATATCGCCAAAGCTATGCTGGAGTGGGGCCCACCCGTGGAGATTTTCACTGCTAAAACCAGCGCCTTACCGGAGCTCATCCACCAATGGAGCTCACAATCCCAGAGCCAGGTAATCCACATCCTATGGGAGAGTGCCGAGGGTTATCTACGCTTCGCCGGTGCAACCTCACCCAGCAACACCTTCTACCTCACCACAGGGCAGCTCCGCACTGAGCAAGACGGGCTAACAACTATCCTAAATCACCCGGAAACCAGCTGTGTGGTGATGCGCTACACAACAGTCCAACAGGAGCACACCCAAGAACAGTTGATTTCATTGCAACAGGCGTTTGGAGCGCTGGTGAATATGTTGGTAACGCGCTACGCCAATCTGGTAGGCAGGGGACTAAGCAACACGCTGATGCTCGAATTCAACGCCATAGCGATCAAGAACACCTGGCAAATCCGACTCACCACCGCGGGGGTCACTAACACACAGCAATTCACCAATCCACTGTCCGCACAACAAAGCTATCAGCTACTATTGCAAGAACTCAGAAACCACATGAGTTTGGTCGTCGGAGCGCGTTTGGTAGAAACTCTAACGCGCGAAGCACTTATTGATCTCGCCCCAGAAGCACAACAAACCCTCCGCCAATACCCGTTAGCTAATTGACGGAGCACATATTCACACTCAATCTTGCAACGTGCTACACAATCCCTTCAATAAGCCCGTGATGGCGGCCCAATCTTCCTCTGTCACTTGACCTGGAAGATTGCGCAAACGCTCAGTCTCTTCAGACAACCGCCCCAACATCCACACATACACCTCCGGCTGACGTAAATCGAGCTTCCCCGAACCCGCCCACAACACCCGTGGTTCAACCCAAATATCACGCCCTAATGTATGAGCGATGTATGCATGAAGTTGACCGGCATTGGCACGCGCCTGTTTCCCCGGATTGCGTCGTAGGCGATGCCATCCCACCACTGCCCGCTGGAACCAGAACTGCCCACGATAGGCATAATGACCCGAATAGGCTTTCACTTCCACTGCGAAAATACCGGGCGGACCGAGCAATACCAAGTCAATGTCCTCGTGTTGACCGGGTAAACGCACATTGCGAAACAGAATCCACAACCCGTTCAAACCCTGACGTAACAAACGCGCAGCCATGATCTCACCCTGTTGCCCCTGCTGAAAATAACGCAGCTCTTCAAGCAACTCGTGTATGTATTGCCATAACCACAACAACAACGCCAGCGACAACAACAAAGGTGCGGCAAACCAAAGTTGCAACGATCCTAAATGGAGTAATCCACGCCCTACGCCATACGCCAACACCCCAAAAACAATCAAAAGCAGCAATGCTCCTACAGCCAATAACACCAAGTGCGTCATGCGGCGGCGACGGATTTGCTGCACCAGATAGTCGGCCCCTTCGATAATGGGCATAGGCCGAGCCGGTGAGGGTTGATAACGTGCCCCACCCTGTACATACTGTGCGTTACGATCATCCGACTGTGCAGCGCTGGACGATGTAAGAGTGCGCTCCTTTTCTGATAGCGTGGTTGATTTAGGTTTCTTCGCCCGCTTGCGCCGCCGTGCCATCGCGGTAGGCAATAACAAGCGTGCCGCTTCGCGCACGCGCGCATCACCGGCAAACCAGGCCGCACGGCGTAAGTCCTTCTCCGTAACCGTACCTGCCTCAACCAATGCACCCAGAGATTGGTTCAACCGGCGAAAGGGCCAAGCCGTCAGGCGCGCATCCTCTACCGTCATCGCCGTATCCGGCAAGCGATGGTCGAACGCCAGTAAATCCTGTGCAGCTTGCCGCACCTCCGATTCGCGGGCATGTTCTAACGCCCACATCAAATCCTGCCGTGTGACCCGGCCCTCATCTAACAGCGTTCCCAAGGGCGTGTCCGCTGCGCCACGCGGGCGGAAAGGCCAAACCAACGCACGCGCCTGGCGCACCGCCAGAGCGCTATCTTCGGATTCTGAAACAGGCAGCGCTAGTTCCGGCAAGGCCAGGTCAGGCGATGAGGAGAAGGATACTTCAGGGGGTGAAGGCGGCTGCTCCGATACCACCGAGTCAGCAAGGGGCGGGGAAGATTCGAAAGGTGATGCGTGCTCCACAGCAATAGGTGCAACAAGCTCTTGCAGCACCGAAGCTGCTTGGAGCGTCGTCAACCCTTGCTGTGCCGCGACATGGGTAGGGTCAAGTTCCAACGCACGGCGCAACGCCGCCGCGCGCACACGCGGATCGGGAGCCAAGCCGCCCAAGAGCGCCCAAGCGTTCGCTTCGTCCGGGTGCGCTTCCAGATATGCGCGCAACCCCAACAACACTGAGGAATGCTCGCCGGAACGCGCCAGCGTAATCAGATGACGTAGTTCAGAATCCATGCCAATTCCAGATGTAAGGCTCGCAGACCCAGCGGGCGGCGGCAGATATATCTATCATACATCAAGCGAGCGGATAGGCAAGGCGAGCTTCGATGGCGCAAATAGAAAAGGCGCATACAATGGGGGAACGCACTACTGGTTTACACAGTTGCCATGAACCAACATCAGAGAAGGACTCACACACCCCATGATTACTACGCTAATTTGGGATGCCGGCGGCACGCTATTCGATAGCTACCCAGCAGTGGTACGCGCCTTTGCAACCGCGCTAAGCGAGTGGGGGCATACGTTGCCCTCCGAGGAACTGCTATCGCTAACGCGGCGCTCGCGAAATTATGCCGCACAAACGCTGGCAAGACACTTCGCGCTAGATGCCGAGGCTCTGCTCGCAGCGTTCCACCGCCAGTACAGCGCGCTTCCGCCGACGGAACAACCCCCGTTCCCGGGCGCACGTGAGCTGTGTACCTACATACGCGCCCACGGCGGGCGCAACTTCATTGTCACCCATCGGGAGCACGCCTCGCTGATGGCGCTGCTCGAAACCCACACCATGCTGAACGAGTTCACCGCGCTGATCACCCAGGAAGACCCGTATCCGCGCAAACCTGCGCCCGACGCACTCAACGCGCTGGTGCAAAGGTATGCCCTCGACCGCAGTGCAACGCTGGCTATCGGTGACCGCGAGATTGACATCGCCGCAGCGCGCGCGGCGGGCCTGCGTGCGTGCTACTTCGGCGCGCCGCCCGCACCTGATGGGATCGAGATTGCTGTGCAAAGCTATAAAGAATTACAGAGGATCATCCAGCGGGAAAACGAAAGACAGGACTTGCACGTTTTTCATGCAAGATGAAGATCAAACTGCGAATAACACGAACAATGCAGGGATTTATAGGATTTTTTCGCCATATTCTAACTCATCAAGAGTACGATAGGGGAACCTGGAAGTCATGACTATTATCACTGAAACCATGCAAAATCATTGGATCTCAGTTTGGCCGCTTCTGGCAATTCGCAACGAACGCGAGTATGATGCAGCTATCAAACGCATCAACAGCTTGCTAGATGAAATCGGCGACAATGAGCAACATCCATTGTATGGATTGCTGGACACGCTTGGTACACTCGCGCAAGCGTATGAAGAACAACAGCCTCCTTTGCCAACATGTAACGGCGCGGAGATGCTACGTTTCTTTATGGAAGAACACGGCTTGTTACAGAGTGATTTACCCGAAGTTGGTTCACAAGGCGTTGTATCCGAAATACTCAACGGCAAACGGGAATTCAATGTACGACAGATTCGCTCCCTGGCGCGACGTTTTCATGTATCTCCCGCTGTGTTCATGTAATCAAAGGCACAATGTGTAAGTGACATACGAACAAACATCCCCTCACTCCGCACATTTCTGGCAACATCTGGATGCGCTCGTCGCTGCCAGCGAGATCATCATTGACCGCCCGGCTGGAACGGCGCACCCACGCTACCCGGAAGTCATCTATCCGCTGGATTACGGCTACTTGCAAGCCACCACCTCCCCCGATGGCGATGGTATTGATGTCTGGATCGGCAACCTACCAGAAAAGCACATCGTGGCCGTGATTTGCACGGTGGATATGCACAAACGCGACTCCGAGATCAAGCTACTGCTGGGCTGTACACCCGCCGAATGCGAGCGCATTCTGGCACACCACAACCAGGGAATACAAGCGGGTCTCTTGATTTATCGCCCAATGATGGTATGATTAGAAATTAGTAACAGCGCAGCTGATTAGCGTAACCCTCATCAACGGCCAAGCCCAAAGCCTATCTCACCCGCTCCGGGTGGATGGGCTTTAATTTTTTGCACAACGCCATGATTTCCCCCCCGCACGCACGTGCCGTCGGCGCTGTTACCGGGTCTGCAAAATTAAATTCCTTGAGGAGGTTGTTATGTGGATACAAGACGGTGAACAAACGGATGAGCCCCCCGGTACCAATAAGCCCCCCCATCCCTGGGAGGGCGTTGCCCTGGAGCAGTGGAATGATTGGCGTTGGCAACTAACCCATCGCCTCAATTCACTCGAAGACCTGGCCCGGGTGATCCGCTTAACCCCCGAAGAAACTGCGGGGCTGGCGGCACCGGGGCATTTTCGTGTAGATGTCACGCCATACTTTGCCAGCTTGATGGATCCGGAGGACCCAAACTGCCCAATTCGACGGCAGGTGATCCCGACGGCTGGGGAGCTGACACCCTTTGATGCTGAGATGGCCGACTCGTTGGGCGAAGACGCACACTCGCCCGTCCCTGGCCTGGTACATCGCTACCCGGATCGTGTGCTGATGCTGGTAACAACGGAATGCGCCAGCTATTGCCGCTTCTGCACGCGCAGCCGACTGGTAGGCGATCAACATGTGCAATTCAATTCCACGCAATACGAGCAGCAGCTAGCCTACATTGCCGCGCATCCGGAAATCCGCGATGTGCTCATCTCCGGCGGCGACCCGCTAATGCTCTCGCTCCACGTGCTCGAAAAACTATTGCGCCGCCTCCGTGAAATACCGCACGTAGAAATCATCCGGCTCGGCAGCCGCACACCAGTATTTCTACCCCAGCGCATCACCCCAGAGCTGGTGACAATGTTAAGCCAATACCACCCGCTATGGTTAAATATCCACTTCAACCATCCTAAAGAGCTCACACCCGAAGTAGAAGTCGCCCTGGCGCGGCTTGCCAACGCCGGCATTCCGCTCGGCAGTCAAACCGTGCTGCTGGCCGGCGTCAACGATTGTCCGAACATCATCAAAGACATGGTTCACAAGCTCGTTAAGAACCGGGTGCGGCCATACTATCTGTACCAGTGCGATTTGGTGCAGGGCGCGGGACACTTCCGCACCCCGGTCGCCAAAGGTATCGAGATTATGGAATCGCTGCGCGGGCACACATCCGGCTACGCGATTCCCACCTTTGTCATTGACGCACCCGAAGGCGGCGGCAAAATTCCACTACTGCCCAACTACCTGCTCAGCATGTCCGAGAGCAAGATCATTGTGCGCAACTACGAGGGCTACATCAGCGTTTACACACAACCGACCCACTACGCCAGCCACGACAGCACGACCTGCCCATACTGCCAGGCGCAGCTACACACAGGACCACATCCAGGTATAGCGGGGCTATTGGCAGGTCACCAACGCACCATCGCGCCCGAAAACTGGCACGCGGCGCATCAACACGGCACGGCAGAGCGTGTGCCAGAATTCACTACAATCGAGGAGAAGACAGATGAATAGTACATTGCGCGTGGCATTACTAGGGAATCGCAAGGCCGACCTACACGCGGCAGTAGATGCTCCGCCGGATGCACTGGCCGAATACGACGCTCAGGAAACCTTTGAAGCGATTACTCAGGCACTGAGCAGTCGCGGGCACGAAGTATTTTTCTTACCAGCCGACGCGAGCCTGGTAGATACCCTGCGCCATACCTACCCCGATATATGCTTCAATATCGCGGAAGGGTTGCGGGGCGACGCGCGCGAGGCGCAAGTACCTGCGCTACTAGAACTGCTGGAGATCCCCTACACCGGCTCGAAGGTATTGGCGAACGCAATCTCGCTCGATAAGGGCTTCTGCAAACGGGTATGGCGCGATGCCGGGTTGCCGACAGCGCCGTTCCAGGTCTTCACGCACTGGGAAACCCCACTTGATGCGCGGCTCACGTACCCGCTGTTCGTCAAACCCGTGCGCGAGGGAACCGGGATGGGCATCAACGCCGATTCGATCATCCACGATGAGGCGGCACTACGGCGGCAGCTGCACTGGGTCATCACCACGTACCACGAGCCGGCGCTGGTCGAAACGTACCTGCCAGGGCGCGAGTTCACAGTGGGGATACTGGGGAACCGCTATACGGACAAACATCCTACCCGATCATCGTTTTACGATACAGAGGGTTTCCACGTCATACCAGTCATGGAAATTGATGCGTGGGCTGATTTTCAGGGCGTTTTTAATGCTAAGGCTAAATCCTTCATGCCAGGGGAAACAGGTGCTCCAGACTATCTTTGCCCGGCAGATATCCCTATCGCCCTCAACCACCAGCTGCGCCAGCTAACCGTGGCCGCTTTCGAAACTATCGGCGCACTGGACGTGTCACGTGTGGATTTCCGATTAGGAGCTGATAACAAACCCTATCTAGTGGAGATCAATACGCTGCCTGGGTTGCGGCCTATCCTCAGCGATATCTGTATCGCCGCTGACGCAGAACAGTTACCTTATGAAATGTTGGTCAACGAGATTCTCGATCTGGCTCGCGAGCGGTACGGGCTATTGTAATCAACACAACGCCACTACGGCGCTTTCTAGGATTGCGCATCCCCTGCGGCAATCTCAAGGCACGCCATTTCAACAACAAAAACCAGGCCGGGGAAAATCCCGGCCTGGTGCTGATTCATGTCTATCTACCCTTTCTTTAGCCCAACGGCAACGTGAAGTAAAACACACTCCCCTCGCCCATCTTGCTCTCCACGCCGATCTCCCCGCCGTGCTGTTCCACCGCCATCTTACAGAATGTCAGCCCCAAACCGGTACCTTGACGTTTCGCGCCCGAGTTGCGCACCTGCCCAAACTTCTCAAAGATGGTTTTCTGATAATCCGGGGGAATTCCTGGCCCAGTATCGCGCACATTCACCCGCACCATCTTGGTATGCGGATTATGCCGGGCCTCCACCGTAATACGTCCGCCAGACGGCGTGTACTTGATCGCATTAGAAAGCAAGTTTGCCAGCACCCGGCTGATAAAAGCCCGATCGCACGGCACGGAACCAGCTGCACTGCACGTCTCGATTTGCAACGTAATGCCCTCAATGTCGGCCAGCGCACGGTTGCCCTCCACACTCTCCTCAATCAGCTCACACAAGTTGACCGACTCGATGTCCAGGTGAAATTTCCCAGCCTCCATCTTATTGATGTCCAGGATTTCACCCACCAGCCCCACCAGCACATGCCCACTGCGCCGCGCATTCTCCAGCAAACGTTTCTGATCCTTATTCATTTGATCCACCAACGTCATGCGCAGGATATCCAGCCCGCCCAAGAGCGCCGTAATAGGGTTGCGCAAGTCATGGACAATCATATGCGAGAGATTATCACGCAGGCGCTCCGACTCACGTAAACTAACATTGGTGCGTTTAAGCCGTTCAGCCAACGTGCCTGCCAGCTGTGATGTGATTAGAGTGGGGATGCTCAACGTAATCCAATTAATCACCAGCAACGCCCCCCGCTGCCCAGGAACGAATTCCATCTGCCAAATCTGCACCATTGGCAATATACCCGTATATTCCAGATAAAGAATCATGGCATAGCAAATAACGCTAACAAACGCAATGAACGTAGCCCCTGCCCGTCCCAACAGGAACGAAGCCCCCAGCACAATCACCAGATACACCGCCGGGAAGGGCGTGAGCGGGCCCCCGGTATAGTGAACGGCAAATGAGAGGATGATTGTGTAAAGCGAGAGAGCAATCCAGGAAATCACACGTGGGGGGACATTTTGCTGCAAAGCGATAAGGCCACTCATCGTGACGGTCAGAGCGGCGATCACCACCAGCCCTAACTCGGTGGGGGGGATTTGCAAAGCTACGATGCGATCACTAGAGGCCAAAATCAAAGCGCCCAGGCCTAGAATAAGCAACCCCGCAAAGTAGAAAGTGCTCCGCAAGTCATGCACTTCATCAGTATCACCGGGTTCGAAAAATTTCTTTCTGAAATCCTGAGCCATAGGTCTACACCTGTATAACCAAACTGTATTACGCTTTCACATCCATAGTGTACAAGCATTTGCTAAGACTGTCAAACACGGACTGAGTTTTATAACTGTTTAACACCCCCCCCAAAAAAATCCCCGCCCGGCTCAATCACGAGCCAGGCGGGGAAGTCATCCTGACAAAGGCTCTCCCTTGCGCCAGGATGACAGTTACCCACACACTACTACGCTATCGCGCCGTAATCCATCTCGGCCAACTGCCGATAGTAATTCCAGCGGGCCTTCACATCCTGACGCGCGAGATTCAACAACATCTCCGCGCGGGTCGGGTCAGCCTGCGAGAGCGCGCGGAAGCGCACCTCGTTGTACATGAAGTCCTTGATGTCCACCTTCGGCTCTTTGGAATCCAATTGCAACGGATTCTTGCCTTCAGCCAGCAGGCGCGGATCGTAGCGATAGAGCATCCATGCGCCAGAATCCACCGCGAGCTTTTGTTGCTCAAAGCCCTGCTTCATCTCCGGGATACCGTGCGCGATACAGTGACTGTAAGCGATGATAAGGCTAGGGCCAGGATAAGACTCCGCCTCGGTGAAGGTCTTGAGCGTCTGCGCGTCATTCGCGCCCATGGCGATCTGCGCGACGTAGATGTTGCCGTAAGTCATGGCGATCAAGCCCAGGTCTTTCTTGGGCAACGAACGTCCGGCAGCGGCGAACTTGGCAATCGCGCCGCGCGGGGTCGCCTTCGACATTTGCCCACCCGTGTTGGAGTAGACCTGCGTATCGAGCACCAGCACGTTGACGTTGCGCCCCTGCGCCAGCACATGATCCAGGCCGCCGTAACCGATATCGTAGGCCCAACCGTCACCACCCACAATCCACACCGAGCGACGCACCAGTACCTCGGCGAGACTCATCAGGTCTTTGGCCGCCGGGCTATCCTCCTCGGACAGGCGAATGCGCAACCGGGCCACCCGGTCACGTTGCGCGGCATAATCCGCTTCGGACTGCTGCTCGGCATTGAGCAGCTCATCCACCAACGCATCACCCAACTGCGGGCGGAAGCGCTCCACCAGCTCACGAGCGTACTCCTCCTGCTTGTCCAGTGTCAGGCGATAGCCATAACCGAACTCAGCATTATCCTCGAAGAGGCTGTTCGACCAGGCCGGACCGCGCCCCTCGGCGTCTTGCGCCCAGGGCGTGGTCGGCAGGTTGCCGCCGTAGATCGAGGAGCAGCCGGTGGCATTGGCAACCACCGCGCGGTCGCCGAAGAGTTGGCTCAGCAAACGCACATACGGTGTCTCACCGCAGCCAGCGCACGCGCCAGAGAACTCGAAAAGCGGGCGCAGCAATTGCGATCCCTTGATTGTCTTAAGATTGAGCTCCGCGCGGTCGTAATCCGGCAGCTCATTGAAGAAGAAATTCCACAGCGCGCGTTCGTGTAAGCGGATAGGCGGCTGCGGGGTCATGTTGATGGCCTTGCGCTCCGGGTTCTGCTTGTCTTTAGCAGGGCAGGTCTCCACACACAGACCACAGCCGGTGCAGTCTTCCGGTGAAGCTTGCACGGTGAACAGTTTGCCCGCAAATTCTTTACCCTTGGCTTCAGCGGATCGGAACCCTTCCGGCGCGCCTTCAAGCTCCGCCGGGTCATAAACCTTGATACGGATCACGGCATGGGGGCAAGCCATCGCGCACTTGGCGCACTGGATACACAAATCAGGCTCCCACACGGGCATTTCCATCGCAATATTGCGCTTTTCCCACTGCGTTGTGGCGGTAGGATAGGTGCCATCAATCGGCATCTTAGAAACTGGCAGATCGTCACCCCGGCGAGCGATGATTTCCGCCGTGACCGTTTGCACAAACTCCGGTGCTTCCGTCGAGACAACGGGCGGCAGAACGATATCGCTGGTGGGCTGCGCAGGGATTTGCAGCTGATGCAGGTGCGCCAGCGTGTGATCCACAGCAGCATAGTTCATTTGCACAACCTTATCGCCGCGCTTGCCATAGGTCTTCTGGATGGCTTCTTTGATCTTGGCGATAGCCTCATCGCGGGGCAGCACGCGCGAGATAGCGAAGAAGCACGTTTGCATGACGGTGTTAATGCGCCCACCCATACCGGCTTCCTCAGCTACCTTGTAAGCGTCAATCACATACAGATCAATGTGCTTGTCAATAATCTGCTGCTGTACCTTACGGGGCAACTTATCCCAAGTCTCCTCGGTGGGATAGGGACTGTTGAGCAGGAACACCGCACCATCCACCGCATTGGCGAGCATATCGAACTGCTCGACGAAAACAAACAGGTGACAGCCGATAAAGTTAGCCTTGCTAACGAGGCAGGACTGGCGGATAGGGCGCGGGCCAAAGCGCAAGTGCGAAACCGTCACCGCACCAGACTTCTTCGAGTCGTACTGGAAGTAACCCTGGGCGTAGTTGTCGGTTTCTTCGCCGATAATCTTGATACTGTTCTTGTTCGCGCCGACCGTGCCATCCGACCCCAAGCCATAGAACATTGCGCGCACCGTGTCCGCCGATTCAATATCGAACGCCGGATCGTACTCGATGCTAGAGTGCGTCACATCGTCGTTGATGCCCACCGTGAAGTGATTCTTCGGCGCATCCTTCTGAAGCTCATCGAAGACACCCTTGACCATCGCCGGAGTAAATTCTTTGCTGGAAAGCCCATAGCGTCCGCCGATGACCGCGATGTTCCCCCGCCCAACCTCGGCCAACGCAGTAACAACGTCCGTATAGAGCGGTTCGCCAGTAGCGCCCGGCTCCTTAGTGCGATCGAGCACCGCCAGCCGCTTGACGCTCTGGGGCAACGCCGCCACAAAGTCCTTGACGCTGAACGGGCGATAGAGCCGTACTTTGAGCAGGCCGACTTTCTCGCCCTGTTCCATCAAGTAAGCCACCGTCTCCTCGGTCACTTCCGCGCCGGAGCCCATGATGATAATCACACGCTCGGCATCCGCCGCGCCGACGTAATCGAACAGATGGTACTGGCGACCAGTCAGCCCGGCGAACTTGTCCATCGCCGTTTGTACGATACCAGGGGTGTTGTTATAGAACGGGTTGACCGTCTCGCGGCCCTGGAAGTAGACATCGGGGTTCTGGGCCGCGCCGCGCATCACGGGGTGGTCGGGGTTGAGCGCGCGGGCGCGATGGGCGCGCACAAGATCATCATTGATCATTGCGCGCATATCGTTATCAGTAAGCTCTTCTGCCTTGTTGATTTCGTGGCTAGTGCGAAAGCCATCGAAGAAATGCAAGAACGGCACACGTGCAGCAAGCGTTGCAGCGTGAGCAATAAGCGCAAAGTCCATCACTTCTTGCACCGAGTTGCTTGCCAGCATTGCCCAGCCGGTCGAGCGCGCACCCATCACGTCACTGTGATCGCCAAAGATAGAAAGAGCCTGTGCAGCCAGACTGCGGGCCGAGACATGGAAGACTGTTGAAGTAAGCTCCCCAGCAATCTTGTACATATTCGGCAGCATCAGCAGGAGCCCCTGCGAAGCAGTGAAAGTTGTCGTAAGCGCACCAGTTTGTAGCGCCCCATGCACTGCGCCAGCAGCGCCGCCCTCGGCCTGCATCTCAGCCACTAGCGGCACAGTGCCCCAAATATTGGTGTAGCCCTTAGCCGAATACTCATCAGCCATTTCACCCATACCGCTAGAGGGCGTGATAGGGTAAATAGCAATCACCTCATTAACCTTATGGGCGACGTGGGTGGCAGCGGTATTGCCGTCAATCGTAACCATCTTACGTTCCGTCATACAAAACCTCCTCAAAATTATACGCTAAAAAATACAGCTTGATAAAGCTAGATGTGGCAAGGCAGGGGCAAACGCTTTATATTATAGCACAAGGATTTTGCCCGTCAAAACAACAAGGGCAACAACAATAACACAATCATAAAAATTGCACTTCCCAATGCTACGCCCGCTACCGTCTGTCCCAGTGTGTGCCGACGCAACTTCACCCGCGACCAGGCTATAATCGGCACGGTCACAGCTAGCGGCGCGGCAGACAGCCCCACCACGCTCAGCATCAGGATAGTCATACCGGCAGCGGTAGAGGTGTGGACGCTAATCTTCCAGCGCAGGGTGATACAGTAAACGGCAACCGCCTGCACAAGCGAAGCTCCAGTCAACAGGAGCAATGGATAAGGAGCGCGGCCCAGAACCATCAAGACAAGCGCCAGCACCAGACCGCTCAACGCCACCCGGAATGGCCCGGTACGCTGCTCCCGCAGTTGCAAGTCGAGGTCGGTGACTTTGCCCTGGGACAACAACCAGATAACGTACCCCAACGGAATGAACATCCCCAAGGTAACATACAATCCGCTCCAAAGCCAAATGCCCGGCAAGGTCAACGTCATACTGAGCAATATCAAGGCAACCAATGTCATCACCGGCGGACTACCCAATTGCGAAATCACGTAAGCCACATATTCGCCCGGCGTGCGCGGTTTAAGGATCGCCCCCCCCAAATACACTGTTGAAATATCCATGCTCCCCTGTACTAAAGCCAGGGACGATTGTTCATTATCCATTATATTTTCCTACTTCCCTAATCACTACATCTCGAACCATATTATAACGCAACTTTCTGCTTTCGCTATACGATGTTACAAGTAACGTACCCTTCGACAGGCTCCAGGTACGTTTTGAACAGTGGGATTGCATAAGTCCTGGCATTTTTATTGACACCGCGCCCGCTGAGGTTATAATGCCAGCAACCGGGGGCTGAAAATGACTATCCGACTACAGGACTAAGGACTATTTTGCAGGAGAAACATAATGCCTGAACAACCCATCACCACCTATCGCAATGCTAAAAAATACGGTTTTTGCCCTGGCTGTAGCCATGGGTTAATCCTCAATGCGCTGGATAAGGCGCTCGTGCGCCTGCAATGGGCTCCCGCCGAGGTGGTGCTTGTGACCGACATCGGCTGCGTGGGCCTCTCCGACCAATACTTCACCACCAGCGCGTTCCACGGCCTGCACGGGCGCAGCCTCACCTACGCCGCCGGCATCAAACTGGCCCGCCCGGAGCTGCACGTCATCGCCCTCATCGGCGATGGCGGTTGTGGCATCGGCGGCGCGCATCTGCTCAATGCCGCGCGCCGCAATATCGGCGTGACCACGCTGGTCTTCAACAACCTCAACTTTGGCATGACCGGTGGCCAGCATAGCGTCGCCACCCCGCCGGAGGGCGTCACCGCGACCACGCCCTGGGGCAACCTGGAGCGCCCGCTTGATATTGCCCAAACCGTCGCCATCAACGGCGCGGGCCACGTCTGGCGTGGGACAGCCTTCGAGAAAGACCTGGATGCGCGCATCGAAGCCGCGCTCACCTACGATGGCTTTGCGCTGCTCGATATTTGGGAGCTGTGTGTGGCCTATTACGCCGCCAGCAACAACGTGAACCCCAAGGCGCTCGTCGCGACGATGGAAGCGCTCGGCCTGCAAGCCGGGCTATTGCACGATGCACCCCGCCCCGAATACGCCGCCGCCCTCCGCGCGCAGGGTGCATCGCAGCACGGCAAACCGGCAGCCCAGGGGCGCCCCTTGCCAACCCGCTATCCCCCACCCCTCGACCGCCGCTACACCATCGTCGTGGCCGGCTCGGCGGGGGGCCGGGTGCGCACTGCCGCCAAGATGATCGGCTTAGCAGCGACACTCTCCGGGCTGTGGGCCACCCAGCGCGACGATTACCCCGTCACCGTGCGCTCCGGACACAGCATCAGCGAGCTGGTGCTCGCACCGGAAGAAGTCCGCTACACCGGCGTCACTGTCCCCGACGCACTCTTCATCCTCAGCGCCGATGGCTACCACAAGACGGCCCACTACCTGCGCACCATGCCCCCCACCAGCCGGGTCTTCGTCGTGCCAGAGTTTGCGGATGTGGCAACCTCCGCCCAGAAGACCGTGCTCGATCCAGAAACGCTCACGGGCGTGCCGCGCAATAACTGGATGTTGGGACTGGTCGCTGCCGGGCTGGGCCGCTTGGGGTTGTTCGATCCGGAAGCCTTGCTCGAAGCCGCTGCTGGCATCAGCGCGGCGTATGCTGACCAGAACCGCGCAGCGGTCGCCGCCGTGCTGCAAGCATGAAAACCATCCTACAGCACAGTTGGCATCTGCTGCGCCGCTGGGGGCCACCGCTCGCACTGATGGCGTTGATATTCTTCCTCTCCTCACGCCCCAAACTACCAGGGCCGGAAAACCCGCTATGGAATCTGCTGGTCAAGAAGGGGGGACACTTTGTGGTGTTCGGGGCGTTGGCATGGCTCTACGTGCGTGCGCTCACAGACGAGCGTCCGGCGCGGGCGCGGGATTACTGGCTGGCGTGGGGGCTAACGTTGCTCTACGCAATCAGCGATGAGTTTCATCAGAGCTTCACGCCGGGCCGCCACCCAGCACTCAGCGACGTGGTCATTGATCAGCTGGGGGCGGCGACGGCGCTTCTGATCCACCGATGGCGATCTCGGAAATCTGCTCCGGCGGCACCAGCGCCGTAACGACGATCTCGCCAAACCGCTGCGTCTGCGTCGCCGAGACCGAACACTGTTTGATGAGCTCCAGAACCGCCTGTAACGTCACCGTTGCTTCCAAACGAGTCGGCTCCCGGCCCATAAGCTTGCTGAACGAGACCTGCGTCCACTGCGTCAACCGCGCACGGATAAGACGAATCTGCTGCGTGATAGAGATACGAGGGCGCTGGATGGCCTCTTGCGGACGCGGCCCTTCGCTAGGATAGAGCACCGCCTCCGCGGCCGCACGGAGCATATCCAACGTCAAGTGTGATACATCCACTTCCACCCGCTGCGGGCGCGGCACGCGCGCCACGCGCACATAGCTCCGCAACCCCTGCTGATCCCGCTCGCGTAACACCTGCGCGGCCTCTTTGTACTGCCGATATAGTCGTAGTTGTTGCACCAGCTCGTCTTCGGTTTCCTCCTGGCGGTAGGCCGCTCCTGCCGAAGGCGAGGGGCGTGGCAAAAGCGCCTGCGACTTGATCAGCAACAGGCGTGCGGCCACCACGAGAAAATCGGCCACCACATCTAGCTCCAAGCGCCCCCGCATGGCCTCCACATGGGCCAGAAACTCATCGGTGACTTGCGCTAGGGCAATCTGGGTGATGTCCAGCGATTCCTTCTCGATCAGGTGCAACAGCAGGTCGAGCGGGCCTGCAAACACGGGGAGATGGACTTCGTAACTCATGCTGGGGCAAGCATAACCGAAAACCCAAAAACCGCAACCGGGACCACGAAGGACACACAGATGACAAAGAACCTTTCTCCCTTTGTGGCCCCTTGTGTCCTTTGTGGTGATAATTTGGGATTTCGCGGTTGAGATTTGGGAAATCGGTGCTATAGTAAACGTAAAACATACTGCGTACTGCGTGATGCGTAATCAGAGAGTTCTTCACGTTTCACGCAGTACGCAGTACACAGTATCACTATGGAAACTTCCGTCATGTTACTATTCGCCCAGTTAACGCTCGTCCTGGGGCTGCTGCTCCTGGCGGATCGCTGGCTGCATCGTCACCTGCAAGGCGTGATGTTCCTGCTCAGCCGCGACCATGAAATCGCCGTGTGGCTCTACGCGCTCATCCTGCTCCCCGGCGTTGCCCTCCACGAGCTGAGCCACGCCGTCACTGCCGCGCTGCTACGGGTGCGCATCGGGCGCATCTCAATCCTGCCTCAACGCAGCGGCAGCCGCATCCAACTGGGCTTTGTGCCGGTGCAGGAGACCGACTTCATCCGCGCCAGTCTCATCGGTGCCGCGCCGTTCTTCGTGGGCGCACTGGTCATCTTCCTGGTGGGCCGCGCGGTCTTCGGCACGCCGGATGTAGTCGCCGCCATCACCGCTGCCGATGCGCACGCCGCGCTCCAGGGCTTGCGCGCCGCGCTCGCCGCGCCCGATGCCTGGGTGTGGGCGTACCTCATCTTCACCATCGGCAACACTATGCTGCCTAGCCGCTCCGATACGCACGCCTGGCCGCTGCTAGGCGGCGTGCTGCTGCTCGGCGCGGTCATCATCGCCCTGGCCGGGGGCGGCGCGCTGCTGTTGCAGGGCCTCGCCGCCACGCTGGGCACGCTCGTGGGCTGGCTGATCCTGCTGGGCGGCAGCACCTTGCTGATTGATCTCCCGTTCTTTCTGTTTCTCATCCTCATAGAAAAGGCGCTGGAACGCCTGAGCGGCCTGCGCCTGGAGTATAGTTGATGCGACGTTATCTACCGGCGGGCGCGCTGCTGCTCGCGTACCTGCTCATCGGCCTGTTATATGCGCTCTACACCCCGCCCTGGCAAGTCCCCGACGAACCCGCCCACTACAATTACATCCGCGCGCTGGCGGAGGGGCGCGGCTTCCCGGTGATGGAGCCGGGCGATTATGACCAGGACTATCTGGGCCGCCTCACCGCCGAACGCTTCCCCCCGCACCTGCCGGTGGATGTGGTGGAGTATGAGGATCATCAGCCGCCGCTCTACTATCTGCTGGCGACGCCGTTTTTCTGGGTGTTCGATGGGGCGATGCTGTCGCTGCGCCTGTTCTCGCTCGCGCTGAGTGCGGTGGGCGTGCTGCTGATTGCGCTGCTCACGCGGGAGCTCTGCCCCGCGCACCCCCGGCTCGCCTGGCTGAGCGCGGGGCTGGTGGCGTTCAACCCGCAGTTTGTGGCGCTGATGACCGGCGTGAACAACGATGCGCTCACGCTCGCGCTGCTCTGGCTGTGGGTATGGCTGGCCGTGCGCTACTTGCGCGGCGCGACCTCTCCCTGGCTGTTGAGCCTCGTGTTGGGCGCGCTGCTGGTCACCAAAAGCACCGGCTACGCGGCTGTGCCGCTCACGGCTGTGGTGCTCTACTGGCGTGGGCGACGGGAAACCTGGTCGTGGCAGCAGTTGCTCCGCGAGGCGGTACGGCTCGGCGGGCCGGCGCTGCTTCTGGGCGCACTGTGGTGGGGGCGCAACGCCGCCGTCTACGGCTGGCCCGATGTGATGGGGCTGCAACGCCACGATGAGGTGGTGGTAGGCCAGCCGCGCACTGCCGATTGGATCGCCCGTGATGGGCTGTGGCCGTTCCTTGCGGGCGCGGCGCAGACCACGTTCCGCTCGTTCTGGGGGCAGTTCGGCTGGATGGGCGTGGTGCTGGATGCGCGGCTCTACGATGCGCTGGGGCTGCTCTCGCTGCTGCTGGTCTGGGGCACGCTCGCCCATCTGCTGACGACGTGGCGCGCGTGTACGCGGCATCAGCGAGAGGGCGCGCTGCTATTGGGCGCGCTGGCGGGGTTAGCAGTGGGGCTGTATCTCTACTACAACCTGGGCTTCGTGCAGCATCAGGGGCGGTATCTGTTCACCGCGCTGCCGGTGCTGGGCGTGGGCGGCGCGGCGGGTCTGCGGACGCTCGCCCGGCGCGAGCTGGCCTGGGGTACGGCGGCGGCACTTGCGGTGAGCGGCGGGCTGCTGGCGCTCGTGGGACTGCTGCGCGGCGACCTACCGTTGTGGTCGCTGGCGCTCATCGGCGCAACGGCGGGCGCGCTCGCGATGACGGGCTGGCTGCCCGATAAGCACAAGGTTCTCGCGGGCACAGCACTGCTCGCAGCGCTGGCGCTGCTCGATGTGGTGTGCCTCTTCGGCTTCATCGTGCCGCAATTGAGATTTTAGCCACGAATACGGAGTCATCATGTCTATCGAACCGGGTATCATTGGAGAACTCACGTTGGTGGTGGCGGAGGAGCACACGGCGGCGCGCTACGGGAGCGGTCTCGCACCGGTGTTCAGCACACCGCACATGATCGCTCTACTCGAAGGCGCGGCGGCGGCGGCGGTGGAATCGCAGCTAGCGGAGGGCCAAAGCACCGTTGGCACGCTGGTCAACGTGCAGCATCTGGCCGCCACGCCCATCGGAATGACCATCCGCGCGCGCGCCGAACTGCTGGAAGTGGATCGCCGTCGCCTGCGCTATCGCGTGGAGGCGTGGGACGAAGTCGAGAAGATCGCCGAGGGGGAACACGAGCGGTTCATCATTGATTATGCACGGTTCATGGCGAAGGTGGGGGAGAAACAGGCGTAAGGCGAGGTTCGACTAAACTCAGCAGATCACGGTTTGAAGCTCGTAGAGTGATTTTTGAGCGTACCAGGAGCACGATAAATCGTACTCTACAAGCAGATTCATGATCTGCCGAGAACAAGCTTCAAGGGCTGCTGAGCTGCCCCGTGATAACATCTAACAGCCAGGAATCACCCGCTTTGTCATGCAGGAGCACCTGGTTCTCGGATGCCCATGCCATGGTGATGAATAACCGATTATCCTCATGAATCAGAATAGTTTGTTCTAGTGTGGTAGTATTGACATACATAATAGATGTAGCATCCGCCCAATCCGTTGTGCAAGGACGCAGCGCCAATGTCAATACCAACCCAGCCCCGTCCGGCGACCAGATAATATGCCCGGCCTGGTAGCTGTCGCCCGGATCTAATACACTTTCTCGTTCCACGGCGCTCGCCAAGTCTCGAACAACCAACCCGCGGTTTCTAAATCCAATGTAGGCCAGTTGCGTTTCGTCTGGAGATAGCGCCAGCCAAAAGCCCACCGGGGGTGCGAGCTCCCTGGCACTACCGCGGCGCAAATCAAACTCATATAGATCTTGCCCATTTACGAACACCGAACAGCCATCTGGGACCGGTCGATGGGTGAAGTACAGATGGTACCCATCACGCGACCAGTGCAAAGGATGCGGAATGGTGTAACCCAATCCCCATTCTTGCCAGGCATCCTCGATTATCCACACAAGTTCTTCAGCCGTATGAGATACGCTTAAATGCGTATAATACTGATTCTGGCTCCCCAGAGGCAAGGCGACAGTTGTCTTGGCTACCCATATTCCATCAGGAGATGTAGCTGCCCACTCGCGCACCTGGAAATTGTTGAATACCGGAGTCGCGGTGGGCGTTACAGAAACGGCGGGTGGCGTGACCAACGTGTCTACAATAGGCGTATTAACTGGCAGGGGGGTAAGTGTCACTGCGGGGGATGGCGTATGTGTGGAGCGAGATGCAGTTGGTGGTAATTGTGAAACAGGTGTGGTGGGGCTACAAGCCGCAAATAGCAGCAATAACCCAATGCCGGCACAAACAGATACTCGTTTCATTGTATGCCCTCCGCTTTTAGCATGAATCTTACTTTTGTATCGGGAAACATTCTGCACTTTACGGGAATCATTCCCTGCAATCGGGGATCATTTGCAAGCACTTCGCAACGATACCCGATTGCAATTTATCGCTTTTCGGTATACAATGGGAATAATCTTGAGCGATTGGAAAGGAGCCGAGAATGAACGAGGCCATTAACCCACCCAAAGATATGCCCATTGATGAACAACTGTATGTAGCGCAGGTCGCTATTGAAGGCGCGCTTGCCAGCCCAGAGATTTTAGCGGCGCTGGCCGAATACCGTTATGATGCGGCACGGTTACAGGAGGGACAAGCCCTCTACACCGCGGCGCAGGCAGCCCAGCAGCACCAACAGGAACGCTACAGCGAACAATTCTCCGCCACGGCAGCTTACAACGAAGCCTTCGCCCAGACGCGCAAAACCTTTGTGCAAGCACGGCAATTGGCCCGGCTCGCAGCACAAACGCACCCGCACCTCCCCTTCGAGAAGCTCAAACTTAGTGGGGGCGTCGAACAAGCGTTTGCGGCCTGGCTGATTCAGGCGCGCATCTTCTACGAAGCCGCGCTGAACGACATCGGCTTACTAGCTAAGATGGAAGAGTATGGGCTAACCCACCCCCGGCTCCAGGCCGGACTGGAAGCTACCACCCTGGTCGAAGCACTCAACATGGATCAGGAACACAAGAAGGGTGAGGCGCAAGCCGCCACCAAAGCCCGCGATACTGCGCTGGCCGAGCTCCGCCAGTGGATGAAGGCCTTCCGCCAAGTCGCGCTCATTGCGCTGGGCGAACAGCCACAATTATTGGAAAACCTGGGGTTTGGCACAGGCGCATAAAAAATAAGTCGCCGGGAGACAGGGTCTTCCGGTGACTGGCTATTGTTCGCTATAATTTACCGCTGCACCTGCACCATTTCCACATTCCACAAAGCAGGCAGCTCTGCAAAAGGCCGTAGCCCCTGCACCTCTGGGCGCGCCACGAACCAGTAGGGGCGCCAGGTGATGAAGAACGTGGGCAAGTCGTCCGCCAGCAGCAGTTGCGCCTCACGCAAAGCCGCCGTCTGTGTATCTGTGTCCAGCGCATCGAGCGCGCGCAAGCAGGCCGCGTCGTACTCCGGCGAGCTGTACCCGCTGAAGTTCTCCCCCTCCCAAGCATTTTCTGGCCCAGGGATACGTTCTGTGCGCCACGCCCCGCAAATCGCAGCTGGCGACGCACTCCAACCGTAGAACACCAAATCGAATTGGCGTCCGGCCAACGGTGCAGCCGGGTCAGCAGCATACAGATAACGCGCATCGGTAGGCATCGGTGCAATATCTACCCCGCACGCCTCCAAATCCGAGAACAAATGCGCCGCCGCGACAGTGTACCAGGTAGCCGTATAAAGTGTGAGGCTCAACGGCGTGCCGTTAGCAAGACCTGGCACGTCCACCGCCTCACGAAAGCCATCGCCATTGGTATCACGCCAGCCCAAAGTATCCAATAACTCCTGCGCTTGGGTAGGATTGTAAGCTACGCGCGGCAACGCCGCGCCCGCAAATGCCGGATGCCCCGGGCGCAAGAAGGTTTCAGCGGGCAAGAGCGCATTCCCCGCCAACGCATCGGTCAAACGCAAACGATCAATACACATTGCCAATGCCAACCGCAGATCACGGTTTTGCAATGGCGATGGCGACACGACGTTAAAATCTAACCGTAAGAACGTGGATGCCGTGTTCGCCCAAATTACGGCGCTCCCCTCCACCGCCAACCGCGCCCAAGATTGCCACTCGATATTCATCGCCGGGTCGGGCAAGATCACATCACACTCACCGGTCGTCAACAATTGCGGCCAGGCACTCAACCCCACCTGCGGAAAGCGTACCACCAGCTCATCCAGCTGCGACGGCTGACCGCTATAGTAAGGATTGGGATGCAGCACAATCTGGTTCCCCGGCTCCCAACTGGTGATAACAAATGGACCGGTTGCCAACGGCTGACGATCCTGCAACACCTGCCCCAAACGCAAGGTACGCCAACGATGCGCAGGAAACGGCGGGAACAAAAACCCGGGGAAATCCGCCGACAGGTAGCCTGGTACGCCCTCCCAACGCAAGGTGCGCGCGTCCAGCGCCTCTAAACGCGCTGTACGCTTCACCAAATCAGCCCACCGGCCCGTAGCCTCCAGGTCCTGCGCCAGATGGTAGCTCAGAATAACATCGGCGGAGGTCAGCGGTTCACCATCCGACCAACGCAGTCCTTCAGTAAGCGTAAACGTCACCACCAGCTGCGGGAGGTCTAGCGTAGCCGACCCGGTATAAATCAACAATGCACCCACCGGATCAGCGTAAGTCGCGCCCTGTTCCACAACCACGGTGCGCGTAAAAGCATCTCCATTCTCCAACGAGGGCAAACGCTCCAACAAGCGCGGCTCCCAGCGATGGTTGATGTATTCAGCCGGTTCGATATAAAAGAGACCCAGGAGATCGCGTCCAGCCTGAGTGGGCGTAAAGGGATTGATCGTGCGCGGATCCACCGAGCACACCGTCAGCCGGCTAGTCGCTGGGGGGGGCGATTCCGTAACTGGCGAGGCGGTAGGCGTGACCGTTGGCGGCGCGGCTGTCGGGGTGGGCGCGACGGTAGGGCTGGTACACGCGACCAGCACACAGATCAGCAGCAGGAACAGCCCACAACGTCGGCTCATGCCTGCTCCAACGCCGTGCGGAGTGCGACCAGCTCGCCCGCTGTGAGGGTGCCTTCCATAGTAAGGGGGCGGCGCGGCGGGCCGAAGTCCAACCCTTGCATCCGCAGCCCCTCGCGCACAGCGAGACTCCCACCCTTACCCACGAAGCGTGTCACCCGCTGCCCGCGATATTGCCCGGCGCGCGCAGCGTTCAAATCGCCCGCCTGGAAATCACGGTAAACCTGCCGCCAGCGCGTGGGAATAAGATTGGCGCAGGCCAGAATAGCGCCCACCGCGCCAGAGGCCAGCGCGGGCAGGAAGACCGTACCACGCCCGGCCAATACCTGGAAATCGGCGGGCAGTTGCTCCACCACATGCAGCAGATAGGCGATGTCGCCCGACGTATCTTTCATCCCCACGATGTTCGGGCAGGTCGCCCGGAGCTCCTGTACCGTTTTGACCGGGATCGGCTGCCCCACAAGCTGCGGAAAATTATAGAGCAGGATGGGGAATTCCGGCACGGCAGCGGCGACATCGGCATAGTGCCGCGTCATGCCGTGTACGGAGGGCTGCAAGTAGTAGGGCGCGATGATGAGCGCGGCAGATGCGCCCGCTTCGTAAGCATCGCGCGTGAGCGTGATGACCTCATGCGTGGCGATACCGCCCGTCCCGGCGAGCACCGGCTTACCGTCGGCCTCCGCCACCACCGCTGCAATCGCTGCGCGGCGCTCCTCGCGGGTGAGCAGTGGAAAATCTGCCGTCGTGCCATTGACCAGAAAGCCATCCACATCCGGCGCAAGATGCCGCACCAGTCGCCGCATCCCGGCCAGATCGAGGCTCTCATCGAGCAAATATGGTGTAATCAACGCCGGAATCACGCCGGAAAGACTAAGTTTGGACATAATGCTCCTCCAAAGGTAAAATTGCGAATGGTGAATCGGCGAAAAGGGAAATTTGATTAGACAAAAAGCGATAACCCAATAATACAAAAAACCCCCAAAAAAAAAAACAAAAACCCCC
>CAZDDI010000011.1:98721-102192 GCA_964504195.1 uncultured Anaerolineales bacterium
AAACGCCGTAATCACGCCGTAAAGACTAATTTTGTAAATATTGCTCCACCAATGTTAAATTTGCTAATGTTTATTGGGCTATTGGCTATTTGCGATTCGCCATTCGCCGATTCGCCATTCATACATTCTCCCGACTCAAATACCACAACAGCCCCAGTGTCGCTGCACCCAGGATGCCGAGCGCGGTAAGCTTGTAGAGCCGCGAGGAAAACAGAAACGCGAGACTGCCGGAAAGCGCGCAAAAACCCCAATAGCCAAAAACGATGAGGCGGGTGGAGAGTCCGGCATCTTGCAAGCGAAAATGCAAGTGGCGACGATCGCCCTGCTGCGTGTTGGCGCGATGGCGGATGCGATCCAGGATCGTCCAGGCCACATCCACAATCGGAATGCCCATGACGAGCAGCACCGTCGCCACGCGCCCCCCGGCGATGAGGCCCAGCGCGCCGAGCAGGTAGCCCAGCACGAACGAGCCATTGCTACCCATGAAGACCCGCGCGGGTGAGACGTTATACACCAGGAAGCCCAGCGCCGCGCCGAACAGGGCCAACGCTTGCGGCGCGACGCTGTACTGCCCCACCCGGATCATGTGCAGCGCCAACACCGCCGCGAGAATCGCCGCGACGCCAGCCGCCAGCCCATCGAGACCATCCAGCCAATTCACCGTGACAATCATGCCCATCATCCAGAAGATAGTCAGCGGGATGTAGAGCCACACCGAGAGCACTACTAGTGTGCCGGTCAAGGGATTGTTGAAGCGCTCCAGAATGATCTGGGTAGCGATGGCGACCACAATAGCAATCAGATAACCGACGTACTGCCACCGCGAGGATAGGTCGTAGCGGTCATCAAGCAGCCCAAAAGCGACCATAAACACAGCCCCGATGACTACCCCCCACAGACGCATCACCTCATTGGGATCGGCGGTGGGGATGCGGAACAGCTGCGCCAACGCCAGCGCGCCGAAGAAGCCCGCCGCGATGCCCAGTCCGCCCAGCCGTGAAATCCGCCCCTGGTGCTTGCGCCGCCCACCGGGCGTATCAGCCAGTCCCAGGCGCAATCCCAAGCGCCCGGCCAAAGGCGTCACCACCAATGCCAGCAGGAAGCCCGCCAGCGTGATGAGAGCGTAGCGGAGCACGTAATCGCCCATCGCTGCGGGGGCTACCCGGTGCCGAATTGCCGGTCGCCGGCGTCGCCCAGGCCCGGCACAATATAACCATGCTCGTTGAGGTGATCATCGAGCGCGCCCAGATAAATGGGCACGTCAGGGTGTGCTTCGGAAAGGCGTTGCACGCCCTCAGGCGCACCAATGAGACCCACGAACTTGATCCGCCGCGCGCCCCAGGCCTTGAGAATGTCCACGGTCTTAACCGCTGAGCCGCCAGTCGCCAGCATCGGATCAAGAATAAGACAAACAGAAACAGTGGGATGGACGGGCAAGCGGTTATAGTAGGCCACCGGGCGCAAGGTCTGCTCGTCACGGAACAAGCCGATATGCCAGACTTCGGCGGAGGGGATCAACTCCCAAATACCTTCGACCATGCCCAGCCCGGCGCGCAAGACGGGAATCAAACCGATGGGTTCTTTGAGCTTGAAGCCTGACGCGAGCTCCAATGGCGTCTGCACCTGGGTTGAAGCCACATCCAGATCGGCGGTGGCCTCATAGGCCAGCAGGATGGCGATTTCACGGGTCAGTTCGCGAAACTTCTTAGGATCCGTAGCCGTGTCACGCAGATGGGTCAGCTTATGTTTTACCAATGGATGTTGGGAAATGTGGACGTGTTCGGGGATGCTCATAACGCTCCTTTCAGCGGGAAGTTTAGGTCTGAGCAAGGCTCATGACCAGAGGCATTGTACTCACAGGGGACGGATTGTCAACAAGTGTACTGCCATCTACTGCATCCACTGTGCAATGAGTGTATCCAGCGAGCCATCCGCCTGCATCTCACGCAGGATTTGCTCGATGGCGCGGACAAGCGCAGCCTCATCCCGGCGTGCGGCGATGACGTAGCTCTCGTCAGTGAGCGGCGACGCGGCTATAACGATGTCGTAACCCTGCGCCAACGCGGTCAACGCTTCGATGTTGTCCACAATCGCAGCATCGCCCAGCCCGCCTGCGAGCGCAGCGAGCGCGTCCGCGCTGGTCTCATAAGTCTGTATCTCCGGCACGGGGTCGAGCAGCTCCTGCCAGCGCAGCGCTTCCATGTGGCCCTCAGTGCCAAAAGCGACCAGTACCTGCTTCCCGGCCAGCTCGACAGGGTCGGCGAGCGGCGCATCTGTCCGCGTCACCAGCACCGCCCCGGCGTTGAAGTAGGAGGGCGTGAAAGCGAAATCCTGCGTGCGGTACGGATCGGGGTAGAGCGCAGAGATGATGACATCGGCCTGGCCTACGGTGAGCAGGTCGTAGAGGCCATCGTAGCTGGCGACGACAAAGTGGACATCCACGCCCAACGCCGCAGCGATGGCTCGCGCCAAGTCAACATCCAACCCGGCGAGCTCGCCCACCCCATCAATGTACTCGAAGGGCGGGAAGCTCGGGTCAAGCGCGACACGCAGCATACCCGCCGCGCGAATGCGGGCGAGCGGGTCAGGGCGTGCACGACAAGCTGCCGTTGCCAGCGTCAAAAGCAGACACAGCAGCGCGAGTGCGACAAAGCGCCGCAGTAGCGTAGCCCTCACCAGTGCAGGGTGTAGCTCTCACCGACGGGCAATACCACCGGTTCGGTGTCGGTCTCGGCGCGGACGCGCTCCGCCCAGGCATACGGGTCTTGCGCGATGAGCTCCCACGTCTCGTAGTGCATGGGAATCGCTACGCACGGGCGCAGCAATTTGATAGCGCGCAGCGCATCGTCCGGCCCCATCGTGTAGTTATCGCCGATGGGGAGGATCGCCACATCCACGCCCTCATCACCGATGAGCTGCATACTGGCGAAGAGGCCGGTATCACCCGCGTGGTAGATTTTCTTGCCCTCGGCGGTAATCAGCAGGCCGGCGGGCATCCCGCCATAAGACCCATCGGGCAGCGATGAACCATGCACGGCGATGGTCAGCTTGAGATAGCCGAAGGGGTAATGAAAGCCGCCGCCGATGTGCTGCGCGTGGACGTTCTTGAGACCCTGCTTGCGCAGCCACCCCGCAATCTCGGCATTGGCAATGACGGTGGCCCCGGTGCGCTGGGCGATGGCAACCGCGTCGCCGATATGGTCGCCGTGCCCGTGCGTGATGGCGATATAATCAGCGAGAACCGTATCTACCATCACCGAGGCTACAGGATTGCCAGTAAAAAATGGATCAATCAAGATATGCGTACCGTTGATGTCCACATCCCAGGCCGAATGTCCGTACCAGGTCAAATTTATCATGGAAAACCTCCTGTGAAAATCAGCAAATCTCAAATCTCAAATGGCGAATGGCGAAGAAATGACCCGTCCTGAAATACGTTTACAGCAAATTAGGTATACTGTACATCACATC
>CAZDDI010000012.1:0-87551 GCA_964504195.1 uncultured Anaerolineales bacterium
TCGAGTGGGCATTTCTAATTGTCATCAATGGGTAATTCTAGTTGTCGTTGAACATGAGTGTGTATTTTCTTGGAGTATCTCATTTGATCCTGACAACAACGAGGCTTTTCTTGTATGTTCACCTGCTTCCTCTTCATCAGGACAAGAGACCACCTGTGATTATGGATATAAGACTGTTTGCGCAAATGGACGCTATCGGTTTTCAATGTTTGAGATGCAAATGATTGAAACCGAACAGGGATGGCAAGTAATCAATTGGAGCAAAATCTCTGAAAGTATAGATGGCGAAACTATTAGATGTGAACCGAATTGAAATTGAGATCAACCTCCAATACCCGCTCTCTCCCCCCCCAGTCTGCATGGACATAAACCACAGCATCGGGGAAAGCGGCCTGGGCCAACGCCTGGGCCGCTTTGCCTTGCCCCGCCCCGATTTCGATGAGCATTTGTCCCCCCGGAAGCAGGCGTGCTGCGGCTTGCGCGAGCAGGGCGCGCACGGCGTCTAGCCCATCAGGGCCGGAGAGGAGCGCGCCACGCGGCTCTTGCTGCACCGAGGGCGGCAGCGCGTCCCATTCGTGCTCGGCGATGTAGGGCGGGTTGCTGGCGATGAGGTCTACCGGTTCAGGTAGCGGCGCGAGCAGGTCGCCCTCTAGCAGCGTGAGGCGTTCGGCGACGCCGTGCTGCTCAGCGTTGCGCTGCGCGACGGCCAGCGCCGCGGGGGAAATATCCACCGCGAACCCGCGCGCGGCGGGCAGGTGTGCCAGCAGCGTCACGGCGATACAGCCCGATCCAGTCCCCACATCCACAAACACCGGATGCTCGCGCGTGTGTAGGAACGCCAGTGCGTGCTCCACCAGCAGCTCGGTTTCCGGGCGTGGAATCAGCACATCCGGGGTGATGCTGAACGGCAGCGCGAAGAACTCGGCATGACCGGTGATGTAGGGGAGCGGCTCGTGGGCGGCGCGGCGCGCAATCCACGCAGCGTATTGCGCGGCTTGTGCGGGCGATAGTGGCGCTTCGGGATGCGCCAACAGCCAGGGCCGCTCGCGTTCCAGCAGCGCGCCGAGCAGCAGCTGCGCTTCCAGGTGGGGGGCAGCGCTCGCGGCGGCGAGTGCTTGTGCGGCCCAGGCGAGTGTTGCGCCGACGGTCTGCGGTTGGAGCGGCGCGCTCACCGCACGATGCCCGCGCTGCGCAGATTTTCCAGCACGAGCCGCTTTACAGGCGCATCGGTGCGCAGGAGCGCGTACCGCCCGCCGTGTTTGCCCGCCAACGCGCGCAACTCGGCTTGCCAGCGATCCAGTCGTCGCGCGTATGCTTCGAGCGCGATACGATCCAGTGTAACCTCGCGCTTAATTCCGCTTTCCACATCCACCAGCCGCAAATCGCCCCGCAGCGGCGGCTCAAGTTCCTCTGGGGTGAGCAAATGCAGCAGGTGGACTTCGTGGCGGCGCGCGGCTAACGCTGCTATCCCGGCGCTGAGGCCGTCCTGGTCGTAGCCATCCGTGATGAGCAGGATGAGGCCGGGGCGACCGGGACGCGCGGCCCACTGGCGCAGTGCGGATGCGAGCGCGCCGGTCGCGCCGGGTTGCAGCGCCAGGCACCAGGGTTGCCAGTGCGCGATGTGCCCGCGACCGCGCGTCGGCCCCCATACAGTGGCGGGCGTGGCTCCCAGCGTCGCGGCGCTGAGCGCATCACTGCTGAGCAACGCGAGCGTTCCCAACGCCGCCGCGAGTTGCTGCGCTACCGGCCACCGTTCGCCCCAGGTCATTGAGGCGCTGCCATCGAGCAGCACCGTCACGGCGAGGTCTTCTTCTTCCTCGAAGAGGCGCACGTAGGGGCGATCCAGCCGGGCATAGAGATTCCAGTCCACGCGGCGGGGGTCATCGCCGGGGGTGTAATCGCGGTAATCGGCAAATTCCAGCCCCGCGCCGCGCCGGGCGGAGCGCCGTTCGCCCCAGCTGCCGCCTTGTCGCCGCTTGCGGGTGACGAAGCGCAGACGGGAGAGCCAGGAGAGGTCGGGGGTAGTGTTCATTGTGCTTGTGCAGTAGATAATTTCTTGTACTGCGTACTGCGTAATTTTCCGGATTACGCAGTACGCATTACGAAGTATGTAACACGTTTTCCAGTACCGCCGCGACCACCGCATCCGCCGTGACGCCTTCACTGTCGGCCTCGTAGGTGAGGATGAGGCGATGGCGCAGGGCAGCGGGGGCGACGCCGTGCAGGTCTTCGAGCGCCACATTGTAGCGGCCCGCCAGGAGCGCGGCGACTTTGCCGCCGAGGATGAGTGCTTGCGCGCCGCGCGGGCTGGCCCCGTAGCGCACATAGCGGCGCACCAGTTCGGGCGCATTCGGGTTGTCCGGGTGGGTGGCAACAATTATCCGCGCGGCGTGCTCGCCGATATGGGTAGCCACTGGCACGTCGCGCGCCAGCGCCTGCATCGCGCGCACCGTGTCGCCATCCGCCACCTGCGGCGCGGCGGGGACGGTTGTGCCCGTCGTGCGCGCTACAATCTCCACCATTTCCGCAGCAGAAGGATAGCCCACGTTGATTTTGAACAGGAAGCGGTCGAGCTGGGCTTCCGGCAGAGGATAGGTGCCTTCGAGCTCGATGGGGTTCTGGGTCGCCAGCACCAGGAAGGGCGGCGACAGCGGATAGGTGTGTCCGCCCGCGCTCACCTGGCGCTCCTGCATGGCTTCCAGCAGGGCGGATTGTGTCTTGGGCGTGGCGCGGTTGATTTCATCGGCCAGCAGCAGGTTGGTGAAGACCGGCCCTTGGTGGAAGCGGAAGTGCCGTTCGCCACTATCGCTCACTTCCAGGATGTCCGTGCCGATGATGTCGGCGGGCATGAGATCGGGTGTGAACTGCACGCGGGTAAAGCGTAGCTGCAACACATCCGAGAGGGTGCGCACCAGCATGGTTTTTCCCAGGCCAGGCAACCCTTCGAGCAGCAAGTGCCCGTTTGCCAGCAGCGCGATGACAGCGTGGCGCACCACGTCGCGCTGCCCGACGATGACCTGCTCCACGGCAGCCTCGATGCGGCCGGCGATTTCGCTAAACTGTGAAGGCGCAATGTCTGTCATGGGTCTCCTTGTGATTATGTGGTTACTCCCCGCTGTGTCTGGCGCGCAGGTGCGGGTAGAGCAGCACGTCGCGGATGCTGTGCTGATCGGCTAAGAGCATGGCGAGCCGGTCAACGCCCAGGCCGAACCCGCCGTTGGGCGGCATCCCGTAGCGCATGGCCTGTAAATAATCCTCATCCATGAGTTGCGCTTCTTGATCCCCGGCCTCATAATCGCGCCCCTGCTGCAAGAAACGCTGTTCCTGCTCGAACGGGTTATTGAGTTCGGTGAAGGCATTCGCTAGTTCCATGCCGGCCACGAACAGCTCGAACCGTTCCACATGGGTGGGGTCGTCGCTGAGCTGCTTTGCCAGCGGTGAGATTTCGACCGGATACAGGTACACAAAGGTCGGTTGGATGAGCTCCGGCTCGGCGGCGGAGAGCAGCGCATCGAGCAGTTGCCCCCAGGTGGCGGTCGTAGCAGCATCGTAGCCGCGCTGGCGCATCTCGGCGCGCAGGCTGTTCGCGTCGCGGTAATCCAGATAATCAATGCCGGTGGCTTGCAGGATGATGTCGCGCAGCGTTACGCGCCGCCAGGGTGGGGTGAGGTCAATCGTGTACCCTTTGAACGGCACTTGCAGCATCCCGGCGACTTCTTGCGCTACGGAGGTGAGTAGCTGCTCTGCTGTCTCCATGATGCCGTAGAGGTCGGTGTAGGCGCAGTAAAACTCCAGCTGGGTGAACTCGGGGTTGTGCTTGAACGAGACGCCCTCGTTGCGGAAGTCGCGCCCAATTTCGTAGACGCGCTCGTACATGCCCACCAGCAGCCGTTTGAGGTACAGCTCGAACGAGATACGCAGGTAGAGCTGTTGCTTGAGCTGGTTGTGATGGGTGGTGAAGGGCCGCGCCGCCGCGCCGCCGTAGATGGGTTGGAGGACGGGTGTTTCCACTTCCAGGTAGTCATGCGCATCGAGCCAGCGGCGCAGCGCGGTGATGGTGCGGGCGCGGGTGCGGAATATCTCGCGCACCTGTGGATTCACGGCCAGATCCGCGTATCGCTGGCGATAACGTTCTTCAACATCGGAGAAGGCGGCGTAGCGGGCGGTTTGCCCGTCTTCCTTCTCGTACTCTTTGGCGATGGGCAGGGGCGTGATGGCTTTCGCCAGCATCCGCAGTTCGGTTACGCCCACGCTAATCTCGCCGCTGCGGGTGCGCATCAGCAGGCCAGTTGCCTCAACGAAATCGCCCAGGTCGTAAGCTTTCTTGAACAGCTCGTAGGTTTCTTCGCCGATGCCGTCTGCGCGCAGGAAGAGCTGGAGCTTGCCGTGGGCGTCTTCGATGTGGACGAATGCCACCTTGCCCATGAGCCGTTGGCTTACCAGTCGCCCGGTAACAGTGACAGAGGGCAAGGGTTCACCAGCTTCCTCGGCGGCGAGACATGCGGCTTGCGCTTCCGCCGTCGTGTGGGTACGTTGCACCCGCGCCGGGTAGGCTTCCACGCCGGCGGATTCCAACCGGCGCAATTTCTCGACGCGCTGTAGTTCTAAATCGTTGAGTTCCATGGAGTCACTCCTTTGTTGTCTAAAACACAAGCCCATACGCTATCGCATGGGCTTGTGCGGGTTTGTCGGGAATGGGGATTAGCCGATGCTGAGGATGTTGAAGGTGATGCTGCCGTCCGGAGCGCGCACGATGGCTTTTTCACCCACTTTCTTACCCAGCAGCACCTTACCCAAGGGGGACTCGTTGGAGATTTTACCCTGTACTGGATCGGCCTCAGCTGAGCCAACTACCTGATAATCTTCTGGCGTGATTTGCCCTTCTTCTTGAACCGTTACACGGCTGCCAACAGTGACACAATCACTCTGTTGATTATTTTCTTCGATAATGGTGACGCTGCGCAGCATTTGTTCCAGATTGTAAATCCGCCCCTCGACAAAAGCCTGCTCGCGGCGCGCATCTTCTAGTTCGGCATTTTCGATTAGTTCGCCTTCTTTGAGCGCCTCATGCAGCCGGCGGGCCACTTCGTGCCGGCGCACGGTTTTGAGCTGTTCCAGTTCTTGTTGCAGCTGGATGTGCCCCTCAAGGGTCAGATATACCGGGCGTTCACTCATACGGTTCGTACCTCCTCGTACTGCGCTACTTCTATGACCCCAAAAAGCAGTGTAATGCTTGCGGCATCCACTGCTTGGTTACTGTTTTTTAGGATTGTCAGGGTTATGTTGGCTGTTTGCAAAATCGGAAAACTGCTAAAATAAAAACCCGGGGCGCAGTGCGCCCACAGGCGGGGCTATCTTACCATAGGTTGGGAATTTGTAAAGCCGATTTCAAACAATCGTTATCGAACCGACGCCTATTTCTGCGTTGATCTCGACTTTGTGCTCCGCTGTGTCGTAATTGGGCGAGATGTAACGCTCGCCGACGCGCGGGAAGCGTTCTGCATCCACATTGATGCCGGACAGCCCTCCGTGGGCGTGGATGCTGGCTGCGACGTTCTCCGGCACGAGTAATTTTACCGAGGCCGCGCCGCCACCTACGCGCACGCGCGTCATGCTCGCACGGGCAGGTAGTGTTACCGTGGTGGAGCTGGCCCCGGTATCAATGACCAGTTCGGTCAAATGTAGCGCTTCTAAATCGGCCAATACCTCGCACGCGCCGGTTTCTAGTTTCAGTGTGAGGGGTGTTTCGGTGTTAAACTGTACATCCCATTGCCGGGTTTCGAACGTGCCGAAGTGGATGGGGGAGATAACTTCTGTATCTACGGCGTTGAGTTTAACGCGCAGGGTATCCGCTTCACGTTTGATTTTGGGGATGACCCCGCCGCCGAACTTGCCCGCGAGGAGCTGCCCTGCCGGCGCACCACCTGCAAGCGTGACCCGCCCTGCGCCATAGCGTAGCCGCACTGTGGCTTGCGTCGCCCCTTCTAGGGGGATACTGAGCATTTCTTGTGATTCGGGGTGGCGTGTTGCGCCCCATAGTAGCCAGATGCCTAGCGTAATTAGCGCCAGCGGCCAGAAAAAGGCCCAGACGTTCATGCCTGTGAGGTTGCCGATGAGAAATACGGTCCCGATGGTGAGCAGGACGATGCCCCAGAAACGTGTTATGTTACGCATATTTCCTCCTACTCGTGTTTGCGTCCGCCGCGAAAGAGCGACTGAATCAACATCAGCACTCCGACTGCGATGAGCAGCACCGGCCAATATGGGCCAAGCGTTGTGAATCCGCCAAACAGCGAGCCGAAGATGACGAAGAGTACCACGCTGACTAGCATTGTGTTCAGCCCTTCCCAGACGTGCTTCCACTTACCGGAGAGCAGGCCCATGAGGACAGTCCCAATACCTACAAAGCCGGGGATTAAAGCCCAAACGTAGGCCCAACTTTCCCAACGGCCCGTGATGTTTTGCCAGTAGAGGATGCCGCCGATGCCGGCGACAATGCATGCGGGGATCGCCATGTCCGGCTCGCCGGTCAGCAACCCTATCAGTAGCAGTGCTGCGCCTACGCCTATGATGATGAGCGGCCAGGAGAGGTGCAGTGCGAACCAGTCCTGGAACTCTGGGACGACCTGTCCTACCAACAGGACTGCGCCTAGCAAAATTAACAGTAGTCCTAGTGTGAGATTCGAGCGTTGTTGTTTGGTCATAGAAACCCTCCTGGAAAATCAGCAAATCGGCAAATCGAAAAATCAACAAATCTGCAAATCGCAATACAAATTGTTATAAAAAGGTGTAAAAAGCTTTAATTTGCGTTCTTGATGATTTTAGTTTGGATGGGTGCAGTAAGGCCGCGCTATACCTAATAACTTCACAAGACGGCAATCCAAAATCTAAAATCCAAAATCTAAAATCACCGCATCGAGTGCGCGTTTGGGAACATGATGTACGTCTTCGGCATCGCGCCAGTATTTGATGTCACCATCTGGCCCGACGGTTTCGATAACCACAGTCTCGCGTGGCGTTCCTAAAGCTAATACGAGTAAAATCTCATAGCGTTGCGGAATATGCAGTACCGTGCGCAGTGCATCTCGGTTGACCGAGGCAAGGATGCAGCCGCCTAGCCCGCGCGCCACTGCGCCGAGCAGGATGCTCTGCGCGGCAATGCCGTGATCTACGCCGAAGCTCTGGCTGATCTGCGTATCTCCCAGGATGACGATGTACGCGGTAGGACGCTCGCCTGCTTCCGGGGCGGGCCAGTCGCTCAGGTAGCCGGCCCAGGCCAGTTGTGTAAACACGGCGGCGTTGGCCTCCGGTGTCCATGTGAGCAGGTACTTGAGCGGTTGCAGATTCGCGCCCGAAGCTGACAGCCGCGCCAGATTCACCAGCTCCCGCAGCGTTTCCTGGCTTATGGGTACGGTCTCATCAAAGCGGCGATAGCTGCGGGTTTTGCTGATCAGGTCTGTGAGTGGATGGGGGTCTGCGTTGTTCATTTGGGTTTCCAGAGCAGCTGCTCGCGCACCATCAGGTCGGTGTTGCGGATTTTGAACGCTAGGTCGGTGGCGATGTTGCGCATGAGCAGGTAGCCCAGGTGGTGATCCTGTTCACAGAGTTGTAGCAGGCCGTCGCGCTTGATTGCGAGTAGCTGCACCTCTTCAGAGGCGGCGCGGGCTGAGGCGGTGCGTAGACCGCGATCTACCAGCCCGATTTCTCCGAAGGTCTGTCCCGGCAACAGGGTGGCCACAACAATCGGACCCGGGCCGCTGGCGTCGGCTTCATCGAGCGCGCGCGGATCCATGACGATTTCTACCCGGCCTTTAGCAATGACGTAGAGTTCATCGCTGGGCATATATTCTTGTACGATGATGGCGTTTTCTGCGTAGGTCATTTCTTGGCAGGCCTCGGCCAGCCGTTCCAGGTGCTCGCGGGGTAATTCGTAGAACAAATCGGCTTTTAGCAAGACATTCAATCTACTCATGGGGCCTCCTTCTCTGGAAATCTCAAATCAAAATCAGCGTAACGCGGAGCGTCTGCTCCGTGCGTGACCAGCGCATCTATGCGCTGACAGTTCGTGCTACATTTTCGTTATCGTTGATCCTTCGAAAATGGTAAATTTTAAGGTGATTGAAACCGTGGTTGAGCCTGCCGAAACCAGCGGCGGCGTCCGTTGAAAATAGGCGTGACGCGAAGCCCCTGCATTGTGAGATGTCTAACAGTGAAGCAATCTCAACTGGTGTGTAGTGACGCCTTTAGCCTTCTAGCGGTGTAAAGCGGCTGAAGCCGCCATTACCAGCCCATTTTTTGAATATCCAATTGGCTTAACGAAAAGTGCAAGGTAGCAACTTGGATTAGTTTAAAATTTGTAACTACTCAGCTTTGTCATTGCGAGCCGTCTGCGGCGAAGCAATCTCGTTCATGGTTGAGATTGCGCCATTCGCAGACGAATGGACGTCGCGCAGACGCGGCTCGCAATGACAGCTAAAGTTTGATCCTTGCGAAGCTTGTACAAAAAGCTACACGCTAACCTGTGCCAGGGGAAGATGTTATTGAGTATGCTTATTGTACTGCAAGCGCGCGTGGATGCAAGTTACTCGATGATTAACGGCCTGATCGGGCTGCCGGGCCGGGTGTCCAGCGTGGGCAGCGGATCCCCGAACCATGCCTCATAGAATTCCTGGTATACGCCAGTGCTTTCTAGTGTTGCCAGGGTATGGTTGACCAGATCATGGAAGTCTGAGTCGCCTTCGGCCATGGCCCACGCAACAGGGCGATAGGTAAAGCGCGCGTCTGATAGTGTGAACCCCGTCTCGAAGTAGCGCGGATAGAGCAGTAGTTGTCGTTCGGCCATGATGGCCCCCACCTCACCTTGGCGCAGACCTAGCAGCGCAGCTGTGATATCAGGGTAAGTTACGGCACTTAGTCCCACGCCGTAGTGTTGTAAGACCAGCGACAAGGCTGCTTCGCCTGCTGACCCGGCTACAATCCCGATATGTTTTCCGCCCAGGTCGGTGGGCGTCGCTACGGGCGTATTGACCAGCGAGAGCAAGCTCACGCCGTCATCGTAGATGGCGATGGAGAAGTCTGCGCGCAGTTCGGACTCGCGTGTGCGTAGCCAACCGCCCGCCAGCAGGTGGACTTCTCCGCGTGCCAACCGTTGCAAGCCGTCTTGCGCTGTCACCGGGACGAGCCGCAACGCCTGACGGTTTCCCAGCCAGCGTTCGGCTACGCGCTCTAACAGGCGTATCTCGAAGCCCGTTTGTGTGCCGTCGGTGCGGTCGGCGGTGTAGGGCCAGCGATCTACAATATAGCCTACAGTGAGTACCTGACCGGCGCTGATGTTGGCGATAGTATCTACTGTGCTTAGCTGTGGCGGAGCCTGTTCCAGCAGTGGTGCCGACGCACTGCCGGGCCACAGCGGGACGGGTGGCGGTGCAAGGCCCGGTAGCCATGTTGTATAGAGCGCCGCCAGCGTGCCGTCGGCGCGCATATCTTGCAGTGTGAAGTTGAGCAGGTTGGCGAAGAAGGGATCGTTTTGCCGGTAGGCCACGGCAACCGGCTCCCAGGTATACTGTCCAACGATGACGGTACCGGGTAGTTGGCGTTGGGCGC
This sequence comes from uncultured Anaerolineales bacterium, assembly GCA_964504195.1. Classification (GTDB taxonomy): domain Bacteria; phylum Chloroflexota; class Anaerolineae; order B4-G1; family SLSP01; genus CAZDDI01. The sequence continues at coordinate 9,604 of CAZDDI010000012.1, forward strand.
GCGCTAGCCGATGGCGCATATCGCCGTAGGTTTGCACCTGTCGGGTGCGCAGGGCTTCGACCACCTCGAAGAAGTTGTTATAGGATGACAGGGTTAACGTGAAGGGTGCGGTGGTTTGCAGTGCTGTGCGGCTCCCTGTCCAGCCTACAACACCCACAGGACGGCCTTGTATATCATTGACGGATTGCACGCCCAGTTCTGGGAAGGTCAACAATGCCTGTCCGTTGATGAAGTAGGGTTCGCTGAAATCGGCCTGGGCATCGGCCTGCTGCGTGTGTGTTAGCCCGGCCAGTACAAAATCTACCGCGCCGGTTTGTAAATGGTGCAGCGCGGTATCGGAGCGCACCTGGATGAATGTTACGGCTTGAGAATCGCCCAACCAACGTTTGGCGAATTCGCGGGCCAGATCTACTTCCAGCCCCATCAGGACATTCTCGGCGGTGATGTACGAGAAAGGCTCCAGATCGTAGCGGACGCCCACGACAAGCGCTCCGCGTGCCTGAAAGCGGGCTACGGTCGCGGTCTCCTGCGGGAAGTTTTGTGCTGGGACAGCAGCTGGTGCCATATTGATAGTCTCTACGACGGCGCGTTCCTGACGCAATTCGGCGCAGCCGCTCAACAGCAGCGCAAGCAAAAGTATCAACCAGACACGACGCATATTAGTCCTCCCGATAGCAAATAGGGGCGCGCTCGGCGCACCCCTATAACTGTACCACAAAGGGCTGTAGACACAATGTTTGTACTGCGTATTTCGTTTTTTACTTTTACGCAGTACCTGTCATTTAAGTATAACCCAAGTTGCTACCTGGCGCTCGCCAGCGGTTGGAAACGGGTGTCCGCTAAAGTTGCGTGGCGGTAAGGCTCATTTTAAGACAGTTTCTCAAATTCAATGCGTTTTACCCCTATCCCCTAGCCCCTTCACCCGCAAGCGGGTGAAGGGGGAATTTTGGGGAGGGTTTTTAGTAGACTCACCATTTTGTTACATCAGCTCTCGGCGCTTATCAAAGGCCGAGAGCTGATGTACTTTAAGCGGCCTACAGCTCATTCATCTTGTGGCAGTGTGATGAAACGTTTATTCGGTCTTTTTGAAGAGTTTTGCCAGGAGCGAGTTTGCTACGGAATCCACTCCAGATACGTCCAGGCCATCTACCAACAAGAGGTTGAGGTTCTTTCCTTCGTGACCGATGAACCAGTAAGTGGGTTCTCCTTTGTCGTTGAGCAGAAGTGAGCCCCGTCCACGTAAGGCGTGGCCCTGGTGGTCTTCTGCCTTTACAACTTGAGGGCCATCTTCGAAACTTCTTTGGAGGATGGCGACAGCTGTACGGGCCTGTTCCGACGTCTCATACACATAGACATAGTGTGCAACGAAAACCTTCTCTTCCTGTAGAAATGCTGAAAAACTTAGAACATCTCCGTAACTAAAGAGTACTTTCTGCTCATCTTCCGGTAGCCGGTGGAACCCAGATAGTTCGTTGTTGTTAACGGGGTGGTAGATTTGCTCGCGCGTATAGGTTTCATTCTTCGGCTCGATCGCGCCCGTCGGTAGATCGTTCAATTGGAGTAGGGGATTGTTTTGAGCCAAGACTGTGTTTCCAATGGCAAAGGCTGTTCCGGTGAGTCCCAAGAGTAGCCCGATCAGTAATATGTGAGTCATTCCTTTCTTAAGCATAGTTAACTCCTTTTCATTCGCGGTGGCATTACTCCGCCCGCGTTGTTGCGCCAGCGCCTGCTGCCGTGACAGAAACGAAGGACATTGCAGAAAGAATACCGAGAACGCTCCCAAGACGATGTCACTCATCGTATACTGACAGTTATTGCCGGTCTGTTTGTCCGGTAACTGGGGCGCCAGTTTCTTCAGGTGCGTAATAACAACATCAACTTAAGTATACAGCGCTTGCTCGCGGAGATACGTCTCGACTTCTGGTGCTACCAGGTAGCGCAGCGGCAATCCCTTGCGCACCCGCAAGCGCAGTTCGGTAGCCGAGTAGTAAACGGGCGGCACATCGAGCCAGACCAGCCGCTCGGCAAGTAGCGGGAATCGCGCGCGCAGCGCGAGTACGTCGGCGCGCTTGCCTGCGCGTGGCATGACGGCCAGCGTCACTTGTTGCAAAATCTCTTCAGGATTGCGCCAGCTTGCCAGATCGTGCAGCGCGTCCTCGCCCATGAGGAAGTACCAGCGCGTCACATCGGGCATTTGCTCCCGTATGATGTTTAGCATTTCCACCGTGTAGTGAGGGCCGGGGCGTTCCAGGTCTACGCGGGAGATGGCAAAGGCCGGATTGCCCTGAATGGCAAGATCGAGCATGGCGAGCCGGTGCTCCGGCGCGGAGAGCATGAAGCTATCCTTGTGCGGCGGATGGCCGGCCGGCACAAAGAGCACTTGCTCCAACCCCAACTGTACCCGTGCGGTCTCAGCCAGCGCCAGATGCCCATAGTGAATCGGATCGAACGAACCGCCTAAGACGCCATAATGTTTGTGTTCAGTCATGGTTGACCTCCTGGAGCGAGTTAGAAAATCAACAAATCAACAAATCGGCAAATCGGCAAATCTCAAATCGCAATTCGAGATTCGAGATTTGCTATTTGTCCTTTGCCTTTATCCCCCGCAGTACGCGCTCGACAGTGAAGGGGAAAGCGTTGTACCACACGCCGACGGCATTGTGCAGGGCGTGGTGAATGGCGGAGGCGACGGCAATGAAGGGCATTTCGGCCATGCCACGCGCGCCCCATGGCCCGTTGGGTTCGGGGTTTTCGATGATGATGGATTGTACTGCATCGGGAATGTCGGCAATCGTCGGGATCAGATACGTCGCCAGCGAGCAGGTGAGCGGGCGGCTGTCCTTTTCGATGAAGTGCTCGGTGGTGGCCCAGCCCAACGCTTGAATCACGCCGCCTTCGATCTGTCCCTCCAATAACCGGGGGTTGATCGCTTGCCCTACATCGTTCGCGCAGACGAGCTTGGGGAACGTGAGTTCACCGATTTGCGTATCCACCACCACTTCTGCGCCGATGGCGACATACCCATACGAGAAATTGGGATGCCCGTAGCCCGTTTCCGGGTCAATTTGCGTGGTCTTGGGCGCAAGGTAGGTGTATTCGGCTTTGGCGGGACGTTCCTCTGCCGCCCACTTTTCCAGCACCGCTACCGTCGCGCCCCGGATCGCGTTGCCGATCATAAACGTCATCCGCGAAGCGGAAACCGAGCCGGCGCTGTCGGTGATGGTCGTATCCATCGCTTCGACGCGCACGCGCTCCAGTGGCACTTCGAGCGCGCTCGCTGCCATCTGGCGGATGACCGTGCGCGTACCCTGGCCTACTTCCGCCGAGGCCGCGTAGACAATGGCCTCTTTGATCTCTGCGCCGCCGCGCAGTTCGATCCCGGCCCAGGCATTTTCCTGGTAGCCGAATGAGAATCCCACGTTCTTCACCCCCAGTGCGATGCCCGCGCCGCGCTGGATGTAGGGTGGGTCGTCGGGGCGTGGCTCGTAGCGCGGCGCAACCCAACCTGCGCTGGTTTCGCGCCAGCCGACGGCTTTGGCCGCTGCTTCGAGTGTGTCCCGCAGGCCGCGCGCGCTATCGGGGAGCGGTTTGCCCCAAGGCATCGGTTCACCCTCACCTACCAGATTGCGTAGGCGCAGTGCCACCGGGTCCATGTTCAGCGCTTCGGCGAGCTTGTTCATCTGCGATTCGGCGATGAAATTACCCTGCGGTGCGCCAAAGCCGCGGAACGCTCCGCCGGGGATATTGTTGGTGTACGCGGCAATGACATCAGTTTTGACGTTGGGGATTTTGTACGCGCCGTTGCAGGTGAGCAGCAGGTTTCCCATCACCTTGTTGGTGGTGTAGACGTAAGCCCCGGCGTCGGCGATAACCTCGATTTCCGCCGCCAGTAGGTCGCCCTCTCGCGTGGCCGCCCAGCGCGCGCGCGCGAACACGCGATGCCGCTTGTGATGCCCCTTGATAGATTCCTCGCGCGACCAGACGATTTTCACCGCCTTGCCGAGTTTCCACGTTGCCAGTGCCAGCACGATTTGCACCGACATATCCTCGCGCCCGCCGAATGCCCCGCCGATGGCCGGGTAGATGATGCGGATTTGCTCCGCCGGCAGGTTCAGCGCATGCGCCACCTGATGCTGATCCTCGTGCGTCCATTGCCCGGCAACGACTATCGTGATGCGGCCTTCCTCGTCGAGATACGACAGCCCCGCCTCCGGTTGCAGGTAGGCGTGTTCTTGCCCCGGTATCTCGTACTCTGATTCCACGATGACATCCGCCTGTGCGAAAGCCAGTTCCAGGTTACCCTGGCGGATGCGCTGCCACGAGGCGATGTTGCTCTGGAAGACCAGCTCTGGGTGGATGGGCGTGCCGGGATAGGGCGGGTGCAGGCACGGTGCGCTATCCTTGAGCGCCTCGCGCGGATCGCTGATGATAGGCAGGTCTTCGTAGGTCACGATGATTTGATCGCGGGCCTGCGCCGCCGCTGCTTCCGTCTCCGCCACAATTGCCGCCACTTGATCGCCCACAAAGCGCACCACGTCTGTGCCTTCCTTGGGGCCGCCAGGGCCGCACAGCACCGGCTGGTCGGGGTATTGCAGGCCATACTCGTTCACCGGCACATCCGCGGCGGTGAAGATGGCGACCACGCCGGGGACAGTCTCGGCGCGGCTGGTATCAATGCTCAGTACGCGGGCGTGTGGACGCCCCGCGAACAGGAGCTTCATGTAGAGTTGCCCTGTGATGTTGACATCGCTAGGGTATTGGGCTTCTCCGGTCACTTTAGCACGCGCATCCAGGCGCAAGGTACTCTGGCCGATGTAGTTTTCTGTCATCTGTGCCTCCGGAAAATCTCAAATCGCAAATTACAAATCTTAAATGGCGAATGGCGATCCAAAATCTAAAATCGAAAATCTACAGCTCCAACGCCAGGATACGCTGTAAGCTGGCGACGGTGGCCGCGTAGGTGGGATCCATCCCGAAGTATGAGAGATTCTGTGCGCCCAGGTTCTTCCCCTTGCTGATGGGCGTATCCGAAACGTAGTGCAACAACCCAATCTCGAACGGCGTCCGGTAGAGGTTGACGAACTCATCTGTGGGGTAGCGGCGCGGGCGGATGAACTCGTACACCGCCGAGAGATACGGGCCAGCCTCCATCTCCACATCCGTATAGCCTGCGTTGAGGAAATTGCGCATATAGGGCGTATTCTGCAAGAATGTCCCCCGTACCGTAATCGCTCGTTGATTGTCGAGTGCGTCTCCGTAGACCAGATAGCGCGTCACATCCGCTGCGCTAAAGACGTTGTTCACCAGATAGGTGTTGCCCGAATGCTCATCGTAGACGACGTTGGGGATCAGCACATCCCCGATGCGTCCGCTGAGTGTGGCCGCCTTGCCGATGACGTATAGCCCGCGCAGCTCGCCCGCGCTCGCCGCTACCCGTGAGAGCAGGTGATAGGCCGCAAAACCCAATGGGTAGTCAATGTTGAGGATGACCGCCTCGCTCTGCGCCAGCCGCGCGAGCGCCGGGGATTGCAGGCGGGGGTCCATCAGATCGGGGGATAGCCGTTTGAGTTCAATCAGCTGCGCTTCCAGGTCGAAGGTCTGGCTGCTGGGGATGCGCGTGATGCCCAGGCGGGCTTCCACCTCATCGCGTTGGGCGCGCAGGGCGCGGCCTGCCGGTGTGCTCATGTACTTCTTGAGCAGGTAGTAGAGGAAGTTGGCCCAACTGCTCGGTATTGCGCCCTGTTGGATGCGGGCGGCCTCCTCTTGGAGTGGCTGGTCATCCAGCTGCGCCAGATAATCCAGCAGCGTGGCTTCATGTTGCAGCGCGAACCCGCTGAGCATGTTCACCAGACTGTGTGTATTGCTGGACACGAAGTACACAGGCCGGTTGGAAAGATCAAACGGCGCAGAGCGGGTGACGTGCTGCCACCATTGCTGCGTCGCGCGGCGATAATCCACATAGGACCCGGCCAGCAGCCGAATGGCAATGCGTTTGCGCTGGCGCGCGATAGCGTCGAGCAGCGTCGGCAAATCATCCGTCCACACTCGCTCCAGTCGCTCGAAGTTGGCGGATGAGAGGCGCAACGCTTTGCACAAATCGCGCCGCAGGTCGGGGTCAGCTTTGCTCGTAGTTGCCCAGTCCGTGATGCGTTCCGCCAGTCCCTCGCACATCCCGATCAACGTGTGCATTTTATTCCACTCAATCTGGAAAGCGACAAGAATGGGTGCTAGGTCATCTACATCTGAGATGCTGGCGATATAGGCGGCCAGCGTTTCGTTGCCGTCGTAGAGCATCCGGCGACGACGCCCCGGCGCGCTGACCGGCTGCCAGGTCTCCACGCTCTCGAAGCCGCGCCGCCGGAACACTTCCTCGGTTTGGCCCAGTACCACCAGCCGCACGCCGCGGATACAGAAGGGCAGGCGCAGGCTGCTGTAGATGAACGCCGACATATCGGGTTTGATTTTGGCAGCTTTGGGGTGCAGCACGGAGTTGACCGCGATGTGGTTTTCTTCGAGCGTGCGAATCTGCACCTCTTCGGTGGTGCGCAGCAGCGTGTAATAGCTGCGCATGTAGAGGTTGATTTCGTCGGCGCCGGCTTGCGGGAGCGTGCGTTTCATAGGGTGTGGCTCAGTTCGGCGGCCTTTTCTACCGCACGGATGATCTTGTAATAGCCGGTGCAGCGGCACAGGTTGCCGCTCAATGCCGCGATAATCTGCTCGCGGGTAGGATGTGGATGCTCTTCGAGCAAGCTGGCCGCGCTCATCACGAAGCCGGGCGTGCAGAAACCACACTGCACTGCGTCTTCTTCGATGAAGGCCGCCTGCACAGGATGCAGTTTGCCGTTCTTCTGTAAACCCTCGATAGTGACGATGCTCGCGCCGTGTGCGCGTGGGGCCGCGACGAGACACGCCAGCACCGCGATCCCATCGAGCCAGACCGTACACGCGCCACACTCACCTTCCTCGCAGCCGCTCTTCGTGCCGGTGTAGCCCTCATCGCGTAGCATGTGCAGCAGCGTCTTGCTGTTTGCCCCATGCACGGTGACGTTCTCGCCGTTCACGGTACATTCGATGGGTTCATCCCCATCGCTGTGATGGGCAATCGTCATGCCGCTGAGTCGCGGGCGCAGGCGTGTCTTGCCCCAGAGCAACGGCATGGCCTTCGGCAGCGGTAAATCCATCCGCTCGCCGCCGTCGCGCAGTGTCTCCAGCCCGCGTTGCACCAGCGCGGCGACTTCTTCGTGGCGGAACCAGGCCGAGCCGCGCACATCGTTGATGGGGCGGGCGGCATCGGCGGCCAGTTGCGCGGCCTGCGCGATGCGTTCGGCGGTGAGTGGGCCGCCCACCAGCGCGGCCTCCGCTTCGGGCGCATCAATGATCGTGGGCGCGACACAGCCCATGGCGATATGCGCGTGGGTCACGGTGTCTTTGTCGAGCGTAAGCACGATAGCGACATTGACCACTGCAATCGCCAAAGCCTTGCGCGGGCGCAACTTGAGGTAAATGCCGCGCTGGTTCGCCTTGAGCGGCTTGAACGCAATGTCTACCAGCATCTCATCCGGCTCCATCTGTGTGCGGCGGACGTGCAGGTACAGCTCGCGCAAGGGCAGCGTGCGCTCGCCGCGCGCGCTGCGCAACGTCACCCGCGCACCCAGCGCCTGGAGCGTGGTGATGGTATCGTTGGCGGGGCTGGCTGTGACCAGATTTCCGGCAATGGTGCCGCGATTGCGCAATTGCGGCGCGCCCACGCCCCAGCAGGTAAGCGCCAGGGGCAACGCCTGCTCCTGCAACAGTGGCGAGGCGGCGGCTTGCGCGTGCGTCACCATCGGCCCAATGTGAATCAGGCCGTCCTCGCCCAGGCGGATGTCATCTAGCCCGCCCACGCGGGTAATGTCAATGAGCACCGGCGCGGTGTGCAGGCCCTTCTCCAGTTCGAGGATCAGATCGGTGCCGCCGGCCATCAAGCGCGCCTCCCCGGCGTGCTCGGCCAACAGCTGCACGGCGCTATCCATGCTGGTGACGGTGTAGTATACGTTCCAATGGGTCATGGTTTGCTCCTGAGTAGGGTTGAGTGTGCTGGAAATGGCAACGGTCTGGCGAGTTCTGGGTTAGAGCGTTGCTGCTACCTTATGTGTGTAATCAAAAATTGGGATTTCGATCCGCGTGACTGGTTCGAACCGCTGTTTGGCAAAGTTCATAATCTCATCCGTGTTTTCTGGCGAGTAGGTTTTCTCCCCGCAGACTGTGCATACTTTCGCTGGGACGTCTTTGATGACAAGCAATTGTTCACCGTGCTCGTAAATGAAAGTCACTTTTTTTGAGATGATTTTACCACCGCAGAAGACGTAACACATATTTGTACCAACTATAATTTAATTATTTGGGCTGCATCTCTTCAATTTTATGGCGCAGTCGGTCGGCTAACCAGTCTGCCCCTGTCCCGCCACTGGTAATGTAAAGTAATTGTCTTGCTCGAGTCATTCCAACGTATAAAAGTTTGCGTTGTTGATCTATTAATTGTTGAGAATCTTCTCCTTGAGCGTCTATTTGTTCGTTTACATGGAATTCTTCTAGGCCGCTGATAAATACAATTTCGAATTCGAGTCCTTTGATGCTATGAAATGTACAGATTTTGACGGTTGGTTCAGTAATATCCAAGTCACCCTTGATTACTTTACAGGGTATGCCGTGCTTTTTGAGCTCCTGAGCAACTTTTTCTTGTCCAGCCCAATGCCGTCGAAGTATGGCTATGTCCTTTGGTAGATAGCCTTGTTGGAGTAAAGATAAAATTTCCCCAGCTATACTGTTACATTCTTGTTCAAGCGATTCAAAAGAGAATAACATGGGTATTGGGCCATGCCGGAATTCAGCATAATCCTTGTCCGGTTCTACCATGCTATCCCCAGCATCTTCTAATTCTGTGACTAATGTTTTGCTATCTCGGATGACTTCTAATGCTACTTCAATTATCTCTCGAGTGCTGCGATAGGAATGCCTAAGTATGTAACTATTCTGAGCTGTAATACCTAGCCCTAGTTCTTTCCATGTAAAGTCACGCCGGTATATTTTCTGCGCACCATCACCTACGATAAAAACAAAATTCGTTTCTGGTTTCACCATCTTGAAAGCTGTTCTGAACCAGGTCGGTGCAAAATCTTGCGCTTCATCAATTAGCAGGGCGTGGTATTGTTTGTCTTCAATGATACCTTCCTCTATGGCTTGTAAAACCATTACCGGAATATCAGCCCAGTCACACATTTTGTTATGTGCCATACGCTCTTGATACTTGCAGAATATACTGTAAATGAGTAAACGTTTTTGTTGTTCGTCACGTCCTAATCCTCTTTCTCTTCCTACACGCTTAATCTTTTGTGGATCAGGATAGTCACTCCATTGACGATAGTCTATGCGCTCTTTGATCCAGTTAAATTCATCTACCAAGAACTGAGGGTCAAATTCAGTCACATTTACTTCTCTCAGAATGTTGTTAATAAGACCTATTTGACTGTTTTCGTTTTGTGGACTTCTGAATAACCCGTGACGCGTCAAAATATCTCGGCACCATTTGTGGAAATTAACTATTTCTATGTTTCTATTGTTATTGTCATCAATTTGTCTGTATATTTGGCGCAAATATTGACTTAATGATTTGTTGTAAGTTAAAACTAAAATTTTCCAATCAGGATTTTGTTCGCAAATAAAGCGCGCGCGAAAAAGCAATATAAGAGTTTTTCCACTTCCTACAACACCTCTTACAAGCTTTGCTTGTGGTTTTCGAGACATTTCTTGAGCTTGTGGGGGAAGAAATGTGTCTATTCGAGCTATACCTACCTGATCAGGGGAAAGTGTATGTAATCGTCCTTGCGACCAAGGAACGCGGGTTTGAGGGTAAAGCATCCATTTCAGCGTATCCAATTGGAGGTGTGTCAAATTGGTATGAAACAGACATGTCTTACGGAAGCGTTCTACAATCTCATTATTCAAGTCATCTTTTAGTATGATAAACTCTTCGTTGCACATCTTGTGCAATTCAAGATCAGAAGATAGCCAATCTTTACGGGTAATATTTGGAAATACAACAAGAGCGGAAATTGAGAATGCAAGTTTACCTTTATGTTTTCCTTCTTTTCGAAGGAGCTTGTTGTAATTTTCTGGATCAGTATGCCGATAACGGTCAAGTTCATCTTTCAATGCGCGGCTTTGGTATTCGGCTTGTTGTTCTGGATTTGTTCTTGTTGCTAAACTGCTTCCCATGAAAATCTCAAACTTATCACGGTTAGCTGCATGAATCTTATCAATACTCCAATCTTTGACTTCTACAATCACCAGACCAATATCACTTCCTAGTGCTACAAAATCTGGACGCGCACTTTTTTTATTACCAAATAAAGTGGGTTCGTACCAAACATAATATTCATGTGGTAAATGATGGTAGAGTGCATTGAATACAACGCGTTCACCAGCATTAGCGTTGTCAGGAACGTGAGGGTAGTTCATTTGCGCCATGATGTTTTCTTCTTTTTTTACCCTTAATTTGTGCGCTTACAACTTCAAAACCAAGTGTAAACCAGTCCCTATTTGCTCTATCAAATTCTCTGGCGACTTACCAATGCGTTCTATCAAGAAGCGTTTATCCACTGTGAGCACTTGTGATACGGTGTATGGTGATAATAGATTGCAAAGATCTATTCTTCCAACTCAGCCAGTACTTTTTCCAATGCGATTTTCAGTGATGGTAAATCCTCTGTTGCAGTGAGCCATATTTGTTCAATGTCCACGCCAAAGTAATCGTGAATTAGCTTATCGCGCATCCCTGCAATATCTTGCCACGGCAGATAGCTATGTGCAGCTCGCAGCTCTTGTGAAAGCCGCTTGGTGGCTTCGCCCATGATTTCTATTTGTCGAATCACGCCATCTTGGAGCAAGGAATCTTGAATGAAAGCCATTTCGTCTTTGCCGTGTAGATACGCTGTTGCTTTTGCAACAGCATCAAGAATGTGTCGGAGATAAACCGAGTCGTCACGCTTCATAGATCACCTGCAAATCGCGCGCAATGCCCTCTCGCAGGTAGGGGCTAATAGCAGCTTCGGTGAGCAAATCCACTTTTCTTCCTAAAGCCTCTGAGAGTTGCCTCTCTAAGGCTACCATCTTTAACAAGCTAATGCGCTTGGAAAATCTGACCACAAGATCAATGTCGCTATGTGCATCAGCTTCCCCTCGCGCCACAGAACCAAAGACGCCAATTTGACTCACATGGTTTTGGCGACATAGAGCAATCAGCGCATTTACATCAAAGGGTAATTTGCTCATCATGTCCATTGCTTGTCCTTAGCCATCACCTTCATAAAGTCTATTCTGTAACTTTTGCAAAAAGGGTCAACTGATTTACTGGTTCTGGTTCAGGTTGCCCATACAAAGCTGCGACAGATTCTTCAAACCGTTTGAACGCATTCTCGTGACGGTGCAGGAACCAGCGTTTATGGTTTTCCAGGTATTTGGCTCGAATGTCTGGCTGTCTCAAATCCAACGGGACTCTTTCCACACGCGGGTCAACACTATCGAATCCTGCAAACGGCACCGATAACCGCTTGTGGGTGATGGCTACATAATCAGGATTGATCTCTATGCCAATGGCCTTGCGAGCAAGCTGCTGGCAGACGCGCAAAGTCGTACCGCTGCCGGAAAAAGGATCGAGCACCCAATCTCCTGCATCCGAAGAAGCCAGCACCATTCGCTCAATCAGACCTTCCGGTTTTTGGGTTGGATGATCCTGGCGATTGCCGTTGCAATAATGCACGTGGGAAAATTCCCAGACATCGCCTGGGTTTGCGCCACGCATATTGTTGCGTTCCCGGTAGTATTTTTGCGGCACGCGCACTGCATCCAGATTGAACTTGGCGGTTTGCGATTTGGTAAACATCAGAATATCCTCATGGCGAGGAGAGAATCCGCGCGTCTTGCCCATGCCCTGCGTATAGTGCCAGACTATCCAACTGTTGAAAAACATTTGTAACTCACGGTCGAGAATGTCGTAAAGGTACGAGATAAAGCGAAAGCCCATAAACACATAGAGTGTGCCGTATGGCTTCAAGAGCCTGTGCGCTTCGCTCAACCATGCCCGCGAAAAGGCAAGGTATTCATCGAAGCCTTTGATATCATGATTGTTTCCATAATCCTTGCCCAGATTGTAGGGTGGGTCGGCCACGATAAGATCTATAGAGCCGCTTTCAAGTGCTTTCATTTCTTGAAGAGCGTCTCCTGTGATGATTTGAATGTCACTCATCAGAGGTTTTCATATTGCATGGATAACTTCCCTATTGGTCTGTGTTTTGCTTAACCGCTTCATTTCCTTACCTCTAGTATACTCATTTTTGGCAGGCTTGCCAATTCAGCGCACCAGCCATAGCATCAACCCGCCGCCGAGCGTGCATAGCACGAGCACGATCCAATCGCTGCGGCGCATGGCTAGCTCCCGCCAGGTGGTGCGCGGTGTGGCGCTATCCAGCCCGCGCGCGGCCAGCGCCAGCGTGAGCTGATCGCTCATGCGCAGCGTGCCGATGACGACGGCGACGAGCACGGGCAGGTAATCGCGCAGGCGGCGGATGAACGATCCGCTGGGCATCCACCCGCGCGCGGCCTGCGCCGCCCGCACGCTGCTGAAGAGATGGCTCAGCGCGGGGATGAAGCGCAGCGTGAGACTGATGGTCAACCCCCAGGTGTAGGGCGCGCCCAGCCGCACGAACGCGCGCACCAGCGCGTGCTGCTCGGTGGTGAAGAGCAATGCGCCGGTTACAAAGGTCATCGTTAGCGCCCGCAGCGCGAAGAGCAGGCCGGAGAGCAGCCCGCCGACGGTGAGCCGCAGCGGGCCGAGCGTCAGCAGCTCCGTCCCGCCCGGTGCAAAGAAGGGCTGGAGCAGCAGAATGAACAGCAACAGCACGCGCAACTGTCGCCAGAGCCACGCCAGGCGCGCGCTAGGAACGCCTGCGCCCCACAACAGCAGGTGCAGCGTCAACAAAAACCCGGCCTGGAACAAGGGGCGGGGGATGAGCAGTGCCAGCAGCACGCCCCAGAGCGCGCCCCACAGCTTCACACGCGGATCGAGCCGGTGCAGCCACGAGCGGCCCGGCGCGTACAAATCCATCACCAGACTCATGCCAGCAGCTCCCCCGCCAATTGCCCCAACACCGTTGCTGCTGGCCTGTTGGCGAGGATCCGCCCGGCGCGCAGCGCGATAATCTCATCGCACCACGCGGCCAGCTCGCTTTCGTGGGTGATGAGGATGATCGTCGTCCCGGCGGCCCGGCGTTCGGCCAGCCAATCGAGTAGTTGCGCCCAGCCGCGCCCGTCCAGGCCGACGGTGGGTTCATCCAGCACGAGGATGGGCGTTTCCAGCGCGGCGAGCGCGGCCAGCGTCACCGCGCGGCGCGCACCGTAGCTGAGGATGGCCGGGGGCAGGGTCGCGCTTGCGCTCAGGTCGAACCGGGCCAGCGCACGTTCTACGCGCGCGTCGGCATCGGGCAGGCGCAGGCAGCGCGGGCCGTAGGCTACCTCATCACGCACGGTGACGCCGAAAATCTGCTGTTCCGGGCGTTGGAAGAGGAAGCCCACCTGCCGGGCAAGCTCCCCCGGCGCTGTGCGGGCCGCATCGTGCCCCAGAATCGTCACTGTGCCGGAGATGGGGCGGAGCAGGCCGTTGAAGTGCCGCGCCAGCGTGCTTTTGCCCGCGCCGTTGACGCCGACCAGTGCCACGCAGCGCCCGCGCGGGATGGCGAGGTCAATGCCTTGCAGCACGGCGCGGCCATCGCCATAAGTGAAGCTGAGGTTGCGCGTGACGATAGCGGGTTCGTTCCCGGCGGGGTGGGGCGATGGAGGGACTTTCGGCCATCTGGTGCGGGGCAAGAGTATCCCGGCTTCTTCCAGGCGGGGTTCGGCGGCGAGCAAGTGCGCAGGGGGCTGCGGCGGGGTGAGCGTCCCGCTGACGAGCAGCGATGCGCTATCGGCGAGCTGGGCGGTCTGTGGGCGGAGCGTGGTCAGCAGCAGCGTCGCGCCATCGTCGCGGAGCGCGGCGAGCGCAGTGAGCACCTCGCGGCGGCCTACCGGATCGAGTCCGCCCAGCGGCTCATCGAGCGCCCACACGCGGGGGCGCATGGCCCAGACCGCCGCCAGCGCAAGCCGTTTCTGCTCGCCGCCGGAGAGCGTCCACGGCGCGCGCCCGGTGAGCGGCAGCAGCCCGAACTGCCGCAACGCCATGTTGACGCGCGGCCCAATGTCACCCGACGGCACGCCGAGTGTCTCCAGCCCCCAGGCGACTTCATCTTCAACCGTGGCGTTGAAGAGCTGGGTGGCAGCATCTTGGAACAACAAGCCGACAGCCCCGGCGGGCAGCGGCGCGGCGAAGGGGTCATGCCCGGCGATGCGCAGACTGCCGTTGCTCTGTCCGCCAGTGTAGCGTGGCGCTAACCCGGCCAGTAAGTAGCAGAGCGTGCTCTTGCCGCTGCCGCTGGCCCCCATCACCGCGTAAGCCTCGCCCGCTCCCACGCGCAACTCAAGCGCCTCAAAAAGCGGCGTTGCAGCAATCTCAGGCGTCAGCGGCGGGTAGGTAAAGCCTATCCCTTGCGCGGCAATGACCGGTTCAGGCATACAAGCCACAAGAGATTTCACCGCAGAGGGCAAAATCTTCTTTACGCATTACGTTTTACGCAGTACGGGCAATATGCGGACAAGGTTTTCATGGTGTGCCCGCTCATGCGCGGCTGCGCCAGGCCATGCTTTACGCCGCGTTTCGGGTGTATTGGACGAGCGGCGGGTAGGCGCGTTTGACGGCCAGGTAGAGCGGAATCCCCAGCAGCCCGCCGCTAAATCCCTGGATGAGGTTGGGCACGATTTCCGCTATCGCGTTGCCCATCCCCACCAGCAGGATTCCCGCCAGGAAGTACCCTCCGGCGACGATGAGCATACTGGCGATGACGGTCAGCGTCAACTGGAGCGCGCCGCGCTGTTTGCGCACCAGCATGCCGATGGCCCAGCCTTGCAGCCCGTGAACCAGCAGCGAGAACAGTGCCCATTGCGCGTAACCGCTGGTGACATCGGCCAGGGCCGTGCCCAGCCCGCCGGCCACTGCGCCCACCCACGGCCCGAAGGCCAGCGCGGCGAAGAAGACGCCGGCATCGCCCAGATGGATGTAGCCGCGCGCCGGGGTAGCGATCTGCACTGCGCGCGTCAGCACCAGAATCAGCGCCGCCATGAGCGCCGTCAGCGTCATCCGTCGAATGTTCAAGCCTTGAGACATGACAACTCCTTACTTTATGTAATGAAGAGTGGTATGGCCAGAGACCGGCCAGAGCATGTTGGGGCTAACCGCCGACCGTGGCCTCTCAGAAACACACCCTTATCAAAAGGCCCCCCCGCGTTAGCGAGAGGGCCTGGGTGATGGGGAAGGCGGGACTTGAACCCGCACGCCTTGCGGCACATGATCCTAAGTCATGCTCGTCTGCCAATTCCGACACTCCCCCAACGCTTTGATTATACCGCGAAGCGCCGTGAACGCAACCTTAAACGGCGGCGATATGTTCCCCGTAGGCCAGCAGCGCCGAGACCTCGTCTTGTGAGCGGCCTTCGGCATAGACGCGCAACACCGGCTCGGTGCCTGAAGGTCGGATGAGCAGCCAGGCGTCATCCGCGAGGATGTATTTGACGCCATCCAAATCGCTGATTTCGATCACTGTCTGCCCGGCGAGTTCCGCTGGTGCTTGCTCGGTCAAGCGGGCGACCATCTCTTTCTTGGGCACCGGGCGCTTGAGCGGAATATCGCGGCGTTCGTAGACTGTTGGGCCAACTGCGCGCTGAATGTCAGCAACCAGCTCGTGCAAGGGCACGCACTCGTGCGCCATGATTTCCAGAAGTAACATACCCATCAAGATGCCATCGCCTTCGGGGATGTGCCCTTTGATTGAAATTCCTCCGGATTCCTCTCCGCCTATCAATACCTCGCCGTTGAGCATGTAATCGGCGATGTAATTGAATCCCACCGGGGTCTCGTGCAGTGGTAAATTGTAGCGTGTTGCCAGCCGGTTGATCATGCGCGTGGTGGAAACAGTTTTGACCACTGCCCCGCTCCAGCCGCGCACTTCGACCAGATACCGTAGCGCCAGCGCGAAGATGTGATGCGGATCTACAAAATTACCGTGTGCGTCTAGCGCGCCGATGCGGTCGGCATCGCCGTCGGTTGCCAGGCCCACATCTGCATGATGGGTTTGGATCGCCGCACTGAGGGCTTGCAAGTAGTGCGCCATCGGTTCCGGGTGGATGCCACCAAAGCCGGGATTCATCTCTCCGCGAATCTCATACAGCTGACAGCGCGTGCGGCTGAGCAGGTCGCGGAAAGCGCCGCGCCCAGAACCGTACATGGCATCGGCTACCACGCGCAACTCTGCGCCAGAGACTACATCCAGGTTGAGCAGTTCGGAGAGATGTTGGTAGTAGGCCCAGGCCGGATCGAAGATACGCACCAGCTTCGTGTGTAACGCTTGCTCGTAATCCATTACATTGATACCACGCGCTTCGCGTTGACCGCGCTCAAGCTGCGCTTCTACTTGACGCGCTTGTTCGGGCAGCGCCGAGCCGCCGAATGCGGCCTTGAGTTTGAGGCCGTTGTAGCGCGGCGGATTGTGGCTGGCGGTGATCATCACGCCGGCCTCCGCGACCTTGTCTACGATGGCGTAGGAAACAGCGGGGGTGGGGGCATCGGCGCGGGTGAGGTGCGCCACGATACCGTTACCGGCCATTACGCGGGCCACTTCGCGCGCGTAACGGTCGGAGAGAAAGCGGGTATCAAAACCTACTACCACTTCCGGTTGTGAGCGGGTGGCGTTCTCGCGCACATAATCGGCGATAGCCTGTGCCACCAGCCGAACATTCTCGAAGGTAAACGTGTCGCTGATGACTGCGCGCCAGCCATCAGTGCCGAAACGGATGGTCATGGGTTACTCCTCCGGGCAGAATGGGGTTTGCGTGAAACGTGAAGCGTGAAACATGAAGAAAATATCACGTTTCACGCTTTACGTTTTACTGGTATGTTATTGAATATGCGCTACGATGCGCGCCGTTTTCCACAGGTCTTCTAGCTGATAATAGGCGCGGGTCTCTGCATCGAACAGATGCGCGATGACGCCGCCATAATCCAGCAGAATCCAGCCGGAATCCGGTTGCCCTTCGATGCTCAGCGGCTGAATGGTTTTTTCCTCGACTTGCTTAAGCCCTTCTCGAATGGCATATTCAAGCGCATCCAGTTGCCGGCTGCTGTTGCCGGTGCAGATCACAAAGTAGTCGGTGATGGTGGTCGCGGTTTGTAAATCCAGCACCAAAATATCCTCACCTTGTTTATCTACGATGATGTCAGAAATCAAGCGTGCTAAAGTTAAGCTATCCAAACCCCCTCCTTATAAGAGTTAGAAAATTATAACAGCCCTTTGACGATTTGTACGGCACCTTGGATGAACTCGCGGTCATCATCGAGACCGGCGGCCTGGCTCGGCAAGGTTTCGCTCAGTGCCATGCGTACCAGATTGGTCAAGAAGATAGGTTCCAGGCCAGCAGCGTGGGCTTCCTCGCGCATTTGGAGCGTGCAGAAGGGACACATGAAGACCATTGCTGTCGCATCGTGATCGAGTGCATCCTGGATGTTGCGGGCTTTATTGGCTTCGCCGACTGCATGTCCCAGATGCGGTGAAACAGGGCAACTGCAACAGAGCGCATCCATCCGGTCATAAGCGCGGGCAACCCGTTCCACGCCTATCAGGGTAAATAGTTCGTCTAAAATCGGATCCATCCAAGGCGTGTAGCGGCTCGAGCAGGGTTGCTGGTAGGCGATTTTGAGGTTGAGCGGGTGAATCTGTTCTGTGTGTGCCTTCAAGTAGTCACGTAGATACTCGATGTAGTGCTTGACCTTGAACGGCACGGGGATACCATATTCTAACGCTTTGGTCGTATAAGCACTGTAGCAGTCGTCGTGGAACATGATGATTTCGTTGTAGCCCGTTGCGGTCAGCGCGTCAATCCTAGCCTTGAGTGTGTCGCGGATGTAGGTTTCTTCGCCCACATGAATCCGGCCCAGCACACTCTCGAACTCCCCGCCGCGCAGGTATGTAGCGCCCTCGAACAGTTGTCCCTCGAATAGGTGCGGAATCACATCCACCATACAAATATTGATGGCCGGTTTGCCGGGTTCGCCAGGGATCACCTCGCCGGGACTTTTGTCAAGTGTGTCCACCAGCTGGTAGTAGGAGTCTGTTGTTTTGTACACACCGAAGCGTTCCTGAAGTTGTAGAATCAGGTCAAAGGGGTTGGCCCCCTTTTCACAATAGGCGTTGCATGCGACGCAGGTGACGCACTCGGTAAGAATCGCCGCTGCCTCGCCGTTCACCAATTGTCGAATTTGCTCGCCGCCGGTTTCATTGTTGTAAGCGGTGTACTTGCATAGTGCCAGACAGTCGCCGCAATAATCACACTTTGCTAGGTTGAAAGCCATGTGTATACCTCCAGATAGCCTTTTTCTAAACTTCCGCCAACGCTGTCAATAGTAGTGTGATGGCCTGCTCCACATCCTTGCTATCTATCATTTCCGAGGGGCTATGGATGTAGCGTGAGGGGATGCTCAGGCAGCCGCTCGGTACACCGGCCCGCGCCAGCTGCATCGCTGCCGCGTCGGTTGTGCCCCCTTCAAGAATTTCCAACTGGTACGGGATACCGGCCTTGCGTGCTGCCGCAATCAGCCACTCCCGCGCCATCGGGTGTGCAATCATACCGGCATCCTTGACCTTGACCGCCGGGCCTTTGCCCAACTCCACGGCCATCGGTAGCGATTTGGGCGTATCGCCGGTGGCAGTCACATCCACCGCAATCGCCAGATCTGGATCAATGGTATACGCACCGGTGCGCGCGCCGGTCAGGCCTACTTCTTCCTGCACGCTAAATAGGAAGTACAAGTCGTAGGGCGAAGCTTTGAGCTGGCGCAATACCTCGATTAGCACATAGCAGCCGACGCGATCATCTAGTGTTTTGCTGATGATGCGTCGCCCTAGCTGTTCCAATGGGCGCACGAAGGCTGCCACATCCCCCACGCCTACCGGGGCATCGTCTTTGCCCGTCGCGCCTACGTCAATGTAAAGCTGCTCCAGTGTAGGTGGTTTCGAGGTATCCTCGCGCCGCTCCAGGTAAATGACGCCCTGCGCGCCATTGGCGAATCGCACGCGCCCGCCGATGCAGGTGAGCGGGTTGATGCCGCCCATGCGTGTGAAGCGCAGATAGCCCTGCGCGTCCACGTGTGTCACCATGATGCCGATCTCGTCTATATGCGCGGCTAGCACCACTTTCTTGCCCGCGCCCTGGCGGTGGGCGATCAGATTGCCCAGTGGCGTTACTTGTACATCATCAACCAGCGGCTCTACTTCCTGGCGGATCAGGTCGCGGATGGTGCTCTCGTGCCCGGAAGGGCCAAAAGTTTGCGTGAGTTTGGTTAGGAGTTCAAGATCCATGCTATGTTCCTTCGATTAATCTGCGTTAGGGTCCAAAATGTCAGGTGTTAGCTGCTCCAGCGCCGCGCGTACCAGTGTGTGCGTGTGCGTCAGGTCGTTTGGGTGCAACAACGCGATTGGGCCGTGGATGTATCGGCAGGGGACGGCTACGGCGGCGCTAGGGACGCCGCCTCTGGCGATGTGTAGTGCGCCCGCGTCTGTCCCGCCGATGCCGGGCTGTTTGAATTGGTAGGGAATCCCACGCGCCTCCGCCACTTGCGTTAGATGGCGCACCAGGCGTGGCGCGGAGACGTGCGAGCGATCCATTACCGTGATGACTGCGCCCTTGCTGATTTCGGAGGTCGGGCTGATGTCGGTGCCGGGCGGCTTGGGCAGGTCATCGGCGATGGTCCCTTCCAGCGCCATTGCCATATCCGGCTCAATGCTGAATCCGGCCACGCGCGCGCCGCGTAATCCCACTTCCTCCTGCACGGTGAATACGCCGTACAGGTCGTAGGGGAGCGGCGGGCCTTGTAGCAGATGTACGAGCAGGGTGCAGCCAGCGCGATCATCAAAGGCTTTACCTGCAACCAGCTGGCCTAGTTCGCGCGCTTGCGTGGCAAACGTGATGCGCGTCCCTACCGGCGCGAGGCGTATCGCCTCATCTTTGTTGCTCGCGCCGATGTCCACTGCTATACGATCCAGATCCGGGGCCTTCATGGCTCCGTTCGACAGGCGATGTACCGCTTTCTGGCCGATCACGCCGGGTAGTAAGTTCGGCCCCACGCGCACTTCCAGTCCGGGCAGCAGGCGGGTGTCTATTCCGCCGCAATTCTCGACGCGCAAGCACCCTTCGGACGTGTGGCCGACTACCATCAGGCTGACTTCATCCATGTGGGCGGCGACCAGTACGCGCAACGGCAGCGCGCCCGTGCCGCGCTTGAGGGCGATGAGATTGCCTAGCGCATCCACGCGCAGCGATTCCACATGGCCTTCCAGCATGGGGCGTAACGCCTGGCGGACGCGAATCTCGTCACCGGACGCGCCGTGGATGTTGGAGAGTGTGAACAGGGTTTCCAGTAAGGGCGTGGTCATGCTTCATCCTCCCAGCGGGGCAAATCGGTGGGTTGTAAAGCGGCGACGTACTCGCAGAGTAGCCGCCCTGCGCGCTCCACATCGCGCAAGCTGAGCAGCTCCACCGGCTGGTGCATATAGCGGGCGGGGATCGAAATCAGCCCGCACGGGATGCCCTCACGCGCTACTTGAATCGCCCAGGCATCTGTGCCGCTGGAGCCGGGCAGCGGCTCGATTTGATAGGGAATTTCGCCAGCGTCGCCCGCTGCTTTGAGTTTCTCCACCACCTGCGGGTGGAAATTAGGACCGATGCCCACCGTCGGGCCTTTGTTGAGATCGAATGCGCCGGGGTCGCTATCGTCGTGCTGCTTGGCGAAGGTCACATCCAGCGCGATGGCAATCTGTGGCGCGATGCCATAGGCGCTGGTGACGGCACCCTTGCATCCGACTTCCTCTTGCACCGTAGCGACCGCGTAGAAGTCCCAGCTGTGCTCACGCTGCCGCAGCGCAGCCAATGCCAGCGTGAGCGCCGCTACCGAAGCGCGATTGTCGCACGCCTTGCCCGCCACGCAGCCGTTCTGCAATTCGATGAGCGGGCGATCAAACGTGATGGTATCGCCTACCCGCACGCGGCGGGCAACTTCTTCGGCAGGCAGCCCCACATCCACGAAGACCTTGTGCCAGGGCAGCGTCTCCTCACGCTCTGCGGGCGTGAGAACGTGCGGCGGGCGCGAGCCGATGACGCCGAGCAGTGGTTCCTCTGCATGGACGGTGACCGCCAGCCCCAGCAGCACACGCCGATCCATGCCGCCTAGTGATCCGATTTGTAGGAAGCCATCTTCGCTGCCTTTGACAATGAGTGCGATTTCATCGCTGTGGGCTGCCGCCATCAGCGCGGGGCGGGGTTCCGGGCCGTTGCCGTGTTGTACGGCAATCAGATTCCCCAGCGCGTCGGTGCGGATTTCGTCAACGTAGGGCATCCACAGCTCGCGGATGATGGCCGCGACATTGCCCTCGAAGCCAGAAGGCCCGGCGGCTTCGGTGAGTGTTTTGAGTAGTTCCAGGGTTTCCACGCAAGCTCCTTTGCAAATGACAAATCAGCAAATCGCAAATCTTAAAATCGCGATGTTATGGTATCAGGCTGAGCGGGTTGACCGTTGGTGTGACCGTCACTGTCGCCGTGACGGTGGGGGAGGCCGTGACGGTGGGCGTGGGCGTCCAGGTAGGCGTCGGCGTCCAGGTGGGTGTGGGTTCATCGGTGGGTGTTTGCGTAGGTGTTGGTGTAGCCGTTGCCGTCTCTGTAGGTATGGGTGTAGCCGTTGCCGTAGCCGTGCTGGTTAGCGTAGGTAAGTCTGTAGGTGTGTTGGTGGGTGTATTCGTAGGCGTGGGCGTCTGCGTGGGTGTTGGTGTCGGTGTGAAAGTGGGCGGGAACCACTGTGTTGGTGTCGGTGGCAGCGTGCGTTCCGGTTGTGGCGTGCCTGGGCCTACCAGGTACGGTGTTTCGGTAGGGGTAGGCGAAATCTGGGGCGTAGACGTTGGGGTGGGGGGATTTGATGTACCTGGATGGACGGCCAGCATAATGAACCCTGCGCAGTAGCAGGGAATCGTCGCTAAAATGATGACGATTAGGATGTTGTAAATGGATTTTCGATTGCTTCCAGGTATCATCTTTACCCTTCCCCAAACCTAGTTGATGCTTTGGAATCTATCTGAAAATTTGTGAAGGTGGTGGTGGAGCCTGTAGGAACCACTGTTGGGTCTTGGTAGGTTCGATCACCGGCGGAATCTTCGGATAGATACTTTAATTCAGGTTGCCACCTGAGCTGATTCAGAGATTTAGAGTACAGATTTTACGGATCAGATAGATTTTTTTCTGGTTCTTATCAGTAAAATCTGTATTCTATAAAGATTCTTGCGAACAGGTAATAACAGGGCCTCTCATCAGCGCAACAGTGTGTCAAGCACAAGCCATGATAGCAGCTTTCAGGCGGATGTCAAAGGGTGGTCGCCTTGTATGCTGGTGGTATGCAAAAAACGGCTGACCATCCAAAGGATGGTCAGCCGTGTAGGTTCAGAGTGTAATCTGTGTTGGTTCAGCCGGACGTGTTGGGGGAATTGTGGCAACAAGCTGGGTTAACCCTTAACTCCGCCCATGGTCAGACCGGATTCCAGATACTGTTGCAAGCTCAGGAAAACAATGAGGGTGGGGACAGAAATCAGTAGCGCGCCGGAGGCAAACAGCCCCCAGGGAACGGTACGGTCGCCAGCGAGTTTATTGAGGGCGACCGGTAGTGTATACATGGCTTCTTTGCCTACCAGCATAACCTCAGCCATGATGAACTCGTTCCAGCCGGCCAGGAACCCGAACAGTGCGGTTACAGCGAGCGCGGGCCGCGCTAACGGCAGGGCGATCTGAATGAACGCCTGGATTGGCCCGGCACCATCAATCATCGCAGCTTCTTCCAGGTCAATAGGGATAGTATCAAAGTAACCCTTAAGATTCCAGGTGGTGAAGACTAGCGTGCCAGTGGCGTAAGCCAGGATCAATCCCCAATGGCTTCCAAAGAGTCCCAGTGAGCGTAAAATCTGCATGATAGGAATCAATGCCAGAACGCCGGGGAAGGCTTGGATTGCCAGTAGCAAGACTAGCACACTTTCGCGGCCTTTGAAACTGAAGCGGGAGAATGCAAAGGCCCCCGTTGTTGCCAGCGAGACGCAAAAGATTGTAGTTAGCCCGGCTACGAAGAGGCTGTTTTTGAGCCAGGTGAAAAAGGGCTTTTCGAACATTAGCATGTTGAAGTTGTCCCAGGTGATTTCAGCAGGAATGAACATGCTCACCAAGTTTAGGGTAAGCAATCGCTGCCCAGGGCGTATTGCGGCTAATGCCACGAACCAGATTGGGTAGATAGCGATGATAGCCGCGAGAACGAGGATGGCGTAGAAGAGAATTTTTACCGGGGGGCTGAGGGTTTTCATTCGTAGGCTCCTTTTGTGATGCGCGTCATGCGTAGACTAAAGAGGGTAGCGGCAAACAGCAGGATGAAAATGACCATCGCAAACGCACCTGCATCGGCATAGCGGTCTCCGCGCAACAAGGTTTTATAGCCGTAAATCATGACAAATTCTGTAGCACCCGGTTGCCCGGCCCCACGGATTGGCCCGCCGTCGGTTACCAGGTAGACGGTGTTGAACATCTGGAATGTGCTGATAGAACTTAGTACGATGGCTGGCATGACGGCAGGCCGCAGCAATGGGAGTGTGATGTTCTTCAATTTCTGCCACCAGGTTGCTCCATCCACGTCGGCGGCCTCGTACTGGTCGGCGGGGATGGATTGGAGCGCGCCGAGGATGATGGTCATAAAGAATGGGTAGCTCAGCCAGAGATTGATGATTACCACAGCCGCAAATGCCCAGACATCCACCTGGAGCCAGGCTGGCGGATTAGCGACACCCACACTGCGGAGCACCTGGTTGAATAGCCCCTGTTCTGTGCGGAAGAAGAATTGCCAAATCAGCGCCGTAATGTAAGATGGGACTGCCCAGGGGAAAATTAACAGCGTGCGCCAAGCACCTTTGTTTTTGATCTCGTCATTGTTGAGAATTAATGCGATGATTAACCCTACTATGAAGAAGAGGGGGATACATGCCGCCACATAGAGGCAGGTCCGGAACATGACAACGAAGAAATCGTTGGCGCGCATCAGCACGTTCAACGCCCCCTGCACATCGGCAACGTACCACATCGCCACGCTCGCGGCCATACTTACTAACCACCACCACCAGGTGTCTGGTGGGCTAAGGGATTGTTTCTTGGTGCGTGAAACGAGCCAATTGGTGATAATCAAGGGCAAAAACAGCAGTCCGAAACGTAACCAGGCGAGCAGTGCCGCCCCTTCTAGCAAGGGGCCAAACAGTTCGATGTAATTGCCGAGCAAAGGTTCATTCCAGCAATAAAATCGGGGGGTTTTAGGCACGCACTCCCAAATGTTGGCGGGGGCTTGCATATAAAAGCGGCTCCGGTTGGTCAATGAGATAAAGATGTTGTAACCAATAGGATAGAGACTTAACAGTGTGACGCCGAGGATAGTGGGGAGAATGAAGAGCGCAATAATGAGCGTTTTCCTCCACCCGCGTATTGAGACACCCATAGAGTCCTCCTTGATTAAAGATTTGTGGAAGGCAAAGCAACGCATGAAGACACACTACTTATTGTAAGCATTTCTACTGCATTTGCAAATCCGGGTTTGATGGGGGGCTTGCTGCTAATAACACAAGCGCGTCCTAACCATTGAGGTGGTAGGACGCGCTTGTTAAATTAAAACTGGAGTGAGGAAGCCCTCACTCCAGTTTAGAGATGACTTACTGCATTCCAGCAACACAGGATTCGATGGCGCTTTGTGCGTCATCCATCGCTTCCTGCGGGGTCTGTATGCCGTTCCAGAGAGCGGTCGTGGCGTCGCCCACCGGGCCCCACTGGCAGTCAGCGAAGGGGTGGTTTGCCATCGGGGTACCGCGATTCAAAGATTCGCCGAACCCAGCAACCGAGTACAGTGCTTGTACTTCAGGATCATTCAGCGCCGCGGTATTGGCCGGGATGGTCTTGTTGACCAGGCTCAGGCGCTTCTGCACCTCGGCGCTACCGAAGAATTGCATGACCTCGATGGTGGCCTCTGCGTTGCCGCGATCCACTGCATTTTGGGTCATCATGAAGACCTTGATGCCCACGAAGGGGCTGCCCATTGGGGCGATGCCGTAGTTGAAGCCGGTGGCTTCCAGGTCGGCGATGGCCCAGGGGCCGGTCCACCAGATGGCGGCTTGGCCTTCGGTGAGCATGGCCTGGCAGATTTCGTGGCTGGTCTCAGCCGGTGCAACTTGGCGGAATTCATTAAGCCACTCGGCGGCGGCGTAGCCCTCAGCGCTATTCATAAACGCATTGCCTTCGTCGTCAATGTAGCCCAGATACTCGCTCATGCCGTTGCCAAAGTAGATGGGGGCAACGTGATAAGCATCGGCGTTACCGAGGCCCTGATTGCACATGTAGTACAGGTCGGGGTTGTCGGCGCGGAAGGCTTCGGCCTTGGCGAGTAGGTCGTCAAAGCTGTCGGGGTTAGGCAGAGCAGATTCATCGAGCAGGTCAGCATTGTAGACCAACGCGATGCCTTCCTGCGCTTCGGGAATACCCCAGATCTCGCCACTCCACACCATCGCATTGACTGCGGCGGGTTCGAAGGTGCTGTTGAGGTAGTTCATGTCAATCCAGGAATCCAGCGGGACGATGTAGCCGGCCAACGCATTGCGACCGATTGCATCTTGCGCCCAAGCCAGGATGTCGGGGCCTTCGCCCGCGGGGGCGGCTACGGCCAGGGAGTCCGAGAGGGCATCTACCTTTACCAGTTCGATCTGCACACACTCGTTCTCGGTGTTGAACTGTGCCGCAATGGCCTTGTACTCTTCTTCGTAGGCACCGGCCCAACCGTGCCAGACGGTCACGTTGACGACCTCGCAACCTTCGACGGGGGGTTCTTGGGTGACGGGTTCTTGGGTCGCCGGAGCTTCGGTGGCGGGGACCTGGGTCGCTGGGGCGTCGGTGGGCTTAGGCCCACAGGCCGACAGCACTAGCCCGGCCAAAACCAGAACGGACAACAAAGTGAACAACTTTTTACTCATCTTCTCCTCCTGCTAACTGAAATAGAAAGATATGGTTTGGGCGTGGGAACTCCACGCCTTTTTGGGACCGCAGTGTTACTATATCATACCCGTTTATATTTGTCAAGATAGCAATCTTTCAAAATGTTAGCAAACCGGTATGCGCGGCTCTTGCGGGGTGGTTTCGGGCAGCAGCGCGCGCGCAAACACCAGATAGCCGGTATGCCCTACCATGGTATCTGCTGGACGCAGGCGTCCGGGTGTGGGCTTGTAAGCGCGCAGGAACAGTTCTTCCACTTCAATGAAGCCGAAGTGGTTTTCTTCCAGGGCGTAAAGCAGCGCGACGATTTGATTGGTGGTAGGGACGAGCGCCCCGAAGAAGCCCCCGCCTTTCAGGGCCGCGTGTGCCTGCTGCAGGTAGTCGTGCGGCTCCCGCACGTCCAGGAATAGCGCATCTATATCGTGCTCGTCGAAGCCTTCTGCGATGTCCCGTACCTTGAATGTGACCCCCTCGGCTAATCCTACTGCCGCGAGGTTCTCGCGCGCCTGTTCTTGCATCTCGGCGCGCGCTTCGTAGGTGTAGATGTGGCCGTGTGGTAGCACCATCTGTGCCAATGCTAGCGTGAGCGCGCCGCTGCCAGTCCCCGCCTCCACCACCCGCGCGCCTGGTACAATGTTTAGCTTGAGCAACAGGTAGCCTATCTCTTTAGGGTAGACAATCTGAGTCTTCCGCTGGACGGAGCGGATCAATTTTTCTAGTGACGGGGTGAGCAGCAGGTATGGATGGCCCAAATGGGTACGGAGGGTCTCGCCCCAGTGTAGCCCGATGAGCGCATCGTGGGCGATGATGCCGCGATGGGTCTGGAACTGTGCGCCCGGTCTGGCGCGGATGAGAAATTCACGGCGGTCTTTTCCCACCAACAATACTCGGTCGCCCGCTTGAATGCGTGCGTTGCTTGCTTCTGTGTTTTCCATGATTTTTACGCTCCTTGATAAACCTGGCAGGTTTGTGAATTTCCAAACCTGGTTTTTCCATTTAGCCCAAATTGATTATAATCAAGGTAACGAATACCTGCAACCGCGTAAAGGGGGTAAACTATGGCGCAAGCCAAGGTAGATCGCATGGCGATAACGATTGTGGACGGGCATCAAGCCCCAGCCTTGATGCGGGTGTTGCAAGCGGCTGGCTTCAAGACCACGCAAGTGGATGCGGTGGGGGGCTTTTTGCATGAGGGTTTGCATACCTTCCTTGTTGGTATGGAGCAGTCACAGATCGCTGAATTTGCGGCGCTGGTGCGGCGTTATTGCCCCAGCCGTACTCGCTATGTGCCCGTAGGCGTCGAGATGACCTTGACCCCGGCTTATCCGTTGATGATTGAAGCGCGACTGGGCGGTGCTACGTTGTTTATTCTGCCGGTGGAGCAATTCTTGCAACTGTGAGGTGATGACTATGAAATTGATGATTGCGATTGTGAAGGATGCCGACGCCTTACAGGTGACGGATCAATTGGTGGAGCAACAGTATCGTGTGACCCGCATCGCCAGCACTGGCGGATTTTTGCGTCGGGGCAATGTCACGCTGCTGGTGGGCCTGGAGGCCGAGCAGATTCCTGGGGTGTGTGATATTATCGCGGGCGCGTGCAGTGAGCCGGAACCTGGGCAATATAGAGCGACGATTTTTGTCCTACCGGCTGAAGATTTTCACCAAATCGGGTGATGCGTGTGGGGCGACGATTGAGCCGGTGGTCATTACGCCTGCCATTTCTCCAGATGGATGGGCTGAGGGCGTTGTTCGTTGGTGGGCGTTGGAGCCAAAGTCTTCCCGCCCAGACGCGTGCTGCGTTGCGGTGGCTGCTGCTGGATGGGGTATTTGCCAGCATCAGCGATGGCATTATCAACACCTACCAATCCGTGTATTTGTTGGCGCTAGGCGCTTCACGCGGTGAATTGGGCGCGATGAGCGCGCTTTCCAATCTCGCTATCCCTCTGGCTATGTGGCCGGGGGCGCGTTTGGCGGCGCGTAGCGCTCAGTATAAGCGGGTTGTTATCCTGCCTGCGCTGCTGTCACGCTTGCTGATTCTGGGGTTGATACTGTTCCCTCTCTTTGGGCCATCACCCTGGCTCGTGTATATTGGCATTGGGCTGGTGGTGGTGCGTGCGTTCCTGGTGCAACTCTTCCATCCGGCCTGGACGGCTCTGTTGGGGAAGCTGACGCCTTTGCACGCGCGCGGACGCTACTTTAGTATGCGCAATATATTCATGGGAGCGGCAGGTTTTCTTACCCTGTTGTGTGTTGGGCCGTTGATTGATTGGCTTGGTGAGCCGACGGGGTATCAGTGGGCATTGGGACTGGCATTGTTGTCCGGCTTGCTGGCGACGTATATGTTCAACCGTATTCCAGAAACCGCGCGCCCGGTACCTCCGCGTGTGCCGGGCCAATCGCGCGCTTTCTGGCGCGGCCTGAAAGCGCACCCGCGCTTCCTGGCCTTCTCGTTGATTTCTGGTGTCTGGAACTTCTCATTGCAAGTGGCCGGCCCTTTTTTCATGGTCTTTCTTGTCGAGCAAGTTCAGGCTCCCGCTGCCAGCATTGGGTTGACCGGTGCGGCGGCGAGTCTGGCGGCTTTACCGGGCCAGCGGGTCTTCGGTATGTTGAACGACCGCAAGGGTGCGCGATGGGTGCAGCGGCTGACCGGATTTATGATTCCGTTGGTACCGGCTGTCTGGGTGATGATCAGACAACCCTGGCAAGCGTATCCCATTCAAATTTTTAGCGGGTTCATGTGGGCGGGCTACAATCTGGCGGCCTTTAATTTGCTCCTGGAGATGACGCCGGATGAGGAGCGTTCTTCGTTCGTGGCCCTGTATCAGGCTGTGAGCGGGGTGTGCATGGCTGCTGGCGCGGCATTTGGCGGCTGGTTGGCCCAGACGCAAGGGTATAGCTACGTCTTTTTTGGTTCTGCAGGATTACGTTTTTTGGCGGCGCTGCTGTTTGCGGCGCTGGTGGCGGGCAGCCCGCAGTTGGGTGTGCCTCGGCTGCCGAAATTACCGGCGCTGCCGCGTCTGGCCTGGCGCGCGCGGCTGCATCTGGTTGAGGAACACTTGCGCTATGGGCTACAGTTGATTAGGGCCTGGTTACATCGGGCGCTTCGGTTAGTGCGAGCGTCTGTGCGTGGCTGGCTAGTGTTGGTGGGGGTGCGTGTGCGTGGCTGGCTTGCGCAGCGCCGCCGAGTGATAGAGGAGGAAGGTACACAAGATGAACAACATGCCGACGGAACAACGGGCGTATCACGGGAAGATTGATGCTGAGGATTTGGCGCGCGCGCTGGTGTTGACCTTCAACACCGGTGAGACGCAAGCGCAATGGATGCGCGGCGAGGGCGGGCGCGCGGTGGTGCAAGTGCAAACGCGCCAGGTACGCCGGCGCGGGGCCACGTCGGCGCTAACCGTGCATGTGGTCCCGGCCCCGCGTGGTGTGGTGGTGGCCGTGAGCGAGCAGGAATTGCTGGGCGTGGCTGCTGATTTGGCGCGCACCGGCGTCAGAGCGCTGATGAATCCGTTGAGCGTGCTGGGCGAGATTGACGGGATCGCCCGCAACGTGCGGAGCCTCAACCTGCGCCAGGATGTGTGGAAAGCCGTGGATGCATTTTGTCGCAACGCCGGCGCGGCCACCGGCACGGGGCGCCAGGCCGAGATGGTGGTATGTGATTATTGTGGCACCCCCAACGATCTCGGCACGCTGAGTTGTCGCAGTTGTCGTGCGCCTCTGGCCGATGCGCAGCCCATCTCGTGTGGGCGCTGTGGCGCGCTCAGCCCGCCCCAAGCCCAGAACTGCGTCCAATGCGGCGCATTGCTGTAAATTTCTAAAATCGCAAATCTAAAATCCAAAATCAGGGAGGTTCTCGTGGATAAGAAAATTCGGGTACTCATCGCCAAGCCCGGCCTTGATGGGCATGATCGCGGGGCCAAAGTAGTAGCGCGCGGCCTGCGCGACGCCGGCATGGAGGTCATCTACACCGGGCTACGGCAGACGCCCGCGATGGTAGCGGAAGCCGCCTTGCAAGAGGATGTGGATGTGGTAGGGCTTTCGATCCTCTCCGGCGCGCACCTGGCGCTCGTGCCGCGCGTGCTCGAAGAGCTGCGCGCGCGCCAGATTGAGGGCCTGCCGATGTTCGTGGGCGGCATCATCCCCCCCGATGATGTGCCGGTGCTCAAGGCGATGGGTGTGCAAGAAGTCTTTGGCCCGGGCACCACCACCGAGACTGTGGTGAATTTCATCAATCAGGCAGTTGGAGCCTAGCGTGGAGCTCGTCACCGCCGCTTTGGCTGGCGAACGGCGCGCTTTGGCACGGCTGCTTACCCTCGTCGAGAACGGCACGGCGGATGGGCAAACAGCCCTGGCCGTGCTCTATCCACACACGGGTCGGGCGCATGTCATCGGCGTCACCGGCTCGCCGGGTGCGGGCAAGAGCACGCTGGTGGGGCGGCTCGCTCGCGAACTGCGCAATCGTGACCTCACGGTGGCCATCGTGGCCGTAGATCCGTCCAGCCCCTACTCCGGCGGCGCGCTCTTGGGTGATCGCCTGCGGATGCGTGATCTGACCACCGATGCGGGCATCTTCATCCGCAGCATGGCCTCGCGGGGACATCCCGGCGGCGTAGCCCACGCCACCCGCGAGGTGGTGCAGACGCTCGACGCGGTGGGCTACCCGGTGGTCATCGTGGAGACGGTGGGCGCGGGGCAGGCGCAGGTGGATGTGGCGCGGGTGACGCATACGGTAGTGCTGGTGGAAGCGCCGGGCATGGGCGATGATGTGCAGGCGCTCAAGGCGGGCCTGATGGAGATCGCCGATATTATCGTGGTCAACAAGGCCGACCGGCCCGAAGCCAAACTCACGTTGCGCTCGTTGCAGAGCGTGCATTCGTCGGTGGCTCCTGCAGGACACCATGGGCCGGGGGCCGGGGCTGAGAGCGATATGCCGCGCGCCGCGTGGGAAGTCCCCCTCCTGTTGACCAGCGCGTTGGAAGATACCGGGTTGAGCGAGCTGGCCGATACGCTGGCGGCGCACCGGCGCTATCTGGAAGAGAGCGGGCAATGGGAGCAACGGCTGGCCGCGCTCGCCCGCGCCGAGGTGGAGACCTGGCTCCAGCGACACCTGCTGGCCCTGCTCGATGCGCGGGTGGGCGCAGAACGCCGTGAGGCCGCCGTCGCCGCCGTGCTCCGCCGCGAGCAAGACCCCGCCTCTGTTGCGCGCGCTCTACTAGAAGAAGCGCTCGCATGACGACGGACGACCGACGACGGACGACAGACTACAGAACAAAACGTGGTCTGTCGTCGGTTGTCCATCGTCAAAAAATAAGTCACTGTGGAGGTCACTCATGACATTACGACTCTGGCTTGTACGCCACGCCCAATCCACCTGGAACGCTGCCGGGCGGATGCAAGGCTGGGCCGATCCGCCGTTGAGCGATGTAGGCCGCGAACAGGCGGCCTTGGCCGCGGCGCGGTTCGCATCCGAGCCACTCACGGCGATCTACACTAGCCCGCAGATACGCGCCGTTGAAACCGCGCAGGCCATCGGCGCAGTGTCCGGGTGTGAACCGATTCTCGATCCACGCTTGCGCGAGATCGGCGTGGGACAAGCGGAAGGCTGCTCGTGGGACGATTGGGCGGCACGCTGGCCGCAAGTCGCTACCGCCATCGCGCGCAGCGAGTTCGCGCTGGAACACGTTCCCGATTCCGAGCCGCTTCCGGACTTTCTCGCGCGTGTGGAGGCGGTATTCGCCGACATCCATGTGCAGCACGTCGAAGGGAACATCGCCGTCGTAGCGCATGGCGGCGTGTTTCGCGCGTACTTCGGGCAGCTGCTTAAAACCGCGCAACGCTACTGCGCTACGCTCACCTTCGGTAATGCCTCGCTTTCGCTGGTGACGTTTGCCCCCGATTCCTGGGCAAGCGTGCGCTTCATCAATGATACGTCGCACCTGCAAAATGGAGCGGGAGAAGTGTTGCGTGATGCGTGATTTTTTCTTCACGTTTCACAAAATTCGCCATTCGCCATTCGCTATTCGCCATTCGCCATTCGCTATTTGAGATTTGAGATTTGCCGGAGGTAAGCTATGTACTACGACGGAACCCTGATCCGCTTGCGCCCCTCGGAGCGCGCCGATTTGCCGCTGTTTGCGCAGTGGCTCTCCAACCCGGAGATGCGGGATTACGTTACCGTGCGCTATATGTCCCTGGCATTGGAAGAGCACTGGTTCGAGGGGCTGCTGCCCGATGTAGGCGGCGTTGCGCCAAGTCGGTTACACTTTGTCATTGAGACGCGCGAGGCTGCCCGACCCATTGGCGTCACCGGGCTGGAAGACTTCAACTGGCGCGACCGGGAGGCCGAAGTGGGCATCATCGTGGGCGACCCGGAGTTCTGGGGGCGCGGCTATGGCAGCGACGCGATGCGCGCCATCCTCAACGTGGGCTTCAACTGGTACAACCTGCATCGTATCTACCTGCGCGTGGTGGATGATAACGCTCGTGCCATCCGCTCCTACGAGAAATGTGGCTTTACCCATGAGGGCCGCTTCCGCGAGGCCGTGTTCATTGATGGCCGCTATCACGATTATCTGGTGATGGGAATGTTGCAACGCGAATTTCAGGCGCAAGCCGAGGAGTAACTAATGAGCACCTTCAATCCACAGGTAGAAGCCTGGTTACGGCAGGCCTTCAAGTATTTGAACCGTTTTATGTTGTTGCTGTGGCGCTTGGGACTTGGCCCTTGGCTTAGCCTGTGGCCTGATGTGGGCGGGCGCATCATGGTGCTCACGCACACGGGGCGCAAAACCGGACGCCAGCGGCACACCCCGCTCAACTACGCGCTGGTAGATGGGGAGCTCTACTGCACCGCCGGGTTCGGCGCGATTGCGGACTGGTATCGTAATCTCAAAGCCACCCCCAACGTCGAAGTCTGGCTGCCGGAGGGTTGGTGGGCTGGCGTCGCGGAGGAAATCGCGCCGGAAGACCCCGCCGTGCGGCTGGCGCTGATGCGCGCCGTGCTACGGGGCAGCGGCATCGTCGCGCCACTGATGGGGGTCAGTCCCAGCCTGCCCGATGTGGAACTTGCCGAGCGCACAGCGGAGTATCGCCTGCTGCACATTCGGCGCGTTGCCGAGCGCACCGGTCCCGCAGGCCCTGGCGACCTCGCTTGGGTTTGGCCTCTGGCGACAGTCCTCCTCTTGCCGCTGGCCTTGCGGAAACGAAAGCGGGGGTAAATGACACATCAAACACGCTTGCCGCTTGTGCCCAACGCACCGGTTGCTGATGAGCGCAACTATCAAGCTGCCCTGAAAACATTGCTAATGGAGGATCTGGATTTTCACGATAAAGGCAGCAGTTACGCTTCACACAATTTCCACTCGTTCCCGGCTAAATTTCCACCACAGCTGCCGCGTAAGTTCATTCAAGAGCTTACATCGCCAGGCGACTATGTTTATGATCCAATGATGGGGTCTGGCACGACGCTTGTCGAGGCATTGCTATTGGGGCGGTATGCAGTGGGCAGCGATATAGACCCGCTGGCGGTACGCATCGCCAGAGTCAAGACACAACCGTTGGAAGTTATCACTGCTAGTGAAGTTGGGTGCGAGGTTGCCCAGCGCGCCCGAAATCTGGTGAACCAACACAGCGCAACATTGACGCAGGAATTAACCAGCCGATGGGACAAGCAAACGCGGGATTTCGTCAACTATTGGTTCATGCCGCAAACCCAACTTGAATTGCTGGCCTTGCTTAAAGAAATTGTACAAATCCCCGACGCCACGTTGCGCGCTTTTCTGGAACTGGCTTTTTCCGCTGTGATTATCACTAAATCTGGCGGCGTATCATTGGCGCGTGATTTAGCGCACACCCGCCCCCATCGCGCCAAGATCGTCAAGACACCAGAAGGAGCCGTGCTTATCGCTGAACCAGGCGCGCAAAATTCGGCGCGCGCTCAATACACGACCAAAGTGCTGCGCTCCCCCATCACGGAATTTAGTAAACGCTTACAACTAAACCTTGACGGCCTCAGCGCGGCTACCTGGGCTGGTGGGGAGAGTCTTATCGTGTTTGGGAATGCTGAGCGGGCACCCCTTGCACCCAATTCGATAGATTTGATTGTCACCTCCCCCCCGTATGCTTCCAACGCGATTGATTATATGCGCGCGCACAAGTTCTCGCTGGTGTGGTTGGGGCATAACATTGATAGCTTGAGCGAAACGCGCAGCCGTTATGTGGGTGGAGAAGCCATTTCAGCCATGCACTTTGAAACATTACCCCCTAAGACGCAAGCCCTGGTCAACCAGATTTTGCATCTGGATCGTAAAAAGGGACAGGTTTTGCATCGTTACTACTCGGAGATGACCCGTGTGCTAGGTGAAATGTGTCGAGTGCTGAAACCGGGCAAAGCAGCGATTGTGGTTGTGGGCAGTTCGGTCATGCGTGGGGTGGATACAGAAACACAGTACTGTTTAGCCGAAATTGGTGCGCAGGTAGGCTTTGCAGCTTCATATATCGGCGTGCGCCAATTAGACCGTGACCGGCGCATGATGCCTGCTGGGAATCGGATAGATCACACTTCGCAGATTCAACAACGGATGCACGAGGAATATGTCATAGGATTTTACAAGCCTGAAGAGGTAGGAAAAGTATGACTGATATAAAAATGTTGCGCAGCGCTTACCATCAGCAAATTTGCGGAAAAATTATCCGTATCACTGAAAGAGATGGCAAGAAGTACCCCAACTTTGCGGATGGCGGCAGTTTGACCAGTACCAAAATTGCCTGGGGCATTCTTGAGCATTTGCAATACGCGCGCAACCCGGAATCTATATCGGGCCAGACTTCTGGCGGGCGTTTCGAGGTGCTTACCTGCAATTTTCTGGAAGCAGCTTTCAACTTGTTACGTCCTTTACGCCCTGGAGAATGGCGCTATTCCACGCGTCTGACAATTTCTCAATTCGATCAGTATCGGCATCTCGAAGAACTTGAAGCCATTGTCCGTGAGGATGATACATTAGCTTCGGCTTTGGGTTTGGATTACATCGTAAAGCCGGATATTCTTGTAGGGCGTGTGCCAGTTTCAGATGCGCAACTCAACGCTGAGGGGGTGCTCTTGGATGCAAAAACGCACCTGGCTTCTTTGACACCGCTGCGCGCGGCCAATTCCACGTCACCTTTACCCATTCTACACGCCAGTATTTCCTGCAAATGGACGTTGCGCAGCGACCGGGGACAGAATGCACGCACTGAAGCGTTGAATCTGATCCGCAACCGCAAAGGACGCGCGCCGCATATTGTAGTTGTGACCGCAGAACCCATGCCTACCCGCCTGGCGACTCTGGCGCTAGGCACAGGCGATTTGGACTGCGTCTATCACTTTGCGCTTAACGAGCTCCACGCGGTTGTGGCAGAAATGCGGAACGAGGATCAATTGGAGATGCTCAACTTGCTGATTGATGGCCGTCGCTTGCGCGACATCAGCGATTTGCCGTTCGATTTAGCGATATAGTTATTCTTCGGCCTTCAGCAATAGCGCTAGCTGTTGGATTTTGTTGGGCATACATCACGGTTGTATGCTGATTTGTCCCAGCCAGATGCTATCTCCCACTGCTTGTCCCGTGCGCGTGACCGGTTGCCGTGCTCCGGCAAAATCGTACATCCCCGCGATGAGTGTGTAGTGTCCGGGCGGTAAGTCGTCGGGCAATAGCACCCCGTAGCGGTCGTGGAGCTGCTCGCCGGGCTGCCAGCTATCGGTGGGGCGGAAGCCGCCGAGCGGTTCGGCATCGGCCTGGGCGACGAGTACGCCGTTTTCTGCGAGCAGATGGACGAAGACTTTGAGCCGCGCGCCGGGCGCAGCGAGTGCGTTCCAGAATAGTGTCATGGGTATGATGTCGCCGGGCGCGTAGGTGGCTCCCCCCAGATCGGCCCCTTCGAGTAGTACCGTCTCCCCCAATTGTGCCGTCGTTGCAATCGTGGGGGCGGTGGGTAGCGGCGTCACTCCGTAACGCGCCAGGCGTACCTTGCCCACCCATATATCTGTCGCTTTGTAGGCCTGCTGCGCCAGCTCCAGCTCGATGTGCCGCCCCGGATCGGATTCCGCATCCCCCCAATAGAGGACGAAGAGCTGCCGGTGTCCGGCGATGGTCTCGCTAACCCAGGTGGCGGCAGCCTCGGGGGCGGGGTGGTAGGGCGCGGGGTAGACGGGCAGCGGGCCGCGGTAGTAATAGGTGAAGACTTCCCACTGATTGGGCGCGTTGAGCAGAATGGCGTCACCCGGCTGGCCGGCGGCGATGGTCGCCGCTAGTCCCCGGTAGTCGTCGCGGGCGTAGGCCGGATCGTCAAACAGATGCTGCAGCGCCGTAACCTGCGTGGGCAGCAGCGCCAGCAGCAGGAGTGCGGCGAGCCAGCGCCGCCACCCCGCGCGGGCCAGGGGGAGCGCGAGCAGCACGCCCAGCGGGGCTACAGAGATCATCAGGAATTTGAGGTAGGCGGGCCGGTAGATGCCGAGCGCGGCGATGAGGGCGGCGGGCAGCAGTGCCATGAGCGCGGCGGCCCAGGCGATGAAGGGGCGACGGGAGCGTGTCAACATGGTGAGCGCGAGTAGTCCCAGCGCGGGCAGCAACAGGTAGGGCGCGGCTTTTGCGGGCAGGGTGATGCCCGCTAGCAGGGTGCGCGCCATCGCGCCCACTGCGCCGGAAGCGTCCAGATCGGGCGGACGCCAGCCGGAGGCGCGCAGGGCGATGGGCGTCCAGGGCAGGAAGGCTAGCCCGGCCAGCAGGTGCGCGGCGAGCCAGTGGGGGAGACCCTTCGGCAGGCTCAGGGGCCGAGAAAGCGAACTTACTGAATCCCCGGTGGGTGAGCCTGTCGAACCCCCGGTGGGTGCGTTGTGTGCGCGCCCCTTCGGCAGGCTCAGGGGCCGAGAAAGCGAACTTACCGAATCCCCGGTGGGTGAGCCTGCCGAACCCCCGGTGGGTGCGTTGTGTGCGCGCCTCTTCGGCAGGCTCAGGGGACGGGGGGGAACACTTGCCGACCCGGTGGGTGAGCTTGCCGAACCCCCGGTGGGTGCGTTGTGCGCGCGCCCCTTCGGCAGGCTCAGGGGCCGAGAAAGCGAACTTGCCGAATCCCCGGTGGGTGAGCTTGCCGAACCCCATAACCAATCCACTCCGAAAGCCAGATTCAGCCCGGCGAGGGCGAAGACAAAGGCGTATTGGGTATACAGCCCCAACGCGACGGCAGCCGCCAGGGCTGCGGCGTGCTTCCAGGAGGGGGCGGCGATCAGCTGTGTGCCGCTCCAGAGGGCCAACGCGCCCGCCAGCCCCAGCAGGGCGTACATGCGCGCTTCCTGGCTGTAGTAGACGGCGAGGGGGTTCACGGCTACGAACAGCGCCGCGCCGATGGCTGCCGGATCGCCGCCGGCTTTGCGGCCTAGCGCTGCCGCGAGCGCAACGGTGAGCCAGCCGCACAGTACGGAGAAGGCGCGGAGGGCAAACTCACTCTCGCCGGTGGCTGCGCGCCACGCATGGAGGAGCAGGTAGTAGCCGGGCGGGTGAATATCGCCCGCCGCCCCGGCGATGATGAGTGACAGTGGGCGTTCTACCAGACGTGCGGTGTTGCCTTCATCGTTCCAGAAGGATTGGGCATCCAGGCAGTGGAAGCGCAGCGCGGCAGCCAGTAATAGGATGAGCAGCAGGAGCAGGCGCAGGGCGACCCGCAAACCGGATGATCCCATCACGTGGCTCAGCCTTCGAGTGCTGCCAGCACTTTGGCGGCGAGAATGCTGCCCCGGCGCTCGATGGTAGGCGGGTCGGTGAGGCAGTTGACGATGGTAGAGGGGATGCCGAGGGCGCATGGGCCGCCATCGAGGATGAGCGCGACTTTATTCCCCATTTCTTCGACTGCTTCTGCGGCGGTGATAGCTGGGGGATGGCCGGGACGGCTGGCCCAGCTGACGACGACCGCGCCGCCGAGCAGTTCGAGCAGCGGCCAGAGGGCGGGGGTGTTAGGGTGACGTAGTGCGACCCGTGTCGCTTTCAGGTCTGGGGGCAGGTCTGGCCCAGGCGGGAGGATGAGCGTAAGCGGCCCCGGCCAGTAGCGTTGCGCCAGTCTTTGTGCGGCGCGGCTGGGTCGGGCCAGTGTCTCCAGCAGAGCTGGGTCAGAAATTAGCAGCGGCAATGCCGATTCGGGACGCCGCCCTTTGATTTCGTATAGGTGTGCGATAGCGCGTGCCTCTAGCCGGGCGGTTATGCCGTAGACGGTTTCGGTGGGGAGGATGACCAGCTCGCCGTGGCGCAACAAATCGGCGGCGCGCGCGATGGCTTCGGGGTGGTGCAGGGGCAGCACGGCGGCGCTCATGGGTATGCCCCGCTCAGCACGAAACGCTCCAATGCAGCGGCGGCTCCGTCTGCTTCTAGCGGTGGGGCGACCCAATCGGCAGCGGCGCGGACGGCGGGGATGGCGTTGCCCATCGCTACGCCCACACCGGCCCAGCGCACCATCTCCAGGTCGTTTTCGTGATCGCCAACGGCCATGACCGCTGTGCGGGGGATGTGCAGATGCGCGGATAGCCAATCCAGCCCCGCGCCTTTGTTGGCGCCGGATGGCACGACTTCAATGAATAGGGCGTGCGAGCGTACCACATCAGCTTGTCCGGCCACCCAGCCGCGTAAATCCTCGCCGATGGCAGGGATGGCGGTGGCTTCGGCCATCACCAGGACTTTATCGGCCTGATGGGTTGCCAGGACGCTCTTCCAGGGTTCGCCCACTTTGCAAACCTGACCCAGTAAATTTGTATCAAAGGTCTCCGGTGGGTAGCGTGCAGAGAAGAAGAGCTGCCCGTCGGCGTAGAGGATGACGCGAAGATGCTGGGTCTCGCAGTGGCGCAGTACGTTCAGAGCGAGCGAAGTGGGGAGCGTGCGGCGGTAGCGTGGTGCGGGATCGGCAGGGGCTTGAATCCAACCGCCCTGGTAGCAGAGCAGCGGCGCGGTAATGCCCAGCGCTTGCGCGAACGGGCGCGTGGCGGCGAACATCCGCCCGGTCGCCAGTGTGACCAGCACGCCCGCAGCCTGGGTCGCCGCGATAGCTTGCCGCACCGGCGCGCTGATGCGCTGGTCGTTGTCCATCAATGTTCCATCAAGGTCGAATGCTACAAGTTGGATCATGTCAGATTGTTGGTTGTTGATCAGATACGATAGTGGCGCGTTGCATAGCACTATCCAATTCTTCTAATCCAAAAGGAATTGTGCAGTATTGATGTAAAGGTGGCGCATATACTTCATCAAAGCAGTCATTGCTTTCTGTTTGTCTGATAAGTGTGATAGATGGGAATTTACCTTTAATAATCCCTATCAAGCCGGGTGTTTTACTATCCCTGGTCACGCCCCACTCTGAAACTGTAATCAGGCCGCATAATGGTTGGGTCTGGATAATCAGCCGCGCTTCTTCCGGTGATTCGACGTGTAACACGGCAAATCCTTTCTGTTCCAAAAATACTTTGAGAATGTTTCGCCATGCATCGGGAATAGCGAGTAGGAGGTGAGTGTGGGTCGGAGCATTCATGGTTTTTGCTTCGAGCCTCTGTTCAAATCAAAGTGACAGGCGATACTTACCATACGCCACGATCCTCAAGCACGATTTCTGATAGGGGTTTGCCGAAAGGGCTACCTAAAAGATCGACCAAACGCTGACGTGCTTCTACCGAGACTGGGTCAGGGGGGATTGGCTCATCAGACTTAGATTGGGTTAGCCGGGCAGCCGCCAGGATTTGCCCAATGCGCGCGGTTTGGGTTTTCGGCATGTTTTTAACAATTATCTGGATATGCACTTGTTGATGCTCGCGCAATTGCAGTGGTCTCAACGGATATAACGTGCCTTGCTTACTGCAACAACAAAATTGCGATGACTGCTACCCATAGGGCGGCCTGGAGGAACAAGTTCCCGATCCACAGGAAATAGGCGGCGACGCGTTCGCGGGTGTAGAGGAATAGGCCGAGTACGCTGTTCAGAATCAAAAAGAGCAGGCCGATGAGGGCCAGGTAGAAGATGCGCGCGGCTTCGGTGAGCATGAGCGGAGCACCCTCGTCGGTGAAGCGTAGGGCGATTTGCGGCGGTAGGGCGGGATAACGCCAGGCCAGCACACCTACCAGTAGTAGTAGGAGCAGCCCGCCGCCGCTTAAGGCGGCCAATGCCGCGTGATCCTGCCAGATAGGCCAATCCAGAAAAGCCGGATGGCTGGATTGTTCGACCACTTCTTGGGTAGGTCCCATCGCCCGCCGCTCTTCTAGAGCCTCCCGGAAGCCGTCCAAATCGGTGGGAGAGAGGGCGTAGGCGAGCGTCTCGGTGCGGACGATGATCTGCTGTTTGGCACCGGCGACGGCGTAGAACAGGATGGGTGCGAGGCCCTCGGCCTCGCCTGTGCCGACGAAGTGGCCGGGGAAGTACAATCCTTGTCGTAGGCGGATGTTTTGTAAATCCGCGCCGGAGAGCACCTCGCGCACGGAGGCGAGCGGGATCTGATGCCGGTTGTTGCCCCAGGTGATGGCGATGGCGTTGCGATCCATCGTGTAACTGGCGTTGAGCAAGCCCCATAGCCAGTAGGCCAGCATGAGCGCCGCCAGTAGCGCGCCAACCGCTAACACGCTCACGATAAATGTCAGTAGATTCACCGGTTGTAAGACCGCGATAACGATCAGGCCCGCCATCATCAATAGTAGCATGGCCTCTACCGCCAGTCCCACGCGCCAGCCTGTGCGAATATCCAGTTCCCAAACGGTCATATTAGAGTTCCTGGCGGGATTCCAGCGCCCGCGTTAATGTGACTTGATCGGCGTATTCGAGATCGCCGCCGGCGGGCAGCCCGCGCCCTAGCCGGGTGACGCGCACGCCTAGTCCCTTGAGGCGCGGTAGCAGATAGGCCGCTGTGTAATCGCCCTCGTTGGTGGGATTGGTCGCCAGCAATACTTCGCGTATCCCGCCCGCACGGATGCGGGCTTCGAGCTCGGCTACGCGCAAGTCTTCGGCGAAGATGCCTTCGAGTGGCGAGAGCGCCCCATGCAACACATGGTAAACGCCGTGATATTGCCCGGTGCGCTCCAGCGAGAGTAAGTCCATAGGCTCTTCGATTGCGCAGACGGTGGTGTGGTCGCGGGTCTCGTCAGCGCAAACCGGGCAGGGATCGGACTCGGTCACGTTGTAGCAGATGGAGCAGAAGCGTGTGCGCTCGACCAGAGATTGCAGACTGTCGGCTAGGCGCAGGGCCAGCTCCGATTTGCCGCGCAGCAGGTAGAACGCCAGCCGCGAGGCGGTTTTCGGGCCGACCCCAGGCAGCTCGGAGAAGGTTTCCACCAGCCGGGTTACGGCAGGAGGGATGGCTGCTTCAGCCATAGATTAGAACAGGCCGGGGAGGCTCAAGCCGCCGGTCAGCCCAGCCATTTGGTCAGCCATGAGCGCCTGGGCTTTTTGGATCCCCTCATTGACAGCGGCCACGAGCAGGTCTTGCAGCATATCCAGGTCTTCCGGGTCTACCACTTCAGGCTTGAGCGTGATGCTCTGCACTTCCAGCCCGCCGCTGATGGCGATTTCCACCATGCCGCCGCCGGCGGTGGCCGTGACCACTTGCTGGGCAGTCTCCTCTTGCATCCGTTCCATTTCCGCCTGCATCTTTTGCACCTGGCGCATCAAGTCGTTGGGATTCATCCGTCCACCACCGCCACCGCCCATCATACGATTTTTAGCCATGATCTGTTCTCCTCATTAAAATAGCAAATCTCAAACTACAAGTTACAAGCTACAAGCAACAAGTTTCTTCACGTTTCCATATCCGCCACGGCCCCCAGTTCCTCCACTGCGCGGCGCACCAGTTCATCCTCTAGCACGTCGGGCGGTTCTTCGGGGGGCGGGGGCGGTGACGCTTGGCGTGGCGCGGCTGGGGCGGGTGCAGAAGCCGCTGCCTGCCATTCCTTCTCCAGCACACAGCGCACGCGCACAGGATGGGTGAAGACTGTGGCCAGGGCATCTTCCACGGCCCGTCGTCCGTTATCTTCATCAATTTTGTTCCGGTGGAAGGCGTGTTTGAACCCCAGCACCAAGCGGCCTTCGGCGTCGGTCGCTAGCGGCGTCGCGTCACGCAACAGTGCCGAAAGGGACAGATTGACCGGGCGCACCAGATCAATCACCTCACGCCACCGTGGGGCCACATCAGCGAGTTGTAGCGCTGCACCGGATTTTGGGGCGGAGGTCGCAGCCGGGGACGGGGCTGCCGGACGCTGCGGCGCAGGTGTGGCAGCAGTTGGCGGCGTGGGCGCTCGTGTGGGCGGTGGTGCTACTGGCGCGACGGCTGGTGCAGCGGGCGCGTTCGCCGTTGCTGGTAGCGCCCGTTCCAGCGAGGCTTCCACGAAGGCCAGCTCCAGCGGTAGCTGCGGTTGCCAGCCACTGCCACGCTCCCCGGCCACCGCGCTGAACAGGCGCACCGCCTCGGTCAGCCGTTCCGGCGCAGCCTGACGGGCCAGCTCTTGCAGGCGCGGGCGCTCCTCGGCGGTTGGATCGGGCCAGGTATCGCCCGCCCCCAGGCGCATCAGCAGCAGGCCGCGCAGAAAATCGGCCAGCTGGCGAGCCAATTGGCGCGGATCCGCGCCCCCATCGGTCGCCCGGTTGAGGATGCGCAGCCCCGCGTTGACATCGCGCGCAATCCATGCCTGAATCAGCTCCAGAATCACATCGCGACGCTCCGCCCCCAACATCAACCGCACATAATCGGCGGTCACATCGCCTCCGGCGGACATTTGATCCAGCAGACTGATGGCATCGCGCATCCCGCCGCCCGCCGCGCGCGCAATCAGCTCCAGTGCCTCCGGCTCAGCGGTAATCTGCTCCTGCGCGACGATCTTTTGCAACTGTTCCAGCATCGCCTCCAGCGGAATCCGCCGGAACTCGAACCGCTGGCAGCGCGAGAGCACGG
Source organism: uncultured Anaerolineales bacterium (assembly GCA_964504195.1). Classification (GTDB taxonomy): domain Bacteria; phylum Chloroflexota; class Anaerolineae; order B4-G1; family SLSP01; genus CAZDDI01. Next base: position 52,817 of record CAZDDI010000012.1, read on the forward strand.
TGGGTAGAATTTTGTGCGCCTCGGTAGTCGCCAGAATGAAGATGACGTGCTCCGGCGGCTCTTCCAGAGTCTTGAGCAGCGCGTTGAAGGCGGAGGTGGAGAGCATGTGGACTTCATCCACCACATAGACCTTATAGCGGCTCTGTGTGGGGCGGAAGCCCACCTTTTCGAGCAGCTCGCGGACGTTGTCCACACCCGTGTTCGAGGCCGCGTCAATCTCGATCAAATCCATCAGCCGCCCCGCGTTCACCGCCGCGCAGATTTCGCACGTATTGCACGGGCGCTCGGCGACGGGCGCCAGGCAGTTGACGGCCTTCGCGACCAGCCGCGCGCTGGTGGTCTTGCCGGTGCCGCGTGGCCCAGCGAATAGATAGGCGTGGTGGATGTGTTCCAGACGCAGCGCGTTGCGTAGCGTTTGGACAATATGTTCTTGTCCCACCACTTCATCGAAGGATTGTGGTCGCCATTTGCGGTATAATGCTTGTGCCATAAGCGCCTCCCAGCGTTGCTTAGTCTATCACGGATAGCAAAGGAAGCAAGTGTACTTTGGCTTGCTTCTTGTGGGGTCTATGCTAAAGTTAGACTGGGATGTGGCACATGATTGCCCTGAGCGGTATTACTGACACTTTGAAGGAGGTATAGATGAACGAGTTGCTCCCCTTGAGAAAAAATGACGCAGTTTCAACTGAGACAGAACAACAACGGTTACGGATGTTGACTACCCCGTTATCTTTGCGTGGCTGGCCCGTGTGGATGGTTTATCTGTTGGCGCTTCTGGGGCTTATTTACATCTTGAACCCTACGGCTGGCTGGGATTTTATCCCGGATTTCATTCCGGGCATCGGCAATCTGGATGAAGGGGTTGCCGTGATGATGCTATGGTATGGATTGGTTGAGTTTTTCGAGGGGCGGCACTATCGGCCGGCGACGCAAGAAGAAGCTGTAGAGGCGGAGTGGGAAGAACTTGCCCCCGAAACCGCAGAGACTCCAGAACCTTCGGAAATGACTGAGTAACCGTAGAGGAGGTCCACGATGAGCTTGCAGGCGACATTGCGTGAACAGATTCTGATGAAGTTGGTTGCGGTGATTGATCCGGAAACGGGCGTGGATGTGTTGCGGATGCAGCTGGTACAGGACTTGGAGGTGGATGAGGCCATCGGAAAAGCAACCTATACCTTCCGGCCTTCTTCGATGTTGTGTCCACTGGCGACAAGCCTGGCGCTGGACATCAAGAAGGCGGTGGCTGCAGTGCCGGGGATTGTGGAACAGGAGATTGCGGTGACGAATTATGTGCGTGCCGAGGAACTCACGCAGCTGATTAATCAGCAGGCTGTGTAAACGTATGTTTTCTTGAGGTGCTGGTTATGCCGATTTATGAATACACTTGTCAGGATTGCCAGAATCATTTTCAGGCGCGGCGTGCGATGCGTGATGCTGATGCGCCGCTTGCCTGTCCCCAGTGCGGTGCGAAGCGCGCCAAACGGGGGCTATCGCTCTTTGCTGCGCATAGCAGTAGCGGGAAGGCTCTCGCTGGGGGTGGGGCCTCATGCGGCTCGTGCAGCAGTTCCAGTTGTGGCTCTTGTGGGCATAAACATTGAGTAGATACCCAGGTTGTTAGCAGTTCGCCAGAGTCTTTATAGGACACGGATTGGTATGGATTTTACGGATAAGAATTGTAAGAAATCCGTGTTCTAAATTTTAAATCTGTCCAGGTGACGCTCGAGTTAGACAATAAACAACCCTCCCGCGAGCAAGCGCGGGAGGGTTGTGTGCCTGAGAACCTGTCCGAAAATTCCGCCGATGGTCGAACTGTCGAAACCGGTGGCTGAGGCCTTCGGCAAGCTCAGTCACCGGAGCAGCCCGGTGGCTGAGCCTGTCGCAGCCGGTGGCTGAGCCTGTCGCAGCCCAACCACCGCGTGAAACGTGAACTTAGTTTCACGTTTCATGTAGCATGTTTTACCGTTCCGGGAACGCCAGTTCTGCCCCCTTGCGCAGCGCGAGCTTGTTAGGCTCTAGCCACTGCCGTTGGCGATCCGAAAGGTGCTTCTCCAGCTCGGTCTCCAGTGAGGCGATCTTCACAATGCCCGTCGCCGCGACGAGCATCCCCAGCGCGACGAGATTCGCCATCCGCACGTTGCCCAGCTCGGTAGCGATGTCACTCGCCTTGAGTTGCAGCACACGAATGTCGGAGCGCACGAACTGCTTCGGCGCGAGCGAGGCATTGACCACCAGCAGACCGCCCGGCTTTACCAGCGGGCCGTACTTCTCCAGCGAGGGCAGATTGAGCGCGATGGCCGCTGTCGGATTGCGCACAACCGGCGCGCCGATCTCTTCCTCGGAAACGATCACGGTACAGTTGGCTGTGCCGCCGCGCATCTCTGGTCCGTAAGACGGGATCCAGGTCACATACAAATTCTCCGCCAGCCCGGCGTAAGCCAGCAGCTGTCCCGCAAAGAGCGCGCCTTGACCGCCAAACCCTGAGATGATGATGTCTTGGTGTCGCATCGCCGCCTCCTATACCTTGAGCGCCGCTACTGCGTCGCTAACTTTAGTATTACCCAACGGGAACTCCGGGATCATGTTCTCTTTGGCCCACTGCATCGCGTCCCAGGGGTCCACATGCCAGTTGGTCGGGCAGGTGGAGAGCACCTCTACGATGCTGAACCCCAGCCCTTGTTGCTGCGCCATGAACGCCCGCTTGATGGCTTTCTTCGTCTTGTTGATGCCGGGCAGGTCGAGCGCGGATTGGCGCGTGGCATAGGCTACCGCCGGGATCGCGGCCATGATCTCGCTGATATGCACCGGCACACCGGCGATACGCGGATCGCGCCCGAACGGGCTGGATGTGGTCTTCTGGCCCTCCAGCGTGGTGGGGGCCATCTGCCCGCCTGTCATGCCGTAGATGGCGTTGTTGACGAAGATGGTGGTGATGAGCTCGCCGCGATGCGCCGCGTGGATGATCTCGTTCGTGCCGATGGCCGCCAGATCGCCGTCGCCCTGATAGGTGAACACGATCTTGTCGGGGTTGACGCGCTTGATGCCGGTCGCCATCGCGGGCGCGCGCCCGTGCGGCGCTTCGGCAAAGTCCATCTTGAAGTAGTAGTAGGCCAGCACCGAACAGCCCACCGGCGCCACGCCGATGGTCTGCTCGCGCACGCCCAGCTCATCCAGCACTTCCGCTACCAGCCGGTGGATGACGCCGTGCGTACAGCCGGGGCAGTAGTGCGTGCTTTTCTTCGTCATTGAGTCTGGATACTGATAGATCAGTTCCATGTTTTCGGGGATTTGCGCTACATCGCTCATTTCCCAGTACCCCCTTCCATATCCTTAACTGCGGCCAGAATCTCATCCACCATCGGGACAATGCCGCCCATCCGCCCATAGAACTTGACGGGCGTTTTGCCCAGAACGGCCAATTGCACATCCTCCAACATCTGCCCGGCGCTCATCTCGGAGACGAGGACGCCGCGCACCTGCCCGGCCAGCTCCGCAATGCGCGCCGAGGGGAACGGCCAGAGCGTCTGCGGGCGCAACAAGCCCACTTTGAGGCCCTGCTTGCGCGCCTCGCGCACCACCGAGAGGCAAATCCGCCCGACGGTGCCGTAAGCCACCAGCAGCAGCTCGGCATCTTCGGTTTGATATTCCTTCCAGCGCACTTCATTTTTCTGGATTTCCGCCAGCTTCGCCTGGAAGCGCAGGTTGGTCTTCTCCAACCCTTCCGGCGAGAGATCAAGCGAGGTGATGATGTGCTGCTCGCGGCCCACCGCGCCGGTCAGCGCCCAGTCCGGGCGCGGACGGGGGAACGGCTGCATGGGGGGCAGCTCGGCGGATTCCATGATCTGCCCCAGGCTGCCATCCCCGGCGATGAGAACGAGCGTGCGGTACTTCTCGGCCAGGTCGAAGGCCAGCCCCATCATGTCAATGATCTCCTGCACGTTGGCGGGAGCCAACACGATGGGGTGGAAATCGCCATGCCCGGCGCTCTTCGTCATGATAAAGTAATCGCTCTGCGAGGGCTGGATGTTGCCCAGGCCCGGCCCGCCGCGCTGCATGTTGACCACTACAGCGGGCACATCCGAGCCGGCGATGTAGGAGAGGCCCTCGGCCATGAGGCTGAACCCCGGCCCAGAGGTCGAGGTCATCGTGCGGACGCCGCAGCAGGCCGCGCCGTAGACCATGTTGATCGCGCCCAGCTCGCTCTCGGCCTGGATGAAGACGCGGTTCTCCTCCACCATGCGCTTGGCGAGGTGCTCCAGCGCCTCGCTCTGCGGGGTGATGGGATAGCCGAAGTAGGCTTCCAGACCGTAGCGCAGCGCGGCTTCAGCGAAGGCTTCGTTACCCTTGAGTAATTCGCGTGCCATAGCGCCCTCCTATGCCGGCGCCGCCGCGCGGACGCGGCGTTCGCGGTAGACGGTGAAAATCACATCGGGGCAGATTGTCGCGCACGACGCGCACCCGATACACTTATCCATGTCCGTTACCATCACCGGGTGATACCCCTTGGCGTTGAACGCCTCAGGGGAAAGCACCAGGATTTTGGAAGGGCAAACATGGGTACACAGACCGCAGCCCTTACAGCGGTCAACATCAATGACCACCATTCCTTTAGCCATACACAAAGCTCCTTTCAAAATGTGATTGAGCGAAAAGACGAGAAAGCGAAGGGAGATGAAGGTTGCGCCGTTCGCAGTAGCACAGGATTTATCCTGTATCTCCGCTATGGCCGGTCTCTGACCGTGCCCGCGCATGTGCTTGATTTCAACTTGCTCGGCGTGGATTGCCAAATCCACGCCTTTGGCCTACCAAGTATCTGGTAAACCGCTAGATTTGGCAATCCAGCGGGAGCAAGTGGCAGGATTATTTTCTTGGAATCCCCTTACGCATTACGTTTTACGCAGTACGAGCACTATGCGGGTCAGGCTTTCATTTGCGCATGACCTGCCATGCGCGGATGCGGATTACAGCTCCCCATGCCAGATGTAATACCCCAGGTGGCAGTACTCTGCAAATCCCATGCGCCGATACATATTTTCGCCCTGGCGCGTGGCGCTGAGAACGCCTATGCGATAGCCCAGCGCGCGCGCATCGCGTAGCGCAGCCAGAGTAATCGCCGTGCCTACACCTTGCCGTTGCGCCTGGGGGAGGGTACTCACAAACCCGATTCCGGCAACGCCAACATCGAGCAGGAGCGAGGCGGTGGCGACTGGCGTGCCATTGTGCCGTCCCAGATAATGCCGCCACGGGGCATCGAATCCCAGCGTGTTAAACAGGTCGAAGAGCGCGTCTCCGGCAAAATCGGGCCACCGGAACACTTTTTGGAAGACCTGAATCCAGTGTTTTAGGGCTGCGCTATCTTGGACCTGCTCGATGACTAAGCCGGATGGCGTGGGTTGCTCTTCCTCTAGGCGATGTAAATCAACCGCCATGCCAGTGAAATCTGTTGCATGGATTAACTCATGCGCTATTAGATATTCCTCAAGATTTACCGGGCGGCTGGTTGGCCCAACAAACCAGCTCATGGGTAGTTCCTGCGCTTGAAAATCCAACAATCTTTCTTTGATTCGTTGTTCGGCGATGTCCGCAGGCAAATGCGTGCGGAGGACGCTGTTGAAGGTGAAATGTGGAATGGGTGTTTTTACCCACATCATCTCTGGTTCGTGATAGAGTGCGGCTTGCGGCAAGTGCGCAAAACTGGCAAACATTTGGCAATTGTTCAGTTCTATGGCGGCGGCGATAGTTAAGGGGGAGAAGTCGTTTAATATCTCACTCATGATGACTGTCCTGGATGGTGTCCTGATTAGGGCGCCTAAGCAGGCGGTTATGTAGAGATCTGCGGAACCTGTTTGTCTCGTTGTGCAATACTCGGCGTGGATTCTTGAACCCACGCCGAGCATTGTTCCGTCACTTTTACTTGTTTCCTGTCTATTGTGTTACGCTCCCACCATCTGCGTGACCAGCGTAAGCAGCACGCCCCCGGCGATGACCGATCCCAACTGTCCGGCGGTGTTCGCGCCCATGGCGTGCATCAACACGAATGTGGAGAAATCTTCATCGGAGGCGACTTTCTGCACCAGCCGCCCCGCCATCGGGAACGCGCTGATGCCCGCCGCGCCAATCAGCGGATTAATTTTCTTGCCGGAGAGCACATAGAGCAATTTGCCGAACAGCAAGCCTGCCACTGTATCCAGGGCAAAGGCCAATAGCCCCAAGAGCAGAATGAACAGGGTTTGCAGGTTCAAGAATTGCGCCCCTTGCATGGTGCTGCCCACTACCAGTCCCAAGAAAAGGGTGGAGACGTTGATGATCTCTTGCTGCGCGGACTTGGAGAGGCGATCTACCACGCCCGCTTCTTTGAGGATGTTCCCTAGCATGAGCGTGGCGATCAGCGGGGCAGCCTGCGGCACCAGAATCCCCACGGCGATGGTGACGATGATCGGAAAGAGGATGACCACGCGCTGCGAAACCGGGCGCGGGGCGTATTCCATCTTGGTCAGGCGCTCTTCGCGGGTGGTCATCAGCCGCATGATAGGTGGTTGGATGACCGGTACGAGGCTCATGTAGGAGTAGGCCACCACCGCGATAATCCCTAGCAGGTGTGGCGCGAGTTTGGCGCTGACGTAGATGCTCGTCGGGCCATCAATCGCGCCGATGATGCCGATGCTGGCAGCTTCGGGTAGTCCAAATCCCAGCGACGGGAAGAGCTGGCCCAAGACCAGGGCCAGCGTGAGCGTGCCGAAGATACCGAACTGCCCCGCCGCGCCCATCAATGCGAAGACGGGCTGCGCCAATAGCGGGCGGAAGTCCATCATCGCCCCTACGCCGATGAAGATGAGCAGGGGGAACAGCTCGTTGGCAACGCCGGCCTCATACAATACCGCCAACATCCCGTGCTCCTCAGCGTTGATCATGTACGAGAGCGGCAGGTTGCCGATGATGACGCCCAAGCCGATGGGCAACAACAAGGTTGGCTCATACTCTTTGGCGATTGCCAGGTAGATGAGCACGCCGCCTACGGCCATCATCACCACGCTCTGCCAGGTGATGGCGAACAGCCCTTCGAACAGTGCATGTAATATCTCGTTCACCGGTGCTTGTCTCCTCGGAAAATCTGCAAATCAGCCAATCTCAAAATTTAGTGCTGAGATTGTTAGCCACGAATTTCACGAATGGACACGGAAGTCTGAAATGAATTCGCAAAATTTATGTAATTCGTGGCAGGTTCTGGTTAATTCAACTTGGGCCACCTATGCTTAGGGCCGGCGCTGCGTTTGTGTCGCCGTCGGGCGCTGTAGCGTTTTCCGTTGGCGCGGCGATGCTACAGCGCAACAGGTGCATTGGGCGGGCGATCTCGAACCCTAGGTGTTGGTACAGGCGGATGGCGGGCGCGTTGCTCTGATAGACCATCAGAAATACGCACAAATCCTGCGCGCTGAGCGCCTGCACCAGTGCCGATGTCACGGCTGCGGCATAGCCGCGCCCCCGGTACGCCGTTCGCGTCACGATGTTGCCGATCTCCGCCGCGCCGGGCAATTGCAGATGCGTAGTCGCCATCGCCAACAGCGTGCGCCCTTCCCAAATCCCGAAGGCCGGGCCGCTCGCCAGCGGATCCTTCTCGAAAGCCTTGAGCGCCTCGGCTGCGGCCAGCGCGCGCATAGCGGGCAGGTCTTTTTCGTGCAACGCCACCGCCGTGCCCGTGTCCAGCTCCGCCGCATCCCCGCGGAATACCATCTGCCATTCGGGGATGTCCTCTAAAATGGTGAAGGCCGCGCTGACCACCGCGCGTTGCTCCTCATTGACCAGTAGATAAGCTTCGGAGCCGGGATCGGAGAGGAACGAGGCGTAATTCGCCAGCAAATCGGCGGAATCGCCCAGAAAAGCAAGTGCTGGTAGCGTGTACCGGTGACAGCTTGCCACCGACATCGCCGGGGAATGCGCAATATCGCACTCCTGCGCCAGCGTGGTCACGTCTGCTACAAAAGTGAAATGTGCCAGCGTCCACTCCAGGTCTTGTGTCAGGGCCTGGATTTGCTGGGTCAGCGGCGAGGCAACCCGCTCGGCGAACTCTGGCGTACTCATCGCTTACTCGATTTTGAACAGGGCTTCGCTGTGCTGCACCTGTTGGCCCACGTTGATGAAAACCTGCGTGACTTTACCGGCGGACGTGGCGCGAATCGGGTTATTCATCTTCATCGCTTCCAGTACGCACAGCTGATCGCCGTACTTCACCGTATCGCCCACCTTCACATCCACGCTCAAGACGACGCCAGGTAGGGGGGCCGTGACCTGGCCGGGCACACCGGCAGCTACTGGCGCGGCCAATCCGGATGGCGCAATGGGGGCGACTACCGGCGGCGCTGCTGGCGTTGCGCCTGGCATGGGGCTGGTATCTACAATGACGTCAAACGCAACCCCGTCTACGATGGCGCGCACCGGTCGTTTGTAGGGCTGGGGGACTTCAACGCGATAAGACTGCTCGCCAATTTTGATCTGATAAACAGGCATGGTATTTTCTCTCCAGCTGTATGAATGTTAGCGGCGCGCACGGCGCGATTGGTGTTGCGTGAGCCGATTGAGCGCCTGGTTGCGGGCGTATCCACTCCAGCCCTGGGCTGCACTTGTGGGGGCGGGGGCCACGACGGCAGGTTGCGCGGTCGCCAGCGCGACGGCTACGGCTGCTACAGCCGCCAGCTGGCGCGCATCCGGCAACGCTGGCGTGGGGGCTGCATCTAGGGCCGCGTCCATCGCTGATTCCGGGGCATCTTTGAGGAGCGCGGTGAGGGCGTACATCCCCAGCACCAGGGCGCCCAGAGTGGCAAAGGTGACGCCCATGCCCCATACCGTGACTACTAAAGCTTGTTGTAACAGTTCGGCCATGTTCTTCCCCTCTTATGCCGGCATAATGCCGTGCTTGCGTGCTGGGGCCTTGCTTACCTGCTCACGCAGCATCCCTAGCGCCTGGATGAGCACCGGGCGGGTCTGCGCCGGTTCGATGACGTTATCGAGGATGCCATAGTGTGAGGCCAGGTAGGGGTTGGCGAACTCCTCGCGGTAGGCGGCCACCAGCTCGCGGCGTTTGGCTTCCGGGTCTTCCGCAGCGGAGATTTCGCGGCGGTGGAGGATATTCACTGCGCCCTCCGGCCCCATCACGGCGATTTCGGCGGAGGGCCACGCCAGGTGCAGGTCGGCCCCGATGCTTTTGCTGCACATCACCACATACGCGCCGCCGTAGCCCTTGCGCGTGACGATGGAAATTTTGGGGACGGTGGCCTCGACGTAGGCGTAGATAATCTTCGCGCCGTGGCGAATGATACCGCTGTGCTCCTGCACCACACCCGGCAGGAAGCCCGGCGAGTCCATCAACGTCACCAGCGGGATGTTGAACGCATCGCAGAAGCGCACGAAGCGCGCGATTTTGTCGGAGCTGTTGATGTCGAGTACGCCGGCCATCACCATTGGCTGCTGCGCCACCAGGCCTACCACGCGCCCATCGAGCCGGGCCAGCCCTACGATGGCGCTCTGCGCCCAGCCGGCCTGCACTTCGAGGAACGAGCCTTGATCCACAATCGTCACGATGACCTCGCGCATATCGTAAGGCACGTTGGGGTCTTTGGGCACAATCGTGTTGAGCCGCGTTTCGATGCGTGTAGGGCTGTCGGTGGGGGCAACGTAAGGCGGGTCTTCGAGGTTGTTGGCGGGCAGGTAAGAGAGCAGTTGCCGCGTCAACGCCAGTGATTCTTCTTCCGTGTTGCCCATGAAATGCGCCACACCGCTCACCGTGCAGTGGACGTGCGCGCCGCCCAAGCCTTCCTGATCAATCACCTCGCCGGTCACGCTCTTCACTACATCTGGGCCGGTGATGAACATCACGGAACTCTTATCGGTCATAATGATGAAATCCGTGAGCGCGGGGCTATACGATGCGCCCCCCGCGCACGGGCCAAGCATCACGGAGAGTTGGGGGATGACGCCGGACGCTTGCGCGTTGCGTTTGAAGATCTCGCCGTACCCGTGCAGCGCTTGCACCCCTTCCTGGATGCGCGCGCCGCCGGAGTCCATCAGGCCGATGATGGGCAGGCCATGCTGCATCGCCAGATCCATCACCCGGCAGATTTTCTCCGCGTGCTGCAATGAGACCGAGCCGCCGTAGACGGTGAAATCCTGCGCAAAGACGAGTACATTACGCCCACCGATTTGCCCATAGCCGGAGACCACGCCATCGCCTAGCGCCGGGGCGTCCTGGCTGGGGCAGACGACGAAAGGCTGTAACTCTTGGAACGTGCCAGGATCGAGTAGCTTCTCCACGCGCTCGCGCGCGGTCATCTTGCCCTTGGCATGTTGTTTCTCGATGCGCTCCACGCCCCCGGCCAGGGTCGCGGCCTCGCGCATCGCGTGTAATTTTTCGAGACGCGGGTCTTGTGTGTCGCTCACGGTTCCTCCTGAAAATGCTGTTTCAACGATGATGCTATGTGGTACACGGGGATTATCAAAGTTTTTCAACAGTGCTGAAAAATAAATTGCGTTAATCAGAACTTGTCATTGAAAAGAGGCTTCGGGAGCTTGCCGAAGCCTCTTTTAATTCTATCTTCTGCGGGGATATACCCCAAGTGTGAAGTGTCATTGTCGCCAATGATGATGTTCACCTAAGCCCGGTCTCGATCTCCAGGAGGGTTTGATCGAGTGCCTCCAGAACTTCTGGGGGTAAGGAGACCTCAACCGGTAGCGATACTTGCAGATGGTAGCTGGTGGAGATCGGTATGGTCATCTGTACCGGGATTTCCAGGATAAGTTGTAGGGGAATGTTGGCGCGAATGGGCACGGTGACATTTTGCGGCCCTAGCAGGGGCACCGCAATCGTGGTGTTGACGATGGTATCGAGCGCATAGGTGGTATCTATCGGTACGGAGAAGCTCTGGTTGATGGGGATCTCGACCGCGAGTGGCAACACCTGATCCACTTGTACCATGGTAGTGAAAGGTTCCATCGTGAAGTCGCTCAACGCCGCGCGCGCGGATACAACTGTATCGAATGCAGCCGCTTTGAAGCTCAGCAATTGCCAGACCACGAAGGCGTTAATTGTCAATGACAGTAGCAGTCCCAGAGCCAAAATCACGAGAGCGATACGTGTTTTCATGGTAATTCTCCTCATTAAAATGGCAAATCTTAAATCAAAACAGACTCAGTAGATTACGAAATACTCCAAGGGGATTCCCAGCTCCCCGTCCGGGGCTGGATTTGGCGATCCAGCCTGAGCAATCTGTGATCTACTGAGGCTGAGTAGTTACAATCCGCGCTCTACTGAGACTTGAATTTTCGGGGTGCTTTTCGAGCTAACGAGGGTATTATAGAGGGTTTTGGACATAGGGCAATCGCAGCGGGGAGCGTCATTGCTTCCAAAAGGCACTTTCAGGCCCAAATTTTATTCGCAGCAGAATTTCCCCGCTTGCCTGCTCGCGTGGACTTGTCTCCCGTGGGCGCATGGATGCGCGTCCCTGAAACACAAAACGTGAGGCCACCTGCATGCCTCACGTTTCGCTATGACTTCCGACCACGTTTCAATCCAGTGCATCATAAGGCGGCGGCTCGGCCTCGGCGACCTTGACCAGCGCCTGTTCAAAGCGCGCGCGATTGCCTGTGTGGGCACGTTCCTGGACGTAATCCTCTTTTGCAATTTGCGTGAACGCATCCGGTCTTTGTTCGGCGATGCGCAGCAAAGCCAGCGCGGGGCCGCTCGGTTTGCGCCGCCCCTGCTCCCAATCCTGCACTGTGCGCACGCTGACGCCCATCAGCGCGGCAAAGGCCGCTTGCGATAGTTGCAGGTTGGCGCGAATGACTTGCGGCGGCGCTGGCTCGCGCAGCGTGTGTGTCCGCAGAACCTTCTCGCCGGCCTTATGTGCTTTGATTTCCCGAATGCCTTCGAGGATTTCTTGTGCAATATCACGTTCAGTCATGGTCAATCTCCCTCGCTATTTGACGCAATACATGGGCGGGGATAGTGGCTGTTTCATTTTTGCTGTAGATGGTCAACAACCAGATCTCATCCTCCGAGCGCTTGAAGTAGTAAATCACTCGCACCCCGCCGCGTTTACCGCTGCCCGCCATTCTCCAACGCAGTTTACGCACCCCGCCTGAACCTGGCACGACGTTACCGGCGGCTGGATATTGGAGCAGGAAATTCTGCAATCCGGCATATTCGTCTTCCGATAGATACGCATAGACATATTTGGTGAAGGCTGAGGCTTCGATGAATTCCATATCTCTATTATACGGCTAAGCCGTATACATGGCAAGTGTGTGCCGAATATCCCGCGCCGCCGCATGGATGCACGCCCCCAACCGTAACCGCCCCGCGCCCGCCCACGTGGATTCGTGGCCCCATGCGTGGACGGCCCCCCGCCCGCGCATGGATGTGCGCCCCAAAGCACAGCCCGCCGTATCGCGGGGAAGACGGCGGGCTGTGGTGATGACTGAACACGCTGCGTTTAAGGCGCGGAGGTTATTTCTCACTCACCCAAAAACTCCTCGACGGTCAAACCGATGTCTTTGGCAATTTGCCGCAGCAGAATGGGCGAAATATCGCGTCCGCCGTGGAAAGGCACGGTTGTGCAGCGCCCGTCTGGATGCCGGTATTGAATGTGCGAGCCGCGTTGACGCACAACCTCGAACCCAAGTCGCTCCAAAATCCGCATCACTGCGCGGGGTTTCAAGACCGGATATTTCTTCCCCATCTCACCCCACCATAATCGTTTGCGTCCCGACAAACTCCGTTTCTAAGACCGGCTGCCCATCCTCTAGCAACATCTCGATAACCTCGTGGAGGTTCTGATAAAGTTCATCCAGCGTCTCGCCTTGCGAGTGCGCCCCCGCGAAGTTCGGCACATAACCAACGTACAGGCCAGTATCGGAACATTTTTCGACAACAGCAGTAAAGAACATCATAGTGGCACCTCCTACAAGGACTCTCTGCTCTTTACACTCATTATAGCATAACCTGCCGCGCCACGCGCGCCGATTTCAGCCTTCCGCCCCCAGCCGTGACCGGCCCAGCACATTCTCTTAGCCACGAATTTCACGAATTAACACGAAGGCCATTGACTCAATTCGTAAAATTCGTGCAATTCGTGGCAAAATCTCCCCCCGCCAGCGCATGGATGCGCGCCTCCAGCCGTGACCGGCCCGACCCGCCCTCTTAGCCACGAATTTCACGAATTGACACGAAGGCCATTGTCTCAATTCGTAAAATTCGTGTAATTCGTGGCAAAATCTCCCGCCAGCGCGTGGATGCGCGCCCCCAGCCGTGACCGGCCCGACCTGCCCCTGTCGGAAAGAGTTCAAGCAAAGGCACCAAGCTGCAAAGATTTCTTGGCGACTTGGTGCCTTTGCTTGAGATGGCCGCCTTTTGTGATACGGTTGCGTAGACTTGTCCTCCACAAATTTACCACAATTGATCTATATATGCCTCAATACAACTACATTTGTTATTATTTTTAAATATGTTTGCCAAATAAGATTCTGAATATTTCTCATTAACTGCTTTTATAGCTAGTTCAACTGCTTTAGCAGTAATGTTAGGAATGGCTTTCAATATTTCATTGATATCCAAATTAGGATCATCCAGGCCTGAAAGATCTAAGTGCCTAAACACTTGCCGAGCCAAAAAACGATTTCCATGAACAGGCAACATTGCATCACGTCCGTGATAACTACCTTGCTGATTCTTTAGTTCAATATCCACTGCACGATGCATTTGAACTAATCGCCATAGTCTAGTGCTAGAAACATTAGGATTAAACAAAGCTCTATATGGAGCTTTCGTAACATCTTCCCACAACACACCAATGCCTTTTTTCGCTTGCATAGCATAAGAGAGCTCAGAATGAGCACTTGCAAGTACCACAGTAGCTTCTGTTAAATCAAATCCTTTACTTGGTTCATCAATACTATATCCAGATTTATAAACATATGTGATTCCCTCAAGTTGTAATTCAGTTCTCAAACGTTCTTGTTGTGTATCAAGTGAAACAAAGTCTCGCTTCTCTATGCGATTTTGAGTATTTGTAGCCCGTGTTACACGAACTGAAAAATCAGTTGGACACCCTTCGAGTGAGATAAAGCGAACCATTACAGATGCTCTTGCAACACTAGTAGGATCCTTATCATTAGCTTTAGCGATTGCTCCTACCGTTTGAGCTCCATTTACAATACTCACATCCGTACATTCAAATACCCCACTATCTCGTGACGGACCACCTAAAGGTTTCTTCTTTATAGCGCTACACAATGCTGTTATGCCATTGTTAAAATACCAGAAATTTTCCGGCTCCTTAGATAATGTTTGAGTAATATCTTGGTTAATGTTACTATCAGCAAGGAAAGAACGTATATTTGGAGCAAATAGTTTTGAATGATAGGTGTACCAATTTGCTATCTCACTTGCAGAAATACGACCATAATATGCAGGAAAGGGCTCTTCCATATATCCCCAATCACGCAATACAATTTCAAAGTTTATCGGAGCCCCAAGAGCTCCAGTTGCAATAATATGATGCAATTGACTTTGTTTAAATGTGCGCAATTCCATTACATCAGCAGAATCATTCATGTCATACAGAAAGTCGTTTAGATCTCGTAATATTTCTTCACTTAGATTTGATTGTCCTGTATAAGCTAACACTAGAATTATTCTAGTATTTGCGTCAGCTAAAGCTGTTTCGATCTCTTTCTGATGTTTGTTTACTTTTTTATTGAAACGATCTAGTTTTATGGTGATTAAATCCTTAACTCCCTGAATAAATTTCTGCGCATCGCCTCTTTCTATGCTACCTGCGCCATCGTGACGCCATTTTGATTGAACCAAGTATAAGGTTTTCTTAGACTCATGAAAGAAGATCGCGTCTAGCCCATTATCATGAAACCCATCAGTAACACTAGCAGCAGCTTGTATTGGCTCCACGTTGGCATCGATATGAATTACGAATGCCGCAAGAGAACGCGAAAGAAAAATGGATTCATAATCTTTAGCTGATTTTTCTGTGCAATCGGTCATATCTATTTGTTCATGAAACAACGAAGTAAGATGGGCCTTAATTTGATTAACATGAATAACGCTCATAATTATCCTTTCGTGATGTAGAGATTAGTATATAAAATAGCAACTTATTAGCAATAGACGAAAAATAACTTTCCCAAATTACCCCCGAAAACCTGGGGAAATGGTCTAAAATGGGGGAACTTATTTTTAACTTTAGGTTCCGCTAAGTTGAAAATGCCACTGCATATGGTTTTCGTGCTTATCAAAACACTAGATATGGCACATCAAATTGTACAAGAACATCGAAAACAGCCTAAAAACTCATTTTAGCGGAACCTAAAGTTTTAACCATTCCTAAACAAGTATATAAAATACTTGCTCTTGGAATTCAGGAAGCAGACTTGTCGCCTGCTCCCTCTCTCCCATCCCCTATAACAAATTATAGCACACCTCTCCCCTTCAACACCTTCACCATCGCATTGACCACATGGATGCCCTTCGTCCCGCGCCCGAACGTCGCATCCAGGCCCGTCTCGGCGGCCATCTCGCGGTTCACCTGCGTCCCGCCGGCAATCAGGATGATCCTATCGCGGATGCCGCGCTCCACGCACAAGTCCGCCAGCCGCCGCATCTGCGCGCGATGCACGTCGTTGTGGCTGATGATGGTGGAAATCAAAATCGCGTGCGCGCCGGTCTCGATAGCGGCGTCAATCAACTTGCTCACCGGCACGGAGGTGCCCAGGTAATGGTACTTCACGCCGTACTTCTCGATGCCGCCGTGCTTGATGTCGAGGATTTCGCGCAAACCCACGCTATGCTCGTCCTCGCCCACCGTCCCGGACACCACCGTGAGGCCCACCTGCTTCACCGCCGCGCGCAGCTCCTCTTCCGGCAGGATCACCTCTTTCTCCGGGATTTTGAGCGTGGTCACGTCCACATCGAAGCCCACCTTGCCCTTCACCTCCACAAAACAGCCCTCGGCGGGGTGCATCACTTGGAGGTTGACCACCTGCGGGTCGGCGAGGCCCATCCGCTTCGCCATCTCCACGCCGTAGGCGGCGGCGAAATCCTCCGCCAGCGGCACGAAGAATTGCAGCAGCACAGTCCCATCGCCCGCCCATTCCGCTTCCGGCTTCACCAGCGTGCCCTTGCGGTAGGGATAGGTCGCCTCCAGCCGCTTGTCCGCGCTGTCCTCTGGATCGAGTTCATCAATGTAGACGATTTTTTCCGGCTTGCAGAGCGTGCAGCCGCCGATGAGGTCGCAGGCATGGGCCACGCCCGCCGGGAGATGGTTCTGGCCGAAGTGGTCGCACACGGGCGCGAGATAGTCCGGGTCGCGGGCCACGATGCTATCCGCTGCCACGCCGCCCTTCCCGTTGCGGGCGATGCCGTCGCCGTTACGCTCCGGGTACTTGCCCGAATCCACAAAAAAGCCCTTTTCCACCGCCGCAAAATACCCGCCGATTTCGAGGATTTCTTCCAGGAAGGCTACAGCGCGCACTTTGAGATCGCGCACCATCTCACCCAGCGGCCCCTCGTGGTTGATGCTCAACAGCTCCTTGATGCCATCGAGCGCGGCCCAGGTCTGCTTGACGGTCTGCACGCCGCGAATGTTGTTGTAGTGCCAGGGCACGTTGCGCCCCTCGTCGGGCGTGATGGTGCTCTGGATGTCCGCGCTGGTGAGCATGGAAATCAGCGTATCCACCGTGTGCGTGCGGATGGCCTCCTCGATGTCGGCCTCGATGTACCGCGTGTTCTGCTGCGCGCGCATCTTGTACTCGGAGAACACATCGCGCAGGGCCACCGCGTAGGGCAGGTCGTACCAGAGTTTGGGCGCGGGCGGCGCGTCCGGCGGCACGGTGGAGAGGCCGATGAGTTCCTTATCCATCCCTACGGCTACGGAGAAGGCGCAGTTGATGCCATGCTGCACCATCAGTTCGGGCATCACCAGCCAGCCGGCCTTGGCGGTGGCGTTGGCGTTGTGCGCGCCGTCAATCTGGAAGATGCGCGCCCCGGCCATCACTCGCTTGGCTTCGGCGGCGTCCACAAACGAGCGGTACATATTCACGTTGCGGTACAGCACGTTGTACTGTGGATCCTGGTGCGCGCCGTTGATGCCCTCCTCGGCGAAGAGCACGGCCACTTCCGGCCCGGCCACGCCGGAGACGTAACTGTGAAAGTTGATAGGGCGGCCCACCTCGTCCTCGATCATATCGCACGCCTTGCGGCTGGCGCGAATCTGCTTGCGCGTAATCGGCACGCCGCCCACGCCCTCCGGCGTCCCTTCGAGCAGCCCGTCAATGTGACTCTGGCCCGTCGTGCGGATGACCATCAGATGGTCGGCACCGTGCCAGGCCGCCATGCGCATCCGGCGGATATCATCCTCGAAGCGCCCGGAGGCAATCTCGGTGGTGACAACGCACGCAGGCTGCGGGTCAATATGGTCGAAATACTTGGAGGCGGGCAGGCCGATGCTATTCTTGAGCGGCGTGGACATATCGCGGAAATGGAACGGCCCCATCTCCACGCCCTCTGCGGGCACCTCCCGCCACGTCCACCCCTTCCGCTGCGGGTGATAATCTTCCAGGTCGGTCAAAATTTCTTCGATGTCTAACTTTTGCTTGGGATCAAGTTGTTTGGTCATAGTCATAATACCTCTATTGGTGAAAGGGTGCGTGAAACATGATGCGTGAAACGTGAAGATTTCTCTGATCACGTTTCACGTTTCACGCATCACGCAAATAGCCCCTGCAAGGCTTCCTTGTCTTCCAGAATAGCCGCCGCCGCCGCGCGCACATCCACCCCGCGCTTCTCCGCGACCTTCAGCACCACATGGCCCGCGCCCTTGCCGAGCAAGCCCGCCTCCAGCACGCGGCTCACCACACCCTGCGAGCTGACGCTATCCACGCCCATCCGCAGCAGCACCGCCCGCTCAATCGAGGGCGACGTGTGCGTCTGAGCCAGCTCCACGATAGGCACCATCATCTCATTGCAGAGCTCCCAGAAACGGGTCTTCAGTTGCTCGTCGCTCAGCTGCTCCAGCCGCGCGCGCCGTTCTTCAAATTTGGCGATACGATCTTGAGTCATAAAAATCGCTCCTATGTTCAATGATTTCTTGTTGAAGTCTTGTAGTCAGGTAGTCGCTAGTCAGAGACTACCTGACTACTCGACTACCTGACTTCTTACCCAGTCCACCGATTTCTTTATATCGGCGGCCAGGAACGCATACTCAACTTCCGTCCACTCCGCCACCGGCAGCGCATTCGCCGCGTTCTTCAGATACGAGTGCCGCAGCTTGTCCATATCCTGCACGCGGCCCTGCACCTGCTCCAGCCGCTCCGGGATGACAATGCTCTGCCCTGGGACATTCTCTTTCGGGTCGCCGCGCCGCACTTCGATGCCGTTGGCGCGCGCGAAGGCGAGCTGGCTGTTGTGATGTTTGCCCGCGCCGGTGTACTCGGTCTCCTGCACCACCACCAGCTGGTCTTCCCGCATCTGCCGCGCCAGCGTGACCGCCGCCGTGAGGCTGATGTTGCCCGCCGGCCCGCGCTCGATGCCCTCCAGCTTGGTGAGCAGCTCCGTGATGTAGAACACCTCACCCTGCGACACCAGCTGGTACTCGTCCATGTAGCGCAGGCTGCGCGCCGCGTTGCGCGGCACATCCACGCGATCGGGCCAGGTGGCGAACGGCACGCCGAAGCCCGTATGCCCGGTGGTGAACGACTTGCGGTTGAAGTCGCGGTCGGAGGCCATGTGCAACCCGCTCAAATCCACCGAGCAGGCCACGATGCGCGCCTCCGCACAGCCCGCCTCAAGCAGCCCCCGCGCCGTGCCGGTGAGATTCCCGCCGCCCGCGTGCGTAATCACCACCGCGTCGGGGTCTTTGCCGTAGCGCGCGCGCACCTGCTCCGCAATCTCATAGCCCAGGCTCTCCACGCCGCGAATGCCGAACGGCGTGTAGAGGCTGGCGTTGAAGAAGCCCGTCTCCTCCAGCGTGCGGAGCAGCATATAGAAGAGCTCCGGCCCGACGGAGAGCTTCAGCACCTCCGCGCCGTAAGCCTCGCACTTGCGCCCCTTCTCCACGATTTCCGGCTGTCCCACGCCCCGGCTGTCGAAGACCTCCTGCACGATGATGGCCTTCAGTCCGCGCTGCGCCGCCTGCGATGCGACCGCCGCACCGTAGTTGCCGCTGGTCGCGGCAATCATCCCCGCGTAGCCCTTGAGCTGGGCCTGATACGCGCTAATCGCGGCGCGGCGGGCCTTGAAGCTGCCGGAGGCGTTCGCGGCCTCGTCCTTGAGCAGAATCGTCGCGCCCATGCCCGGCGCGGAGATGCGGCGCACAGCGGCGGTGAGATTGCGCAGCTCGAACAGCGGCGTATCGCCCACCTTCGTCTCCCGCTGAATGCGGCGGATGTCGTCCATCGTATAGCCCGTCTCGCGCATCATGCCCTCGTAATCGAAGGCAATGGTGCTCTGGATGTAATCGTCGTAATCAATCCCCAACGAGCGCTTCATAATCTCATTCTTGCGCGCCATCACAGCAGCGTAGGATGTATCGTAAGTTGTCATAATTTTACTCCTCGGAAATGCAGCCACGAATTACACGAATTAACACTAATTTTTTAACAAATTCGTAAAATTCGTGCAAATTCGTGGCTAAAGCTCTTCCGCCTCCGTGCCAATCGTGAGCAGCTCCGGCACGGTCTCGCCGAAGCTGTGCGCGTAGCCGGGATTCACCACCCGCAGCGTGCCGCACATCTCGCGCCCGATGATGGTGCGGATGGTCGCATCCTGCCCCAGCTCCGCATCTTCCGCCAGGAAACCCGCCACGCGCAGCATATACGGCGTCGCCTTCGTCTCCGGCGGCAGCGTCGGCGCGCGCTCTTCCGGCGTCAACACGGTTTGTTCGATTTCAACCCATGTGCCAGTAGAAATAATCGTCATAGTTCCTCCCCATGCGTGATGCGTGAAACGTGAAACGTGACCAGAAAATCACGTTTCACGCATCACGTTTCACGTTTTACGCCTTCCGGCTATACGCCGTCTCCCCCATCAACGCCGCCGGCACGGGCAAATCAATCATCCGCTTCAGCCCCGGCGTGGCGGCGACGACGTGCGGGATCATGTTGACTGTGATGCCCATCGTGGCGATGCCGCCCGCGATTTCGGGCTTCACGGCCATGTGGATTTCCGGCTTGCCGTAGATGTTGATGTAATCGCCGGTGTCCTGGTTCTCCAGGTGCGGGTGAATCTGCTGCGGATGCACCAGCTTGATGACTTCCTTATCGCCGCTGTAGCCGATGCCGATGTGGGAACAGCCCGCCACCATACCCGGCTCGACAACGACGTGCGGTGTCTCGCGGCGGACGTTGCTGATGATGGGTTCACGGCTCTGCTCGATGCGATCCACGCCCAGGCCCAGCGCGTCGCTAATCATGTGGATGGATTCGGGGAAGCCCACATGCCCCACGATGGAGCCATCCGCCACGCCCGCGCGGAACGCTTCGGGCGTCGTGCCCACGCCCTGCGTGCGCATCACGGTCGGGCCGTAGGGGCTGAGGTCATTCACGCGCGAGGCCTCGATGCGCTCGACGGTGTGATTGCCGCCGGTGAGGACGACCACGAGCAAATCCAGCACGAAGCCGGGGTTGACGCCCGTACCCAGGACGGAAACGCCGTGCTTCAGCGCCAGCGCGTGCAGCTCATCGGCCAGATCGGGACTCTGCGCCCAGGGGTCGGCCATCTCCTCGGCGATGGAGACGCAGTTGATGCCCGCCTCGATGATTTTGGTCAGGTCGCCCATCTGCTCCGCCACCCACGAGGTGGTGGCGATGACGACGATGTCCACAGCGTCCTTATCCAGCACCGTTTCCGGCTTGTCGGTCACGGTTACGCCGAGCGTCTTGCCGACTTTCAGCACCTCGCCCAAATCCTTGCCGATGTAATCGGGCCGCGCATCCACCGCCGCCACGATCTGCAAGCCGGATTTCTCCAGCATCAGCCGGGCCATCCCGCTGCCCATCGCCCCCAAACCCCACTGCAACACACGAATCGGTTTCATCTTCAAGCTCCTTTGGTAAATTTTTAATACATCTGATATGTTTCTGAGTAACCGACGACCGGAGACATACGACCGAATTCACTCGGCAAAGTCCACTCATCGGTCAAATTGAAAATTGTTACCCGGTAGCAATTTGAGCCGCTGGATTACTCTGCATATTTGGCATTTTTCTTCTTGACGCGGCGTTTTCTAGGCTCGTATTCCTGCCAATGGATGCGGTGTGCGTCATGCTTGGTATGCGGCGATTTTTCCTCAGCCGGATACCCCACATACACCATCCCCAGCGGCGTGACCTCTTCGGGAATGTTCAGAATCTCCTGTACCGGCTTGATGACGCTAGGGAGGGGGTAAATACCGATCCATACACTGCCGAGGCCCAACGCGGTCGCTGCCAGCAGGATATTTTCGATAGCCGCGCTGCAATCCTGAATCCAAAAATGCTGGGCGGCAGAATTGTGGGCAATCTTGAGATTACCACAGACCACAATCGCCGCTGGGGCATTGTAACGCGCAAATTTCAACTTGGCGCGCAGTGCATCGAGTTTTTCCTCTTCGGTGATAACGATAAATTCCCAGGGCTGGCTATTGCAGGCGGTCGGCGCGGCCATCCCAGCTTGCAGGAGCATCTCCAGTATCTCCGTGGATACTGGCTGCGCCTGATAGTGCCGGATGCTGCGCCGGCGGAGAAAGAGTTGGATGGATTCGAGCATCAGAACGTCCTCACTAAGCCTGCCACTTCGCGCCGGATAAACTCGTGGCGAAGCGATTCCTTTGAAAGAGAGTCTAAGGGCAATCAACTTAAAGGAAAGCCCAAAATGGCCGGTTTTAATGGTCTATTTGTCACATTGGTGTATTTAACTCAAGTTGCCACTTGCTGATTCAAAGATTTAGGATGCGGATTTTATGGATCACACGGATTTTTTGCTGGTTCTTATCGTAAAATCTGTGTAAATCCGTGTCCTATAAACATTCTGGCAAACAGGTAGCCCCAATTTATCTTTGCCCCTGTGCAAGTGCGCGTGGTCGCAAAACTTTGGCGTGTACTAATTTATAATATAAGTATTGACTTTATATTATAAATACACTATAATTATCTGTATAATCTCCATTTGAACCGATAAGGAGGCTAACCATGGTCAACATACTGGACAACAGCCGTCGCAATGCCCACCCCGTGTTATGGGCCGTGCGTCTGGCATTTTCACTGGTATTGGTGATGGGGCTGATCTGGGGAGACGCAACCTGGGCATATAAGGTTAACAGCGCACCCAACCCACCCCCTCACATCACAAGCCTCGCACAAATCCCCATCGCCGTACACCGTCGCGCGGCACAACACCTGGAGGAAATGCGTGGTAGCGAGATGGCTCCAGGGTGGGAATATGCCATTCTGGAAGATAATGTGCGCTATCTTTTCCGCCCCGATGATCAACAAAACCCGGCGTATTACGAAATTTCGGTCATCATAGTAGATGAAACTGGGAAACCTACCCCTGCCGGCTTCATCATCCTCGCCGCCAACGAGAACGATGTTCCTATTCCCCACTGGGATTTTACCGGCGACTCGCCCACCCGCATTCTTGATCTGGAAGCCGAAAGCCCCATTCAGACTTACTATAAACTGGACACACTCTCGTATGTCGCAGAAGATAGGTACGGCAACATTATAGCCCGCCTGGGGCAACTTCCGCCTAAGATCGAAGGCATGGACATGGCCTGGCTGGATCAGGAGCAGGAACTGGGCGAATCCACCTGGATTCCTGACACCACCATCCCCGACGACCAGGGAGCCGGCACAATCAGCGGCACATTAATCATCTCCGGCACGGTCACGCCGCCCGCTGAATTGAAGATTTCCGGATGGGAATCTTGGCAAGAGCTAAAAGCCGGTTACTCGGAAAGCTACGGCGTTTTTCTGGAGCAACAACGGCGTGAAGCCAGTGAGTTTTGGCAAGGAGAACAGGCCGATCTGGAGCATGGCGTTGTCCTTGTCAAGGAACAAATTTATGATATGGCGCTGTTATGGGCCGGGCCGGATGTGACGCTCACTGGCCCTGGCGTTGCCTACATCACCACACAGGTAATTTCTCAGGGCGTTGATTTACCCGAGTTTTTCAGGGTTGTCGTCGCCAGCAATGTACCGGTCGGGTTGACGCCCTTTACAGCAACTGTGTCCTATGACAATAACGTACAAGAAACAGTGCGTTTCCAGATCATGGAACAACATCACATTTACCTCCCCTCAGTGCTCTCCAGCCATAATGGCAGCGCAGCAGCCAGATCGCTGGCAATAGCCGGAGAAGCAAGGGGATATACATCTGATACGATTAGGGCCAATTGGAGCAGTTGGAATGTTTTCTGGGCTGGCACACACGCTGCGCAGCGACAGTACAACCAGATCTCGGCTGGCTCACCGCCCAACACTTCCGGCTGTTGGAGCGGCTGTGGAGCCACGGCCTGGGGGATGCTGTTCGGATGGGCGGATAACCAGGCTGCCAGCGGCAATCCTTACTGGGCCGGGCGTTGGGGTCTCTACCGGCAGAACGGCGGTTACGGCGCGAATGTAGTTGCGCCGCAAAATATGGATACAGGTGTGCGGAATATGATTTGGGAGATCCGCGGGCGCATCAATACTTTCTGTGCCTTCGGCAGTGGGGCAACGGCACCCTGGAATATGGGTCAAGCCGCCGGTTACTTAATCAACCGCTCAGGAACCAGCCTTTCCACCCACTACAACGTCTTGGGAATTCACACGGGCGGGTTGCGTGATCGGGCGCGCGATTCCATCATTTACCGTGGCACCCCGGCCATCATCGGTACAGGGTGGCTCACTCACTACCCATTGGCCTACGGCTACCGCTGGCGTTCGCGACGCCGCTGTTTCATCGCCTGCTGGACAGAATACGACCGCCAGTTTTATGTTAATCAAGGGTGGGGTGGCAATGGAAATGGTTGGGTTTCCGCCGGCACATGGTTCGCTGGCGAGATTCGACCTTAACTACAACTACAACTAAATGCGGGGCGACACGCTTTCATAGCGCGTCGCCCCGCATTCATGTCACCATTGCGAGCCACGTCTCTGCGAACGCCCCGTTCGTCTGTGAACGGCGCAATCTCAACCGCAGACGGTTCGTAGCACGATAATGAAAATCAAGAAAATGAACCGGAAATAAAACCATTTGCAAGAATTACTTCTTAAAAAATTACAAATTGAGAATTTTACCCCACCCCCTTGCCCCTCCCCACGCCGCTGTGCGGCGCGGGGGAGAAGAATAACGGGGTTTTTGGGCGGCGGCTTCGCCGCCCAAAAACCCCACAAAAAAAGCCCCCCTTTCCCCCGCTTGCGGGGGAAAGGGGGCAGGGGGATAGGGGGTATCATTTTATTTTTAGAACGACCAACTTGACACAAAACCTTATTTACGAATTAATTTCTTAAAATTCATAATCGTGCTCTACAAGCAGATTTGTGATCCACTGCGACTCAAGACCTTGAAACCTGCCAGGTCTATGCTTTACTTAAAGGCATTGAGGCTGTATAGTTACGCTTTCTTTAATAGTGCGTCACTACCTTTGTTCCCACTGGTGCCCAGTTGTAGAGCCATTCTGCTTCCGGTGTGCGCATGTTGACGCAGCCGTGGCTCATTGGTGTGCCGAAGTTGTTGTGCCAGTAGGTGCCGTGAATCCCATAGCCGCGATAAAAATACATCGTGTATGGTACATTCTGCAAATGATACCCTGGCCCGGACATGGTGGTGGAAACGTATTTGACGTAGACGTTGTAGGTCCCCACTACGGTGGGTGTGCGACTGGTACCTGTGGAAACAATCGCGGTGAAGACGGGGGTGTAGCCTTCATAAGCGGTGAGGGTTTGCTGGCTCAGGTTGATGCTGATCCATTTCTCGCCTGCTGCGCCGTGCCCTGGGGGTGGTGTGGAAACCGGCGGACGCGTGGGGGGATTGCTGCCTGCGCCGGGGATCGTCAACCGCTGTCCCACATAGATAGTGTCTGAGGTCAATCCATTTGTGGTGCGGATTGCAGCAGCTGTCGTGCCATAACGTAACCCGATCCGAAACAGGTTTTCGCCAGCCTGTACCACATGGACGCCGCCGATTGCTGGTGGTGCGGGTTGTGTGGGTGTGGATGGCGTGTCGGGGATGGTCAACCGCTGCCCGGAATAGACCCAGGCGTTCCACGCCAGCCCATTAGCAGCGGCTAAACGGCTCACGTTGATGTTGTGCCGTAGGGCAATTGTGATGAGCGTATCGCCCGGCTGCACCACATACACTCCGTTGCTAACAGGCGTAGTCGCATGGCTGGGGATCACCAGCCGTTGTCCAGTGTAGACCCATGATTGTAAGGTCAAGCCGTTGGCGGCAGCGAGTTGACTTACGCTTACCCCATGGTGCTGCGCGATGCTAGAAAGCGTATCGCCCGCTTGCACTTGATAGGTGAGCGACTGCGCTGCTGTCGGGCTTGCGAGCAACAGCGAGAGTATGATGAACAATCCTACATATAGCCACATAGAACGCGCTTTCATATTTTACCCCCTAATACCCCTGGACGCATGGATTCATACCTCATTATAACCTTAATCGCCGAAAGTTGGAATTGTAAGCTCTGTAATAGATCTGTCGTGTGCGGGGCAAATGGGTCACAACCAACATGCGCGACGCTGTACTTCCTAACTTTACCGACCAAACACTTTGATTCCCCTGGGATAAGGCGATAGGATAAATATAGTCAAATTGTCGAAATGTGTTAGACTCAAGGGGAAGTTACAACACAAGGAGTCTGTTTCTAATGAAAATCCTTCTGACCGGACACAAGGGGCAACTAGGCCGCGCGTTGCTGCCGCTGCTGGGCGAGTATGAAGTACTCGGCTTGGATTTGCCCGAACACGACATCACCGACCGCAAGGGACTACTGGTGCTCGCACGCGATTTCCGCCCCGATCTTATCCTCCATCCCGCCGCGATGACGGATGTGGACGGCTGCGCCCGTGATCCCGCGCTGGCGTATCGCGTCAACGCGATGGGGACGCAGAACGTCGCGCTCGCCGCCGCCGCAGTTGAGGCGGAGCTGCTCTATGTGAGCACTAACGAGGTCTTCGATGGGCAGGCCGACGTGCCCTACCACGAGTGGGCCACCCGGAACCCCGTCAACGCCTACGGACGCTCGAAGCTGGCGGGCGAGTGGTATGTGCAAAATTTACTCACGCGCTTTTACATCGTCCGCACGGCCTGGCTCTACGCGCCCGGCGGACGCAACTTCCCGCATCGCATCATCCAACTCGCCGACGAACGCGGTTTTCTCAAAGTCGTCGCCGATGAGGTGGGCAATCCCACCTACGTCGCTGATCTGGCCCAGGCCATCGTTGCGCTCATCGAGACACACGCCTACGGCATCTATCACGGCGTCAACGCGGGTGCGGCCTCGCGCTATGAATTCGCCAAAGAAATCCTGCGCCTCAGCGGACGGGAACACATCCCAGTCGAACCGATTACGCTGGCCGAGTTCCAGCGTGCCAGTTCCCCGCCGCCCTACGCGCCGCTGGAAAACAACGCGGCGGCGGCGCTAGGCATCGTTTTTCGCCCCTGGCAAGAAGCGCTGGCGGAATTTCTGACCGAGTGAGCGAATCAGCGAAAAAGCGAGCGAGCATTGGCTACTCCACCCATCACGCATTACGCAGTACGTATTAGTATCATCATCCCCAACTGGAACGGCGCGCACCACTTGCCCGGTTGCCTGGATAGCTTGCGGGCGCAGACGTGGCAGGATTTCGAGGTCGTCGTGGTGGATAACGCCTCGACGGATGACTCTCTCGCGGTGCTGGCGCGCTACCCGGAGGTGCGCGTGTTGCCGCTGGAGACAAATCGTGGCTTCACGGGCGCGTGCAACGCGGGTTTCGCGGCGGTGCAGGGCGAGGTCGCTATCCTGCTGAACAATGACACGGAGGCCGATCCCCGCTGGCTGGCGGAGATCGCCGCCGCCTTTGACGTGCACCCGGAGGTGGGGCTGGTCGCCTCGAAGATGCTGCTCTTCGACCGGCGCGATACCTTCCACACGGCGGGCGACTTCGTCACGCCGGATGGCTTGCCGCACAATCGCGGCGTGTGGGAGCAGGACGTGGGCCAGTACGATCATCCCGCCTACGTCTTCAGCGCGTGCGGGGGCAGCGCGGCCTATCGCCGGGCGATTTTGGATGAGATTGGACTACTGGATGATGATTTCTTCTTCTCGCTGGAAGATGCGGATCTGGCGTGGCGGGCGCAGCTGGCGGGTTGGCGCTGTCTGTACGTCCCGACGGCGGTGGTGTACCACAAGCTCAAGGCTTCCGGCGGCGGCGTGACCGCCTCGTACTACGATGGGCGGAATCGCTTGTGGATGCTGGCGAAGAATTACCCGGCGGATTTGTGGCGCGCGCACTGGCGCGAAGTATTGGGCGGCGTGTGGGGCATCGCGTGGGCGGCGGCCAAAGCGTGGCGGGGCAAAGAAGCGCGGGCGACGCTGCGCGGCATGGCGGCGGGGCTGTGGGGGCTACCGCGAATGTTGCGCAAGCGACGGGAGATTCAAGCGCGGCGCGCGGTGGAGCGGGCGTATCTGGAGCAGTTAATGACGCTGCCATACGAGATTGGGCTAATGCCCTAGCGACTGCACTACATCCCATACGGCTTCGGGATACTTAGCGGCGACTTGTAGCAAAATTCGTGCCGGGCCTTCGGGACTGCGGCGCCCCTGTTCCCAGTTACGCAAGGTCGCCACACTAATCCTCATGAGCGCAGCAAACTCGCTCTGGGACAGGTTGTATCCGGCGCGGATGCCTTTGACATCCGGCCCTGTGATGTCAACCGGGCGTGCTGGTGCCGCTTCGCCACGCAGGATCGTGCCGCCCTCACGCATACTGGCAACCAATTCAGCGAATAGTTCGTTTTTTATGGATATTCCTCTTCAGCAATCTATCTCAAAACGCCAATGGCGTATAGATATCAAGTCCTTTTATGAACACTATTACCGTGCTTGCCTTTCCTTCTCCAACCCCGCCTGCATGACCCGGCAGCGCTCATGCCACAGCCCCTCGTACTCTGCGTGCGGCAGCACCCGCCCGGCTAAATCCATCACCGTGCGGATGCCGGCCTCCAGGCACCACTCCACGCAGATCTGATACGCCTCCCAATCCAGATCGTCCTCATCCCAAATCACCGGTATCTCGCTGAACCCCGCGCGCCAGGCGGCAAAAGCGCGCGTGTGCCCGTCGGTATAGATGATGCGCCCATGCAGCGCTTTGATGGGGATGGGAGTGAGGGTTTCCAGGCGCGGTGGTTGCCACGCGGACTCTATCGTTGCCAACTTCGCCGCGCTGATGTAGAGCTGACTCGGTTGGAGGGTGTGCAAGGGGAGCAATAGCATGGGGGTGTTTTGCATAGATGGTGGATGAAACAGGAGGCGTGAAACGTGAAGAACATCACGTTTCACGCCTCACGTTTTCACGCTTGCCGTTGCACGGCGCACAGCCCTACCATCCCGGCGCGGCGGGCCATGCGCATGCCCAGCCGCAGGAAGATGACGAGCTGCCCTACGGCCAGACTCAGCAACCACCAGGGGATGGGAATCGCGCGCATGACGGCCCGGCTGAGCAGCATCAACAGCACCTGTACCGCCAGCGCGCCACCAACCAGTCCCAGCAGCTGTAGGGGACGCCGCACGAAGAGTGCGCCGCTCTCGCGCAACGCGGCGAAGACGTTGCGCGTATCGTGGGCGACAGCGGCGGCGCGCGCCAGCTCAATCCAGGTGACGAGCACGCCCAGCAGGAGTAAGGTCAACACGGCGAGGGTTTGCCCCAGCCACAGGGCGACGTTCCACACCAGCGCGACGAGTGCGCCGCCGACCGCTGCGATGAGCGTGATGGCAATCCAGCCCAAGAGGTTAATCGCCAAAAATGTGCCGAGCCAGCGCCAGCATCCGGTAAAAAAGCGACGTAGGCCGGGCGCGGTGGGTTCGGCGTAGGTGAGTAGCACGCCGCCTTCCAGAAAGACGCGCAGCGAGAGCAATACCGGCAAGAGTAGGGACAGGAGAGCGAATCCGATTAGCGTAAGGGGGGAGGCGTCGCTGGCTGCTTCCGCCGCGTGCATGAAAATGTCAATCAGCCCATCCAGTGAGCGTTCTGTGAGCGCGATACGGAACAGGGGATACCGCGCCATCCAGGTGAACGAGCCAACGAGCAGCGGCCCTAGCAGAAGCGCCGGCAAGAGGTTCACGAGATGGAGCAGTAACCAGGGCAAGGGGCGGGTGAAGAAGTGTTTGAGTCCCGTTACCATGCCGCACCTCCACCGAGGAACAGGTCTTGCAGGAACAAAATCATCCGCACGGCAAGCCCCAGCAAGGGCGCGGGATCGGGCGTGTGGCGCTGGCCGTTGTTGGCAAGGTCCCAGTCAATGGGCAATGTCTGGTCTGGATCAATTTCTACTGAAATCAAGCGCTCTACGCCACTTAGGGAAGTGACCAGGGAATCGCAGGAGAGGACTTTTTCTTCCAGCGCAGTTCCACGCCGTTGTACATGCACTGTCGCAGGGGTGCAAACTCCGCCACGTTGTTGGATAATGACATGGGTCTCTCCCATGTCCAGAATGTACCAATCCATGCCGTCGCTACCCAAAATCCAGCTCTCGAAGAACCAATCGGCCATTTCTTGCCCCAGCGTTTCGGCCATCACATCCCACACATCCTGCGTGGAGGGATGAGCGAAGGCGTAACGCTCATAGTAGGCACGCATGAAGCCGAGCATGGCTTCCTCGCCCACGATGCGCTCCAACGTGGTGAGCGCGAGCGCGGGTTTGGAGTAGGTGGCGACAGCGTAGTCCATCAGGCCGGCATACTCCCAAGCCGGACGAGCAACCACTACGTCTGGCTGCATGAGATACGATAGGCGATGGTTTGCCAGGTACGAGAAGTTCCACCCGCCGCAATCGGACATTGCGCCGTTGTGGAGCACCTCCATGGCGCGGGTGGTGATGTAATCGGTGAAGCCTTCATCGAGCCAGGGTTCTTCGGCCTCATTGCTGGCGACGACGGACTGAAACCATTGGTGTCCCAGCTCGTGGATGGTTTCGATTTCCAGCAGTTTGATACAGGCTGGCAGGGGGACGCCCATTTCCATCGCGCCTACGGTGAACAAGGTGGGATACTCCATGCCGCCCGCGCCGCCTGCGCCCGGTGGGATAGACACTACCGTGAGGTGGGGATACAGACCCATCCCATAAGGCCCGTACCACTCGGCGTACAGCCGCAGGCCGTCCGCTGTAGCGCGCTGGATGCGTTGGGCGGTGCCGCGCATTTCCGGATAGTGGAGCACGTGCACGGTGACGCCGTCCACGTTGCGCGTGAGCGCGCGGTAGTGCGGCGAAGCCGTCCACGCGAAATCAATGACGTGCTCGGCGCGGTAGCGATGCGTTTCCATGCCGTAATCGTTGCGCTCCGGCTCGCCCAGCGAAACGCCCGACGCGCCGGTAATCCACCCTTCCGGCAGCGTAATGGCGACCTCGTAGGTGCCGAAATCGGCGTAGAACTCGCTGTTGGCGTGGAAGGGGTGTGCATTCCAGCCATCCGCGCCCTCCCAGACGCCCAACTTGGGGAACCACTGCCCGGCCATCACAAAGTCGCCGTCATCGGCCCAGCCGGTGCGGGCGAAGACCTCTGGCAGTTGCGCGCTGAAGACGAGCTGCAATGTCACCGTCTTGCCGGGTGCGATGGGCCGCGGCAGCTCCGCGCGGACGAGGGTCTCGTCGGTATCTACTGCCGCGACGGTCAGCGCGGTGCCATCAGCGAGTGTGAGCGATTCGATGCGTGACCAGCCGTTATGCTCCGGGTTGAACGTGAATCCGCGATGGTCCGGCCCGGCCTCGCGCATCCACAGCGTTTCCTCGCTGCGGAAGGCGTTGAGGTAGAGGTGAAAGACCAGATCGGGGAAGGGCGTATCGGTGCGATTGGTGTAGCGGATGGTCTGCTCTCCGGCGAGCTGGTGCGTCTCCGGGTCATAGCGGACTTCGATGCTGTACGATGCCACCTCCGGTGGCGGCGTCACAGCGGGCGCGGGCTGCGCCCGTCCCGCTTGCGCCGGGCCGAGGCAGAGGAGCGCAGCGAGGAAGAGGAAAAGATACCGTTTCATAAAAATTACCTCCGTAAGCAGTGAGGGGTGAGCAGTTACCGCCCACCGGTGAACATCCGCTGAGGAATGAACAGGCGATGGCCCGATAGTGTTTCCAGGGTCACGCCATCTGCTGACCATAGAACAGCTGATTGTTGAATGTGCGTGTCAATATCTTCGGAAAACGGGAAGAATGAAAAATCAAGTGTATGTCCGTAAACCGGCGTGTCGCTATCCCGTCCCACATAGATATAGTACCGGCGCGAAACATGCACCGGGAATCCGCGCCAATCCAAATCGGCTTCGACGATGGATAAGTAGTAAGTCGCTCCGTCATAAGGAATATCATCGGGCTGTTTCCAGGTGTGGATAACCCGGTGTGAGGGGCGCGTCAGCGTATACAACCCCAGCAAGGTCAACATACAGGAGATAAGCACAACGCTCGTCAGCCCAGCGATCAGGTAAGACGTACGTTTCATGGTTGGAATATCCTTTTTATTCTGCTATACCTTCCCCGTCCGCTGCAATGCCAGGCTGGGACATAGTAGTGTAGCGAGGAAGAGGAATAGGTAGGGTTCATATTCACTTCCGGGATGAAGGGTGAATTTTAAGAAGCGCTTGGGTATCAAATACCCGGGAATAGCAACTTTTTTGCGGTTTCGCTCGCAATTTCTATGAATATTTCTTTGAGGGCTAATGCAGTATGTTCCCCTACTTTACTAAGTGCTTTTCTCAACCTGGCAGCCGCACTTGCGGTCCGTGGCGTATCATTTACTAAGTCAGGAAGACTGCTAACCAATTCTTCTTTTTCTTCATTTAGCTCATCTGCTTCTTCGATAAGATAGCGTGCTGTTTCTAATCGCCTTTCAGTCCATGGGTAAGATTTTCCGCAGTTATGACAATACGATGGAGGGCTGCCTGGTCCGCTACCAAGGACCACAGCTCCCTCAACAATGTATTTGCCCTGGATCGGCGTATTACAGCTACGGCATTGATGAATCGTTTCGGCCCCACATTTATCACAAAATCGCTTTCTTAATTCCAGGTTGCGATTGTATCTGTTTGTAATCATATGCCCATCAAGACAAACTTGAGCTACTTCGTAGTATCCCACATACTTCTCCTTAAATATGAATTTGGTAGTTGTGGCCTAAAATTAGCCAAAATCAACAATTTGCTTAGCGTAAATTCCTATCGCATGTATACATAACCCGCGTGTAAGATTCCCTTGTGAGCGGATCATACAGCAGTAACAGATACTCGAACTGCTCCCGCTGTTGCTCAACGTTGTGGGTCGGCTTGTTCCAAGTCCCCTTACCTCGTCATTCCCGCGTTTCGGTGCGGGGGTGGCTATGCTCAAGACAAACACTTCTAGCGCGATACCCTTTCTGAAAATCTCCAATACACGTTCGGGCGAGGCAATCCCTGCTTCGCCAAACTCGACGAGGCTTTTGGTATACCCAATGTATCTGCCCATGTTCGATCTGCCGGGGATTGCCTCGCCCTAACCACCCCGGAAATCCTCACGAAATTTTTGTTATCGTTGGCTTGGCATAGACCTGTCAGGTTTTTGAAACCTGACAGGTCTCTCTGAAAGACTCACGCATACCCGCGCGGATGGGCCTGATGCCACGTCCATGCGCTGGCGACGATGTCGCGCAGGGTAGGAATCTGAGGCTCCCAGCCCAGCTCCGCGCGGATGCGGGCGGCGTCGGCCACCAGAATCGCCGCATCGCCGGGTCGCCGGGGTGTCACCTGCGCCGGGATGGGATGCCCCGTGATCTCCCGCGCCGTCTCGATGACCTCTTTCACCGAGTAGCCCGCGCCATTGCCCAGGTTGTAGATCATCTTCTGCCGCGAGGCTAGCCCATCGAGCGCGAGCAGGTGCGCGGTGGCTAAGTCCTGAATGTGGATGTAGTCGCGGATACAAGTGCCGTCGTGGGTGGGGTAGTCGTCGCCGTAGATGGCGACCTGCTTCCGTTGCCCCAGCGCCACCTGCAACACCAGCGGGATCAGGTGCGATTCCGGCTGATGCGCCTCGCCGCGCTCCGGCATCGCGCCCGCCGCATTGAAATAGCGCAGCGCGGCATAGTGCAGGCCTTTCACCTGCGAGTACCAATCGAGCACCTGCTCCATCATCCACTTGGTCTGCCCGTAGACGTTGGCCGGGCCGATGGGATCAGCCTCATTGAGCGGCGCATCCTTGCTGGCGTACAGCCCCGCCGTCGAAGAGAACACGAAGCGCGGCACGCCGTGCGCCGAGATCGCCTCGATGAGCGTCATGCTGCCGGTGACGTTATTATGGAAGAACTTGCCGGGGTCCTGCATGGATTCGCCTGCCTCGATGAAGGCCGCGAAGTGCAACACCGCCTCGAAGCCCGCGCCGCCCAGCACCGCATCGAGCGCGGCGCGATCCAGAATATCGCCCTGCACGAACGTCGCGCCCGCCGGCACCGCCGCCCGGTAGCCCTTGACCAGACTATCGTACACCGTGACCTCATGCCCGGCCTCCAGCAGTGCCGCCGTCACGTTGCTGCCGATGTATCCTGCTCCACCTGTGACTAGAATTTTCATGGTTGCTCCTTGTTGCTGGTGACTTATTGCTTGTCGCTTGCGGCTTGCTACTTGAAATACGTTTTCACTGCTGCGTAAGTTTCTTCATAGCCCCGTGCTTCATAGCGGGCGATGGCGGCCCAAAGCTGGCGCATCCACGGATCGTCGCTGTTGGCGGCGGCTGTTACCTCGCGCACTTGCGCTTCGAGCAGTTCTATTGGCACACCCATCCGCTCGGCGAAGACCTGCGCGGTGGCCTTTTGCCCTGGTTGCTCGAGCTGCTCCACGAGCCAGTCGCGCCAACGCGCGAGCGCAGCATCCGCGACGAAGGGCAGCCAGCCCACCGGTTTCGCCGCGCGCAACGCCGCCGTGAGCGTGGGCAACGTCAATAACGCCTGTTCAGCCCGGCGATCCAGCAGCACGCGCACCGCGTTGTGATGTACCACCCGCGTCAACCGCTCCTCCCACATTCCCGATTCGAGATAGCAGGGGATGTAAACCTCCCAGGCCCACACCTCATCCCAGATCAGATGCGCGATGTATCCGGCGACGAAGACCGCTCGCTCCGGCGTGAGCGCACGCGCATCGGCCAGTTCCGGGTGCATCGTCAACATAACGGCGCTGGCGCGCTGTTCCTCGCGTGGCGGGAAGACGTAGAAGTGCGTCTCTGGGCGCGGCTGTCCGCTCACCGCTTGCACATCCCCGGCGGTATTGCCCAATAGAAATACCCCCGGCTGCGCCCGGAGGCGCGCGCCGAGTGGTGTCGGGTCATCCAACAGAGCTTGCGCATACACTAAATGCTGAAATGGCGTTGGCATGGATTCCATTCTACTCGTAACTACCTACTTGGCAATGGGTATAGGACAAATTATTGGGGAGTTTTCCCCCTATCCCCCGGCCCCCTTTCCCCCGCAAGCGGGGGAAAGGGGGGATTTTTTTTGAGGGAGTTTTG